>NZ_MCIC01000013.1:0-1210 GCF_002025745.1 Hydrogenophaga sp. H7 | reverse complement strand
CTGCTGTCCATCAGCCCCATGTCGGGACTGCTCATCAGCGCCTCGATGTCCATCAGGATCAGCATGCGCTCGCCCACGCTGGCAATGCCCGTGATGAAGCTCGTGTCCATCGAGGTGTTCATCTCCGGCGCCGGCTTGATCAGCTCGCTGGCCAGCTCCAGCACGTCCGAGACCGAATCGACCACCGCACCGACCACCCGGCCGCGCACGTTGAGCACGATCACCACCGTGAAGCCGTTGTATTCCACCTTCTCGCAGCCCAGCTTGATGCGCAGGTCCACCACCGGCACGATCACCCCGCGCAGGTTCACCACGCCCTTGATGAAGTGCGGCGCGTTCGCGATCCGCGTAGGCTCCTCGTAGGAGCGGATCTCCTGCACCCGCAGGATGTCGATCCCGTATTCCTCCGCACCCAGGCGGAAGGTCAGGAATTCGGCATGGGCGCCTTGCTGGCCTGCGACGTGGCGGGCATCGCCGGCAGCGGTGGAGGGAGAGTGCATGTCCATGTAGGCCGTCCTTGAAACACAAATGGGGATTCATGAACTATCGGCCGGTCCGCCCGGTACTGAAGGCGGAAAAAGAGCCACTGGACCCGGGCAAATGACCGAATGACCCCCCACCATGGGTCCAAAGAGAAGGGCGCCCGACGGGCGCCCTTGAACACAGACCTGGTTTTCCCGGGGCCTACTGCAGGTTCTGCGAACTGCTGTCCATCAGCCCCATGTCGGGACTGCTCATCAGCGCCTCGATGTCCATCAGGATCAGCATGCGCTCGCCCACGCTGGCAATGCCCGTGATGAAGCTCGTGTCCATCGAGGTGTTCATCTCCGGCGCCGGCTTGATCAGCTCGCTGGCCAGCTCCAGCACGTCCGAGACCGAATCGACCACCGCACCGACCACCCGGCCGCGCACGTTGAGCACGATCACCACCGTGAAGCCGTTGTATTCCACCTTCTCGCAGCCCAGCTTGATGCGCAGGTCCACCACCGGCACGATCACCCCGCGCAGGTTCACCACGCCCTTGATGAAGTGCGGCGCGTTCGCGATCCGCGTAGGCTCCTCGTAGGAGCGGATCTCCTGCACCCGCAGGATGTCGATCCCGTATTCCTCCGCACCCAGGCGGAAGGTCAGGAATTCGGCATGGGCGCCTTGCTGGCCTGCGACGTGGCGGGCATCGCCGGCAGCGGTGGAGGGAGAGTGCATGTCCATG
>NZ_MCIC01000012.1:0-531041 GCF_002025745.1 Hydrogenophaga sp. H7 | reverse complement strand
TGAAGTCCCCTCGAATTCCTGAGCCAGTCAGAAGTAGAGGTTGGGGAACAGTTTGACACGGTACTCGACCGGTGGGATTCGGCCGAGAGATTCATGGGGGCGCTGGTGGTTGTAGCGGTGCAGCCAGTCGGCCGTCATATCACGCACCTCCTGCAATGACTCGAAGACATAGCAGTCCAGCACCTCGGTTCGGTAGGTCTTGTTGAATCGTTCGACATAGGCGTTTTGCGTGGGCTTTCCTGGCTGGATGTGATTGAGCGCGATGCCCTTGGATTTCGCCCATTCGGACAGAGCGTGAGCGATGAACTCCGGGCCGTTGTCCAGGCGAATCGACAGCGGCGCTCCGCGCACTTCCACCAGCTCATTCAAGGCACGTATGACACGGGCTGCCGGCAGGCTGGTGTCGACCTCGATACGCAGGCCCTCGCGGTTGAACTCATCGATGACGTTGAAGGTCCTGAATCGCCTGCCGGACCACAGTGCATCGGCCATGAAGTCGCAGCTCCAACCCTGATTGGGTTGGCCAGCAGCCTCCAGCGGTTGCTTGATGCGCGCCGGCAAACGCTTCTTGCCGCGCCGTGGCAGGTTCAGCCGCAGCTCGCAGTACACGCGCCAAAGCACCGTCTTGCCCCAGGGCTTGCCTTGGTGGCGGGCACTGTCGTAAAGCAGGCCAAAGCCGTGGCGCGGGTTGAGCGCCATGTGCATCTGGATGAAGGTGATGACCCCGGAGTCGTCGCGCGCAATGGGTCGGTAGCGCAGTGTGGAGCGGGCAATGCCGCTGGCCTGGCAGGCTCGGCGCTCGCTCATGCCGTGCTCGGCCATGAGGGCTTGAACGACCATCTCGCGACGCTCCGGGGTCAGAGCTTTCGGTCGACAACGTCCTTGAGCGCGTGGTGCATGAGCGCCAGGTCGGCATACATGCGTTTGAGCTTGGCGTTCTCGTCCTGCAGTTGCCGAAGCTGCGCCAGGTGCGAGACCGTCATGCCAGAGAACTGACTCTTCCACTTGTAGTAGGTCGGCTCGCTCACGCCGTGCTTCCTGCACGTCTCGCCGACCTTGGCACCCATCTCGACCTCCTTGAGGATGCCGACTATCTGCGCTTCGCTGAATCTGGATTTCTTCATGTAGAGACTCCGTCTTGGGGAATTCTCTACTTCCGGGTGGTTCAGGTTTTCAAGGGGACTTCAACTCTTCAGCTTTAAACGCCTCAAGTGTTGTTAGTGTGAAGTAGATGCTTGCAAAACTTGCGATGACTGCACCCGCAAGAGATGCGAAGAAGGTGAGTAGGGTTTTTGAGAATAGTGACAAAACTGTGGAAACGACCTTGGGTGCCCTTCCTTGCGTGTTGGTGTGAGCTTCCGGGATAATTTGGCTTTTTTGCTTCTGGCGTCTTTTGTAGGGTAGTTCCATTTTTGAACTCTTTGATAGTTATTGACGTTCTTGTTTCAGCAAATTAGATGCCATCAGATTTTGAAGCTTGCTGTTCATATTTGCTCCGTACTCATAAACCGACTAAACGGATCCTCGCGGTAATCCGAAAACGGCCCGCATTCCACAAACCCGAAACGCCGGTACATCGCAATCGCCGGTTCAAACGCCGGCGTGCTGCCGGTTTCCAGGCTGACTCGCGCGTAGCCGCGTTCACGGGCCAGGGTCAGCAGTTCGGTCAGGATGGCCTGCGCGGCGCCCTGGCGCAGGTGGCGCGCGCTGGTGCGCATGGACTTGAGTTCGCCGTGGCCGCCGGCGGTGGCGGTGGTGGGCGTGAGTTCCTTGAGGGCGCCCATGGCGACCAGTTCGCCCACGGCTTCGGGTTCAGTGCCGGGCGCGGCGTCCGGCGGCAGGCGCCAGGCGGTGAGGAAGGTGATCTCGGGCCGGCGCAGGCCGTTCAGGTCCAGCGCGAACACGCATTCGGGCGGTGAGGCGGCGCGCATGCCGGCCAGGTGTTCGTCCAGCAGGCCGAGCACCTGCGGGTGCGTGAGTTTGCGGTCAACGCGGATGTGAAACCGGTGCGCCGGTGCCTCTGCTGTCATGTCGCTCCCTCCCCGGGCGGCGTGTGGGGTCTGGCCGGAATGGCTCTGCGGCCATTTTGTTCGTTTTGTTACCAGTGAGGCAAGCGGCGCACCGGGGCCAGCAGCGCCGCCAGTTCAAGCCGCCTGTCCCACCGGCCGATACAGGCTGAACAGCTTCAAAGGATTTCCCATGGACATGTCCGTTTCTCCCGCCCTGGTCGTGGACCGCGTGGCCCAGACGCGCCGTGGCGCGGCCGAGCAGCAGGTGCAGATCGCGGTGCTCAAGGAGGCCATGCAGACGCAGGAGTCGGCCGCGGCCACGCTGCTCAATGGGGTGGCCGGCAACCTGCCGCTGGCGGGCAGCGGCCCGGTGGGCACGCAGGTCAACACAATGGTGTGACCCGCGGGGCGGCTACGGCCGCCGCAGCATCCGCGCGGCCAGCACACTGGCGAGCAGCACCAGCACGCTGCTGGCCAGCGCGGTGAACTGCAGCGCGTCGGTGAACGCAGCCTGCGCGGCGCTCACCAGCGTCTGGGCCATGTCCGGTGGCAGCCGGTTCGCGGCTTCCAGGGCGCCGCCGAGCGTGCTTTGCGCCTGCGCCGGCACATCGGCCAACCCCGCGCCGCCCAGCTGGTGGCGGTAGATGAGCGTGCCCGCGCTGCCGAACAGCGCGATGCCCAGCGCACCACTGAACTCCGAGGCCGTTTCGGCGATGGACGAGGCCGCGCCCGCGCGTTCGGGCGGCGCCGAGGTGATGATCTGCTCGGTGCCCACGGCGAACACTGGTGCCATGCCCAGGCTGACCACCACCATGCCGGCCACCAGCACCCACAGCGCCCACGGGCCGTCGGCGCCCACCATCAGCAGCATGCCCACGGCCGCAGCGGCCAGGCCACAGACCATCACTGGGCCGGGGCCGTAGCGCGCCGCCATCTTCGGCGCCAGCACCAGCGAGCCGAACACGAAGCCGCCGGCCCAGGGCACGGTGGCCCATCCCGCCTGCAGCGGCGTGAGCATCAACACCATCTGCAGGTACTGCGCGATGAAGATGTAGACGCCGAACATGGCCAGGCACGACAGCGCGTAGGCCACGATGGCGGTGCGGAAGGTGGGGATGGCGAACAGCCGCAGTTCCAGCAGCGGGTAGTCGATGACCCGCTGGCGCCGCACGAACACCCAGCCCACGGCCACACCCGTGGCCAGCAGCGCCAGCCGCGCCGCGCTGGGGCCGGCCTCGGCCATGGCCTTGATGGCGTAGATGGTGGCGAGCACGGCCGCCAGCGAGAGCAGCACGCTGGCGGCGTCGATGCGGCCGGCGTTCTCGTCGCGGTACTCGGACAGCAGGCGCGGCCCCAGCACCAGCAGCAGCACCATCACCGGCACCGCGGGCAGGAACACCGAACCCCACCAGAAATGCTCCAGCAGCCAGCCGCCAACCAGCGGGCCGATGGCGCTGCCGACCGAGAATGCGGTGATCCACACGCCGATGGCGAACTGGCGCTGCGTCTCGTCGTGGAACATGTTGCGGATCAGCGAGAGCGTGGACGGCGCCAGCGTCGCGCCGGCGATGCCCAGCAGCGCGCGCAGCACGATCAGTTCGGCCGGCGTGCGCGCGAACGCGGCCAGCACCGAGGCCGCGGCAAAGAAGGCCGCGCCGATCAGCAGCAGCCGGCGGCGCCCGATGCGGTCGCCCAGCGTGCCCATGGTGATCAGGAAACCGGCGACCAGGAAGCCGTAGATGTCGATGATCCACAGCAGCTGCGAGGCGCTGGGCGCCAGCGCCCGGCTGAGCGCCGGCACCGCGAGGTTGAGCACCGTCAGGTCCATGGCATAGACCAGACAGGGCAGGGCGATGGCGGCCAGCCCCCACCATTCGCGGGGGGTGGCTTTGGCGGGGGCGGTCGAGTCGTGTTCAGGCGGGCGATCCGGCGGCATGCGCCCACTCTATGGCAAGCGGGCGGCGGACCCTTGACGCGGGGCTTTGGTGGTTCCCGGCCGCGGATTACCCCCGGGGTAGATTCCCTTCATGAAAGCCGCCTACCTCTACCTCGGCGCGGCCATCGTCGCCGAGGTGATCGCCACCTCCCTGCTCAAGACCTCCCAAGGCTTCACCCGCCTCTGGCCCAGCGTGGCCACGGTGATCGGCTACGCCATCTCGTTCTACTGTCTGGCGCAGACCCTAGGCAGTGTGCCGACCGGCGTGGCCTACGCCATCTGGTCGGGCGTCGGCATCGTGCTGATCTCGCTGATCGCGTGGTGGGTGTTCGGCCAGACGCTGGATGCGCCCGCGCTGATCGGCATGGGCCTGATCGTTGCCGGCGTGGTGGTGATCAACCTGTTCTCGACGTCGGTGGCGCACTGAGCGCCACCGCCCCGGCCCGGGTTCACCAGCTGACTTCGCGGTCCGGCGTGGCGCTGATCTTGTGGATGCTCAGGTCGGCGCCGTCGTACTCCTCTTCCTGGTCCAGCCGCAGGCCCAGGGTGGCTTTCAGCAGGCCGTAGACCACCACCCCACCCAGCAGCGCCCAGGTCACGCCCATCGCGGTTCCGATCAGTTGCGCGCCGAAGCTGACGCCACCCAGACCTCCCAGCGCCTGTTGGCCGAAGATGCCGGCGGCGATGCCGCCCCAGGTGCCGCACAGGCCATGCAGCGGCCAGACGCCCAGCACGTCGTCGATCTTCCAGCGGTTCTGCGTGGCGGTGAACATCACCACGAACAGCAGGCCCGCCACGGCGCCGACCACCAGCGCGCCCAGCGGGTGCATCAGGTCAGAGCCCGCGCACACAGCCACCAGACCGGCCAGCGGGCCGTTGTGCACGAAGCCGGGGTCGTTCTTGCCGGCGATCAGCGCGGCCAGCGTGCCGCCGACCATGGCCATCAGCGAGTTGACCGCGACCAGACCCGAGATCTTGTCCAGTGTTTGCGCGCTCATCACGTTGAAGCCAAACCAGCCCACGCAAAGGATCCAGGCGCCGAGCGCCAGGAACGGAATGTTCGAGGGCGGGTGGGCCGAGATGCCGCCGTCCTTGCGGTAGCGGTTGGCGCGGGCGCCCAGGAAGACCACCGCCGGCAGGGCGATCCAGCCACCGACCGCGTGCACCACGATGGAGCCGGCGAAGTCATGGAACGTGGCGCCGGTGGCGGCCTCGATCCAGGCCTGCACGCCGAAGTGGCCGTTCCAGGCGATGCCTTCGAAGAACGGATAGAAAAATCCGACGATGACGGCCGTTGCAATCAGTTGCGGCCAGAATTTGGCACGTTCGGCAATGCCGCCGGAGATGATGGCGGGGATGGCGGCGGCAAAGGTCAGCAGGAAGAAGAACTTGACCAGGTTGTAGCCGTTCTTCTGGGCCAACGTTTCGGCGCCGATGAAGAAGTGCGTGCCGTAGGCGACGCCGTAGCCGACGACGAAGTAGGCGATGGTCGAGACCGAGAAGTCGACCAGGATCTTGACCAGGGCGTTGACCTGGTTCTTTTTCCGGACCGTGCCGAGTTCAAGAAAGGCGAAACCGGCGTGCATGGCCAGAACCATGATCCCGCCGAGCAGGATGAACAGGGCGTCGGCGCCCTGTTTGAGTGCGTCCATGAGGAATCTCCGTGCAGAAAGCGTTTTTTGGTGCGTGATTGGCGCCAAAACAGGATCTGCATGGCGAATCGCACCATGTCAAAGCAAAAAACGCACCAATGGAGAGGTTCTTCTGCAAGAGTGGTGCGTCATGCACCGATCGCGCGCAGCACCGACGGCGCGATCAGCTTGTGCATGGGCCTGACCGGCAGCATGTAGAGCCGTCCGAGCCGGTTCTTGGTGTGGACCACGGTGGTGACCGTCACACGCACGGGCTGTCCGGCTGGGCGGGCGCAATGCACCGAGACCACCACGTCCAGGTGCTTGTCGCGGTCACCCAGCAGCACCTCGTCGGGCGTGTTCTCGAACAGGGTGAAGATGCCCACGCGCTCGCCAGGCCGGTAGTCGGCGTCGGGGCGGGCGGGGTGGATGCCGGAGAGTTCGCCCAGGTTCTTCAGGCCCACCAGTTGCACCGCGCGGTTGCGCAGCGTCATGCAGGCATCGACCCAGCGCGGCGTCGCCCGGGCCGATTTCAGGAACTGGCCGAGGGCGCTGAGCGAGGGTTCGGCGGCGTCGATGGCCCAGGCATCGTGGAAGTCGGCGCCTTCCAGGCGCAGGGCGATGCGGCTGCCCGCGGGCGGGGCGACGGCGGTGGGTGTGTTCATCCACCCACTGTAGCCGCCCGGTGGCGGTCAGGAGCAGCTGACGCTGCCGCAGCCGCTCATGGTGGCCGGGCGCACCCGGCTGGGGTCGGCCAGGGTTTCGGTGCGGGAGTCGAAACCCACGTCCTTCATGTGCAGCGCCAGGCCGGCGTCCATGGTGGCGGCGTGCTGCGGGAACCACTCGACCAGCGCCTCGGCCAGGCGTGTGATGATTTCCTTGTCGTCTTTTTCGTAGTGCTCCACCACGGCGTGCAGCGTTTCCATGATGGTGGCGTGGTGGCCGGCGTGGCAGTTGTCGGGCGCGAAACCGGTGGCCACCATCCAGCGCTCTTCCTGGGCGAAGTGCTCCTTGGTGTGCTCGATGAACTCGAGGTAGAGCGGCAGTTGCTGGTCTTGCGGGGTGGCCAGCAGCCGGTTGAGCATCTCCACGAACTCTTCGTGGGTGTCGTCCATGCGGCCGTCGCCGGTCTGCAGCTGCGGGGTCCAGTCCAGCCCGGTGGTGGCCTGGGCGGGGGCTTCGGGGGTGGTGGTCGCTTCCATGGGACGTCACTGTAGCTGCAAACCACTGCCCGGGCGCTTGACCGGGGTCAAGCCTCGGCGGTGGCGCGGCCCATCATCTGGTCCAGCGCGGCCTGCAGTTCGGGCGCGGCCAGCGCCTGATCGAGCCGGGCCAGGGCGGGGTGGGCCAGGCTGGCGCGCAGGTGGTGGGTGTCGGCGGCAATGTCCAGCGCCGGGTCGTAGCCTTCGAGGCTGTCGAGCTCTCCCAGCGCAAAGTGCTCGCCCAGTCGGGCGCAGAGATAGCCCAGCGCAAACCGCGGTGCCCGGGCGCGGTCGGTGACCATGAAAGGCGTCGCCAGCTGGCGGCCGACGCCGCAGACCTCGTCGATCAGGCTCTCGGGAAGCTCCCAGGACTTCATCAGCAGGCTGCCGATTTCGCTGGCGTTCAGGCCCAGCAGTTCCTGCTCGGTGTGGGCGCGCTGCAACCGGTTCTGGTGGTGCCACGGCTCCAGGCGCGAGGCGGGAATCAGGGATGCGGCCGCCAGTTGCCCCACGAAGCTGAGCACGACCTGGGTGGAGAGGTTGCCCACATCGGGCAGGTTGAGCGCCTTGCCCAGCCGCACGCAGAGTTCGCTGGCGATGGCGCTGGCCTGCCAGATGGCGTCGAAGCAGCGCTGCGCCTCGGCCAGCTTGGGCTTGAAGGCCTCGGCCAGCATGTACTGCAGGCAGATGCTGCGCACGGTGTTCATGCCCAGGAAGGTCACCGCATGGCCGATGTTGGTCACGGGGGTGCGCAGCCCGTACATCGGCGAGTTCACCGTTGAAAGCACCTTGGCGGCGATCAGCGGCTCGCCCATCACCAGTTCGCTGAGTTCGGCGGAACCGGCCTTGGCCACGAAATCCGGCGACAGCAGCTTCTGCATCGAACGCGGGGGGCGCGGGATGCCGCGGAAGGCGGCCAGCAGGGCGTCGCGGCGTGCGGGGTCGATGTCCTGTTCCCGCAGCCAGCGGAATCCAGCGAGTTCCGCCGGCATGGCTTCGGCCGGCGGCAGGGTGGTTTCACGGACGGCGGGCGAGGGTGTCGGGGCGGCGGCGCGCAGCGCGGGGGCATTGCTGTGCTGTGCAGCGATGGGTCGTGCGGGCGCCGCTTTCACCGGTGGGCGGCGGAAGAACCACCAGGCCAGGGCCAGCGCCAGCACACCGGCCATCCAGTACATGAGCAGGGACAAGACAACCTCCGTTCAGGGATGAGTGTCCGTGGGCCACGGACTTTTTCACCCCCGTAGATCGGCATCTGTGCGCCAGTCTTGAGGGAACTGGCCGGCTGACCGCTGTCAGGCGAGGCGGGTGCGGTGGCGCGCGATCTGCGCCTTGACTTGGGCAGGCGCGGTGCCGCCCAGGGTGTTGCGGGCGTTCAGGCTGCCGCGCAGGCTGAGGCACTCGTACACGTCTTTTTCGATCGACGCGTTGAAACCCTGCAGCACGGCCAGCGGCAGTTCGGACAGGTCGCAGTTGTGGCTGGTGGCGGCCTTGACGGCGTGGGCCACGGTTTCGTGCGCATCTCGGAAGGGCAGGCCCTTCTTGACCAGGTAGTCGGCCAGGTCGGTCGCGGTGGCATAGCCCTTGTTGGCGGCGGCCTCCATGGCGGCGGCGTTGACGGTGATGCCGCCTTCTTTCTGCCCCGTGGCCGGGTTCAGCTGACCACCCACCATCTCGCAGAAGATGCGCAGCGTGTCCTTGAGCGTGTCGACGGTGTCGAACAGCGGCTCCTTGTCTTCCTGGTTGTCCTTGTTGTAGGCCAGTGGCTGGCCCTTCATCAGGGTGATCAGGCCCATCAGGTGGCCGACCACGCGGCCGGTCTTGCCGCGGGCCAGTTCGGGCACGTCCGGGTTTTTCTTCTGCGGCATGATCGACGAGCCGGTGGTGAAGCGGTCGGCGATCTTCACGAAGCCGAAGTTCTGGCTCATCCAGAGGATCAGCTCTTCCGAGAAGCGGCTGATGTGCACCATGCACAGGCTGGCCGCCGCAGTAAATTCAATCGCAAAGTCGCGGTCGCTCACGCCGTCCAGGCTGTTCTGGCAGACGCCCTCCATGCCCAGCGTCTTCGCGACGCGCTCGCGGTCGAGCGGGTAGGTGGTGCCGGCCAGCGCGGCGCTGCCCAGCGGCAGGCGGTTGGTGCGGCGGCGCACGTCGGCCATGCGCTCGGCATCGCGGCTGAACATTTCCACGTAGGCCAGCAGGTGGTGCGCAAAGCTCACCGGCTGCGCCACCTGCAGGTGGGTGAAGCCCGGCAGGATCACCTCCACATTCTTCTCCGCCACATCCACCAGCGCGACCTGAAGTTCTTTCAGCAGATCCGAAATCAGGTCGATCTCGTCGCGCAGCCACAGGCGCACGTCGGTGGCCACCTGGTCGTTGCGGCTGCGGCCGGTGTGCAGGCGCTTGCCGGCGTCGCCCACCAGCTGGGTCAGGCGCGCCTCGATGTTCAGGTGCACGTCTTCCAGGTCGAGCTTCCACTCGAAGGTGCCGGCCTCGATCTCCGAGCGGATCTGCGCCATGCCGCGCTGGATGTCGGCCAGGTCGCTGGCGGCGATGATGTTCTGCGCCGCCAGCATCTCGGCGTGGGCCAGGCTGCCGGTGATGTCGGCCAGCCAGAGGCGCTTGTCGAAGAACACGCTGGCGGTGTAGCGCTTGACCAGCTCGCTCATGGGCTCCGAGAATAGGGCGGACCAGGCTTCGGATTTCTTGTCGAGTTGGTTGGTGGACATGGTGGTGCCAGCGGCGAGAGAAAGGATCGGAGGGCGGCGCGTGCGCCTGGAGGAATGGCCCCGGGCGCTGTGGACCATGCGGTCTGACGGCGACAACCTATAGTGCGAGCCATGCGGGACTCCCGAATTTTATCGAGCTTCCAGGACTTGTCGTCGACCATGGGCACGCTGCCGCTGTCGCAGATGCCCGAGCACCGGCGCGACCTCGAACTGGTGTACGACACCTGTCAGCTGGGCGTGGTGCTGCGCGTGGTGCTGTTCGTGCAGGCGATTGCCTGGGTGGCGGCGCTGTACGGAGCTCAGAGCGTGGTGGGCTGGCTGGAGACGCTGGCGGTACTGACAGCGGCCACGCTGCCCTCGGTGCTGATCTGGCTGCTGGTGACCTGCGCGCTCAAGCGCCAGCTGGCGCGCCTGCCCATGCCGGCCCAATGGGCGGCGGGCATCGGTCTGGGCGCCGTGTCGGCGATCTATGGTTGCGGCATGCTGGTCTGGGCCGGTCTGGTGTCACCGGCCCCCTGGCTGGCCAGCGCCGCCAGCGGCGCGCTGGTCGCGACCGTGGTCGTGGCGGGCCTGGTCTGGCGTCTGCGGGCCAAGGCCCCGGCCGGCACCACGGCGCGCCTGGCCGAACTGCAGGCGCGCATCCGCCCGCACTTTCTCTTCAACACGCTCAACAGCGCGATCGCGCTGGTGCGCGCCGAGCCCGCCAAGGCAGAGGCCCTGCTGGAAGACCTGAGCGAGCTGTTCCGCCACGCCCTGGCCGATTCGCAGGAGGCGGTGCCGCTGTCGCAGGAGCTGGCGCTGGCCGAGCACTACCTGGCGATCGAGCAGGTGCGCTTTGGCGAGCGCCTGCGGCTGGAGTGGAACCTCGACCCGAAAGCCGCCGGCGCGAAGCTGCCACCGCTGATCCTGCAGCCGCTGGTCGAGAATGCAGTCAAGCACGGTGTCGAACCGAGTCCGACCGGCGCCACCGTGCGCATCACCACCAAGCGCCGCGGTGGCATGGTGGTCATCAAGGTGACGAACACCGTGCCCGCCGGCAGTGGCCCACCGGGGCACGGTCTGGCCCAGGACAATGTGCGTCAGCGGCTGGCGCTGCTGCACGATGTCGAGGGCCGGTTCCAGTCGGCGCTGGTGAATGGCGTGTACCAGGTTCGACTCGAAATACCGATATAAGACAGTCTGGACGCAGGGATCAACGGAGCGTGACATGGCACTCAAGGTACTGATCGTGGACGACGAAGCGCTGGCGCGGTCGCGGTTGCGCACGCTGCTGGGCGACTGCACCGATCCGCGCGCCGAGGTGATCGGCGAGGCCGGCAACGCGGTGCAGGCGATGGACCAGATCCAGCGTGGGCCCTGCGACCTGCTGCTGCTGGACATCCACATGCCCGGTGTGGATGGCATGGCGCTGGCGGAGAACCTGCGTTCGATGGCCGCACCGCCCCGGGTGGTGTTCGTGACCGCGCACGCCGAACACGCGGTGCATGCCTTCGAGCTGGAGGCGGTCGACTACCTGACCAAGCCGGTGCGCCTGGAACGCCTGCAGCAGGCCCTGCAGAAGGTGCAGCGGCTGATGACGGCGGAGCCGTCGGAGGTGGGCGGGGGAACCGAGAGCCTGCTGATCCAGGAGCGGGGCCGCAGCGAGCGGGTGGCGCTGTCGGAGGTGATCTACCTGAAGGCCGAGCTGAAGTACATCACCGTGCGCACGGCTGAGAAGGAGCACATCTACGACGGCGCGCTGAGCGATCTGGAGCAGAAGTACGCCCACCTGTTCGTGCGCGTGCACCGCAACGCGCTGGTGGCGCGGCGCTGTGTGCGGGCGGTGGAGAAGCACAACGATCCGGTCGAGGGCGAGGGCTGGACCGTGCGCCTCGATGGCTGCGACGAGCGCCTGGCGGTGTCGCGCCGTCAGCTGGCGGCGGTGCGGGAGTCGCTGGTCGGCTGACTTTCCGTTCGCCGCTTTGTTGGCGTTGACGGAGCTCCGGTCAGCGGCGACTCGGGTGACCGGCTCCGCTCATGTCCCCCGGATCGGGCCGTGCCCGATCCTCCTCCTTTACTTCGCTGCGCCGCCCTCCCCAGCAACGCCCAAGTGCCGGCGTGAAAGGACCTCAGACCTCCGCCGCCTCGATCAAAAACCGGACCCGCCGCTGCCCCTGCCACTCGTCCGCATCCAGCCGGAACGCAATCTTCACCGTCGACGGCAGCGGTTCCGTGTGACCGAACCAGATCCCGTCGACCTGGTCGCCCTGGTGCTTGAGCTTCACCGACAGGTGCTTCTCGCCCACCAGCCGCTGGCTCACCACCTGCACCTCCTCGCAGAACACCGGCGGGGCAAAACCCTGGCCCCAGACCTCGGCGTGCAGCGTGTCCACCAGGTCCGGACGCCGGTACTGCCTGTCGAGCACGCCATCGGCTTCCAGCCGACGCTGCAGCGTGGCCGCGTCCAGCCACTCGTGGGCCACCTGTGCAAAGGCTTGCTCGAAGGTGTCGATGTGTTCTTCGTCAATCGTGCAGCCGGCGGCCATGGCGTGGCCGCCGAAGCGCAGCAGCACCCCCGGATGGCGCTTGGCCACCAGGTCCAGCGCGTCGCGCAGGTGGAAACCGGGGATGGAGCGGCCTGAGCCCTTGAGCTCGTGCTCCTTGCCCTCGGCGCCGCTGGCCGCGAACACAAAAGTCGGGCGGTGCAGCTTGTCCTTCAGGCGCGAGGCCACGATGCCGACCACGCCCTCGTGGAAGTCGGGATCGAACACGGTGATGGCCGGTGGCGGCTCCTCGCTCTCGTCAAACAGCTCCTCCACGATCATCAGCGCCTGCTCGCGCATCTCGCCTTCAATCGTCTTGCGCTCGCGGTTGATGCCGTCCAGCGTGCGCGCCAGTTCGTCGGCGCGACCGGGGTCGTCGGTCAGCAGGCATTCGATGCCCAGCGTCATGTCGGCCAGGCGGCCGGCGGCGTTCAGGCGCGGGCCCAGCGCAAAGCCGAAGTCGAAGGCGCTGGCCTTGGCCGGTTGGCGCGCGGCCACGGCGAACAGCGCGGCCATGCCCGGCGGCATGGCGCTGGCGCGCACACGCTTGAGGCCCTGGGCGACGAGGCGGCGGTTGTTCGCGTCGAGTTTGACCACATCGGCCACGGTGCCGAGAGCGACAAGGGGCAGCAGCGTGTCGATCTTGGGCTGCGTTTTTGCGTCGAACACACCGCGTTCGCGCAGCTCGGCGCGCAGCGCCAGCAGCACGTAGAACATCACGCCCACGCCCGCGATGCTTTTGCTCTCGAAGCCGCAGCCGGGCTGGTTGGGGTTGACGATGGTGCAGTCCTGCGGCAGCGTCACCGCGCCGTCGATGACCGCGGGCAGGTGGTGGTCGGTCACCAGCACGTTCAGGCCCGCCTCGCGCGCGGCGCGCACGCCGGCCACGCTGGCAATACCGTTGTCCACGGTCACCAGCCAGTCCGCGCCGCGCTGCTTAACGCGCTGCGCAATCGACGGCGTGAGGCCGTAGCCGTCGGTCACGCGGTCGGGCACCAGGTACTCGACCTTGTCCCAGCCCATGGGGGCGCCCAGCAGTTTCAACCCGCGCACGCCGACGGCGCAGGCGGTGGCGCCGTCGCAGTCGTAGTCGGCCACGATGCACAGGCGCTGGCCAGCGGCCATGGCGTCGGCCAGCTGCTTCGCGGCGGTGGTGGCGTTCAGCATCTGCGTGGGCGGGATCAGCAGGGACAACGCGTCGTCCAGCTGTTCCTTGGCGGTGATGCCTCGGGCGGCGAACAGGCGGGCCAGCAGCGGGTGCAGGCCGGCCTGCTCCAGCGCCCAGGCGGCGCGCGGTGGCACGTCGCGGGTGATGATCTTCATAGGTCTTTCAGGGTGTCGCTGACCGGCGTGGTGCCGAACAGATGCTTGATCGAACGGCCGAGGCGCGCGAACGCGCCCGCCGGGGCGGTGGTCCAGGTGCGGGCGTGGCGTTCGCCGCAGAGGGTGAGGGTGACGGGCTCGCCGCGCTGGGCGGCCGCCAGCAGCGCGGCGATCTCGCCCGCGTCCAGCGCCTGCCAGGCCTGCTGCCAGCCGGCCCAGTCGCCGCGCAGCGCGGCCTGGCGCAGGGTGTCGGGCATGTCCGGCGCCTCGGCCAGCGCGGGGGGCGCGGCCAGCGCACCTGCGCCGTGTACCCAGAAACCGTTGACCGGCAGCAGGCCGCGCGCGGTGCGGGCGTCGTGCGCCGGGTGGGTGTAGAACAGCATCTGCGCCTCGCTCTGCAGGCGCTTGAGCAGGCGCGCACCCGCCGGGTTGGCAGGGCTCTCGGCCAGCCAGGCGTCCACCATGCGCCCGCTCACCCGGTCCAGGCTGGCGCAGGCGATGCCACGCAGCGGCTCGCCGCTGGCGTGCCACTCGGTGGCGCTCTCCCGCCGCAGCGTGAGGCCGTCTTCGGCGCACAGCGGCTCGAAGGCCTCGAACAGGGCGTGCGAGTCGGCGTCGTCCAGCACCAGTTGTGCGCCGGGCAGCAGGGTCACCTGTTCCATGCCGACCTGGTAGTGGCAGAGGCTGAACCAGGCCTGGGGCACGGTGGGCGCTTCGCTCTGCGCAGCGGCCCAGGGAATCTGACCGTCGGCCACCGGCAGGCCCAGCGCGCGGGCCAGGGCCCGCTCGTGCGGCGGGGTGAGCTGGTGGTCGTCGCCCCGGTCGGCGGGCTGCTCGGCCAGGCGGGCCAGCAGGGCCTGCAGGTTGGGGAGTTTCAGGCCGGGGAGCAGCGCCTGGCATTCGGGGGCGCTGGCGGCGGCAAAGGGGGTCAGCAGGTGGTGGGACACGGAGGGACAAGCCGGACGGGGGAACAGCCGGGATTGTCGGGGATGCCACAATCGCCGCTGGATTTCATCGATGCAAACCCCTTACGAACTCATCCTCGGCTGGCGCTACACGCGCGCCGGCCGCGCCACCCGGCGCAACGGCTTCATCTCCTTCATCTCGGGCGTGTCCATGCTGGGCATTGCGCTCGGTGTGGCGGCGCTCATCGTGGTGCTGTCGGTGATGAACGGCTTCCAGAAAGAGGTGCGCGACCGCATGCTGGGCGTGCTCTCGCACATCGAGCTGTATGACGCCAGCGGCCAGGCCATTCCCGACCTCGGTGCGGTGCTGACCACCGTGCGCCAGCACCCTGAAGTGGTCGGTGCTGCGCCCTATGTGGGCGCGCAGGCGCTGCTGGCGCGCGGCGAGGATATGAAGGGCGCCATCGTGCGCGGCATCGACCCGGCGCAGGAGCCGCAGGTGGCCGACCTCGCCAAAGACCTGTCGCAGACCTCGCTGCCGCGGCTGGTGCCAGGCGGCTTCGGCGTGATCCTGGGTGGCGAACTGGCGCGCAGCCTGGGCGTGGGCACGGGCGACACGGTCACGCTGATCGCGCCCAGCGGCCAGGTCACACCGGCCGGCGTGGTGCCGCGGGTGCGCCAGATGAACGTGGTCGGCACCTTCGACTCCGGCCACTACGAGTACGACTCGGCGCTGGCGCTGCTGCACGTCGAGGACGCCGCACGCATCTTCCGCGTCGAAGGTCCGACCGGCGTGCGCATCAAGATCCGCGACCTGCACCAGGCGCGCGAGGTGGCGATTTCCCTGGCCGGCCAGCTGCCCGAGGGCATGCTGGTGAAGGACTGGACGCGCCAGAACCGCACCTGGTTCGCGGCTGTGCAGCTGGAAAAACGCATGATGTTCATCATCCTCACGCTGATCGTCGCGGTGGCGGCGTTCAACCTGGTGTCGACGCTGGTGATGACGGTGACCGACAAGCGCGCCGACATCGCCATCCTGCGCACCCTGGGCGCGAGCCCGAAAAGCATCATGGGCGTGTTCATGGTGCAGGGCGCCATGGTGGGCGTGATCGGCACCGGCCTGGGCCTGCTGCTGGGCCTGGGCATCGCGTTCAACATCGACACCATCGTGCCGGCGCTGGAACGTGCGCTGGGCGCCAGTTTCCTGCCGCAGGACGTTTATCTCATCAGCCGCATGCCCAGCGACCCGCAGCGCGCCGACATCCTGCCCATCGCGGTGATCTCGCTCGTGCTGTCCTTCGTGGCCACGATCTACCCGAGCTGGCGCGCCAGCCGCGTCAATCCTGCAGAGGCTTTGCGTTATGAGTGATGTTGTGTTGCAGGCGCAAGGCCTGACCAAGCGCTTCACCGAAGGCCGGCTGGACGTGACCGTGCTCAAAGGCGTGGACCTCACGGTGCGCGCAGGCGAGACGGTGGCCATCGTCGGGGCCTCCGGTTCGGGCAAGAGCACGCTGCTGCACCTGCTGGGCGGGCTGGACGCGCCCACCGCGGGCAGCGTCACGCTGATGAAGCAGCCGCTCGCCGGGCTCAGCGCCGCTCAGCAGGGCGCGCTGCGCAACCGCCACCTGGGCTTCGTCTACCAGTTCCACCATTTGCTGCCGGAGTTCAGCGCGCGCGACAACGTGGCGATGCCGCTGTGGATTCGCCGCATGCCGCGCGCCGAGGCGGGCGCCCAAGCGGCCCAGGTGCTGGTCAAGGTCGGGCTGTCCGAACGCCTGCAGCACCGGCCGGCCGAGCTCTCGGGCGGTGAGCGCCAGCGGGTCGCCATCGCGCGCGCGCTGGTGACAAAGCCGGCCTGCGTGCTGGCCGACGAACCCACCGGCAACCTGGATCGCAGCACGGCCGACGGTGTGTTCGAGCTGATGATGCAGCTGGCCCGCGACCAGGGCACGGCCTTCATCGTCGTGACCCACGACGACGCCCTGGCCGCGCGCTGCGGCCGGGTGCTGCGACTCACTTCCGGGGTGCTGTCCTGACCAAGCGCAGCGGCTGGTCCAGGCCCTGCGCATGGATCAGCAGCGTGTCGCCCTGCACCTCGTAGCGCTGGGCATTCTGCAGCGCGCCCAGGTAGCGCGACTCCTGCTCGCTGGCGCCACCGGGACAGGCCATCTTGGTGGACATCAGCGGGCCGAACTTCAGACGGTCTTTTTCGACTTCGACCGCGCCGGAAAAGCGGTTGCAGGAGCCGTGGCCCACTACCTGCCCTGGCTGCGGGAACACCAGCGTGGCCGCCGGCTGCGGCAGCGCGGCCTGACCGGCGATGGACTGCAGCCGCCACTCGCTGCCCCACAGCGGCTCGGGCTCCGGCGAAGGCGCAGAGGCGGCGCAGGCCCCCAGCGTGCCGGCGATGGCCAGGGTCGCGATGGAAAAGAAACGGGTGGTGCGCAGTGGCATGGGAATTCCTCCGTGGAGCCTGGTGGCCCCGGGGGTCGGGGCACAATCGTTCAAGGAGTTATACCCCCGATGTGGATCGACACGCACAGCCATCTGGACGCCCCCGAGTTCGGCGCCGACCACGCGCTCGCCGTGCAGGCGCGCGCGCTGGCGGCGCAGCGCGGCGTGGGGCTGTGCGTGATTCCGGCGGTGATGCGGCAGAACCTGGACACGGTGCGGCTGCTCGCGCACCGGCTGGGCGACGCCTACGCGCTGGGCATCCATCCGCTGTACGTGCCGCAGGCGGCGGACGAGGACCTGGACGCGCTGGACGCAGCGCTGACCGAACACCGCGGTGACCCACGCCTGGTGGCGTTGGGCGAGATCGGGCTCGACTTTTTTGTGCCGGCCCTGTGCGAGCCCGCCATGCGCGAGCGGCAGGAACGTTTCTACCGCGCCCAGCTGCGGCTGGCGCGCCAGCACGGCCTGCCGGTGATCCTGCACGTGCGCCGCAGCGCGGATGGGCTGCTCAAGCACCTGCGTGAGCTGCCCACCGGCGGCGGCATCGCCCACGCCTTCAGCGGCAGCGCCGAACAGGCGCGCGCCTTCACCGACCTGGGCTTCGCGCTGGGCTTCGGCGGCGCGTCCACCTTCGAGCCGGCCAAGCGCCTGCGCGCGCTGGCGGCCGAACTGCCGCTGTCCGCGCTGGTGCTGGAGACCGACGCGCCGGACATCCCGCCGCACTGGCTCTACGCCACCGCCGCCGAGCGGGCCGCGGGCCAGGCGCAGGGACTGAACACACCGGCCGAGCTGCCGCGCATCGGCGAGGTGATCGCCGGGCTGCGGGGCATGACGTCTGCAGAATTCGCCGAGGTGACCACCGCCAATGCGATGCGGGTGCTGCCGCGTCTGGCGGCGCTGGCGCCTGTCGTTCCATGACCCGGCTGGTCGGCCTGCCGCCGGTGATCGGGCCGCAGACCCGGCTGCTGGTGCTGGGCAGCTTTCCGGGTGTGGCTTCGCTGCGTGAGCAGCGCTATTACGGGCATCCGCAGAACCAGTTCTGGAAGATCCTGGGGGCGCTCTGGTCGGTCGACTTGGTCACCCTCGGCTACGCGGAGCGGCTGGCCGTGGTGCGCGACCGCGGGCTCGGGATCTGGGACGTGTACGCCGCCTGTGAGCGCGAGGGGAGTCTGGACACGTCCATCCGGAATGCGGAGCTCAATGACTTTGGCCGCGTGCGGCGCGAATGTCCTGGTCTGGTGGCGATCGCCCACAACGGCGGCGAGAGCTTCCGCCATGCGAAGCACACCCAGGCGCTGGGCTTGCCGGTGCACAAGCTGCCGTCCACGAGCCCGGCGAACGCCAGTTGGTCGTTGGATCGCAAGCTGGCGGCGTGGGGTGAGGTGTTTCGTCTGTACGGGCTGGCTTGAGTCTGCTCGGGCGCAGACCTCGCGGGCACGCTGCGAGGTGCCAACCGGTCAGCCCACCGTCCGATGCGCCATCGGCGTCTCCGGCACCGGGTACCCCGCCGCACCGAAGGTCGACACGATGGCCTTGTTGGTGTCGAAGTAGACCTGCCAGTAGTGGTCGGTGTGCGTGTACGGGCGCACACACAGCATCGGACCCTCGGGCGTGAACTGCAGGATCTCGATGTCCGGGGCGGGCGAAGCCTTGACATTCGGGATCGCAGCGATCACCGGCCGCAGGCGCGCCATGGCGTCCATCACGTCCACGCTGTTGGCCACCTTGGCCACACAGTCCACCCGGCGGTACGGCTCGGCGCTGAAGTTCTGCACGTTGTCTGCAAACACCTTGTTGTTGCCCACGACGGTCAGCACGTTGTCCGGCGTCAGCACCGTGGTGGCGAACAGACCCAGTTCCTTCACGGTGCCCAGCGTGCCGCCGGCGTTGATGAAGTCGCCCACCTTGTAGGGGCGCAGCACCTGCAGGAACAGCCCGGCCGCGAAGTTGCCCAGCATGCCGCTCCAGGCCGCGCCGATGGCCAGGCCCGCGCCGGCCAGCAGGGCCGCGAACGAGGTGGTCTTGATGCCGAAGATGTCCAGAATGGCCAGCACCAGCACCAGGGTCAGCAGCACCGAGATGATGGACTTGAGGTACTGCGTGAGGGTGGCATCGATCTTTTTGCCCTTTTCCAGGGCGGCGCCAATCAGCCGCACCGCCACCGAGATCAGCCAGCGCCCGACCACCCAGGCGGCAATCGCGCCCAGGATCTTCAGGCCGAAGTCGGCCCCCTGGGTGCTGAGGAAATTCCAGACCACTTCCATGTTCATAATGAATCCTTTCTCCTGGAACACCTTGTCCCGATGCGATCTTCCTTCGCCCATGCGAACTCTTTTCGACAGGCCGACGCCTTGACGCGCAACGCCGTGTCGTTTGCGCCGCCGCTGTCGCATTCCTGTGAGTGGAGGGCGCCCCGATGAGGAGTTCTTCACGCGCCGCAGCCGGCGCGCTGCCGGACGTCACACTCTCGGAGGACGGCGAGGTGCGCTTCCTGCACCTGGGCACCGAGTGGATCCAGGGCTCGATGATCATCGACGACCCTTTCGCCATCGAGCTGGACTACGTGCAGCGCATGATGGCCTGGTTGCTGTTTGTCGACCCCGACTCGGTGTCCAGACGCCGAGCCATGCAATTGGGCCTGGGCTCGGCCGCGCTGACCAAGTTCCATTACAAAAAGTTGCGCATGGACACCACGGCGGTGGAAATCAATCCGCAGGTGGTCGCCGCCTGCCGCGGCTGGTTCAAGCTGCCGCCCGACGGGCCACGCCTGCGTGTGCTGCTGGCCGACGCGGCGCAGGAGGTTCGCCAGGCGGTGCACCTGGGCAGCATCGACGCCCTGCAGGTGGACCTGTACGACCACGAGGCGGCGGCGCCCGTGCTCGACAGCCCCGACTTCTACGCCGACTGCCGCGCCCTGCTGACCGACGAGGGCGCGATGACGGTCAACCTGTTCGGCCGCGATGCCAGCTACGAGCGCTCGCTGGAAAGCATCTGCGCCGCGTTCGGGCGCGACGCGGTCTGGGCCTTCAAGCCCACGCGCGAAGGCAATACCATCGTTCTGGCGCAGCGCACCCCCCAGCGACCCACGCGCATGGAACTGCTGGCCCGCGCGGAAGAGATCCGCACGCGCTGGGACCTGCCCGCGGTGAAATGGCTGCGCATCTTCAAACCGGTTGAATGAGACCCGCATGAAAACCACCCACAAGCCCGCCGCCCCGAAAACCGCCGACGCCGGTCCGCTGGACTGGCGTGTTCTGGTGGGATGGCTGCGGGAGGACGCCGTGATCTCGGCCGACGAGGCCGCACGCACCATCGCCCGCTGCGCTTCGGCCCACAGCGCCCAGCATCCGCTGGTGCGGCTGGCGGTGGTGGGCATGTCGCGCCAGTCGGACGGCCAGGTGCTCGACGTGGAGATGCTCACGCAGTGGCTGGCCGCGCGCAGCGGCATGGAGTTCTTCCGCATCGACCCGCTCAAGGTCGATGTGGGCAAGGTGGGCGACGTGATGAGCGCGGCCTACGCCGAGCGCCACAAGGTGCTGCCGGTGCAGGTGGGGCCCGCCGAGGTGGTGGTGGCGACGGCCGAGCCCTTTGTGCGCGACTGGATCCCCGAGGTCGAGCGCCAGACGCGCAAGAGCGTTCGCGTGGTGGTCTCGCCGCCGCAGGATGTCGCACGCTACACGGCCGAGTTCTTCGCGCTGGCCAGGTCCGTCCGGGCGGCCAGCAAGATGGGCAACCAGAGCAACCCCTTCGGCACCTTCGAGCAGCTGGTCGAGCTGGGCAAGGCCAACAAGCTGGACGCCAACGACCAGCACGTGGTGCAGGTGGTCGACTGGCTCTGGCAGTACGCCTTCGACCAGCGCGCCAGCGACATCCATCTGGAACCGCGCCGTGACCAGGGCGTGATCCGCTTCCGCATCGACGGCGTGCTGCACCCGGTCTACCAGATGCCGATGACGGTGATGAATGCCATGACCGCGCGCATCAAGCTGCTCGGTCGCATGGACGTGGTCGAGCGCCGCCGCCCGCAGGATGGCCGCATCAAGACGCTGCGGCCTGAGCGCGGCAACGGCAAGGGCGACGAGGTCGAAATGCGCCTCTCGACCCTGCCCACCGCCTTCGGCGAGAAGCTGGTGATGCGCATCTTCGACCCCGACGCGACGGTGAAGGACCTGGCCGCACTGGGCTTCTCGGCCACCGACGCGCCGCGCTGGGAGTCGCTGACCAAACGGCCGCACGGCATCATCCTGGTGACCGGTCCGACCGGCTCGGGCAAGACCACCACGCTGTACGCCACGCTCAAGCGCCTGGCGACCGAAGAGGTCAACGTCAGCACGGTGGAAGACCCGATCGAAATGATCGAGCCGGCCTTCAACCAGACCCAGGTGCAGCCGCACCTCGACCTGGACTTTGCGCAGGGGCTGCGCTCGCTGATGCGCCAGGACCCGGACATCATCATGGTGGGCGAAATCCGCGACCTGCCGACCGCCGAGATGGCGGTGCAGGCGGCGCTGACCGGCCACCTGGTCTTCTCGACCCTGCACACCAACGACGCGCCCAGCGCCATCATGCGGCTGATGGAACTGGGCATTCCGCCTTATCTGATCAACGCCACCGTGCTCGGGGTGCTGGCGCAGCGCCTGGTGCGCACGCTCTGCCCGTCGTGCAAGGTGCGCGAGGACGATGCGGCGGCCGAGGCCTCGCTCTCGTCGCTGGCCGATCTGGTCAAACCCTGGCAGGTGAGCGGGAAGTACCGGCCCTACCAGCCGGTGGGCTGCGTGGAGTGCCGCATGACCGGTTTCCGTGGCCGCACCGGCCTGTACGAGCTGCTGACCATCACCGAGGCCTTCAAGGACAAGGTCAACCGCGAGCCGAAAATGGAGAGCCTGCGCCGCCAGGGCGTGGCCGACGGCATGCGGCCGCTGCGCCTGGCCGGGGCCGCCCGGGTCGCCGAAGGCCTGACCACGCTGGACGAAGTGCTGGCCTGCACACCGCCGGTGCAATGACACCCTGAGAACCATGATCCCCATCAAGACCGAGTCGGCCTGGCGCGGCACCGCCGACTGCCGCGCCTGCGGCATCCGCGACATGGTGCTGTTCGCCGACCTGCACGAAGACGACTTCAACCTGATCCACGCGCCCATCGACGACCTCGAATACGCGCCGGGACACGCGCTGGTGCGCATGGGCGAAACCGCCACCTCGCTGTTCACGCTGCGGGCCGGCATGGTCAAGCTGGTGCGCAACACGGTGGACGGCCGCCAGCGCATCGTGCGGGTGCTGCGCAGCGGCGACGTGATCGGCCTGGAGGCCCTCATGGGGCCGACCTACGACGCCGACGCCATCGCGCTGACCAGTGTCCGCGTCTGCCGCCTGCCGCTGCAGGTGATCCAGCGCCTGAACCGCGAAACACCGCGCCTGCACCAGCGCCTGCTGGAGCGCTGGCACCGCAGCCTCAAGGAGGCCGACGACTGGCTGGCCGACCTCAACTTCGGCAACGCGCGCCAGCGCCTGGCGGGCCTGATCCTCAAGATGCGCACCGACCAGGACCCCACGCTGTGCACGCTGTTCTCGCGCGAGGACATGGGGGCCATGCTCGACCTCAAGCTGGAGACCGTCAGCCGCACGCTCAACGCCTTCGTGCGCGAGGGGCTGATCGAGCCGATGGACCGGATTGGCCGTGCCTACCGCATCGTCGATGCGGCGCGCCTGACGGCGCCCAAAGACTGAGCGCGAAGGCTCCCATCGCCGAACACGACAGCGGCGCTGGCGTGGCCTGCAGATAATTCCCGGATGACGGTCTCCGCTTCCCGCCCGCCCCACCTCGTTTCCGGACTGCTGCTGGCCTGCGCCGGCTCCATCGCCTTCAGCGGCAAGGCCATCATCGTCAAGCTCGCGTACCGCCACGGGGTCGATGCGGTGACGCTGATCATGTACCGCATGCTGTTCGCGCTGCCGATGTTCCTGGCCCTGGCCTGGTGGGCCACCTACCGGCAGGGCGGTGGCGCGAAGCACCCGCTGAGTCGGCGGGACTGGCTGGGCATCCTGGGCCTGGGCGTGACGGGCTACTACCTCGCCAGCTTCCTGGACTTCTGGGGCCTGAGCTACATCAGCGCCAGCCTGGAGCGCCTGATCCTCTACCTCAACCCCACCCTGGTGCTGCTGCTGGGCTGGCTGCTGTATGGCCGCCGCATCAGCGCCACGCAGGCGGTGGCGATGGCGGTGAGCTACGCGGGTGTGCTGCTGGTGTTCGGCCACGAGGCCGACTTCGCCGGCCCGGGCGCGGCGCTGGGCGCGCTGCTGGTGTTCCTCAGTGCCATCAGCTACGCGATCTACCTTGTCTACAGCGGGGAGATGGTCAAGCGCCTGGGATCGATGCGGCTGGTGGGGCTGGCGACCAGTGTGGCCTGTCTGCTGTGCCTGCTGCAGTTCGTGCTGCTGCGGCCGCTGAGCGCCGCCGAGGTGGCGCCCGAGGTGATCTGGCTGTCGGTGCTCAACGCCACCGCCTGCACCTTCGCGCCGGTGATCATGGTGATGATGGCGATCGAGCGCATCGGCGCGGGGCTGGCGGCGCAGACGGGCATGATCGGGCCGATGTCGACCATCGCCATGGGGGTGCTGATCCTGGACGAGCCCTTCAACGGCTGGATCGTGGCCGGCACGGTGCTGGTGGTCTCGGGCGTGTTTCTGGTGACGCGCTTCGGCGGCCAGGCGGCGCAACCCAAACAGGACTAGGAGAAATCAACGATGGATCTGGGCATTGCAGGCAAGTGGGCGCTGGTGTGCGGCGCGAGCAAGGGCCTCGGGCTGGGCTGCGCGCAGGCGCTGGCGGCCGAGGGCGTGAACGTGGTGATGGTGGCGCGTGGCCGCGAGGTGCTGGACGCCTCGGCCGCCGCGCTGCGGGCGGCCTCGCCGGGCGTTGCCGTGATTGCGGTGGCCGCCGACATCACCACGCCGGAGGGGCGCGACGCCGCGTTCGCTGCGCCGGACGGGCCGGGCACGGCCTTTGACATCGTGGTCACCAACGCCGGTGGCCCGCCACCCGGCGATTTCCGCTCGTGGGACCGCGAGGCCTGGATCAAGGCGGTGGACGCCAACATGCTCACGCCCATCGAGCTCATCAAGGCCACCGTGGACGGCATGGCGGCGCGCGGTTTTGGCCGCATCGTCAACATCACCAGCAGCGCGGTGAAGGCGCCGATCGACATCCTGGGCCTCTCCAACGGCGCGCGCAGCGGCCTCACGGGTTTTGTGGCCGGTGTCGCGCGCAGTGGCATCGCGGCCAAGGGCGTGACGATCAACAACCTGTTGCCCGGCAAGTTCGCCACCGAGCGCCTGCAGGGCACGATCGCGGGCACGGCGTCCAAGACCGGCCAGACCGTGGACGAAGTGCGCGCCGCGCAGCTGGCGCTGGTACCGGCCCGGCGCTTCGGCACGCCCGAGGAGTTCGGCGCCATCTGCGCCTTCCTCTGCAGCCGGCAGGCGGGCTACCTCAACGGCCAGAACATCCTGCCCGACGGCGGGCTGTACCCCGGAACCTACTGATCAGCGCCGGGAACTGACCAGAATCCCGCCCACGATCAGCACGAAGCCGGCCAGGTGGTAGAGGTGCGGCGGCTCACCCAGCAGGGTCGCCGACATCAGCGCGGCGAACAGCGGGGTGAGGTTGCTGAAGAAACCGGCCACGGTCGGACCGACCCGAGACACACCCGCGCCCCAGGCCCGGTAGGCCAGCAGCGAGGGGCCGATGGCCACGTACAGCAGCGACAGCACCAGCGGCCAGCCCCAGCGCAGGTGGTGTTCGCCCTCGGGCAGGGACGGCAGCATCAGCCACTCCCCGGTGGTCATGGCGGCGGACCAGGTGAGCCCGAAGGCCACCTGGGCGAGCAGGAAGGCGGCCCAGTCGCGCCGCACCTCGGGCGGCTCGCTGCCGGGCGCCGGGCGGGCGAGCATCCAGCTGTACCAGGCCCAGGTGATGGACGCCGCGAGCATCCAGGCGTCGCCCGGCACCAGCTGCAGGGTGCCCAGCTGGTGCCAGTCGCCGCGCACCAGCACCACGACCACCCCGGCCAGCGACAGCGCGGCGCCCAGGGCAGCGCGCCTTGTCACCGGCACGCCGTAGAACAGCCGACCCAGCAGGATCATCCACACTGGCATGCTCGCGGCGACCAGCGTGACGTTGATCGGCGTCGAGGTCTTGAGCGCCATGTACTGCAACGCGTTGTAGAGCGCCACGCTGGTCAGGCCCAGCACGGCGAAGCGCCGGCCATGCGCCCACACCGGGCTGCGCGGTGCCAGCACCCAGGCGGCCAGCGGCAGCAGCATCACGAAGGCCAGCACCCAGCGCAGGAAGTTGAAGGTGATGGGCGGGATGCTGCCCTGCATCAGCCGGCCGACCACGGCGTTGCCAGCCCACAGCAGCGGCGGTATCAGGAGCAGGGCCGCGGTGGCCGGGGTCAGGCGCTGGGAGGGGTTCGACATGCCTGCACTGTAGCGACCGGTGGCATCCCCTGGCTGGCCTGGGGCTGACGGCCTGACTCCCTCGGGACGGTCGCGAATCGTGGCAGCATGTGCGGCATTGCCAACCTGAGGAGACCTGCATGACCCAGACCAGCCGCGCCGTGCGCATCCACGCCCATGGCGGCCCCGAACAGCTTGTTGTCGACACCGTCGAGGTCGGCGATCCCGGCCCGGGCGAGATCCGCATCCGCCACCACGCCATCGGCCTGAACTTCATCGACGTCTACCAGCGCACCGGCCTCTACCCCAACCCCATGCCACTGGCACTGGGCATGGAAGGTGCGGGAGTGATCGAGGCGGTGGGCGAGGGCGTGACCCATCTCAAGGTCGGCGACCGCGCGGCCTACGCGGCGGGCAAGCCCGGCAGCTACTGCGATGTGCGCGTGATGCCGGCGATGAACGTCTGCCAACTGCCCGACGGCATCTCGTTCGAGACCGGTGCAGCCATGATGCTCAAGGGTCTGACCGCGCAGTACCTGCTCAAGCGCTGCAAGCCGGTGGAAGGTCTGGAGAAGGGCGACTTCGTGCTGTTCCACGCCGCGGCCGGTGGTGTCGGACTGATCGCCTGCCAGTGGGCCAAGGCCCTGGGCCTGCGCCTGATCGGCACGGCCGGCAGCGACGAAAAGTGTGCGCTGGCGCGCGAGCACGGCGCCGAGTTCAGCATCAACTACCGCACCGAAGACTTTGCGGCACGCGTGAAGGAGATCACCAGCGGCCAGGGCGTGAAGGTGGTCTACGACTCGGTCGGCAAGGACACCTTCGACAAGTCGCTGGACTGCTTGCGACCGTTTGGTCTGATGGTCAGCTTCGGCAACGCCAGCGGCCCGGTGGCGCCGTTCGCGCCGGGCATCCTGGGTCCCAAGGGCTCGATCTACGTCACGCGCCAGACCTTGTTCACCCACATCAGCAGCCGCGAGCGCACACAGGCCATGGCCGACGACCTGTTCGACGTGGTGGGCAGCGGCGCGGTGAAGATCCGCATCGACCAGCGCTTCGCACTGACCGATGTGAGGAAGGCGCACGAAAGCCTGGAAGCGCGCCAGACCACTGGGTGCACCGTGCTCCTGCCCTGAGCCAGAGAGCCATAAAAAAAAGCCCCGGAGCCAGCAGCCCCGGGGTTTTTTCAATGGTGAGCCGGCAACGGTCAGAACTTGAAGCCGACGCCGAAGGTGACGCCGTCGACCTTGGTGCCGCGGCGGTCCAGGTAGTTCATGTAGTCGGCGTTCAGCGAGAGCTGCGGCGTGAGGCTGAAGCTCGCGCCACCGCCATAGGCGAAGCCGGTGGTGCGGTTCGAGTCGCCGACGCCGAACGCCGAGGTGCTCACCTTGGTGCTGGCCACGCCGGCCCGGCCGTACAGCTCCACGGTGTCGCCCAGCATCACCTTGGGTTTGACGAACGCCCCCAGCATGTTGTCGACCTCACCCGTGGCCCTGGCCGGCCCGATGCGCACCGAGTCGTCCTTCACGCCGGTGGCGGCGTGGCCCTCGATGGCCAGGTGCGGCGCGAGTTCCACGCCCACGATGGCGCGGGCGGCGGTCGGCTTGACCTTGGCGTCGAAGCCACGGCTGTCCTGCTTGAGGTTGAACTGGCTGTAGCCCACCTCGCCGTACACCCCCTGGGCCTGCGCGCCGAGGGCGAGCAGCGAAGCGGAGCCGATGAGCACTGTTTGCAGACGTCGTTTCATGAAACCTCCTGGTTGTGAAGATCGCTGACCCGGACAGGCCAACGCCCAGTAGGAGGGACGCGCGGGACAGCGGGTTCCGGTGATTGGGACAACGCTGCGCAAACGAGGTAATGAAATGTAGGCCGTGGGCACAACAAAAAAGGCCACCGGAAGGTGGCCCTTGGACTCAAGGCGCGCTTGTTTCAGAAGGCCACGCCGGCGCCCAGCGTGAAGCCGGTGAGCTTCACGCCGCTGCCGCTGTAGTAGCTCATGTAGTCGGCGGCCACGCTGACCGGGCGGTTGCCGAAGGACTTCCAGGGCGTCACCGTCTTGAATCCCAGCCCGTAGGACAGGCCGGCGCCGCCGTCGGTGCCGGTGTAGCCGCCGACGCTGGTGCCGGCGTTGGCGATGCCCAGGCGGGCGAAGAACTCGGTCTCACCACCGATGCGCAGCCGCGGCTTGGCGTAGGCGCCCAGCAGGGTGCCGGCGCTCACGCTGTAGGCGGTGCCCCAGGGCCCCACGGCATCGGCGCCACGCAGGCCCAGGCCCAGCATGGCTTCGGCGGCCAGGTTGGGGTGGTAGTCGTAGCCGGCGACAGCGCGCAGCATGATGGGCTTGGCCGAGATGCCGGCGCGGGCGATCTTGTAGTGCAGAAAGCTCAGGCCGAGCTCTCCGTACACCTGTCCATCCAGGCCTTGCGAGGCCAGACTTTTTTCCACATAGGCCTCGCCTTTGGCGGCGCCGGCACTGGCCTTCTTCTGAACGGTCTGCGCCGAGGCGGCGCAGGTCATCACAGCCATCGCGCCGAGCGCGATGAGCTTCTTCATCGTTTGCATGGGAACTCCCTGAAAAAACAAAAAAACGCTGGGTCGCCTTCTTCCGCTTGACGGGCGGCACACAAGAAAAAAGGAGCCCGTTGTCGGGCTCCTTTTCCTAGTGGAAAGCGGCGGGATTATATCTTTGGACTTACCGTCTTCAGCGCATCCTGCAGGTGCGAGAGGGTGCCCGCCACGTCGTGCCACTTGTCCAGGCCGAACAGGCCGATGCGGAAGGTCTTGAAGTCGGCGCCTTCGTCGCACTGCAGCGGCACGCCGGCGGCGGTCTGCAGGCCGGCGGCGAGGAACTTCTTGCTGTTCTGGACGTCCGGATCGCTGGTGTAGCTGACCACCACGCCGGGCGCCTGGAAGCTGGGCGCGGCCACGCTGGCAAAACCGTTCGACTCCAGCAGCGCACGCACCTCGCGGCCCAGAGCGACCTGTTCATCGCGCACCTTGGCAAAGCCGTAGGCCTCGGTCTCTTTCATGGTGTCGCGCAGGCGTTGCAGCGCATCGGTCGGCAGGGTGGTGTGGTACGCATGGCCGCCGCCTTCGTAGGTCTCCATGATCTGCAGCCACTTCTTCAGATCCATGGCGAAGGTCGTGCTCTGGGTGGTGTCGATGGCCTGTCGGGCGCGCTCGCTGAGCATCACCATGGCGCAGCAGGGCGAGCTGCTCCAGCCCTTCTGCGGTGCGGAGATCAGGATGTCGACGCCGGTGGTCTTCATGTCGACCCACATGGCGCCGGAGGCGATGCAGTCCAGCACGAACAGGCCGCCCACGGCGTGCACGGCCTCGGCCACCGCCTGCAGGTAGTCGTCGGGCAGCATCATGCCGGCGGCCGTCTCCACGTGCGGTGCGAACACCAGCGCCGGCTTCTCTTTGGCGATCGCGGCGGTCACCTCCTCGATCGGGCAGGGCGTCCAGGGCGACTGCGCACCGTCAGCGGTCTTGCGCGCCTTGAGCACGGTGTGGCTGGCGGGAATCGAGCCCATGTCGAAGATCTGCGTCCAGCGGTAGCTGAACCAGCCGTTGCGGATCACCATGACGTGTTTTCCGTGCGCGAACTGGCGCGCGACGGACTCCATGCCGAAGGTGCCACTGCCGGGCACCAGCACCGCCGAGTGCGCGCCATAGACCTGCTTGAGCATGGCCGAGATGTCGGTCATCACACCCTGGAAGCGCCGCGACATGTGGTTGAGCGCGCGGTCGGTGTAGACCACCGAAAATTCCAGCAGTCCGTCGGGGTCGATGTGGGGCAGCAGTCCGGGCATGAGGGTGTCTCCGTCAACAGGTGTGCCGGCCAGATTAGCACAGCACCCAGCACTTTCATCGCAGGGCCGCCCCAAGATGAAAGTAGCCCCTTGGGGGCAGCGACCCGCGTGGCGGCGGAGCGTGGGGCGGATGTTCAGTGCCGGCCGTGCGGTGTCTCCAGGCTCTGCAACCGGCTTTCGCGCAGGCGGCTGGGCGCCAGCGCGCCGGCCGAGTCGAGGATGGGATAGGCGATCGAACAGATGTGCGAGTTGATGCGCTTGAGGTCGCTGATCAGGTCAATGTGCAGCGAGCTGCTTTCCATGCTGGGGGCCGCGCGTTCGGTCAGGCGCTCAAGGTGGCTGCTGGCGTATTCGCGCTCCATCTCGCGAAAGCGCACCTTTTCTTCCAGCAGGCGCTGCGCGTCCCGCACGTCGCCGTCAAGGAAGACGCTCATGCCCAGGCGCAGGTTGTCCAGCAGGCGCGCGTGCATGGCGCTGATCTCGGTCATGCCGGCTTCGGAGAACTCGCGGCCCTTGCGGATCTTCTTGTCCTCGATGTCCAGCAGCACGCGCTCGACGGTGTCGCCGATCTGCTCCATGTTGATGGTGAAGCTGATGATGTCGGTCCAGCGCCGGCCTTCCTTCTCGTTGAGCTGCTCGCGCGAGATCTTGGTCAGGTAGTACTTGATGGCCGAATACAGGTCGTCCACCGTGTCGTCCATCTTGCGCAGGTCCTGCGACAGCTGCAGGTCGTTGGTCCGGATGACCGTCATCACGCCACGCAGCATGGTTTCCACCACATCGGCCTGGTGCAGGGCCTCGCGCGCCGCACACGAGATCGCCAGCGATGGCGTGGCCAGGGCGGAGGGGTCGAGGTGATTGGGGCGTTCGAGCGCGCTGCCGGCTTTCTGCAGCGGCAGCAGCTTCTCCACCCAGTGGGCCACGGTGCCGGTCAGGCCGATGAAGACCAGGCCGACCATCAGGTTGAAGCACAGGTGGAACAGCACGGTCTGCGCTGCCGGGTCCGGTACCCAGGGCGGCACCCAGCGCAGCCAGAACGGAATGAGCGCCGGCGCGATGGCCACGCCCATCAGCTTGAAAAGCAGGTTGCCCAGCGGCACCTGGCGCGTGGCGCGGTTGGCTTTGGCCGTGGTCAGCACCGCCAGCAGGCCGCTGCCCAGGTTGGCTCCCAGCACCAGGCCCAGCGCCACGTCGATGCCCACCACATTGATGGCCAGCGTCGCGGTCAGCAGCACCACGGCCAGGCTGGAGTACGACAGCACTGCCAGCGTGGCGCCGACCAGGATCTCCAGCATGCGGTCGCTGGTCAGCGATTCCAGCATCAGCTGCACCGCGGGGTTGGCGGTCAGCACGTGCGTGGCCTGGCTCACCAGCTGCAGGGCCAGCAGCATCAGGCCCAGGCCGATCAGCACGCGCCCCACGTCACCGACCTGGGTGCCCTGGCGCAGGATGAACAGCGTAACGCCCACAAAGATGAACAGCGGCGAGAGCCATGACAGGTCGAAGGAGAACACCACCGCCATCACGCTGGTGCCGATGTCGGCGCCCAGCATCACGGCCAGGGCCGCGGGCAGGGTGATCAGGCCGCGGCCGACGAAGGACGCGGTGATGAGGGCGGTGGCGGTGCTGGACTGCACCAGGGCGGTGACGCCCAGTCCCGACAGCGCCGCGGTGAGGCGGTTGCCCATGCTGGCCGCCAGCACCTGGCGCAGCTTGCTGCCCAGCACGCGCAGCACGCCGGTGCGCACCAGGTGGGTCCCCCAGACCAGCAGCGCGATGGCGGCCAGCAGATTCAGCAGGTGTTTCATGTCCGGGAAAACTATACCCGGAGTGCCATCGGTTTAACGGCTCTTCTTCACCCGCAGGATTTCGTCGAGGATCAGTGCGACCGCGCCGACAGTGATACCCGCATCGGCCAGGTTGAACGCCGGGAAATGGCCGCCGGGGAACAGGCCCGACAGGAAGGACCAGTGGAAATCCAACATGTCGACCACGTAGCCGTGCAGCACGCGATCCACCACGTTGCCGATGGCGCCGCCCAGGATGCAGGACAGAGCGAAGGCGAACAGCTTCTGTCCGGGGTGAGAGCGCAACATCCACACAATGAATACGGCCGCCGCGATGCCGATGCCGGTGAACAGCCAGCGCTGCCAGCCGCCAGCGGACGCCAGGAACGAGAAGGCCGCGCCGGTGTTGTGCACCCGCACGATGTTGAAGAAGCTGGTGACGTAGGTGCTGTCGCCCAGCTGGTAGTAGCCCAGGATCAGGGTCTTGGTGAACTGGTCCAGCAGGAAGACAACAGCGGCCAGACCGAGCCATGGCCAGAGGCTTGCCTTGGTTTTGGCCATCAGGCGATGCTCCTCGTTTCACCAGTGCCGGTGCCGGCTGCTTCGGCCAGGTTGCCCACGCAGCGGCCGCACAGCGTGGGGTGCTCGGCGTGTGCGCCCACATCGTCGGCGTAGTGCCAGCAGCGCTCGCATTTGGTGGCGGTGCTGGGGGTCACGGTCACCGCCAGTTCGGCGCCGTCCACCACGGTCACGGCAGAGGTGATGGTCACGAACTTCAGGTCCGCGCCCAGCGCGCGCAGCAGGGCCGCATCGTCCGCACCGGCGGTGATGGTCAGCGTCGCCTGCAGCGACGCGCCCACCTTGCCTTCGGTGCGCAGGTCTTCGATCGCCTTGTTGGCCACGTCGCGGATCTCGCGGATGCGGGCCCACTTGGCCAGCAGCGCTTCGTTGGCTGAGGGCAGGGCGCTGAAGGTCTCGAAGAAGATCGAGCCCTGCGTCGAGTCCTTGGCGAACACGGCCCAGGCTTCTTCGGCGGTGAAGCTGAGGATGGGCGCCATCCAGCGCAGCATGGCGTGCGTGATCTGGTGCAGGGCGGTCTGGGCCGAGCGGCGCGCCAGGCTCTTGGGGGCGGTGGTGTAGAGCCGGTCCTTGAGCACGTCGAGGTAGAACGCGCCCAGGTCTTCGGAGCAATAGACCTGCAGCTTGGCGACCACGGGGTGGAACTCGTAGACGTCGAAGTGCTTCAGGATTTCGGCCTGCAGCTCGCTGGCGCGGGCCATGGCGTAGCGGTCGATCTCCAGCATTTGGTCCAGCGGCACGGCGTCGGTGGTCGGGTCGAAATCGACCGTGTTGGCCATCAGGAAGCGCAGCGTGTTGCGGATGCGGCGGTACGCGTCCACCACGCGGGCCAGGATCTTGTCGTCGATGTTCAGATCGCCCGAGTAGTCGGTCGCACCCACCCACAGGCGCACGATCTCGGCCCCCAGCTTGGTGGTCACCGACTGCGGCTCCACCGTGTTGCCCAGCGACTTGCTCATCTTGCGGCCCTGGCCGTCGGTGGCGAAACCGTGGGTCAGCAGGCCACGATAGGGCGCGCGGTCGTAGATCGCGCAGCCCAGCAGCAGCGAGCTGTGGAACCAGCCGCGGTGCTGGTCGTGGCCTTCCAGGTACAGGTCGGCCTCGGGGCCTTGCGCGTGGCTGGCGCCGTTCGGGTAGGCCTTGGCGTGGCTGCCGCGCAGCACGTGCCAGAAGGTCGAGCCCGAGTCGAACCAGACTTCGAGGATGTCGGTGCTCTTGGTGTACTTGGCCGCGTCTTCGGCGCCCAGGATCTCTTCGGCCGTCACACGGCTCCAGGCCTCGATGCCGCCCTTCTCGACGATGTCGGCGGCCTGGTCCAGGATCTCCATCGTGCGCGGGTGCAGCTCGCCCGAATCCCTGTGCAGGAAGAAGGGCACAGGCACGCCCCACGACCGCTGGCGCGAGATGCACCAGTCGGGCCGGTTGGCGATCATGTCGCGCAGGCGGGCCTTGCCATTCTCGGGGTAGAAGCTGGTGTGGTCGATCGCGTCCAGGGCCAGCTGGCGCAGGGTCTTGGGCGCCTTGTCCTTGGTGAACACGCCTTCGCCCTCGTCCATGCGCACGAACCACTGCGCGGCGGCGCGGTAGATCACCGGCGTCTTGTGGCGCCAGCAGTGCGGGTAGCTGTGGGTGATGCCTTGCGTGGCCATCAGGCGGCCGTGTTCGCGCAGGGTGTCAATGATGACCGGGCAGGCCTTCCAGATGTGCTGGCCGCCGAACAGAGGCAGCTCGTCGGCGTAGACGCCGTTGCCCAGCACCGGGTTGAGGATCTGGTCGTAGCGCAGGCCGTGCGCGACACAGCTGTTGAAGTCGTCCACGCCGTAGGCAGGGGCCGAGTGCACGATGCCGGTGCCGTCGCCGTCGCTGACGTAGTCGGCCAGGTACAGCGGCGAGAGGCGCTTGTAGCTGTATTCGTTGCCAGGGACGTTGATGTCATCCGGTAGGTCATACAGCGGGTGACGGAACACCTGGCCGCGCAGGGCCTCGCCCTTGGCCGTGGCCAGCACGTTGCCGCTCAGGCCGAAGCGCTCCAGGCACTTCTCGACCAGGCTGGCGCCCAGCAGCAGCACGCCTTTGGGTGTGTCGACCAGGGCGTACTCCAGCTCGGGGTGGGCGTTCAGGGCCTGGTTGGCCGGGATGGTCCAGGCGGTGGTGGTCCAGATGACGGCAAAGGCCTGCTTGCCGTCAGGCAGGGCGCTCAGGCCGAAGGCTTGGGCCAGACCGGCGGCGTCGTTGGACTCGAAAGCCACGTCCAGCGTGTCGCTCTTCTTGTCGGCGTATTCGATCTCGAATTCGGCCAGCGATGACCCGCAGTCGAAGCACCAGTAGACCGGCTTGAGGCCCCGGTAGACGAAGCCGCGCTCGATCACGCGCTTGAAGGCGCGGATCTGGCCGGCCTCGTTGGCCGGGTCCATGGTGCGGTAGGGGCGCTCCCAGTCGCCCAGCACACCCAGGCGCTTGAAGTCCTCGCGCTGCTGGTTGATCTGCTCGGTGGCGTAGGCACGGCTCTTGGCCTGCATGTCGTCGCGGCTGAGGTTGCGGCCGTGCAGCTTCTCGATGGCGTTCTCGATCGGCAGGCCGTGGCAGTCCCAGCCGGGGATGTACTGCGCGTCGAAGCCGGCCAGTTGGCGGCTCTTGACGATCATGTCCTTGAGCACCTTGTTCAGCGCATGGCCGATGTGCAGCTTGCCGTTGGCGTAGGGCGGGCCGTCGTGCAGCACGAACAGCGGCGCGCCCTGGCGGGCGTCGCGCAGGCGTTTGTACAGGCCGCCGCTGTTCCAGTCGGCCACCCAGCCCGGCTCGCGCTTGGGCAGGTCGCCGCGCATCGGGAAGGCGGTGTCGGGCATGTTCAGCGTGGCGCGGTAGGCGCCGCCGCTGGCGTTCTCGTTCTTTTCAGCCATGGTGTTCGGCTTTCGGTGGTGGGGCTTGCAGGCTCGGTGGGCGGCGCGGTGGCCGCAGGGGGTGGGGCAGGGCGCCCCGAGCCTGTGCAGGGGCGGCGACCGGACGGCGGTCAGCCTTGAATTCGGTCGCGCGTGGTCTGGCGGCGCGTCTGGGCGTGCAGCGAGGCAAAAAACGTGCGAGCGTCGTCGCAGTCCTTGGCGATCCCTTGGGTCAGGGCGTCCAGGCTGTCGTATTTCAGCTCGTCGTGCAGTTTGTGCAGCAGTTCCACCCGGATGATTTTACCGTAGGCCTCTCCGCCGGGCAGGGCGGCCGAGAGCCCGTCGGGCCAGTCCAGGCAATGGGTTTCCAGCAGCACGCGGCCGCCGTTGACGTCGTTCGGGTCCAGCGAGGGGCGCACGCCCAGGTTGGCCACGCCCGCGAGGGGCTCTCCGGGCGGCGTGAGGCCGTGCACATGGACCGCGAAGATGCCGCTGGCGGCGGGTTTCCAGTGCGAGAAGCGCAGGTTCAGCGTGCGGAAGCCGTCGCTGCGCCCAGGGGCCGACTCGGCCAGCTGGCGGCCCAGCTTGCGCCCATGGACCACGTGGCCGCTGATGGCGTAGGGCCGGCCCAGCAGGGCGGCGGTGCGCTCCATGTCGCCGGCCGCCAGGGCCTCGCGCACCGCCGAACTGCTGACACGGGTGCCGTGCACCTCGTAGCTCTGCATGCGCGCCACATCGAAACCCATGGCCGACCCGGCGGCGTCGAGGAGGCGATAGTCACCGGCCCGCTGGGCACCGAAGCGGAAATCGTCGCCCACCAGCACGTACTTGACCCCCAGCGCGTGCACCAGGATGTCCTCGATGAAGGCCTGTGGCGGCAGCGAAGCCAGGCGCTGGTTGAACGGCAGCACCACGCACTGGTCCACGCCGCAGCGTTCCAGTTCTTCCAGCTTGTCGCGCAGGGTGGCGATGCGGGCGGGCGCCAGCTCGGGTTTGCGGTGCACCGCGGCGAAGAAGTCGCGCGGGTGGGGCTCGAAAGTCATCGCGCAGGTGGGCACGCCCCGGTGGCGCGCCTCGTTCTGCAGCAGCGCCAGCATGGCCTGGTGGCCACGGTGCACACCGTCGAAGTTGCCGATGGTGAGCGCACAACCCTGGGTCGCGGGGAGGGGGCGGTTCCAGAGGCCGCGGAGGATTTTCATGAGGGATTGCGCGGGGTTCGCGAGGGCGTCACAAAAGCACGCTATATTGACACAGCCCCGCGGGCACCGGCCTGTGGGCGCACCAGCCGCAGGTGACGGTGCGGCTGGCCTCTTCAGTTTCCGTTGAAGGAGCCAGGTCTTGAAGGTCTTGAAGCTGTCTGCCCAGGGGCTGCCGCAATCGTGGATCAGCCTGGAGGAAGCCGTGCTGCACTACGCCGCGGACGAGGTGCGCTGGGAAATGGGCGCCGAGGTCGCGGTGTTCCATGGCGGGCACAACGCGGTCACCGGGCGCCAGTCGATCATCACTGTCAACTCGATCATCGGCACCAAGGGTGTTCCCAACATCAACCCCTTCGAGCTGCGGCCCACCCTGACCAATGCCAAGCTGTTCGCCCGCGACCGCTGCCTCTGCGGCTACTGTGGCCACCAGTTCCACGAGGACGAACTGACGCGCGAGCACATCCTGCCCATGGCCCAGAACGGCCGCGACATCTGGATGAACGTGGTCACGGCCTGCAGGTCCTGCAACCACCGCAAGGGCAACCGCACCCCCGAGCAGGCGAACATGCCGCTGCTGTACGCCCCCTACGTGCCCAGCCTCTGGGAAGACTTCATCCTGCGCAACCGCCGCATCCTGGCGGACCAGATGGAGTTCCTGATGTCGCACCTGCCCAAGACCTCCAGGTTGCATGCCTGAATGAAAAAGCCCCGCTTGGCGGGGCTTTTGGTGAGGCGTCCGAGGCGATCAGGCGAACACACCCGCCGAATCCTCCATCCGCGCCGACACCTCGCCCAGGTGGTGCAAGGTGTCGCCGTAGGTCATTTCCAGCTGCGTGAGTTTCTTGAAGTAGTGGCTGACGATGTACTCGTCGGTCACGCCGATGCCGCCGTGCAGCTGCACCGCCTGCTGGCCCACATAGCGCATCGATTGCCCCAGCTGCACCTTGGCGCGCGAGAGCGCGCGGCGGCGTTCGTCCGCCGAGGCATTGAGCTTGAGGCTGGCGTAGTAGCTCATCGAACGCGCCAGCTCCAGCTGCATCTTCATGTCGGCCATGCGGTGGCGCAGGGCCTGGAAGGTGCCGATGGCGACGCCGAACTGTTTGCGTGTGTTCAGGTACTCGGCCGTCACGGCCACCGTCTTGTCCATCACGCCCACCGCCTCGGCGCAGACGCAGGCGATGCCGATGTCCACCGCGTGTTCCAGCGCGGCCAGGCCATCCGCCGTGACCAGCGTGGCCGCGGCGTTCTGCAAGCTCACCTCGGCCGCACGGCCGCCATCTTGGGTGCCATACCCTTGAGTGGACACGCCATCGGCGTTGCGCTCGACCAGGAAGAGTGCGATCTGGCCGTTGGCCATGGCCGGCACGAGGAAGGCGTCGGCGTGGTCGCCCGCGGGCACCACGCTTTTGGTGCCGCTGAGGGTCCAGCCGCTGCCCGCCTGCGCGGCGGTGGTCTTGCAGAGGTCGAGCTGGTAGCGCGCACCGCGCTCCTGCTGCGCCAGCACCACCAGGGCCTCGCCCGCTGCGATCTTCGGCAGCCAGGCCGCCTTCACCTCGGCGCCACCGTAGGCGCCGATCACGCCGCTGGTGACCAAGGTCTGCGCCAACGGTTCAAGCACGATGCCGCGGCCCAGCTCCTCCATAACCACCATGCCTTCGACCGGTCCCATGCCCAGGCCTCCGTCGGCTTCGCTGATGTACAGGCCGCCCAGCCCGAGTTCGGCCAGTTCGCTGTAGGCCGCGCGGTCAAAGCCGCCGGCCTTCACGATGGCCCGCCGGCGCTCGAAGTCGTAGCCCTTGTCCACCCACTTGCGAACCGCGTCGCGCAACTGTTCCTGGTCGTCGCTGAAATCGAAATCCATGTCTGTCTCCTTAGCCGAGGACCGTCTGGGCGACGATGTTGCGCTGCACTTCGTTGGAGCCACCATAGATGGTGGTCTTGCGCATGTTGAAGTAGGTCGACGCGAGCGGTGCGTTGGCCACCACCCCGCCCGGGAAGTTGCCCTGCCAGCCGGCCTCCATGGCTTCCTCGATGAAGGGCAGGCTGAACGGGCCGGCGGCCAGCATCATCAGCTCCGCGTAGCGCTGCTGGATCTCGCTGCCCTTGATCTTGAGCAGGCCGGCGATGTCCAGCGACTGCTTGCCCGATTTCTCGGCCGACAGCACGCGCAGCACCAGCATCTCCAGCGCCACGATGTCCACTTCCAGCAGCGCAATCTGGTCGCGGAAGCGCAGGTCGTCCCACATGCCTTCGGCTTTGGCGATGCGTTTGAGGCGTTCCAGCTCGCGTTTGGCGCGGTTGACGTCGGCGATGTTGGTGCGTTCGTGCGAGAGCAGGTGCTTGGCGTAGGTCCAGCCCTTGTTCTCTTCGCCGATCAGGTTCTCCACCGGCACCTTGACGTTGTCGAAGAAGACCTCGTTGACCTCGCACTCACCGTCCAGCAGCTTGATCGGGCGCACCGTCACGCCGGGCGACTTCATGTCCACCAGCAGGAAACTGATGCCGGTCTGCGGTTTGCCTTCGGTGCTGGTGCGCACGAGGCAGAAGATCCACTCGCCGTATTGGCCCAGCGTGGTCCAGGTCTTCTGGCCGTTGACCAGGTAGTGGTCACCCTGGCGCTCGGCGCGGGTCTTGACCGAGGCCAGGTCCGAGCCCGAGCCGGGTTCGCTGTAGCCCTGGCTCCACCACACTTCACCGCTGGCAATGCCGGGCAGGAAACGTTCCTGCTGTTCCTTGTTGCCGAACGCCATGATCACCGGCGCCACCATCACCGGGCCGAAGGGCACGATGCGCGGCGCGCCGGCCAGGGCGCATTCTTCTTCGAACAGGTGCTTCTGCACGGCGGTCCAGCCCGGGCCGCCGAACTCCTTGGGCCAGCCGTAGCCCAGCCAGCCCTTCTTGCCGAGGATCTTGGCCCAGCGCTGCATGTCGTCGCGCGAGAGGCGCAGCGCGTTGTGGACCTTGTGGGCGATGTCGGCGGGCAGGTTGTCCTTGACCCAGCCGCGAATCTCGTCGCGGAACGCCAGCTCTTGCGGCGTGAATGCCAAATCCATGCTTGTCTCCGTGGTCGGGTGATCGTTGGTCGCCGGGGGCGGCGGCCCGATCCACGAAGTTTCGCACGACCGTTCGTTTTATGGCTGTCCGGGCTGCGACAAACCCAGCTGGTCCCGAAGGTCGGCCAGCTGGGCCTGGAGGGTCGCCACCGTGGCTTCTAGAGTGGCGACGCGCTCCGCCAGGGCACTGTCGCCGGGTGAGCTTTCGGGTACCGCCGGGGCCGACATGTCCACCGGGCCACACAGCAGGTGCGTCCAGCGTTGCTCGCGGGCACCGGGCGCGCGCGGCAGCTTGACGACCAGCGGGCCACCCTTCTCGTCGCTGCGGTCCTGCATTTCTTCCAAGAAGCCCTCCACCGAGGCGATGTCCAGAAACTTGTACCAGCGGTCGGCGTTGATGCGCAGTTCGCCCGCCGTCTGCGGGCCGCGCAGCATCAGCAGGCCCAGCAAGGTGGCCGACTGGTCCGGCACGCCGGCCGCGCGCGGGAAGTTGTGTTCATAGCGCGGCACGCGCGAGCCGCTGGACTCGATGACCATGCTGTAGTCGCGCAGCACATCGATGGCGTCGCTGATCTGGGCCTCGCTGAGGCTCATCACCGGTTCCCGTGCGGTCTTCTGGTTGCAGCCGCCGTGCAGGCTGTTGAGCGAGAGCGGGTAGCTGTCGGGCACGGTGCGGGCCTTTTCCATCAGGGTGGCCAGCACGCGGGCTTCGACTGGCGACAGGGGGCGGGTGCGGAAATCGTGGTTCATTACACTTGGCGGCCCCAGCGGGCGCTGAATCGGTCGGTACATCGGGTCGTGAACAAGAACATCGTCATTCTCATCTCAGGCAGCGGCTCCAACATGGCCGCCATCGTCCAGGCGGCCCAAAAGGGCCGCTGGCGTGAGCGCTTTGGTGCCCAGGTGGCGGCCGTCATCAGCAACAAGGCCGAGGCCGGTGGGCTGGCCTGGGCCCGCGAACACCACATCCCGACGGCCAGTTTCGACCACAAGGCCTACGCCTCGCGCGAGGCCTTCGACGCGGCGCTCATGGCCGAAATCGACCGCCACCAGCCGGCGCTGGTGGTGCTGGCGGGTTTCATGCGCATCCTCACGCCCGGTTTTGTGCAGCACTATGACGGCCGGCTGGTCAACATCCACCCCAGCCTGCTGCCGGCTTTCCCTGGCCTGCACACCCACCAGCGCGCCATCGACGCCGGCTGCCGGTTCGGCGGCTGCACCGTGCACCGCGTGACGGCCGAGCTGGACCACGGTGAGTACCTGGACCAGGCGGTGGTGCCCATCCTGCCGGGCGACACCGCCCAGACCCTCGCCGCCCGCGTGCTCACGCAGGAACACCTGATCTATCCGCGGGTGGTCGAGCGGCTGATCAGCTGATCACATCGACTTGTGGAACACCAGGCCTGCGTGCTCGCGCATGGCGTGGAACCTGATCTTGGGCCAGTTGGCCTCGACCGCGCGCAGCGTTGCCATGTGGTCCAGCAGCACGGTGGGGGCATCCACGGCGTCCAGCGCCACGCGGTGGGCGTTGGCGTCCATGAAGCGTTTGAGCTCCTGTTCGCCGCCGTCCTCGGGTGCGCAGGTCACCCAGCGCGTCACGTTGTAGTTGCTGCCCGTGATGCGGGCCTTGACGCCGTACTCGTGCTCCAGCCGGTGGGCCACCACTTCGAACTGCAGCTGACCGACAGCGCCCAGCAGCAGCACCGTGCCGGCGATCGGCCGGAACACCTGGATCGCGCCTTCTTCGCCCAGCTGGGTCAGGCCGGCGCGCAGCTGCTTGGTCTTGAGCGGGTCGGCCACTTCCACGCTGCGGATGATTTCCGGCGCGAAGAAGGGCAGGCCGGTGAACTGCAGGGCCTCTCCCTCAGTCAGGGTGTCGCCCAGCTGCAGCACGCCGTGGTTCGGTATGCCGATGATGTCGCCGGCAAAGGCCTCGTCCAGCAGCTCGCGGCGCTGCGACAGGAAGCTGACCACGGTGTTGGGCCGCAGTTCCTTGCCGCTGCGCACCACCTTCAGGCGCATGCCACGCTCGAAGTGGCCGCTGGCGCAGCGCACGAAGGCGATGCGGTCACGATGCGCCGGGTCCATGTTGGCCTGGATCTTGAACACCACGCCGGTGAACTTGGGCTCGGTCGGCTCCACCGTGCGCTGGATCGCGGCCTTGGCGCCCGGGGACGGGGCCAGGTCGACCAGCGCATCCAGCACCTCGCGCACACCGAAGTTGTTGACGGCCGAGCCGAACAGCATGGGCGTCTGATGACCGTCGAGAAAGGCCTGTTTGTCGAAGGCGGGTGAGGCGCCCTCGACCAGCTCTAGCTCATCCTTGGCGGCGCTCCATTCCATGCCAAAACGGCGGGCGCTCTCGGCGTTGTCCAGGCCGGCCAGCACTTCCTCGTCGCCGCCGCGGCGGTCTTCACCGGCGGCGAACACGCGCATCTGGTCTTCGCGGCGGTCGTACACGCCGCGGAAGGTCTTGCCCATGCCGACCGGCCAGGTGAAGGGGACGACCGTCATGCCCAGCTCGCGTTCGATCTCATCCATCAGGTCCAACGGGGCCTTTACCTCGCGGTCCATCTTGTTGACGAAGGTGAGGATGGGCGTGTTGCGCGCGCGGCAGACCTGCAGCAGGCGGCGGGTCTGCGGTTCCACGCCGTTGCCGGCGTCGATCACCATCAGTGCGGCGTCCACCGCGGTGAGCACGCGGTAGGTGTCTTCCGAGAAGTCCTGGTGGCCCGGGGTGTCCAGCAGGTTGATGACGCAGTCGCGGTACTCCATCTGCATCACGGACGAGGCGACGGAAATGCCGCGCTGCTTTTCGATCTCCATCCAGTCGGAGGTGGCGTGGCGCGCGGCCTTGCGCGCCTTGACCGAGCCGGCGATGTTGATGGCGCCCGAGAACAGCAGCAGCTTCTCGGTCAGGGTGGTCTTACCCGCGTCGGGGTGCGAAATGATGGCAAACGTGCGTCGCCGCTTGACTTCATTGGCAATTTGCTCGTTCGACATCACCCAAGAACCCCGTTATGTACACAGCTATGTACGCATTCCCCAAGGTGCCCATAGCGCTGCGCACATCGGCCTCTGTTGCCCCAAAGGGCCTTTGGCCCCTTTTGACAGGCAAGATTCTAGCATGACGGCCTCAAGAAATGCTCTTGAGAGCGTATTAAAGCAGTTAAACTGCCCTTGAGAGCTTTTTTCTTGACCCCCCGGAGCCCGCATGGTACTGGTAGAGGGAGAGACGCCACAAGCCTTGGTGAGCCCATGACCGCCCGGAACAAACTTCTGACTGCCCCACCCTATCCCGTCGAGCAGACGCTCAAACGGCTGGGGGCGAACCTGCGCACGGCCCGCCTCCGAAGGAACCTCACCATCGCAGACATGGCCGAGAAGATCGGCACCGGTGAGCGCGCCGTCGCCGATGCCGAGCGCGGCAAGCCTTCGACGGGCATCGCTGTCTATGCGGCGATGCTATGGGCGCTTGATCTGCTGCATCAGGTGGCTGATGTGGCCGCACCTGAGCGCGATGAAGAAGGCCAGACCCTGGCGCTCACGCGCGAGCGAGGCCGCGCCCGTCCGAAGACGGAGCTGAGCAATGACTTCTGAAGCACCGGGCGAGTGCTTCGTCTACATCACGCTGCCCGGAGAAACCGAGCCTGTCACCGCAGGGCGCTTTGCGCTCACCGTTGACCGCCGGGGCGTTCCCGAAGGGCGGTTCGTCTACGGGCGCAGCTACCTTGAGCGCCCCAATGCCGTAGCGCTTGACCCGGTCGAGCTGAAGCTCGCACCGCGTACCTATGCGACTGCGTCGATGGGCGGCGTCTTCGGTGCCTTGCGCGATGCGAGCCCGGACTACTGGGGCCGCCGCGTGATCCAGCGCCATCTCGGCACTGCGCAGCCCAGTGAGATGAACTACCTGCTGTATTCACCCGATGACCGTGCGGGTGCGCTCGGTTTCGGGCTCAACCAGATACCACCCGCGCCCAAGCGCACTTTCAACCGGACGCTCGATCTTGCAACAGTGCAGGCCATCGCTGATGCCATCGTAGCCGACGAGGATAAGCCCACCGTCGCTGATGCTGATCACGATCAGGTCGAGAAGCTGATGGTGATCGGCACATCCATGGGGGGCGCACGCCCCAAGGCCGTGGTCGAAGACGATGACGGCCTCTGGATTGCGAAGTTCAACAGGCCCGACGACGCCTGGAACAACGCACGTGTTGAACACGCCATGCTGACCCTAGCGCGGGCATGCGGTCTCCACACCGCCGAAAGCCGGGTTGTCGATGTTGCAGGGCGCGACGTGCTTCTGGTGAAGCGCTTCGATCGCGAAAAGACCGATGCGGGTTATCGGCGCGCCCGCATGGTCAGTGCACTGACCCTGTTGCGCGCGGAGGACACCTACCAGTCCCGCGACAAGTGGTCATACGTCCTGCTGGCAGAAGAGCTGCGGCGCGTCTGTGCGGAGCCGAGACAAAACACGTCCGAACTATTCCGCCGGATGTGTTTCAACGCGCTGATCTCCAACGTCGATGATCACCCGCGCAACCATGCCGTGCTCGCGCGCGCGGCGGACTGGGACCTGTCGCCCGCCTATGACCTTACCCCTGCAGTACCGGTCAGCATGGAACGGCGTGATCTCGCGATGGAGTGCGGCGATGCCGGACGGTTTGCGAATGCAGAAAACCTGCTTTCACAGAGCGCGCGCTTCCTGCTCGACGCGGACGAAGCGCGCGCGCTCATCGAAGCGATGGAGGCACAGGTGCGTGGCTCCTGGTACGGCATCGCGCGCAGCGCCGGTGTGTCCGAACGCGACTGCGACCGCATCGCATCTGCGTTCGTCTACCCCGGCTTTGGCACGCCGGAGCGAGGGTGACTGCAATGGAAAAATTCAAGGACTTCCGAAAGTCAGGCTCCTTCAGGCTCTCGTCCGGCATCGATGTGACCGGCGAACTTTCGCTCAAGCGCGGTGGAACTTCGCTTGATCTGTTTTCCAGTTCGTTCTTTGACACGCATGCGAGTGAGGACATCGCCGGGACGTTTCACGACCGCTCGAAGGTCTCGTTGATCGGTTGCATCACCATGTCCGGGCCGGGCAGTGGTACCAGAGGCGAAGAGCACTACCACTTTTCCAGCGTCTTCCCGCACTTCGCCCTCTTTGGCGAGGAGCACATCACTGGCGCTGACCGCAAGATCACGGAAGTGAGCTTTGCTGTCGATGATGCGTCGTCGATCTTCTATGACTTCGACGCCTTCGGCCAAGTCTTAGATGCTCGCCCGCACATGGAGCGGATCGCGGAGGAGAATCAGGAACGGGGACGGACGATTGAAATCGGCGAGCACCCGCATCTCTTCTACTTCACCGGCAAGCACGACATCTTTGCCGTTGATACCGTGCTCGGAAAGGTGTCTGCGACGCATGGCATCTCCTACGCCTTTCCCGGACCTGAGGGCATCCACGTTCGGAACACGATACGTGTGAATATCGTCTTCCTCACAGCACAAACAGTGGACGAGGCCATCGGCGATGTCATCGACACGCTGCGGTTCGTGGAAGTGATCGCGGGGCGGCCTCAAAACATCGTCGAGCTGAGCTTTCGCCTCGCCGCGAGCGCGGCTGAGGAGCACCCCAAGATGCTCGACGCGTACTGGTGTCTGCCACCGCGCCGGAACATTGACGATGAGTCCCGGAAGCCACACCCTGCCGACCTACCGCTCCAGGCAGGAAGATATCCCGACAAGTTCGCGCACGTCCTTGCCCGTTGGCTTGAACGCCATGACGAATGGCGCAACGCACGGGCGCGGTACGCGACGGCATCGGCACACCAGAACCGCTACGACACTGACCGACTGGTCGGGGCAGCCAATATGTTTGACATCATGCCTGCCACCGCTTGTCCAGCAGTCGTACCAATGTCGCCAGAGTTGGAGAACGCGCGGGACGAGGCGCGCAAAGCTTTCAAGGGCCTGCCTTTAAGTCCCGAACGGGATAGCGTCCTCAACGCGCTGGGACGTATCGGTAAGCCTGCACTCAAACGAAAAATTCGCAGCCGGGTCAAGCTAATCACAGACAGGGTGGGCGCACGCTTCCCCGATTTAGAAACGGTCACTGACCAAGCCGTAGATTGTCGCAACTTCTATGTTCACGGCACACCGGGCAGGTTTGACTACGGCACCCACGTTGATCAGCCTAGCTTCTTCGCCGACACGCTGGAGTTTGTCTTTGCCGCCGCAGACTTGATCGAAGCAGGCTGGGACATTGCCGAGTGGATGAAGGATGGGACAACGATGTCCCATCCGTTCGGTCGATATCGCGTGAACTACGCGGAGCGGCTCGCCGAGCTGAAGAAGCTTCTGACCTAAGCGGCCAAAAGCTCTATGCCCTGAAAGCCGTCCGGTCACGCCCTTTGATCCATGCCGGTTCTGTCCCGCGGCCGGACCACGTAGCCCCAGTGGCGGGGTCGCGGTAGAGCGGCGCGAGGGTCCGATCCCCGCTGGCCTTACCGCCGCTCTTCTCCACTGCCTTCCCCGCGCTTCTGGCGGGCCGTGCGGCTGCCAGCTCACCCGGCTTGAAGCCGTGCAGGAGCAGCAGTTCCCGCATCGCGCTCAGGACATCGGCACGGTGCTGACGTTCCTGCGCGCGCTGTTCCGCTTCCAGAAGCTGAAGCTCATGCCGTAGGTCGGCGATCCGGCGATCGAGCGTGGGCGTGCCTGCTCCCTGGCTGGCGTTGTTGAGATGGTTCTCCATCGCAAAGCTCCTTGATGAAAAGGGCGTGAAGCCCGGTTGAGGAAACGGTCTTGAAAGTCCTGGTCAGTCGCGGCTCTGGCCGGGATCGCGACCGGGCTCCGGTGAAGGGCCCGCGCGATCAAGATCGATGGATGGCCGCGCCATGCGATCGAGGGCGGGACGCTTGTCGTCGCCGCTTTCGCGCGCGCGGCGCGCTTGCGTCGCGCGCTCAAACGCCGCAAGCAGGTTCGGAAGCTCTGTCGGCGAACGCGTGACGGCGCTCTCAAACTCTGCTTTCGCCTCACCGGCACGATGTGTCGGCGTGAGGACCTTCTTGCGCGTGCGGGTAACCCGATCCCGGCAGGCGATGGCCTCTAGCGAGGGCATCTGGCCGTCGCGATCCCCACGTGCGAGCGAGCGAGCACTGGCACGCAGGTCCCGCAGCAAGGCTGCGATCTCCCGCCTCTCGATGCGCGTGAGCGACTTCTCGCGTCGCCCCTGTTCAACAAGCTCTGCCTGGTGCTGCTGTTCTTGATGAAGATGCGCGCGCGTCTGAGACACACGGAGCTGTAGACGCTCAGCCGCATACGCCTTCAGGGCTTTGGCGTCCTGTCGCCGGTGCAGCAGCGTGCGCAAAGCTTCAACGCCGGTGATGCGACCAAGGAAAGCAGCAAGTCCGGTCGGGCGGTTTTCGCGCCGCGCAACGGTGAGCCGCTCCCGCTTGTTCAGATAGACGTGTCTGAGCGCATCCCGAACCCCGCGCTGACCGATAGCGAGCGCGGCGCGGTTTGCCTGCTGACGCGCTTCGAGCGCTGTACGTTCCAGCATCAGCGCAGCACGCCGCGCTTGCTGCGACTGGCGCAGGCTCGCGACGGCGGTCGCTTTCTGATCCTGCCCGGCCTCGCGTTCGATGGCGGCACGGTGTCCCTCTACGAGCGCGATGGCTTCATCAACACTGGGCAGGCTTTCCGGCGGAAAGTCCTTGTCGAGGAACTTCCGCAGGTCGGCGGTCTTGACTGCCTTGTCGTCGATCAGGCGCGCAAGCGCATGTGTGCCACCATAGAGATCGACAAGGACGTAGGGGCGGTTTCCGGTGGCGAGGAGGTAGCCCTGCTCGCTCAGCGCCCGCACAAAGGCTGCGGCGGTATCGCTTTGCTGCCACGCACGCGTCACCGCGCGCATGTGATCTTCTTTCGTAAGGCCGGTCTGGCGCTGCTTCTCGCGGTCGTAGAGGCTTTCTTGCCCTTTCTCGGGTGACTTCTCGTAGCCCGGCGGCAGGCGCAGGCCATGCTCGCGGGCAAAGGCCCGCGTGACACGCATCAGCTTCTCGTGATCGAAGGCGAGATGCACGGCTTTTCCGTGCACGGCGTCGATGCGCGACCACACGACATGGCAGTGTTCGCGCCCGTACTTCTCGTGGAAGACGATGGCGCGCGGCTGGTTCGTGAGCCCCAGGGCTTCCTCGGTGCGCGCGATGTAGTCCATGTACTGATCGAGCGTGAGCGGCCCCTGCTTGGGATCGGGGTTGATCGAGAGGCTGTAGAGGTACTTGGCGCAGCGCGTCAGGTCCTCTGCCTGTACCTGCCATTCCTTGAACGCGCCGTGCAGGTCCGAGGCTATTGAGCCGCGCAGTTGTGCGAGCACCGCAACCTCGTTGTCGTACTCGTTCATCAGGTGCGTGGCGAGGTCCTGGCCGCCACCGCGCTGCGAGGCAAAAGGGATCACGGCTCCCTCCCGGCAAGCTGCATGAGAAAGGTGCGGATCAGCAGAAGCTCTTCGCGGCAAGCCTGCACGACTTCATCGCCCTCCTGCGAGCCCTGCGGCAAAGTGCCAAGCCTGTCGGCGATGGCAGCGGCTTGTGCCAAGAGCGTTGCTGCTGCGGCGCGGTCAAGCGAAGGCTTTGGCCGGGCGCGTGGGGCTACCCCGGCGAAGACAGCGCGGGTGATGAAGCCGCTGACGGAGAGGCCAGAGTCGCGCACGCGCGCAGCGAACTCGTCCCGCAACTTTGCGGGCGGGCGATAGGAGATCGGTGGTGCGCGCTTCTTCCGAGCCATGCTGTGCACCGTAGGCGGTCGGCACGCCAACCTTCCTCGCGCGTTCCCCGCGCGGCATGCCCCGCGCTCTTTCGTCCCGCGCAAGGGTCGATGGGCTTCCAAAGGGAGAGCCGACATCTCCGCTTTGGTCGAAGCCGGTGCCGAAACACCGGTCTGGGTCCAGGGGCACGAAGGCCGCCTGGTCGTGGATGCAAGGGGCGCGAAAGCCCTTTGCTCATGGTCCACGGAGCACGAAGGCTCCTGGTCGTCGGTGCAACGGCGAAACGTTGCCCCGAGGGGGTCCACGGGGGACGGGACGGTCCCCCTGGCAAGGTGGGCGTGGTACTACCACGCACACCTTGTGCTCCCTACGGTCGCATGGGCTCCTTATCCCAGTCTACGGCGCGACTGGTAAAGGAAGCATTGACGCGGGAGAGCGAAGCCCCGCGAGTCTCTGTTGTCGATGTAGCACGTCCGTGAACGCGAGGAAAGCGCGTGGAAGGACGTACGTTTTCAAGGCCACCATGTAGCGGTACTAACCAAGGAGGCCCTCATGGACAAGGACGCATTCTTCAAGGACTTCATGAAGGACGTAGCGCGCGGCGATGCGATGCGGTTTCTCTCGCAGCAACGCCCGCCGCAAGCCCGGTGGATGAAGCTCACTGACATAGCGAGCAGCACGGCACTGAGCTATGACCCGCGCAACCCCGGTGCCAAGGTGCTGATCGGGATGCTGGGCGCGAAGCTCCTGGGCCTTGAAGACGACCGGCACATGATGACCGTGGCAGGGTCACGGTCGGGAAAGTCAGTCGGCCTCATCAGCAATCTGATGTTTTACCGGGGCAGCGTGCTGGCAACCGATCCCAAGGGCGAACTCGCGGTGCTCACGGCAGCCCGTCGCGCCCGCCTCGGTCAGCGCGTGCACGTGCTCGACCCGTTCGGCGTAGCTGGACCGGCTATCTCCGCATGGAAGGCGTCATACAACCCGATGGATGTGCTGACGCTCGATAGCCCGACGCTCCTCGAAGACGCAGCCCTCATCGCCGAAGCGATGGTGGTGCGCGCCGGGAACGACAAAGACCCCCACTTCGACGACTGCGCACAGAGTTTCATCGCAGGCGTCATCGTCCACGTGGCGACGGCGCCCGACTATGAAGGTAGGCGCGATCTGGTCACGGTGCGGAAGCTCTTGAAGCGCGCGCTCTGGGTGCAGGACGATGCCGCGAAGGGCGATAAGCCGGTGCTGTATTTCGAGCTGGTCCGCAATGCTGACCGGCTCGAAGCCGACCCGGAGACAGAAGACCTCGGGGAGTTCGTCACCGGGGCGGCGGAGGGCTTCTACAGCAAGGCCGACAAGGAACTATCAAGTGTGCAATCGACGGTCGATCGTCACACGCAGTTCCTTGACTTCACGGCCTTGAAGAAGGTGCTGCGCAGCAGCGATTTCAAGCTCTCGGACCTGAAAGCAAAGCCTGAAGGTGTGAGCGTCTATCTGTGCTTCCCGGCGACGCGGGCTGACATCTCGAAGCGGTGGATGCGCATCTTCGTCAATCAACTGCTCGATGCGATGGAAAGAGAGCACACCCGGACTGCGGCACCCGTGCTGGTCTGCCTCGATGAGTTCCCGGTGCTGGGCTACATGAAGCAGCTTGAGACGGCGGCGGGACTCATCGCGTCGTTCGGCGTCAAGCTGTGGATCGTCCTGCAGGACTGGAGCCAGGGCAAGTCACTTTATGGCGACCGGTGGGAGACCTTTGCCGGAAACGCTGGCGTCGTGCAGTTCTTTGGCAACAACGATCTCACAACAACCGAGTACATCTCGAAGCGTCTCGACCGGACGCAGGTGGAGATGGCACGCGTCGGCGAAGTCGCGCAGGATCAATCGGCCAAAGGGCTTTCCGGGCGCTCAGAGTCGATCGAACTCTTCGATCTGCTCACGCCCGGTGAGGTCTCGCGGCAGTTCTCGCGCGACGACCGGCTCAAGCGGCAGCTCATCATGTGGGCGGGACACCACCCGATGATGATCCAGCGCGTCGTGTACTACGACAAAGAGGGGCCGCTCGCACCCTATCTGTAGTTGTGGCCGCCGCGTTTACGCGACCTTAAGCAGAGTCGGGCGATCCTTAAAGAGAAAGAACCGTCAGGGAGGTGGTTGTCATGACGGAACCAGGATCGACCCTGCCGCCGAAAGGCATGCTGGCGGCAGCAGCGGGCAAAGCATTCCCGCTGCAGGTCTGCAAGAGTGCGGCGGGCTTCTACATTGGGACGCTCAACGAAGAAGGCGAGCCCTTCACGCGCGAAAGCCAGGAGTACTGGCGCAAGCAAGAGCTGGCGGAGACAGCGCTCGCGAAGGGCCTGTGGACTCAGAAGCCCAACTTCTAGGGCTGGGCTGCAGCACGCGGAACATAGGCAGGAACGCCTTGCCTATGGGCTTGCTGCACCTGCTTCTTCATCAGCAGGCGCGCGACGGCATAGTCCCGCGCCCACTCGATCGCGAGTTCAAACGGGTAGCGACCCTGTTTGTCGCGGATCAGATAGTCGCACTGCCCCGACCCAACAAGGAGGCGGATGCAAGGCCGCGCACCTCGTACGGCTGCGTGGTGCAAAGCCGTCATGCCATGGTCATCTGCGACGTTGACATCGGCACCCTCGGCCAGTAGAGAGGCTGCCTCGTCGGCGGCCATCGCCTGCACCATCTCTCGAAGACGTGTGCCGTTCAACCAGCGCGTGAAGCGCGAAGTCCCCGCGGCTTCGTCAGCCGGTTCAATCTCGCGTGAGGGGCTAGAAGCCTCTGGCCGCGCTTCCGTCGCTGCTACAGCGACAGGCGACGGCCCCGGAATGCGTAGAGGGTGGGAACGCTCCGCGAGGGTGAACGAAACGATATTGAACGCCGCCATGACGCGCTGAATCTGCTCTTCCTCAAGAGGCTGCGGCAGGAAGCCGGAAAGTCCGGCACGCTTCAGCGCCTCGGCGGAGTTCGCGGCATCCCGGTGGCTGATGCGCGCGATAGGCCGCGACCTCAAGAGGCGCGGAAGGAACAGGCCCGGCTGCGTTCCGAGTGCGTCACCGACACTGACATAGTGCACGTGGTCATCAAGGTCGCCACCGCGCACGAAGATGTGCAGCGTGGCGGCAGGCGACGACATGAAGGCATAGCCGCGCCTGGTGGTGATACCCAGCTTCTCGCGGTCCTTCGTCTGGCGATCGTAGTGCGTCAACACATGGCGGACGCGCTCTTCGACGGGCACGAGGTTGTCCGCAGGTTCGGCCAGGAAGCGAAGCTCGATATGCTCCTCTTCAAAGCTGCCGACGTTCACGGTGCGATAGCCTGACTCCAAGTTCGACAGGATGAGGTCGCCCTGAAGGGTCCGCGAACCCAGGACGCTCTGCAGTGTGATTGCCTCCCTGAAGTCGTCAATCTGATCAAGCTCGTCGGGCCGAAGAACACGCTTCGCGACAAGAAACTTCCGCACATCCTCCAGCTTGTCCGGCTGCAGCGTTTCCTGACCGGTGCCGAAACGGCGCAGGGCCTCCTGCCTGAAGGCTCCTTCCTTCGCGCCGTCTTTAGGCACCTTGTGACGCGTGTGCTCGGAACGCAGGATGTGGTCAAGCACGGTCTTCCACGGCAGCGGCGCGCTGCCGGTTGCCTTCATCAGCCGGTAGGCGTTCAGGCCCCGGCGCAGGCGGTCGATCTGCCATGCGGTGAAGTTCATAGCCCTGAATCTTCCCATCATCACGAGGAATGCGCGTGGAAGTCCTGAGCTGACGCGGCCTAGCCTTGTCTTGACGCTGTTGAGACTAGGAGGCGCTTATGTCGGACACCCTCATCAAGCCGCTCTCGGCCTGGCCGCCGACGGTTGAGTACACGACGCCGGACGGCCTGCCCGGCTTCCGTGTGAGCGCGCATGTGCTCACGCCGGAGCGCGCGCGTACTGCCGATGGGTGCGCGGAGCTGTTGCGAGCTGCGCTCTTCATCGGATGCGCCTACGCGCTGTGGCAGGTCTTCAGCCCGGCACACTTTGCACTGCAGTTGGCGGTAGCGCTGGCCGTGTTCTACGCGGGCAACGCGCTGCTGCTGCGCTACGTCCCTGGCCTCTTCCGCCAGACGACTCTCATCGAGCTGACAACCGAACGGGTGGGCGTGCGGCGGCGCAAGGCCTGCTTGTGGTTCCCCCGGCGCGGGCACCGCTTCAAGCATCAGCTTCACGATCGCGCCGTTTGGGAGCAACGCGACAACGAGGTCGCGCGCCAGGCAGCAAGCATCGATCGCCAGGTCTCGCGCGGTTCGTACTACTACGCGGACTCGTTCCATATCGTCTTCGACCTGGGCGGGCATCGCTACGACCTGCTGACTGTCTACGGGCCGCAGGAAGCTGCCGCCGTGCTGGCCCGCCTGCAGTATCTCGACGGTCAGCTCAACGCTGCGGTCAAGATTGGCAAGGGTGTACCCGAGCAGCCGCGCGATGAGTGGGCCGAGGCACCGGGAGACGTGGCATGAGCGCCGCCATGTATCCGTGGGTGCCGGAGTGGCTGCGCATTCTGCTCACGCTCGCGCTGCTGGGATTGGGCTTGATCGTCGGGGTAGCCGCGCTCCGCGCCGCGCTCATCGTCGCGGAGGTTGTCAGTGTCGCGGCGTGGAAGGGCGCGCAGCGCCTGACTGTCTGGCTATCCGATCTGCTGATCAGGCTGGTGCTCGGCAGCGGAGTCGTCCTGGCAGCAGCGCTGCTGACCACGGCGCGTGTCTGCGGACGCGCGGCGGCGCGCCTGTGCGCGCGTGCGTTCGCACCGATTGCCCTGTGGTTTGAATCGATGCGGCAGCGCGAGAAGCTGCGCCTGCTCTGGGAAGAGGAGTACCGCGATCAGTTTCCGCGCTTCGAGGACTTCCTCGAAGCCTTCGCGCGCGGCGGCAAGCCGCGCGAAGAAGAGCGGCAGGAGCCGCCTTTCGACGAAGCGCCGCGCGCAAAGCCGCCGCCGAAGCGTGATCCGCCACGGCCTCGCCCCTCGCCGCCACCTCCTCCTGATCCGAAGCGGCTGGCCTTCGCTGCCGCATGCCGCCTGATGGGCGTACCGGAATCGGGTGAGTTCACCCCCCAGTTCCTCAACGTGCGCTATCGCGCCCTGATCAGCGCAGCCCACCCCGACCGGGGCGGCAACGCGCAGCGCGCGGCGGCCATCAATGCGGCGCGCGATCTCATCAAGACTAGGAAAGGATGGACATGAAGCTCACGATCTGGGAACCGAAGACTCCGGCTACCGTAGATGACCTGAAGAACGACTTCGCGCGCAAGGTGGGCGCGTTTCGGGCGGCGACAGGTCGCCCCGAGCGGTTCGTGACACGCTGCGCCTGCGCGATCCATGACAAGGGATTCAGCGTCGCTTACGAGCGCACAGACCCCGCACGCCCGTTCATCCTCACGGGCATCTACAAGGATGGCGAAGGTGATTCGGGCGGCAGCACGAGTGCATCGCGCAGCCGGACGCTGCCTTCAAGTGAGATCGACCACACGGGTTGGCGCTGCCCCTACTGCGCCAATGAAAGTCACCATATCGCGTGCGATCGATGCGACACCACGGTCTGCGGCGGTCGGACCCGTCGCTATCCCGGCACGGCTGACATCTTCGCGTGCCGCGAGTCCTGCGGCGCGCGCGGGACGCTGGTCGAGTCGAAGACTGTGGGAGGCGTCGAGCCCACGCGCAGCCCGGTCAGCAGCAAGCCGATCTCTGAGCGGCTGCCCTCGCCGAGCGCGGATGCGCTACGGTTGGGCGCGCCCAAGCCCCCGCGCCTGAAGTGAGTGAGTAGGCTGGGAGGATGTGTCGCGACATTTGATCTCCACACGGGTGGGGTGCGGGGGTCGCGCCAGCGAGGGCCGCAAGCGCGAAAGCGCGCATACCGAGGTATGCACCCCGGTATGGCTTGATTGATTGAACTCAGGCCGCGAGCGGCTCGGCCTCGGCCTTCTGCAACCCGTGCAGGAAATCAAGCGCGCGCTGCGCGTGGGCTGCTGCGGTGAAGATCGCGCGCTTGTCGTCCTTCAGCACATCGAGCCAGTGGCCCAGATACGCGGCATGGTCCTCGCGGACTTCGGGCGTGATCGCAAGATCAGCACACAGGAAGGCTGAACCCAGTTCCGCCACCAGCTCCTCGAATGCATAGGCCTTGTCTCCGAAGCGCTTGCCGAACTCACGCGCCATGCGCTTCTCGTTGCCGGTCCAGTGCACCAGCTCGTGCGCTTTGGTCGCCGTGTAGGCCTCTGCATCACGGAACGCTTCGACGGGGGGAAGCTGGATGAAGTCAGCCGAGGGCGCATAGAAAGCACGCCCTCCCCCATGGCGGAAGGCCGCCCCGGTGTTGGCGAAGAACTCCTCGGCCTCCTCGATCAGCTCAACGGTGCGGCCATGGTCGCGGGGCGCGGTGGGGTGGTAGTAGTGATCGGGCAGACCTTCGATCTGTGCCACGTTGAAGACGGTGTAGCCCTTCATGAAGGGGATGGAAACTTCAGTCTCTTCGCCCTTCTCGTTCTCTTCCGTCTTGCTGAAGGTGTCGGCGTAGACGACGAGGGAACCACGCTCACCCTTGCGGACGTTCGCGCCCATGCTCTCCGCTTGCTTGTAGGTCATCCACAGGGGGTTTTCGTAGCCCTTCTCGACCATCTCGCCCCACAGCAGCAGGACATTGACGCCACGGTAGGGCGTGCCGTTGTGGCGCAAGGGAAGTGAAGGCAGACGCGCGAGGGCGTGCTCACTGTTCCAAGGCTTCATCCATGTACGCACACCCTTTTCAAGGTCGGCGACGATGCGATCGGTGACGCGGGTGTAGACATCCGCGCGGGGTTGTTGGCTGTTCGTGCTGGTGGTCTTCGCTTGCTTGCTCATGGTCTTTGCTCCTTTAGGGCTTTCGGGGTGCTGCGCAGCAGGTGCGCATGCACCCGACGCCCGTCGGCGAGGCCGGGGGTAGCAAAGGGCAAGGGCTGTAGGGCCGGAGGGGGATCACCCGGCCTGCACGGAGCGAAGCGAAGGAAGGTTGGGGACACCGGCCAGGCGGGCCGACCAGCGGGAGGCTTCACCCTTGACTGACGCGAGGGGCTGGTCCCTTAGCCCATGAGGAGCGAAGCGACCAGGCGCACGGCTGATGGCAACGACGTGATCGCCGTCGCCAGACGGCGGGCCATGAGCCGGGCGCGCTCGTGAATGTGAAGGCTTGGTCCGTCGGCGGAAGGACGGAGCCGGGTGATTCAGCGGGGGCCGATCAAGCGCCGCCGCTGCCGACCCTCTGTCTTCCGCACGAGGGATCGTTACCCGCATGGGCCGGGACCAGCGTGGCCCGGTCCCTCCCCAGGAGGGATAGAGCCCGGTCGGCACGGTGCCGCGCACGGTGCCGACGCGCCCCCGATCGGCCTGTTATCGTGTCGCCAGACCGACTTCCGGCGGCGCGGCTGCGCCCGGATCAGTTCACGAAGCGGCCAAAAGGCGTCCCTCGTGAACTAAGCGCGACCTTCCGTGCACCATGCGCGGAGCGCCTAAGTCCTTGTCCCGTAATAGATTTCGTGCCAGACTGCCGGTGGCAGGCCTGCACCTGTATCTAGATACGAGCTGCCTAGATCCATTAATTTCTGCCTCATCGGTGTTTTCGAACCGAAGGAAGGATCAGAAAAATGGACAAAGAACTGTTGTTGGCCTGCCTGAACTGGTTGTCGGCGAACACGCCGTCGCTGGTGCAGTTGCTGGGCGCGCTCGCGCCGGTGGTGGCGCTGGTGGTGGTCGGCTACGCGTTGCACGTGACGCACAGGAAGGGAGACCGCAAGTGATCAAGCCCTCAAGGTGGCACCGTCTGCCGACGGCACCGGTGCTGGCAGCGCTGCCGCAGTTGACCTGGAGCAGTGCTGACGGCGGGAAGCCTGCGGCCGAGACGGCGGCCCTGATGCTGTTCGTCGCGCTGAACTTCATGGCCTCGACCTCGGTGGACGAGCGCGACCAGTTTCACGCAATCGCCGAAGGCACCTATGTCGATCTCGGCGAGGCGACGGGGCTCTCGCGGGCGCTAATCTCGGCGGGGCTGCAGCGGCTGCAGACGCTTGGTCTGATTGCGCCGGAGGGCTCGCACCAGAAGCGCCGCTACAAGATCACCTGGCCTGCCGAACACCGGTTCTTCAAGCTGCCCTGCCAGGCGATCACGAACGGGAACGTGATCGTGCCGTTCAAGAGCTTCACCATGCGCTCAAAGCATGAACTGCACGCGATGAAGCTCTACCTCTATTTCGCCTCGATCAGGAGCAACTACGTGGCCTTCTCGATGGCGTCGTACGAGACGATCTTCGAGCGCACGCGCATCCCCGAGCGCGACATCCGGCGCGCGATCAGCGTGCTGATCGGTGCGGGTCTGCTCGAAGGCGTGGACCGCGAGCATTCACAAACACGCGGCGTCAACGAGCCGAACAAGTACTACCTGAAGGGCTATGCCGCGCTGATGGGTCAGCGGCAGGGGCAAGCTGCCGAAGCGGGGACAGTACCGAACGCAGCGCTAGCGCCAGCAACAACAGCATGAGAGCCATCAACAAAGAGAGGGAGACCACATGAAACTCGTTCGACTTCGACTATCCAACTTTCGTTCTTTCGGTCCGGAACCCACTGTGGTCGAGCTGACCGACATGACGTTCTTGCTCGGGCCAAACGGCGCAGGCAAGACTGCCGTGCTCCAGGCCCTCGCCCGCATGTTCGGCATCGATCCCGCGCAGCGAAGGATCAAGCGGTCCGACTTTCACGTTCCGGCGAGCGAAGCGCCGGAGGACGCCCCTGATCAGCGGACCCTCTGGATCGAAGCGCACTTCGAGTTTCCCGAACTGGAACAGGATGATGCCGACGCGGCGGCACTTCCGGCGGTGCCTGGCAACTTCGCGCATATGCAACTGGTGGCGGCGGAAGGCCCGGCGCAAGTTCGCTTCCGGCTGAAGGCAACCATCGATCAGGACGACGACATTGAAGAAAGCTTCACGTTCGTCATCAGCGAAGACGAGGACGGAAATCCAACCGAAGAAAGCCGTGTATCGAAGCAGGACCGTAGCGCCATCCAGGTCCACTACCTGCCAGCACGACGCGACCCTGCTGACCACATCTCCTACTCTGCCAACGCACTGCTCGGGCGAGCGCTGCGGTCGGCAGACTGGAGCGCTGAGCGCGAGGAGATCAGCACGCTGACGGAGCAGATTGGCGATGAACTCCGGGACAACGCCGCCATCGGCGGGATCGCCACCGTGCTCACCGGCCAATGGGGCGGCCTGCACAAGGGAAGCCACTACACAAACCCGTCGGTCTCATTCGGGCGAAACGAGATCGAGAACCTGCTGCGGCATCTGAGCATCGGGTTCACGCCGGGCCATGGCGAAAACATCGTGGACTTCACGCGGCTCAGCGACGGTCAGCAGTCCCTGCTCTACGTCTCGCTGGTGCTCGCCATGCACGATATCGGCCGCAAGGTCTTGAACGGCGAGCTGGCCGAAGCGTTTGACATCGACAAGCTGCGTCCCGCTGTCTTCACGCTCATCGCCATCGAGGAGCCTGAGAACAGCTTGTCGCCTCACTATCTCGGGCGCGTTGTCAGGACGCTGACGACCTTCGCTGAGGGGCAGGACAGTCAGGCGCTGGTAGCGACGCATGCGCCGTCGCTCTTGCGCCGGGTACCGCCGGAGTCGGTCCGGTACCTTCGCCTGAACGAAGAGCGGAGCACCGTCGTCAAGAGCATCGAACTCCCTGATGACGAGTCAGCACAGAAATTTGTCCGCGAAGGTGTCCAAGCCTTCCCGGAGCTTTACTTCTCTCGCATGGTCATCCTGGGTGAAGGTGACAGCGAGCAGATCGTGCTGCCGCGATTGCTGGAGGCCCGAGGCATCCTCGCCGATGACGCATCCATCTCCGTAGCGCCCCTCGGCGGGAGGCACGTCAATCACCTCTGGCGGCTCCTGAACGGACTTGGCATCCCGCATGTGACCCTGCTGGACCTCGATGTCGCGCGGTATCAGGGCGGATGGGGCCGCATCAAGTACGCCGCCAGGGAGCTATTGAAGTACGCCGACATAGACGGCAATGATCTGAAGCAGAAGGAGATCGACGACATTCCAAAGTGGAACTCCGACGATGGCGTCATCGTTGATGACAAGGGCTGGCTCGACCGTCTTGAGGCGCTCGGGGTCTACTTCTCCGCACCGCTTGATCTCGACTTCATGATGATGACGCACTACCCAGCTGCGTACGACGTTGAAGATGATGATCTGGAGGAACCCGACGAGGACACGATCAAGGCCGTCATGGGTAAGAGTCACGATGTGCTGGGCAACCAGTACACGGACGAGGAGCAGAGCTACTTCGATGCGTACCATCAGAGATTCAAGCTCGACAGCAAACCCACTTCCCATATCCGCGCGATGGCAAACCTGGATGACGACGCGCTCATCGAGGACATGCCCGATGTGCTCGACCGCCTGTTCGATGCGGTCGAGGCCAAGCTCGCGGACCTGCCCGAATGATCAGGGTCGAACAATGGTCACCTGCTGACGGCCTCTCTCTTGAGCCGAACGCACTCGTGGCGGCCAAAGAGATCGACCGCAACCTGGCGCTGACCGCCGGTCCAGGCGCAGGCAAGACGGAGATGCTGGCGCAGCGTGCCGACTTCCTGCTGCGCACCGGTTCGTGCCGATATCCAAAGCGCATCCTGGCGATCTCCTTCAAGGTCGATGCCAGTCAGAACCTCAAAGCCCGGGTCCGCAAGCGTTGTGGACAGGAGCTGGCGGCGCGCTTTGACAGCCACACGTTCCATGCGTTTGCGAAACGCATCATCGATCGCTTCCGGCTGGTGCTGACCGGACGGGATGCGCTTGACCCGGACTACAGCATCGGGAAGCACCGTGTTCAAAGGCGATCCATCACGTTCGACGACATGGTGCCGCTGGCGGTACAGATCGTGGAGTCAAGTCAGATCGCACGCAACGCGATCCGGCAGACCTACAGTCATGTGTTCCTCGATGAATTTCAGGACTGCACGAATGCGCAGTACGAGCTCATCAAGGCTTGCTTTCAGGACACGACTGTCCGGCTAACGGCGGTCGGCGACACGAAGCAACGGATCATGGGATGGGCCGGGGCGCTTGAAGGAATCTTCGAGAGCTACGCGGAAGACTTCGACGCACATCCCCTCAATCTCTATCAGAACTTTCGGTCGGAGCCGAGGTTGCGCCGCATGCAGAACGCGATGGTGCACGTCATGGACCCACCCGCAGCACTCGACGGCGCTGACCTTCCGGGCGATGAGGGAGAGATCGAAGTTCTGCGGTTCGACAATGATGATGACGAGGCAGAGGCGCTCGCAGACTCTGTGCGCGGCTGGATAGACGATGAAGGTGTCAATCCTTCCGAGATCGCGGTGCTGGTCAGCAAGCAGCAGAACCTCTACTGCCAGAAGCTGCGCGCGGCGCTGGATGCGAAAGGCGTGCCTTACCGCGATGAGGATGCAACCCAAAACCTGGCATCGGAGCCGGTTGCGAACCTGATCGTCGATTTCCTTCTCGTTGCGGCAGGGCAGCGGCAGCCCGGCCCCTTTCAGCGACTCCTCGACCTTGTCGTGTTCGGGCGCGGCCTCGATCAGGAGAACGAATATCGCGCGCGATCACGTTGGAACCGCTTCGTCGCGACCGTCAAGCAGAGGCTCGCAGCAGAGGAGGCTGATCTTGCAGACCTGGACGATCTGCGAACCATCGTCAACGAGCTGCTGGACATCGTCGGACGCGACGCGGTCGTCGCGCTTTCGTCCGAGTACGCGCATGGGGACTATCTGCAACTGCAGATCGACGCGACGACTGACCGGGCACACACGCTGATGTCCGAAGGTGACGACCCGGTGACAGCTCTAGCCTCGTTCTCCGGGGACCAAGCCGCAAAGATCATGTCGATCCACAAGAGCAAGGGCCTGGAGTTCGACACAGTCGTCGTGCTGGGCGTTGAGAAGCAGACCTTCTGGGGTGACCAGGACGCCGAGCGTTCGGCCTACTTCGTCGGCATTTCGCGCGCGAAGCGTCGCTTGTACCTGACCGTTTGCAACGAGAGAGAACGCCCCGAAGGAGCGAACAACCGCTGGAACGTCGCCAGGACCGAGCACGATGAGTTCGTCGGCTACGCGACGCCTTACCTGTAGCGACGCACGACAGAAGGAGCCCACTCATGGCCCGGCAACCGGGCCATGAGATCGACAGCTAGTATTCCTCCGGCAGGAGGATGGTTGTCACCGAGCGGTCAGCCTCGGTAATGACCCACAGGCAGTTCTCGCCCCAGCCCTTGCAGGGTTTCGATGGATCGATCGGATAGGCTGAGAGAACGCGGTCGCCTTCACTGACGGCAAGTCGGTTGGTCTCAGCGTCTTCGGGATCGACGCATCCCCAGTCACCGCTGGCGTGACGGCTGAGGAGCGCCAGGAAGTGCAGCGGGCCGCTAGATGCCTCGATCGCGCAGGGAGTGGCTACGACCTGCCCGAGAGGGAAAAGAGGGGCGCTCATCGCGCTACCTCCGCACCCTCGGTGCTGTCTTCGGCCTTCGGCGTCATCAGGACGATCCGTCCGTTGACCGGAAGCGCGTTCAGCTCGATGCTGAAGCCCTCGCCGTGCTGGTGCGGCCAGGCGGACCCAATGCGGGTCCAGAAGGCTTGCTTGCCCTCGCCGGTGACGGCGTATGCGATGAAGGCGGGTTTCTTGGTAGTCGTCATGTCGTTCTCCTTTCATTGAGCGTTGCGACACGACGGGACAGGCACGGGGTTAAGAAGACAGGGTCATGGGTCGCCCGGAGCTGCACAAGGACTGCAAGGACGCGGAAGCGAGGACGATGCGAAGCACCCGCCCTTTGAACAGGGCTGCGCCCCGTGCAGGATCACGGAATGAGTAATCGATCAGATGAAGAAGGAGAGAACGGCAGACAGCCAAGGAGCGTGCCAAGACGGCTACAGACAGCAAGGGAATGGGTTGCTGCGACCGCCTCAGGCAGGGTCTTCTTCGGCAGACGACGGGCGCGTCATCTTGGACGGACGGGAGACAACGATCGCATCCTCAACGCCCCTGATCTGCATGAGGCCGCGACGAAGTTCCTCGTGCTCCTCGGTGCGGGCCTCATCGTCCCAAACAAAGGCGACGATCGTGTCGAAGCCGCTGCCGTCCTGCAGGTAGGTACCCGCGTCTGCGGCGACCTCCTGAATGATCTTGGAGAAGGCGCTCTTGCCCTTGCGAAGGAACTTGACTTCGACAATCACGCGCAGCGAGGGGATCGCAAGGTCGGCGCGAGGATGGTGCTGACCGAGCGACTTGAGCCACTCCTCATCGTCAAGATCGGGAAACACAGGCGCAAGGACCACCCACAGCATGTCCTGCACGTGGTATTCGTTCTCGACCGCCCACTGCGCGGCTGCTGACCTCGATGTACGGGGGGCGTCTTCCCACGCCCAGCGGCGCAGTGAACGGTTCACGCCGGATAGCAGACGCGCTACGTCCGCCGGAGTGGTCGATCCTGGTCGTAGCGTCGATGCGTCGCGCAGCAAGCGCGTCATGGCGGCAAGCTGTGTGGCTGCCCGCGTCGTGCCGTCGTCTTCGCCAGACAAAGACGAAATGAGAGCCCAGGCGCTGGCCCGCATCGCCTCAGTCAGGGCGAACGCCCACTTTGCGGAAAGCGCGACCGTTAGGTCGTCTGCAACGCCTCGATGCTGCGCCCAATCGTGGCCTGATGAAAGGCAGGCACTTGCTGCATGAATCAGCGACTCGTTCCAGTCGGCCGGGCGAGACCTCCTGAGTGTCTCCGCCAGCAGGTCGCGTAACCACGCTGCAGCCGGAGCGGCCTCGGGCTGATCGAGTTTCAGGATGCCGACAGCAACGCCCAGGAGCGCAAGGCCGTCGATCTCGAAGGCGAGCGGTCTCCCTTGCACGAAGTACCTTCGTGCCCGAAGCCACGTAAGGGCCTCGACGAAGGGGCTGGCAAACGACCTATCGAGATCAAATGCGTACCCTAGCACCGCCACGTGCAATGTCTCTCTTGCGGGGCCAGAGGCGGAGGCAGCTTCCGTTGCTAGCGTGGCAAGCAGCGGAGACCTGCCCAAACTCTCGCTCTGAATCCACGCCGCAAACGCGCGGGCGTGTAGCGGCTGGTGCGGATCGTCCGCCGCCGCCGCTGCAATACTTCGACGCAACTCCCAATGCGTCAGCTCATTCACAGGAACCACCGCGTCCGACTGATCGGGCTAAGCATCGTGTCGGGGTCCCAGTCGGGAACCTGGCGAAGGCCGGTCAGCAGTCGAACCATCAGCTCGGAATAGTGGATCGTGATCGGCAGTGGTGCAGGCGTGAACATCCGCCATGTGTGATTGGCGAAGTCGAAAGCCTGCCTTGTGAGGTACGTCATGTCGCGGAACGTGGACCTGTGGTGTAGACGGAGTAGTGACGGCAGGGGCATCCCGTCTCGTGCTTGCTTGAGGTCCTTGCCACCTGTGAAGGACAAGAGGGTCTCGGTCTGGCTTAGCGCCACAGACAGGCCACGCTCCGGCGCATAGACGCCCTTCATTCCGCCGCCACGGGTTTTGGTGCCAGCGTTTGCTTCGTCGAACAAGGCGAATGGATGGTCTTCGACGATGTGCAGAAAGGCGTACTTGACATCCGAAAGCCCGAGCTTCTGGATCAACATGTCCACAGCGTCGGCCTCGTGGTCCGCCATCTGCTTGAAGACATGGAAAATCAGGCGGACCGCATCGGTACTGCGCCAGTTGTCGTTCGTTCGGACCGACTCGATGGAACGCGACAGCGACTTGAACAGCTCTTCGCTGTAGTGCTCGTAGTCAACGGCGGCGGTGCGGTCGTCTAGCAGGTACTTCCCGTCGCTGGTAAACACCGTGGTCAGGCCGACGATGCGTTCCTTGCCACCAAGCCTGTTCGGCGAAAAGTTCTGCGAACCGATGCCGACGACAAGCTCGTGGGCCACCGTCGGCTGCGACTTGAGCAACCAGGGCGTCCCGCCCATCTTCGCGTAGGTGGCAACGCTCATGTTGTTGAGCACGTACACAAGCTGCTCGTCTGCGTTTCGCATCGTCTCCAGCGTCACCTCCTGCACAGGTACGCGATGCTTCAACAGGACCGCCTTCGTCGCAAAGTACGGGTTAACGGCGTCATCCATCTCCCTGAAGTCTTTGTCGATCTGGACGAGCGCCAGGTTCCAGTCGAAGCCGCCGTTGGTCGCGGCTTCAATGGCGGCACGGCATGCAGCAGCGTAGTCGGCGGCCGTGCTGCCCTTAGTTGTGAACGTCGATACCTTCGGCTTCTCAAGGCCGTAACGACGAATGAAGCCCTTCGCGTAGGGCTGACGGGCCCATTCACCGGAGCCGGTCGTCACGTCGGGCAGCCCATCAAGGAACTTGGCAAGAAAGGCGTCAACCTGGCCTTCATAGGCAGGCTGGCAGATCACGGCAATCCGGAGTTGCTTCGGCGTGAACGTGCGTTGATCGTACGGACCGTGTTTCTCCAGACCACGCTCGTTCCACGTGTCGGTCCGCGTACCGCTAGGGTCAAAGACAAGGACAGGTTTCTTGACGACCTCTGTTGTAAACGTCCATGACCCCCTCTCGCTCCCAACTAGCGGGCCGAGGATGACGGGAACCCCTGGTGCTGCCTCGATGTTTTGCGTCCTCAGATAGTCGAACGTCCTGCGGACGAGGCTCAGGCGTTCAGGCCCCGACAGGTGATTCATGGCCGCACTGTCGGCCTCGGCAAGCAGTCGTTCTGCTCCTGCGCCAACTAGCCGTTGGACGCACATCGCAACGTTCTCTTTGCGGGCTTCCAGGTACGCATCGACAGTGCTTACTGAGGACTCGCCGTCTCCGTAGTCGTCCAGCAGGAGCCGCGAACCCTCGACGGCGACCACCCGCCCAGCAAGCGGTGAGAAATCCGATACGCGCGGATCATCAGACGGCTGTCGCCGTCGTACGTATCGGCCCACGAGAGGAATGCCCGTCTCAATCAAGGTCTGGCAGTTAGCTTCAATCAGATTGCGTGTCCGAACGCCGCAGGCGAGGAGAACGCTGGATTTATCGGCGCTGTCCTTGATGGTTCTCGTCTCAAACTCAAGCACCACGCGGCGCTGTAGCCAGTCGGGCAAGGCCTTATGCGCAGGCAAAAGGTTCGCGGGCTTCTGGGAAAGGACACGAAGCGGAAAGCGCGGCTTGAGGACAGGACGTTGGAGTTCAACAAAGCGCCCGAGTAACGCTTCTAGAGCGAGGGGCGCAAGCAGCCAGGGCGCAAGAGAAAGGGCAAAGCGCTCGCTCCGATCGCCTAGAACCGGTAGCCCCTCTTTGAGGGCCAACGTGTATACGAGCGTCCCTTCTTCGCCACTGCGGCGAAACAGATAGTCGCCCCTATGCTTCTGACGCAATTCGTCCAACGTCTCCTTGGCGTAAGGAAGCACGCCGACAGCAACCTGTGTCTCGGGAGACACGGTGACGGGAACTGCATTTAGCAGGAGCTTCGCCATAGCTAACGATCCTTCCTCTCTGTTCCGGCCACCCTAGCAAGGGATCGGAGGGTTGTCAGCCCAAAACTGACTACGCCCTATGCCGCCCGGGCCAAGTTGCCGTTGACGGCCTGTTGCCAGACGTGGGTATAGACGTTCTGCGCGACAAGCTTCTTCTCTTCCGGCGTGAACGGCGGTGTCGGCAGGCTGGCGAAGACCTCATCGAGGATGAAGATCTCCACGTCGGCTTTGGTCTGCTCTTTCTCCCAGAAGCGGTCAAGTTCGGCGAGACGCGCCTTGACGGCGGCTAGCAGCGCCCGGCTGGCCTGCTTTACCCGTTCGCGCGCGGTCGCGTCGAGTCCGTCCTTCAGCAGCAGGTCGAACAAGGCAAGTTCATCCTCTTGAAGCCCCTCGCGTGTAGCGCGCTTCTGTTCCTCGTCTAGACCGTTCACCAACTCCATCAGTAGCCGGAAGGTCTCCTCGACCGTGGCGCGATCCTTCTCGCGGTTGTAGGCGGCGACGATCTCCTCGTACTTGATCTGGTAGTCCATCCGCATGGGGTTGCGCGCCAGCATCTCGGCGAGTTTCTGCTCGACAAGTTCGCGGATGTCCTGAATCGCGGTGGCCTTATTCCGCACCTTCTTGGCGAACTCCTCGCGCAGACGCTCAAGGTCGATCTTGCTGAGATCGAAGGTCAGACCCTCCGCCTGGTCGCGGCCTGGAGCCTGGGTGCGGATCGCCTCGTTGACGATGCGGTGCAATTCCTTGAGAAGCTCCGTGACATCGGCGGTGTCGCGGTTCTCGGTGAGCTTCTTGTAGATGGCCTCGATGTTGTCGTGCCGGACTGCATACTGGAACGCCGTGGGTTCGGTCACCAGCGAGCGGAACCTCACGAACACCTGGCGGGCGAGGATTTCAAAGCGACGCTTCGCTTCATCGCTGGTGTAGACCGCCTCGACGCCTGCGCTGATCCCGGCGATCTTGGAAAACCCGCTCAGGCCAACCAGCGATGCCGGATCGAAACCGAGGCTCCGCAGATGGAACTCGGTCGCTTCAATGGCTTCGAGCAGCGCCTGTAGCCGCTCTTCAATGGGGACGAGGACTGGATCGCCGCCTGGGTCGTCGGTGGCGTACTGCGCCAGCGCCTCCCGCAGACTCTTGAGCATGCCGTTGTAGTCAACGATCAAGCCGAAGTCCTTGCCGGGATACACCCGGTTGGCGCGCGCGATGGCCTGCATCAGCGTGTGCGCCTTCATAGGTTTGTCGAGGTAGAGAGTCGATAGAGACTCAACGTCGAAGCCGGTCAGCCACATCGCGCACACGATGGCGATGCGAAATTTGTGCTTGGGGTCTTTGAAGGCGTCTTCAACCTCAAGAGGCTTGTCCCCCGATGCCTCGAAGCCCTTCTTCATCAGGGCGCGGTGCGGGATGATGTCGAAGCCCCACTTCTTGAAGTCGGCAACTTCGTTCTGCGCCTCGCTGATGATGATCTCGATGATCGTCTCATCGAGCCACTGCGCCTGAGCGGCAAGCTTCGCGGCCCCGGCATCGTCGCCGACGGACCTCGCCCGCGCCGCAGCCCCGCGCACAGCATCGGCCTTCGCCTTCCAGCGCGGCATGATTCGCTGGTACATCCGAGCGCATGTGATCTTGTCGATGCAAACGAACAAGGCCTTGCCCGACTCCCAGCGTGCCGCGCAGTGCTCAACGAAGTCGGCTGCGATCTTGTCGAGCCGCTCGTCGGCGGTGATGACCTCATAGTCCTTGCCGAGGAGCTTGTCGAGCAGCGCCGACTGATCGGCGTCGAGTTCGGCCTCCTCGATCTTCTCCGTGATGCGCTCGTTCAGATCGGCTGTCGCGACCCCAAGCTTCTCGCCCCGGTTCTCGTAGACCAGCTTGACGGTCGCGCCGTCTTCCTCGGAGCGCTTGAAGTCGTAACGCGAGACATAGTCTCCAAAAATGCGCTTGGTGATCTGGTCTTGCTTGAAGAGCGGTGTCCCGGTGAAACCGATGAAGGCCGCGTTTGGAAGCGCGATACGCATGTTTCGCGCAAAGCGCCCGGACTGCGTGCGGTGTGCCTCGTCCGAGATGACGATGATGTCGTCGCGCTCGCTGTACGGCGCGTCCGGCTTCACATCCTGATTGAACTTGTGGATGAGGCTGAAGACGTAGGTATGGTTCTCCTTGAGGAGCTTTTCGAGGTTCGCCCCTGTCGCCGCTCGCGGCGTCAGCTTGCTGGTGATGCCGCACCCGGCGAATGTCTTGTAGATTTGATCGTCCAGGTCCTCGCGGTCGGTCATCAGCAGGAAGGTGAAGTTGCCCGGCACCTTGCGCCGCACCTTTTCCGCGAAGAACGCCATTGAGTAAGACTTGCCGCTGCCCTGCGTGTGCCAGAACACACCGAGTCGCCCGAGGTCAGGATGAGCGCGTTCGATGATGTTGACGGGCCCCTGCGGAATGAAGGGCGAAGGAGTTGGCTCTGCTGCAACCAGTTCGGTGGCCGCGCGCTTCTTAGCTCTCGACTTGGGCGTGTCATGCCGTTCGAGCGGAAGCTCGACCACGCGATGACGTAGACGCTCGCCCGGCGGGAATTGCTGCTTCAGCTCTTCCTGGCGCGCAACCGATGCCACAGCCTTGTTTACGCCGAGGACTTGGTGGTTGCGGGCGACGACCTTGCGGGTTTCGCCCGGCTTGCTCTCGTCATAGAGGATGAAGTTCTCGACGATGTCGAGCAAACGGTCTTGCGCCAGCATGCCGTTGAGCAAGGCCTCGGCAGCGACGCTGCCTTTGTCCTTCTCGTCTTGGCGCTTCCATTCGTAGAAGTGCTCCCACTGGCTGGTGATGGAGCCGTAGCGGGCCTTGTCGCCGTTGGAGACGATCAGGAAGGCGTTGTGATGAAAGGCATGGGCGATGACGTTCTCGTCCATGTAGTCGCGCAGGTTGCCGTCGAACCCGGCGCGAATGTTCTTGTAGACGGCCTTCAGCTCGATGAAGACGAGCGGCAAGCCGTTGACGAAGCAGACGATGTCAGCGCGGCGGTTGTAGTTGGGCGTGTGAACACCGGTCAGCTTCAGCTCGCGCACTGCAAGAAAACGATTACCCCCCGGCTTGTTGTCGAAGTCGATGACGCGCGCGCGCGGGGCCTTCCTGTTTCCGGAGGCATCGCGGTACTCGACAGGCACGCCGTCGCGCAGCAGCCGGTAGAAGTCGTGGTTGTGCTGCAACGTCGAGCGGCTCACGTCATAGACGGTGAGTGCGCGTACCGCTTGGTCGATGGCGGACGCAGGAAGGTCGGGATTGAGGCGTTCGAGGGCCGCGCGCAGATCGCGCGTCAATACGGCCTCCTTGGTATCCGTGCGACCCAGCGTGCCGCTTGGACCGAACGTCTCGTCGTTCCACGCATAGACGCTGTCCCAGCCAAGCACCTTCTCCAGGTGGTCGGCAAAGGTCTTCTGCACCAGCCGGTCTTCACCGTTGATGGGTGTTATCGCCATCGCGCACTCCCTCCCATGCTGGTGCCATCCATTCTCATCAGACCGCGACCTCGCCGCTCATCAGGCGCGGAAGCAGTAGGTCGCGGGCATCCGCGAGGTGCTCGCGTTGCCGCTGCAAGAGTTGGCGCTGCTTGTTGAGCGGCTCTACCACTTCACGAAACTGTTGTTGCAGCCGCAAGGTGGGAAGCATCAGCGGGAGGCTAGCCACGTCGCGACGAGCTATCCGGGGTCTGGTCGCTCCTATGGCACGGCGTTCGCAAAGCGCCAGATTTGCAGGGGAATTGATGAAGTACGTCAGGAAGTATGGATCAGCGATCTCCGGGTTGGCGACAGCGATCGCGCCGTCAACCGCAGTGATCATTCTCCACGGCATCTCGTGAACTAGCCACGCTCGGCCGATGGGCTTTGGCATACGCGCGATCAGGATATGCTCGGGCAGAAGCTCGCGACAATTCAAGCGTGAGAACGTCTCTTCGGTGACGTAGCGGAAGTTGCCAGTCTCCACGAACTCGTTCAATCCGATGTTTGAGATTTGCAGGAGTCTGTAGTCGTTGCCGCCTTGGTCTTTGGTCTCAATCCAATCGCCGTCCTCCAGACTCAGACATACTCCTCCGAGCGTCGTACGTCCCCAACCATCTGGTACTCCGTCCGTTACCTTGACGTGTTCATGACCAGGGAAGCGCAGATGGACGAACCACTCGCGATACAGCAGTCGCGCCGCTTCCTCCAGCAACGCGATACGCCGCTGATTGTTCTCAATCAGGTCGTCGTATGCCGTCAGAACTGCTGTAATCCGCTCCTGTGTTGTTCGGTTCGGTGCACGCACCTTCAGGAGGTGCAGGACGTTTCGGTCAACGCCGGGAACAGCGGCTTTCTCCGAGCGATAGTTCCTCAGCGTGTTCCTAAGCAGGTAGGCGACGAAGCGAGGACTGTTGCCCTTGAAGTCAACGACGTAAAGTGCAGTGTTGAGCGGCCAGTAGGGCTCATCAACGTAGAAGACTTCACCTATGGTCCCATATCGCCCAGTCACCACGCCCGGTGGCTCGGCCTTGGGGACGTTGTGTCGTCCTGTCACTCCCGCTGAGGAAACAACCGGTACCGTGCCATCGACCCGCAGTCTGTCAGGCAGATCGTGGCCGCGCTGCAGCTTCATCACATCGCCGAGGGTGCAGTCCTGCCAACTCATACACCCAGTTCCTCGAAGTTCCTGGCGATGCGTTCAGCTAGCTCCACAGCCTCGTCGTTTAATCCTTTGAGGTCGATGTGAATTGAGCGCAGGGCTTCCTCGAAGTCGAAGTCCTCATCGACCTCTTCGGGCGCGACGCCGACATAGCGGCCCGGGGTAAGGCTCCAGTCGTGGCTCGTGATCTCGTCGCGGCTCACGACCTTGACCAGTCCTTCAACATCCACCAGCTTGGCATCAGGGAAGCGTTCTTGTAGCCAGTCCGCCTGCTTGACGAAGTAACGCGGCTTGCGGAGGGCCTCGACCGCGCCTGCACGCGTGCCTTCCAGCGCCTTGCGTGCGCGGGTGACCTCTGTACTCGGCCAGTCGTCCGCCTCACGCGCCTCCAAGTCCTTGACTGCGATGTCGATGACGCGCCCGGCCAATTTGGCCGCAAGGTCAATCTGTTTGGTGAGGTCGCGGCACTGCTCCGCCGCTGGGTGCAGTGCTCTGCGTGCCTTGTTGAGACCGGCGTTGTCGCGCTTCGCCTTGGCCCAGTCCTTGGCGCGCGTCGCGAGTTCGTCATCGAAAGTCTTAATGTCGTCCGCCAGCGTGGCGCGAAGGGTGGCAAGCTCCTTCCAGGTCTCGGCCAGCGGGTCGGGGTCGCGCTTGACCGTGGCAAACGGCTTGGCAAGCTCGATCAACTTGCCCAGTGCTTGCCCAAAGGCGGCGAGCGGCGCATCGGTGGCCTTTCCTTCATCGACAGCCTGGTTGATGTAGGACTCGATCAACTTCAAGAATCGATCGCTCTGCCCACGGTAGAGCCAGACAATCGCGGCGATGTTCTTCTGCTGCTCGGGCGAGAAGTCGTATACCGCGCGGGAGACCTTGCGGTAGATGTTGCGCGCGTCCAGCATCAGCATCTGGTCGCGGCGCGTCTTGTCGTTCTCCTTCGCGCGGTCGAAGAACCAGAGCTGGCAGGGAACGGTACGCGTATAGAAGAAGTTGCCGCGAATGTCGATCATCACATCGACAGCGCCGGACTCCACCATCTTCTGCCGCACGGCGGCCTCGTCGCGGCCCGCGCTCGATGCCTGCGACGACATCACGACACCCGCGCGGCCCTTCTCGTTCAGGTAGCTGTAGAAGTACGAGAGCCACAGGTAGTTGGCATTCGAGACCTTCTTGGCTTTGTTGATGCCGGGCAGGCCGAACGGCAGGCGCTTGTCCTTGCTGATCTTGTCGGCGTCTACCTCGTCCACGTTGAACGGCGGATTCGCCATCACGAAGTCGCACTTGCCGACCAGCTCGTGCGGGTCCTTGTAGTAGGTGATGGCTTCGTTGCCTGACCTGATCTTTCCCTCCAGGCCGTGAACGGCCAGGTTGATCTGAGCAAGCTTGGCCGTGGTCTCGTTCTTCTCGTGGCCGTAGAAGGTGACGCGCTTCATCGTGTCCTGACCGGCGTCCTCGATGAAGTGGCTGGACTGAACGAACATCCCGCCCGAGCCGCACGCGGGGTCGAGGATCACGCCGTGGTTGGGCTCGATCACATTGACGATGGTCTGGACGATGGACGGTGGTGTGAAGAACTCGCCGTTGTCGTGCGCGCCCTGCTTGGAAAACTCCGCGAGGAAGTACTCGTAGATGCGACCGAAGACATCGCCCGAGGCCTTGCGCAGTGCCTCGGTATCGAAGGTGCGCATCATGCGGTCGAGAAGTTCGTTGTCGAACTTCTCGTAGTCCTTAGGAAGCTGACCGGCGAGCGGTTGGAAGCTGGCTTCCACCGTCTCCATGGCCTTTGTCAGCGCCGCGCCCATGCTCTTATCTTTGGGCGTCTTGATGATCTCGTCGAAGAGAGCGGCTTTGGGCAGCATGAGCGCCCGACGCTTGGCGAAGTCGCCAGCAACGGGCTCGCGGTCGGGCATCTTCCCGGCCTTCTTGTCGGCCTCGATGGCGGCAAGCGCCTCGTAGTAGCGGTTGGTTGCCTGCCGCAGGAACAACAGCCCCATGATGGGCATGAAGTATTCGTTTGAGGCGAGCCCGGAGTTGGCCCGCAGGTCATCGGCGATCTTCCAGAGTCCGGCCTCGAACTCCTCAATCCCTGTCATGTGATCAGCAATCATTGTTCTCTTCTTGCTCTTTCGTTTGCCTTCAAGCGGCTCTGCGTTTGACGGCAGTGCCCTTCGTGTGAGTCGATACGGTCGGGAGGCGCTTGATCTCGCTGCCTGTCTCGGTCTTGGCGACCTCAAGCTCGTACCGCGCCTGCAGAGTCATCCAGTATTCCGGCTCGTTGCCGAACCAGTGGGCGAGGCGGAGCGCGGAGTCGCCCGTGATGGCGCGCTTCCCGTTCACGATCTGCGTGATCCGGTTCGCGGGCACGTGAATCTGCCGGGCCAGCTCGGTAGGGGTGACACCGAGGCCCTCAAGCTTGTGCGCCAGGACTTCACCTGGGTGGCGGGCAGCAGTAGACATCGGGGTTCGCCTCGCAGGAGCAGCCCGATGGCGGTTGCTCCCTTTCCTTGTGGTCTTGGCAGGGTAGTCACCCTGACGATGTACGTCAATCATAAATCGCGCCAGCGGCACGGCTGGCGTGCACAGTCATCAATCCCGGGGACGGCCCCTCGCCCCTCCTGTCGTAGCCCGCGCTGGCGGCCTTCTTGAGGACTCTTGTTGCGCCTGGGGCAGAGGTCTGCAAGTGGCAGGCACTCTTCCTCTGCCGTTTCAGCACGTTCGTGTGCTGCGCCTCAGGCCCCAAGCACTCCTCCCGGTCCTACAAGGCCGCGCTGGGCGGCCCGCGACTAGGAGGAACAAATGAAAAGCTACATCCCCACCATCGACGAGCTGCTTCGCCTTCCGAAGCGCGAGCTGGACGCGATCTTCCGCCGGGCGGCAAGCGTCGCCAGCGATGCAACGCAAGGCCCTCAAGCGAGAGAGGCAGCGGAGCGAACCGTCGAGAACGTCCGGCGCTGTCGGCTCTGCCCTCCAGGCCCGTAAAGTGCTGGCAAGCGCGGAGTCAGTGCAACAGCGGGATGTACGGAAAGAACGAGCGCGAAGCGCGCCCGCAGACCTTGCAGCGAAAGCGCATGGAGACAACATACCGGCTGCGTGGGACGGGAAGGTCACGCGCCAGTTGATGCCGCTCCCGGCGGCAGCGTTCGCACCGGACGATCAACAGTCCGTTCCTGTCGAACAGTTCCCCAAATGTCAGCTCGTCGAGTGCGCGTCCCATGCTCTGACCATAAGCACGGGCGCGAGAACATTTCAAGAACGCCGTGCGGACCACGACCATCCAAGGCTGCGAGGTACTGCTGCGATTCGCCACAAACTCGCCACAAGCTCAAAAATGTTGCCTCAGACATTGGCGGATTTCTGCGGGTTTCAGCGGGTAGTCGATTTGTGGCAAAAGCTCCGGTTTTTTGGCTGCTATGGAAACTAACCGGCTGCTAAGTCATTGATCTGGTTGATGGAGCGGGTGAAGGGAATCGAACCCTCATAGCCAGCTTGGAAGGCTGAGAAAAACTGGCTGATTTCTGCGGCTTACGGAGCGCTCGCCACAGATTCGCCACAAGGATTTTGGAGAAGGTCAGCGAAGAGCATTTCGGCAGCGCGCTTCTTCTCTTCCTCGCGCCCCTTAAGCAGGTGACCGTACACGTTGAGAGTGATCTCGGCCTTCGAGTGGCCCATCGCTTCCTGGATGAGTTTCAGGTCCAGGCGCTTCTCGATCAGCTTGGACGCGAAGTAGTGCCGCAGGGAATAGGGGGTGTACTCCGGCTCATACTTGACCTTCGACCCCTTCCGACCCTTCTTCTTCGCCGCGAGCCCGGCCTCCTTCATCAAAGGAAGCCACGCGCTGGTGGCGAAGTTGTTGAGCATGATGGGCTTCCCGCTGTCTGTCGGGAAAACGAGGTTGAGTTCTGACTTCGGGCAGTCCTTTCGCCACGCGAAGATCATGTCTGTGACCATGCGGGGCAAGTAGATCGTGCGCCTGCCTGCTTTCGATTTCACAGGGCCGATCTCGCCTGTCTTGTCGGCCCGTTGCACGACTTCGACACGATCGACGTGGATGTTGTCCCAGGTGAGGCCGCGATACTCTGAGGGACGCATTCCTGAGAATGCCGCGAGATAGATCATCGGGCGATAGCGCGCCCAGCACTTGCGCATGAAGTCGTTCTTGCTTCCCATGCGGTCGGCGGCGGACAGGATGGCGCGCAACTCCGCGTCTGACGGAATCTCGACCTCCGCGTCGTCATCCTCGTGGCGACCATGCGCTTTGATGGTGATGCCGAGAGCGGGGTCCGTCTGGATCGCATCCTGATGTTTCATCTCGATCAACATCGAGTGGAACGATGACAGGGTGCGCCGTGCAAGGTCGCGGCTCTTGTTGGTGAGAAGCCAGTTTCGGAATTGCACGCAGTCAGCCGGGCGAAGCTGCGCGAGTGGCGCAGCCCATGTGTACTCACACATAACAGCGGCGCGGCGGCGGTACTCTTTAAGTGTCTCCTTCTCGACGACCTCGCGGCCATCACGACCGATCTTCTCGCAGATGTCGAGCCATCGCTGCACGCCTTCCGGCACGGTCAACGCCGCCGCTTTGGCGGGGCTGTTTCGCGACCCGGCGGTCTCACGAAACGCGACGGCTTCTTTACGTGTATCGAATGATCTGTAGGCGTAGCCGGTTTCTGTTCCCGGTGCCGCGTAGCGGACTTGGTAGGTCGTGCCTTTGGTGCCTGTTCTTTTTCTGATGTCGGACATGAATCACGCTTACCGCACTCATGGACTCGGGTCAAAGAGTTTCTGCGTGCTGGCAGTCCGTATGGGCTGGACGTGGGCGGCACGCTCCGCTTCAACCTGGCAACGCAGGTAAATTTCAAGAAGGGTGCCGCGCTCGATCTTGAGGCGGCCGTCGATGGGATCGACGAAGAAGGGCAGCTTGCGGCGGCCTGCTGCATCGGGATCGGCGGCGCGCTTGATCTGCTTGGGTGTGAGGTTGATGCCGATCTCCGCCAATGCCTCCCGTGCTTCGTCGAGTCCGATGTAGAAGGGAGGTTTTGTCATCGGCTCCTCCGTCTACAGCTTGAAGTCGTCGGCCGCAGACCGGTACGGGCCATCGCAGTCGAGCTTCTTGACGTTTCGACCGTGCCGACGGGGTTCAACGTTGTGGCCTTTGCCATCGGTCGGATTGACGTAGAGGGTCGCGCCGCGCGAGAACTTGATCGCGTAGTCATCTTCCAGCTCGTGCAGCTTCTCGAAGATGGCCTGGCGGATGTCGGCGATCGACATCTCGCCGTGAATGAGTATCTGCATGGACGGGTCCCTTCCAACCGCTGCAACCTATGATTTCCATAAGTTCAGTGTGCGCGTGCATCCACTAAGAACTGGTTAACACACGCATGCAAGCCGCAGATTTCTGCGGCTTAGGCAGCTTCGAGGTACGCCAGTACCCGCGCCAGTCCGTGGTAGTCCTTTACCGCCGTCAGGAGGATGCGCGAGGAACGTGCGAGGACTCTCCTTTGATGCCGTCCCTAGAGTGGGTGACACCGGAAAAGGAGAGCGTCATGTCGAACGGCTACTACTCGACGAGAGACCTGTGCGTGCGTTACCGCTGCTCTTCGCGCACGCTGTTCCGACGCATGAAGCGTGAAGTGAACCCCTTCCCGGCTGCGTGCATGCAGCAGGCAGGTAGCTTCAATCTCTGGGATGCTGATGAGGTAGCGGCCTGGGAGCTGCGGGAGCGCGAGCGCACACGCTTGCGCGCGGCTCCTGACTATGAGGCGAGGGCGGCAGCATGAGCAGCTCGACCCTGTGCAAGCTCCCTTGCGGCTGCTATGCCGTCACTTTAGTGCTGCAACCTCATGTCGCGGCATTTGTCGAGGAGGCTGCCAAGGCGCGGGGCTTTGCGGATGCTGATGCTCTGCTGCAACTCGTCCTGAACAACGGGATGGCCATCGACATGTTCGATTGCCTCGGCGCGAGTACCCCGCCGAACCCGTGTCTTGATGAGGATGACCTTCCCTTCTAGTACCAACGCGCGACGGGGTGCGTTAAGGAGAGTGGCTATGAGAGTGTCCACACTTCGCAAGCTGCGCGGCGGCTGCTATGCCGTCACGCTGTGCCTGCCTCCGGACCTCGCGGCCTTTGCCAAGAAGGAGTTTCGCGGGCGGGGCTTCGTAGACGCCGACCAGTTCCTGAGCTGCCTTCTCAACACGGCGCTGTTCGAGGCGATGGAAGCTGATCCGCCTCCGCCGCTTGTCGGTTTCGACGGGATGGACGACGACATCCCCTTCTAGAGGCGCTTGCCACCGCAGGGCGTCCGAAGCCTTCATAGAGCTTCGGACGCCCCACCTTCATCCTGCCGTGAGGGTCTGCAAACGCTTGAACCACGCGGTGTAGGCCTCGGCTTGCTCCTGCAGGTAGTCGTGGTGGTCGTAGACCTGCCACGCGCCGGGCATACGGTGCCCCAGCATGATTTCAGCGATGTGCGGCGCGGTGAGCGTCGAGAAGTTGGTCCGCGCGGTACGCCGCAGGTCGTGGACCGACCAGTGCTCCATCTCGAACTTCTCGTGTCGCCGCAGCCATTGCATCACGTTGTAGGGTAGTGCGAGCGGTGCACTTGTCCCCATGGCTTCATCGCTGCCGGTGTTGGTGAACAGGTAGCGGCTACCGTCGCTCAGCGCCATCGCCTCCTTGATGAGGGGGCCGATCTCAGGCGTGATCGGGCGCAGCAGCGGCTTGCCGGTCGCGTGTCCGAGCTTGTGGTTGCCAGCGGGCACGGTCCAGACACCGCGCGCAAAGTCGAAGTGCGTCTTCTCGGCCTGACGCAGCTCACCGTTGCGGCAGCCATAGATGAGGCACAGCTTCAGGAAGAGACGGTTCTTGGCAGCCATACGGGAGCGCTCCACCGCGCGCCACAGGCGGTTGATCTCATCACCGGAAAGCGTGCGTGAGCCGGGCAGCTTCTTGATCTGCAGGTCTTCCTTGGCGTTGATCCCGGCGAGCGCGCTGGTCGCGATCAGCTTTCGCCGCACAGCCCACTTGAGCATCTGCTTGGCGTTGATCAGGATGCGTTCGGCAATGCCGGGGCGCACCGTCGCATGCTTCTCCAGCAGGTTGAGCCATTCGTGCAGGCTCACCTGCTCGGCGGGTAGCTTGCCGATCACCGGGAAGACGTGCAGCTCAAAGCTGCGCAGGATGTCGTGGTGGCCCTTCTTGTTCTTCTGGCAGTAGGCGTCGTACCACTGCCGGAAAAGCTGCTCGACCGAATCCGCCTTGATGATGGCCTGCTTCTCCAGCAGACGAACGACCTGCGGATCGTGCCCCTGCTCGTGGCGCGCGCGCAGCCGCTGCGCCTCGCTGCGCGCCTCTTTCAGCGACATCAGCGGATAGCTGCCGAGGTCAAGCCTGCGGGGCTTGCCCTGGTAGCGGTAGCGCATCTGGAACGTGATCTTGCCCTTGGGCGTGATGCGCACGCCCAGCCCTTCGCGGTCGCCGCGCTCTGCGAGCGCTGCCCGCTCCTTCCCGTCATTGGCCTTCAGCCATGTGTCCGTCAACGCCATACGCACCCCCAGTGTGTACATAGCGCGAGGGGGTCCGCGATCCGGGCGGTTTATGTACATGCCTATGTACACAAACCCGCTGTCACGGCCTGTCTCGCCATGACAGCACTTGACCATTCCCGGAAGCGATCCTTCCTCGCGCAAACCACGTGAAGGGTCAGCCCGTGTCCCGGCTTGACCCCGCCTGACTCAGAGGCCGAGGTGGGGGTGCGAAATGATGGCGAAGGTGCGGCGGCGCTGCACCTGTTGGGCGATGTCGGACATAACCCTCGATTATCCCCGGTGGGACAATACCGGCATGCACCCGAAAGCCCTTCTGGACGAAAGCGCCAGCCTGATCGAGAAAGTCTTCAAGTTCGACCACCCGGCCGATGCCATCGTGGCGCGCCATTTCCGCGAGAACAGGTCGCTCGGCCCGCGCGAGCGGGCCACTCTGTCGGACACCGTGTTTGCCGTGCTGCGCGAACGTCTGAAGTTCGAGTGGCTGGCCCGTTCCGGCAGCGGGTCCAAATGGCGTCGACTGGCCATTCTGGGGTTTCCCGGGGAGCACGACTACCTCAAGAGCGCGCTGACGGATGCAGAGAAGGAATGGTGGAACGCCTGCGGGAAAGTGGGCGATGCGCAGTTGTTGGCCCCGCATCGCCACAACTTGCCCGAGTGGCTGGCGCAGGCGCTTCGAGAGCAGTTGGGAGACGAGTTCGATGCCCTGGCCGAAAGCCTGCTGCGTCCGGCACCGCTGGACCTGCGGGTGAATGCGCTCAAACAAAAGCGCGACGCTGCATTGGCGGGTGTGCGCAGTGCCGGATGGCCTGCCGAGCCGACGCCGTACTCACCGCTGGGCATTCGGCTGGAGGGCAAGCCCAATCTGGCCAAGCTGCCTCTGTTCACTGCGGGCGAGGTGGAGGTGCAGGACGAGGGCTCGCAACTTCTGGCCCTGTTGCTCGGGGCCAAGCGCGGGGAGATGGTGGCCGACTTCTGCGCTGGCGCAGGGGGCAAGACGCTGGCGATCGGGTCGTCCATGAAGAACACAGGCCGCCTTTATGCTTTCGACACCTCGGCCCACCGACTCGATGCCATCAAGCCCCGGCTGGCGCGCAGCGGTCTGTCGAACGTGCACCCGGTGGCGATTGCCCATGAACGTGACGAGCGCATCAAGCGGTTGGCCGGGAAGATGGACCGGGTGCTGGTTGACGCTCCGTGTTCCGGTCTGGGGACGCTGCGCCGCAGCCCGGACCTGAAATGGCGCCAGACGCCTGAAAAAGTGGCGGCGCAGGCCGATCTCCAGCAGCGCATCCTGGACAGCGCCGCCCGTCTGCTCAAACCCGGTGGACGGCTGGTCTACGCGACCTGCAGCCTGCTGCCTCAGGAGAACGAAGCCGTGGCGAGGGCTTTCGAGTTGGCGCATCCCGAATTCGAGCCTCTGTCGGTGGCCGATCTGCTCGCCGTGGCCCAGGTCGGAGAGGCCGCGTCCCTGTGTAGTCCGGATGGGCTGCACATGAGGTTGTGGCCGCACCGGCACGGCACGGACGGCTTCTTCGCCGCCGCTTGGCAGAAAAAAGGCTGACACGACCGCATTGATTTCATATTGTGGTGTGCGGCTTGGGGAATTTCACCCCCACCAGTAAAATTGAAGGCTATCCTGCCAGGCGCCCGCAGCGGGATCTTCATGTTGTTACGCCGGGCGCGCACATAGGAAATCAATGTTTTCTTCCGATTACGGCCTCCTGTCCTATCTCTGGGACGGGCTGATTCAGTTTCTGGCCGACGGCCTTACCCAGGCCACCTGGTGGCAAGCCATCATCGCGGCGCTGGTGATGACGCACATCACCATCGCCAGTGTCACGATCTACCTGCACCGCCACTCGGCGCACCGCTCGCTGGACCTGCACCCGATCGCCTCCCACTTCTTCCGCTTCTGGCTGTGGATGACCACGGGCATGGTCACCAAGGAGTGGACCGCGATCCACCGCAAGCATCACGCGAAATGTGAACATGAGGGCGATCCGCACAGCCCGGTTGTGTTCGGCATCAAGAAGGTGTTTTTCGAAGGCAGCGAGCTGTATCGCGCCGAGGCCAAGAACCAGGAGACCCTGGCCCGCTATGGCCACAACACCCCGGACGACTGGATCGAGCGAAACCTCTACACGGGTCGTTCACGACTGGGTGTGAGCCTGATGCTGATCATCGACGTGGCGCTGTTCGGTGCACTCGGGCTGACGGTGTGGGCGATTCAGATGGCGTGGATCCCCATCACCGCCGCCGGCATCATCAACGGCATCGGTCACTGGTGGGGCTATCGCAACTTCGAGGCGGCGGATGCCAGCACCAACGTGTCGCCCTGGGGCATCATCATTGGTGGTGAAGAGCTGCACAACAACCACCACACCTACCCGACGTCCGCCAAGCTTTCGGTCAAGCCCTACGAGTTCGACATCGGCTGGATGTACATCACCATCCTGAAGACTTTCGGGCTGGCCTCGGTGAAGAAGCTGCCGCCCAAGATGGCCTTCGGTGCCGTCAAGCCGGTGGCGGATGAAAAGACCCTGGAAGCAATCATCGCCAACCGCTATGAGGTCATGGCCGGCTATGCCCGTGAACTGCGTGTGGCCTGTCAGCGCGAGGTCGAGGCACTCAAGAGCCGCAGTGGCGATGTGTCCGCGCTGGAAGCGGCCCGCCGCTGGCTGCACCGAGATGAAGACAAAGTGCCGGCGGCGGTGAAGCCCCAGCTGGCACAGGCCCGTGCCGAGCACCCTGTGCTGGACAAGATGGTCACCATGCGGGAGGAGCTGCGCTCGCTCTGGACCGGCACGAACGCCACGCGCGAGCAGCTCGCGGCCGATCTGCAGGCTTGGTGCCGCCGCGCCGAAGAGAGCGGCATCGCGGCCCTGCGCGATTTTTCGATCCAGCTGCGCTCCGCGCGCGCCTGACGGAATCGAGCAGCCCGTACCATGGCGTGGTGCGGGCAACAAAAAAGCCGCTGTGGAAACAGCGGCTTTTTTGTTGGGTCGAACCCGAATCAGGGCCGAATCACTTCAGCTTGATTTCCTTGTAGTCCACGTGCTTGCGAGCCTTGGGATCAAATTTCTTGATCAGCATCTTCTCGGGTGTGGTCTTCTTGTTCTTGGTTGTGGTGTAGAAGTGGCCGGTTCCTGCGGTGGATTCCAGCTTGATCTTCTCGCGTGCGCCTTTGGTTGCCATGTCGTGACTCCTTAAGCCTGGCCACGTGCGCGCAGGTCGGCGAGCACAGCGTCGATACCGTTCTTGTCGATCAGGCGCAGGGCAGCGCCCGACACGCGTAGACGAACCCAGCGGTTCTCGCTCTCGACCCAGAAACGGCGGTATTGCAGGTTCGGCAGGAACCGGCGCTTGGTTTTGTTGTTGGCGTGGGAAACGTTGTTCCCGACCATGGGCTTCTTGCCCGTGACGTCGCAGACGCGTGCCATGAGGACACTCCGATACTTCTATACAGCTGCCGCAGCGGGCCGACCGATCTGATGCGTCAGAAACGACCGACTGGCGGTTGAGCCTCACCTCGCCAGGAAAGGGTGGCGGTAACCCGGGGAATTGCTTCAAACCAAGTCAAACAGACTCGGTCCACTCAGCAAAGCCACACATTATAGCTCGACCGATGGATGGCGGTCGACCGCCAGTCGGCTTGCGGGGGCGAGGTCTGGTGTTTCAGGCCGGGTTCTGTTCCAGGAATCGCTGCGCGTCCAGCGCCGCCATGCACCCGGTGCCCGCACTGGTGATGGCCTGGCGATAGACATGGTCCTGCACGTCACCGGCAGCGAACACCCCGGGGACGCTGGTCATGGTAGCCATGCCGTTGTTGCCCGACTGGGTGATGAGGTAGCCATCCTTCATGGCCAACTGGTCTTTGAAGATCCCGGTGTTCGGGCTGTGCCCGATGGCAATGAAGCACCCCTTGACGGTCACATCCTCGGTGGTTCCGTCCTGCACGTTTTTCAGACGCACCCCGGTCACTCCGCTGGCGTCGCCAAGCACCTCGTCGAGCACGCTGTGCAGCTTGAGCTCGATCTTGCCTTCCTTCACCTTGTCCATCAGCTTGTCGATCATGATGGCCTCGGCCCGGAAGCTGTCGCGCCGGTGCACCAGAGTGACCTTGCTGGCGATGTTGGAGAGGTACAGCGCTTCTTCGACAGCGGTGTTTCCGCCGCCGACCACGGCCACCTCCTGGCCACGGTAGAAGAAGCCGTCGCAGGTGGCGCAGGCACTCACCCCTTTGCCCATGAAGGTCTCTTCGGAGGGCAGGCCCAGGTAACGGGCCGATGCGCCGGTGGCGATGATCAGTGTGTCGCAGCTGTATTGGCCACTGTCACCCGTGAGGACGAACGGACGCTTGGACAGGTCCACAGCGTTGATGTGATCGAACACGATCTCGGTCTTGAAGCGCTCGGCGTGCTCCAGGAAGCGCTGCATCAGATCCGGCCCTTGCACCCCGTGCACGTCCGCGGGCCAGTTGTCCACCTCGGTGGTGGTCATGAGCTGACCGCCTTGCGCAATGCCGGTGACCAGCACAGGGGCCAGGTTGGCGCGGGCGGCATAGACCGCCGCCGTATATCCGGCAGGGCCGGATCCCAGAATAAGAACTTTCGTATGCTTCATTTCGGAGGCCCATCGATCTTCAGGGCAAGTGGTTTAGAGTCGGTGGGTGTGCTCAGAGTCGTGATGTCCGGTGGTCACATCGCCGCGCTGAGGATTGATCGGCATTGTATGAAACGCGCCTTGGGCGCATTCGACACAAAGGTTTTAGACATGGCCATCCTGTCCAATCTGGATCTGATCCGTCGGGTTCCCCTGTTTTCGACGCTCACGCAGGCCCAGGCCGAATCTGTCGCCGAAGCCGTGGTCAAGCGGCGCTACAAGCGCGGAGAGGTGATCGTGGAACAGGGCAAGAAATCGAACTTCCTCGCCATCGTGCTCACCGGGCGTGCCCGGGTGGTCACCACCGATTCAAGGGGGCGGGAGGTGATCCTGGCAACCATGAACCCGGGCGACTACGTGGGCGAGATGAGCCTGATCGACAACCAGCCCCATTCGGCCACGGTGCGCGCCGAAGTGCAGACCGATGTGCTGATTCTGGGGCGGGTGGAGTTTGCGCGTTGCCTGCCCGAGAACACGTCGATGGCCTATGCGGTCATGAAGGGCTTGGTGCTCCGCCTGAGGCACGCCGACCGCAAGATCGAATCCCTGGCGTTGATGGATGTGTATGGGCGCGTGGCCAGGGCACTGCTCGAATTTGCGGTTCCGGACAAGGATGGTCGTCTGGTGATTCGCGAGCGGGTCTCGCGCCAGGATGTGGCCAAGATGATCGGCGCATCGCGCGAAATGGTCAGCCGGGTGATGAAGGACCTGGAGGACCGGGGCTTCATCGAGGTGGGTGAGGATGGCAGCACCATCATCAAGGACCGACTGACGTCGCTGGGCTGATCCTTCCATCGCCCATACATTTCGTCGACTCACGACTGGTCACATTCCGGTCTGCGGCCATGCGGATCGGGCACCCCCGTGCGGTAAGCTCGTTGCCGCAATCTGTCGAGGTCTATGACGTATTCCATCAACACGCTCAATGCCGACCGGGCGAATCCGCCTGCAAGTGGCGTCTCCCGGTTCGCCCATGAGCTGGCCCTGGTGCTGGGGGCCGCTCTGCTCGGGTTCTGGCTGATCGCTCTGCTCAGCCACAGCCTGAACGATCCTGCCTGGAGCACCACGGGCAATGAGGGCGATGTCCACAACTGGGGAGGGCAGCTGGGTGCCTGGCTGTCCGATGCCAGCTACTACCTGTTCGGCTTCTCTGTCTGGTGGCTGTTGCTGGCGGGCTGGCGCGTGTGGCTGTCGGCTCTGGCCGATCGTTTGCGGGGGCAGGATGCGGAGCGAGTGGAACCGGTCGACGCCGACGAGCCCTCTTTCTGGCGCAACCCCGCCGTTCAGCGCACGCTCTACGGGCTTGCGCTGGTGACGCTGATGGTCGGCAGCGTGGTGTTGGAATGGAGTCGTCTGTACCGGTTTGAATCCCTGCTGCCTGGACACGGTGGGGGCGTGCTGGGACATCTTTTGGGGCCATGGGGTGTGCGCTGGCTGGGGTTCACCGGCTCGGCACTGGTCGCTCTGGCCTTGATGGTCGTGAGTGCGCCCAGAGTGTTCCAGTTTTCGTGGGGCCACTGGGCAGAGCGCCTGGGTGCCCAGTTCGACGAGTGGTTTCAGTCACGGAGGGAAAAGCGAGAGGCCGTGGAGGACCAGCGCATCGGCGAGCAGGCTGCGCGCGAACGCGAGGTGGTGGTCCAGGTGGAGCGCGACGTGATCGAGGAGCAGCACCCGACCCCGGTGGTGATCGAACCTGCGCGGGCCGAGGTACCCAAGAGCGAGCGCGTGGCCAAGGAGCGCCAGAAGCCGTTGTTCACCGAAATGCCCGACAGCAAGCTGCCGCAGGTGGACCTGCTGGACAGCGCGCCGTCCCATCAGCAAGGGGTGGACGCTCAGACGCTGGAGATGACCAGCCGCCTGATCGAAAAGAAGCTCAAGGACTTTGGCGTCGAGGTGCGGGTGGTGGCGGCTGCGCCGGGCCCGGTGATCACGCGCTACGAAATCGAGCCGGCCACGGGTGTCAAAGGCTCGCAGATTGTCAACCTGAGCCGCGACCTGGCGCGTTCGCTGTCGCTGGTGTCGATCCGCGTGATCGAGACCATACCGGGCAAGAACCTGATGGCGCTGGAGCTGCCCAACGCCAAGCGCCAGACCATCAAGCTCAGCGAGATCCTGGGTTCGCAGGTGTACAACGACGCCAGGAGCCTGCTGACCATGGGCCTGGGCAAGGACATCGCCGGCCTGCCGGTGGTGGCCGACCTGGCCAAGATGCCTCACTGTCTGGTAGCTGGTACTACCGGTTCGGGCAAGTCGGTGGGCATCAACGCCATGATCCTGTCGCTGCTCTACAAGGCCGACGCCAAGGACGTGCGGCTGCTGCTGATCGACCCGAAGATGCTGGAACTGAGTGTCTACGAAGGCATTCCACACCTGCTGTGCCCGGTGGTGACCGACATGAAGCAGGCGGCCAACGGCCTGAACTGGTGCGTGGCCGAGATGGAGAAGCGTTACAAGCTCATGAGCAAGATGGGTGTGCGCAACCTGGCCGGCTTCAATGCCAAGATCGACGAGGCCAAGGCGCGCGGCGAGCACATCGGCAACCCCTTCAGCCTCACGCCCGAACAGCCCGAGCCACTGGAGCGCCTGCCGCACATCGTGGTGGTGATCGACGAACTGGCCGACCTGATGATGGTGGTGGGCAAGAAGATCGAGGAGCTGATCGCGCGCCTGGCGCAGAAGGCGCGCGCCGCCGGCATCCACCTGATTCTGGCGACGCAGCGGCCCAGCGTGGACGTGATCACCGGCCTGATCAAGGCCAACATCCCGACCCGCATCTCCTTCCAGGTCAGCAGCAAGATCGACAGCCGCACCATCCTTGACCAGATGGGCGCCGAGAGCCTGCTGGGCATGGGCGACATGCTCTACATGCCTTCGGGCACCGGCTTCCCGATCCGCGTGCACGGCGCCTTCGTCAGCGACGACGAGGTGCACCGGGTGGCTTCTTACCTCAAGGAGCAGTATGGCGAGCCCAACTACATCGACGGCGTGCTGGAGTCGGCTGCGGGTGATGGCGAGGGTGGCGACATGTTTGGTGAAGGTGGCGGCGAGGGCGGCGAGAAGGACCCGCTGTACGACCAGGCGGTGGCCATCGTGCTGCAGGACCGCAAGGCCAGCATTTCCTACGTCCAGCGCAAGCTCAAGATCGGCTACAACCGGGCCGCCCGCCTGCTCGAAGACATGGAAAACGCCGGGCTGGTGAGTGCGCTCACCAGCAGCGGCCAGCGCGACATCCTGGTGGCGCCGCGCGGCGATTGACGCTCGCACGGAAACCTTTGCGGGGCCTGCGGCTCCCATACGTTCATGAACCACAGAACTATTTTTGCCATCGTGCTGTCCCTGGCGGCGTCGCTTGCTCATGCCGACGGTCTGCAGGATCTCGAAACCTTTCTGCGCGAGGTCAAGAGTGCGCAGGCCAGTTTCACCCAGGTCGTGACCTCGCCCAAGCGAGAGGGCGAAGCCACCGCGCGCAGCAAGACGTCCAGCGGCCGGTTCGAGTTCCAGCGCCCGGGGCGTTTCCGCTTCGAGTACACCAAGCCGTTCGAGCAGACCATCGTGGCCGACGGCCAGACCCTGTGGCTGTACGACGTGGACCTCAACCAGGTCACGGCGCGCAAGCAGCAGGATGCGTTGGGCAGCACGCCCGCCGCGCTGATCGCCTCAGGCACCGATCTCAAGGGCCTGTCCGAGGCGTTCGATCTCAAGGCCGGAGCGGCCAGGGATGGCATGGAATGGGTCGACGCCCAGCCCAAGGCGAAGGACGGGCAACTGCAGAGCGTGAAGGTCGGATTCTGGCAGGGGAAGCTGGCGGTGCTGGAGATCGTCGACGGACTCGGCCAGCGCTCGGTGCTGAGCTTTGCGCAATGGCAAGGCAATGTGGCGGTCAAACCCGAGCGTTTCCGCTTCCAGCCGCCGGCCGGTGCCGACGTCATCCGCCCCTGAACGGAGTCGCGTGGTCACCGCTGCCGCCCACCAACCGCTGGCCGAGCGCCTGCGCCCGCGCTCGCTGGGTGAGGTGATCGGCCAACAGCACCTGCTGGGGGAGGGCATGGCGCTGCGCCTGGCCTTCGAGTCCGGTCAGCCGCACAGCTGCATCCTCTGGGGGCCGCCAGGGGTGGGCAAAACCACCATCGCGCGGCTCATGGCCGATGCTTTCGACGCCCAGTTCATCACCATCAGCGCGGTGCTGGGCGGCGTGAAGGACATCCGAGAGGCGGTGGAGCGCGCCGAGGCGGCCCGCGATGGCCTGCACGCCCAGCGCACCATCGTCTTCGTCGACGAGGTGCACCGCTTCAACAAGAGTCAGCAGGATGCGTTCCTGCCGCATGTCGAGAGCGGCCTGTTCACTTTCATCGGTGCCACCACCGAGAACCCCTCGTTCGAGGTCAATTCCGCGCTGCTGTCGCGGGCAGCGGTCTATGTGTTGCAGCCGCTGGGTGAGGACGATCTGCGCCAATTGGTGACACGTGCGCAGGGCATCGGTGCCGTGCCGGCCATTGAAAAGGCGGCCGAGGACCGTCTGATCGCTTACGCCGATGGCGATGCACGGCGTCTTCTGAACACCCTGGAAACCCTGGCGGTCGCCGCCCAGCGTGAAAAGCTGGAGCAGGTGACGGACGTGTGGCTGCTGCGCGTGCTGGGTGAGCGCATGCGCCGCTACGACAAGGGCGGCGAGCAGTTCTACGACACCATCAGCGCGCTGCACAAAAGCGTGCGCGGCTCTGATCCGGACGCGTCGCTGTACTGGTTCGTGCGCATGCTCGATGGTGGTGCGGACCCGCGCTACATGGCGCGACGGCTGATCCGCATGGCGGCCGAGGACATCGGGCTGGCCGATCCGCGGGCCCTGCGCCTGGCACTGGACGCGGCCGAAGTTTACGAACGCCTGGGGTCGCCGGAGGGCGAACTGGCACTGGCCGAATGTGTGGTCTACCTGGCGGTGGCTCCCAAGTCCAACGCGGTCTACAAGGCGTTCAACGAGGCCAAGGCCTTTGTCAAGAAAGACGGCAGCCGCCCGGTGCCCATGCATCTGCGCAATGCCCCCACGAAACTGATGAAGGATCTCGACTACGGCAAGGGCTACCGCTATGCGCACGACGAGGCAGGAGGTTTTGCGGCAGGCGAGACCTATCTGCCCGACGGCATGGCAGGCACGCAGTTCTACCGACCCGTCGACCGGGGGCTGGAGATCCGCATCGGTGATAAGTTGCGGGAGCTCAAGCGGCTCAACAATCAAAAAGACTAATGAAGAGCCTGACGCGCTGATGCAGCACTTTTGGAGCGCCAAAACCGAGGGAAAACCCGCGCGGAATCAGGGCTCGCCTGCATCAGGTGTGTGCCGACCCTTGGCTACAATCCGCCTCCAACCCGCAGTCTGCCCTGTTTCAGGGTCTGGCCTGGCGGGTTTTTTGCTAAGTTGAAGCGGGTCTGAACACGGGACCCCGCGCTGCACAACGGCGCGGGATCGGATTTCCCGGCCTGTCAAAAACACGGAGAAAACTTCATGGACGTCTTGCTGCAGCAGATCATCAACGGTCTGGTCCTGGGCAGTATGTATGCGCTGGTGGCGCTTGGGTACACGATGGTGTACGGCATCATCGGTCTCATCAACTTCGCGCACGGTGATGTGCTCATGGTCGGCGCGCTGACCAGCTGGACCATCATAGGCTGGATGAGCAACGCCTCGCCCGGCCTGCCCGGCTGGATGGTGCTGCTGCTGGCCACGGTCATTGCGATGGTGGTGTGCGGTGCGCTGAACTACACGATCGAGAAGCTGGCCTACCGGCCGCTTCGCAACTCGCCCCGGCTGGCGCCGCTGATCACCGCCATCGGCATGTCGCTGCTGCTGCAGACTTTCGCGATGATCATCTGGGAACCCAACCCCAAGGCCTATCCCGCGACCCTGTCGCGTGAGCCGATCGAGTTTGCCGGCGCCGTGATCTCGGTGACGCAGATCGTCATCCTGGCCGCGACGGCCATCACGCTGGCCTTCCTGATGTGGCTGGTGAACAAGACCAACCTGGGCCGTGCCATGCGGGCCACCGCCGAGAACCCCCGGGTCGCCGCGCTGATGGGCATCAAGCCCGACGTGGTCATCTCCGCCACCTTCATCATCGGTGCCATGCTGGCCGCCATCGCCGGCGTGATGTGGGCTTCCAACTACGGCACGGTGCAGCACGCCATGGGCTTCATGCCCGGCCTCAAGGCCTTCGTGGCCGCGGTGATGGGCGGCATCGGCAACCTGGCCGGTGCCGTGGTGGGCGGCGTCGCGCTGGGCCTGATCGAGTCGCTGGGCGCCGGTTACCTGGGCCAGCTCACCGGTGGTGTGCTGGGCAGCCAGTACGTCGACATCTTTGCCTTCATCGTGCTGGCCCTGGTGCTCACGCTGCGTCCCTCGGGCCTGCTGGGCGAGCGTGTCGCCGACCGAGCCTGATACCGGGAGAACCATCATGACGAAGACCAATCCCGGCAAACTTGCGGTCTGGGCCCTGGCCGCCATCGCGCTGTTCATGCTGCCGCTGCTGCTGCAGGCCACAGGCAGCAATTCCTGGGTCCGCATCGTGGACCTGGCACTGCTCTATGTGCTGCTGGCCCTGGGCCTGAACATCGTGGTTGGTTATGCCGGCCTGCTGGACCTGGGCTACATCGCGTTCTTCGCGGTCGGTGCCTATATCTACGGCCTGCTGGCGTCGCCGCACCTGGCCGAGACCTTCCCGGCCATCCAGGCGATGTTCCCCAACGGGCTGCATGTCAACATCTGGCTGGTCATGCTCCTGGCGGCCGTCGTGGCCGGCGTGGTCGGCATGCTGCTCGGAGCACCGACGCTGAAGCTGCGCGGCGACTACCTGGCCATCATCACGCTGGGGTTCGGTGAAATCATCCGCATCTTCATGCTCAACCTGGATCGCCCGGTGAACATCACCAACGGACCCAAGGGCATCGCGCAGATCGATCCGCTCACCGTATTCGGTTTCAACATGGGACAGCGCCACACGCTGACCATTGGCGACTGGAGCTACACCATTCAGCCGGTGACGCTCTATTACTACCTGTTCCTGTTCTTCGTGATCCTGTCGATCGTCCTGTCCTACCGCCTGCAGGACTCCCGCGTCGGCCGCGCCTGGATGGCCATCCGCGAAGACGAGATCGCCGCCAAGGCCATGGGCCTGAACACCCGCAACCTCAAGCTGCTGGCCTTTGGCATGGGCGCCACCTTCGGCGGCATGTCGGGTGTGTTGTTTGCCTCGTTCCAGCGTTTCGTGTCGCCCGAATCCTTCTCGCTGATGGAGTCGGTGATGGTGGTGGCGATGGTGGTGGTGGGCGGCATCGGCCACATCCCGGGCGTGATCCTGGGGGCGCTGCTGCTGGCTGGTCTGCCCGAGGTGCTGCGCCACGTGGCCGGCCCGCTGACCGAACTGACCGGTGGCCGCCTCGGCCCTGAAATCCTGCGCCAGCTGCTGATCGCCCTGGCGATGGTGGTGGTGATGCTGTTGCGTCCGAAGGGACTCTGGCCCGCGCCCGAACACGGCAAGTCGTTGGCCAAGTGAGCGAGAGGACACGAACATGAGCGAAACCATTCTCAAAGTCGCCAACGTCTCCAAGCGCTTTGGCGGTCTGCAGGCCCTCAGCGATGTGGGCATCACCATCCAGCGTGGCCAGGTCTATGGCCTGATCGGCCCCAACGGCGCCGGCAAGACCACATTTTTCAACGTGCTGACCGGCCTTTACACGCCCGACAGCGGCACCTTCGAGCTGGCCGGCAAGCCCTACACGCCGACGGCCGTGCACGAAGTGGCCAAGGCCGGCATTGCCCGCACCTTCCAGAACATCCGCCTGTTCGCTGAAATGACGGCGCTGGAGAACGTGATGGTCGGGCGCCACGTGCGCACCCACTCGGGCATCCTGGGGGCCGTGCTGCGCACCCCTGGCTTCAAGAAGGAAGAGGCAGAAATCGCCGCCCGTGCGAAGGAACTGCTCGACTACGTGGGCATCGGCAAGCTGGCCGACTACAAGTCGCGCACCCTGAGCTACGGCGACCAGCGCCGGCTGGAGATTGCGCGCGCGCTGGCGACCGACCCGCAGCTGATCGCGCTGGACGAGCCGGCTGCCGGCATGAACGCCACCGAAAAGGTGCAGCTGCGCGAGCTGATCGACCGCATCCGCAACGACAACCGCACCATCCTGCTGATTGAACACGACGTGAAGCTGGTGATGGGCCTGTGCGACCGCGTGACCGTGCTCGACTACGGCAAGCAGCTCTCGTCCGGCACGCCGGCCGAGGTGCAGAGCGATCCCAAGGTGATCGAGGCGTATCTGGGCACGGGCGGCCACTGAAAGAGAGAGCGAGAACAACATGGCAAACACACTCCTCAAAGTCAGCGGCCTGAAGGTGGCGTACGGCGGCATCAAGGCTGTCAAGGGCGTCGACCTGGAAGTGCGCGAAGGCGAACTGATTTCCCTGATCGGCTCCAACGGTGCCGGCAAGACCACCACCATGAAGGCCATCACCGGCTCTCTGGGTTTCGAAGGCGGTGACATCGAGTACCTGGGCCAGAGCATCAAGGGCCGTGGCGCCTGGGATCTGGTCAAGCAGGGTCTGGCAATGGTGCCGGAAGGCCGCGGCGTCTTCACCCGCATGACCATCACCGAGAACCTGCTGATGGGCGCCTACATCCGCACCGACAAGGCCGGCATCGAGGCCGACATCGAGCGCATGTTCGGCATCTTCCCGCGCCTGAAAGAGCGCAAGGACCAGTTGGCCGGCACCATGTCGGGCGGCGAGCAGCAGATGCTGGCGATGGCCCGCGCGCTGATGAGCCAGCCCAAGGTGCTGCTGCTGGACGAGCCGTCGATGGGTCTGTCGCCGATCATGGTGGACAAGATCTTCGAGGTGGTGCGCGACGTCTCCGCCCAGGGCGTGACCATCGTGCTGGTGGAGCAGAACGCCCAGCGCGCGCTGCAGATCGCCGACCGCGGCTATGTGATGGACTCCGGTCTGATCACCATGACGGGCGCCGGCAAGGACCTGCTGGTGGATCCGAAGGTGCGAGAGGCCTACCTCGGTCATTGACCGTTTCGCGGAAAACTACAATGACGGGTTGCGCTTTTGTGGCGCAGCCCGTTTTTATTTGTCCAACACCATGACCACCGAACACGCCCACGCCATCCCCGCCGCCGACGACAACCAGCTGATTGCGGAGCGGCGCGAGAAACTCAAAGGCCTGCGCGAGGCGCAGCAGCGCGGCGAGGGCGTGGCGTTTCCCAACGATTTCAAACCGCGCGACACGGCCGAGGCGCTGTTCGCCGCGCACGGCGAATCGAGCAAGGAAGCGCTGGAGGCGAACCCGGTGCGCGCCTGTGTCTCGGGCCGCATGATGCTCAAGCGCGTGATGGGCAAGGCCTGTTTCGCGACCATCCAGGATTCGTCGTTCGGCCCCAGCGGCGGCCGCATCCAGCTCTACCTGAACACCGACAGCGTGGGTGAAGAGAAGCTGGCCGCCTTCAAGCACTGGGACCTGGGCGACATCGTGGCGGCCGAAGGTGTGCTGATGCGCACCCGCACCGGCGAGCTGTCCATCCACGCCGACCAGATCCGCCTGATCACCAAGAGCCTGCGCCCGCTGCCCGACAAGTTCCACGGCGTGGCCGACCAGGAAATCAAGTACCGCCAGCGCTATGTGGACCTGATGACCGACGAAGGCGCCCGCAAGCGCTTCGTCACGCGCAGCAAGGCCCTGGCCAGCATCCGCGAATACATGGTCGGTCACGGCTTTCTCGAAGTCGAAACGCCCATGCTGCACCCCATCCCCGGCGGCGCCAACGCCAAGCCGTTCAAGACCCACCACAACGCGCTGGACCAGGAGATGTTCCTGCGCATCGCGCCCGAGCTGTACCTCAAACGCCTGCTGGTCGGCGGTTTCGAGCGCGTGTTCGAGATCAACCGCAACTTCCGCAACGAAGGCATCTCGGTCCGCCACAACCCCGAGTTCACCATGATGGAGTTCTACGCGGCGTACTGGAACTACCAGGACCTGATGGACTTCAACGAGCAGCTGATCCGTCATGTCGTGAAGCAAGTGCATGGCGACACGCCACTGACCTACAACGGCCAGCCGGTGGACGTGTTCTCGCCCTTCGAGCGCCTGACCATCCGCGAAGCCATCCTCAAGTACACCGACGCCGGCAATGGCGTGGACGACCCGGCCTGGCTGATCCCGGCCCTGCGCAAGCTGGGCATGAGTGAAGAGAAGCACCAGCTCTCGACCCGCTCGCTCGCCAGCCTGCAGGTGCTGTATTTCGAGGAGACGGTGGAAGAGAAGCTCTGGAACCCGACCTTCATCATGGAGCACCCGACCGAGATTTCGCCGCTGGCCCGCGCCAACGACGACCGGCCCGAGGTGACCGAGCGCTTCGAGCTCTACATCACCGGCCGCGAGTTCGGCAACGCCTTCTCCGAGCTGAACGACGCCGAGGACCAGGCCGCGCGCTTCCACGCGCAGGTCGCGGCAAAGGACGGCGGCGACGAAGAGGCGATGTACTACGACGCCGACTTCATCCGCGCGCTCGAATACGGCATGCCGCCGGCCGGTGGTTGCGGCATCGGCATCGACCGCCTGATGATGCTGCTGACCGACTCGCCCAGCATCCGCGACGTGATCCTGTTCCCGGCACTGCGCCGCGAACACTGACACCCCCGTGAGCGACCTGCAGCGCCTGGACCGCCGCGTCTGGTGGCTGTTGGGCGGGGCGCTGCTGCTGTCGCTGGCCATCACGGCCTGGGACCACTGGGGGCGCTGGCACACCCCGCGCCTGGAAGTGCGCAACTTCGTCATGCTCTGGCTCTACTGGGCGCCGCGCCTGGCGGGGCTGCCGCTGCTGGTGGGCCTGTGGCTGCGCTGGCGCATCGAGCGTGGCGCGCGCCGCTGGCGCCACCCGGTCTATGCGACTTTGGTGCTGGTGGGCCTGTGGTCGTCGTGGATCGAGCCTTACTGGATCCGCGTGCGCCACACCACCCTGTCCGGCATTCCGGCCGAAGCACAGCCGCTGAAGCTCGCGCTGGTCGCCGACATCCACTGGGGCCTGTTCTTCCGCGACCGGCAGCTGGACGATCTGGTGAGCCGCATCAACGCCATGGATGTCGACGCGGTGATCGTCGCGGGCGACTGGACGCACGAGCCGACGCAGGACCTGCGTGCGGGCTTCGCACCGCTGGCCCGTCTGCGTCATCCGGTCTGGGGCGTGCTGGGCAACCACGATGTGCAGGCGCCGGGGCCGAAACTCACCGCGCCGCTGCGCGAAGCGCTGACGCAGCACGGTGTTCGCCTGATCGAAGGGCAGGCCGTGCCCTTGAAGGGCTGGGAGCTGGTGGGCCTGGACGACCAGTGGGGTGGTCGGCCACAGCCTCAGATTGAGCGCCTCTGGCCAGGCGGCCTCAGCAACGACTCAACGCGGCGGCTGGTGGTGGTGCACCAGCCCGACACCGTGGCCCTGCTGCCGAAGGGCGCGGCGTTCCTGTCCATGGCCGGGCACACCCATGGTGGGCAGATCTGGATTCCCGGTTTTTCGCCCTGGTTCCTGCGCAAGACCAATTCCCTGCAGCCCTGGTGGAACGGGCTGTACGGCACAAGGGCCGGGCAGCTGCTGGTGACGCCCGGTGTGGGCACGATCGGCCTGCCGGCGCGGCTGGGGGTGCGGCCGACCATCGACCGCATCGATCTCGTGCGCTGAGCCCGCGGGCTCAGGCGAATTCGGCCAGCGCCTTGCGCATCTTCTTCATGGCCGCGACCTCGATCTGGCGGATGCGCTCGGCGCTCACGCCGTACTCGGCGGCCAGTTCGTGCAGCGTCATGCCGCCCGAGCCGTCGTCGTTCACCTTGAGCCAGCGCTCGGTCACGATGCGGCGCGAGCGGTCGTCCAGTTCGCCCATGGCCTGCGCGATGCCTTCGGTGGCCAGCACGTCGCGCTGGGCCGATTCGATCATCGCGGTTGGCTCGTGGTTGGCGTCGGCCAGCCAGGCGATCGGGCCGTAGGTCTCTTCGCCGTCGTCTGCCGGCGAGGGGTCGAGCACCACGTCGCCGCCGGACAGGCGGGTCTCCATCTCGCGCACTTCCTCGGGCTTGACCTTGAGGTCGCGCGCGACCACGTCGATCTCGCTGTCGGACAGGGCCTCGCGGTGGGTGTCGCCTTCGGCGGCCTCGGCGCGGAAGCCCTGCTTCATCGAGCGCAGGTTGAAGAACAGCTTTCGCTGGGCCTTGGTCGTGGCGACCTTGACCATGCGCCAGTTCTTCAGGATGTATTCGTGGATCTCGGCCTTGATCCAGTGGATCGCGTAGCTCACCAGGCGCACGCCCTGGTCGGGGTCGAAGCGCTTGACGGCCTTCATCAGGCCCACGTTGCCTTCCTGGATCAGGTCGCCGTGCGGCAGGCCGTAGCCCAGGTACTGGCGGGCGATGGACACCACCAGGCGCAGGTGCGACATCACCAGCTGGCCGGCGGCTTCCAGGTCGTTGTGGTCGCGCAGGCGGCGGGCGGCCGACTGCTCTTCTTCGAGCGTCAGCAGCGGCATGCGGTTGACGGCGGAGATGTACGCGTCCAGATTGCCCAGCGGCGGCAGCGTCAGCGAACGGTTCCACGGGCTGGCGACGGCCAGCGTGGTGGTCGGCAGGGCGGCGGGGGCGAGCAGGGTGGTGGACATGTGAAGAACCTCCTCAGTGGTCTTGCAGAAATGTTAGCACTCTCTATGAGTGAGTGCTAATTGAATGGTTCCATGACCGTGATATCCGGGGGTGGACAATCGGTTCGATTTCTTTTACTGTATATAAAAACAGTATTTGAATCCTTGCTGCCACCATGCCCACCCCGTTCATCCGCCCGTCCGGCGATCTGCCGGCCAGCCTGTCCGCCCTCGTCTGGCGCGGCGATGCGCTGGGCCGGCCGGTCACGGCCAGCTGCGCCAGCGGGTTCGGGGCGCTTGACGCAGCCTTGCCGGGCGGGGGCTGGCCCGGATTCGGGCTGACCGAACTGTTGTCGAGCCCAGCGGGTGCCCTGGAGTTCCGCCTGCTGGGGCCGGCGCTGGGCCGGGTCTGTGCCGCCGGGCGGGAGGTGGCGCTGGTCGGGCCGCCGCAGTTGCCGCATCTGCCGGGCCTGATGCCGCACGGTGTCACGGCCCGGCAGCTGGTCTGGGTGCAGGCCGGCACCCTGGTCGAGCGCCTCTGGGCCACCGAACAGCTGGTCAAGGCCGGCAGCTGCGGGGCGGTGCTGGCCTGGCTGCCCCAGGCACGGCCGGCGCAGCTGCGGCGCCTGCAGGTGCTGGCCAGTGAGCACGAAGGCCCGGTGTGGCTGTGCCGGCCGGCAGTCTCAGCGCGCGAATCGTCGGCGGCGCCCCTGCGCCTGCTGGTGCGTCCGGGTGCCGGCTGGGCCCTGGCGGTCGACGTGATCAAGCGCAAGGGCCCACCACTGGCGCACACGCTGCAGCTGCCGGCGCTGCCGGCCGGGCTGTCGGCGGTGCTGCCGCCCCGGCTGCTGGACCTGGACCTGGGCCATGGAGCCGCCGACCGTTTCCCTGTTCCTCGCGAGGCCGACCATGCTGTGGTCCGCACTCCGACTGCCGAGCACCGACGACCCGCCGTCCCCCACTGACGCGGCGCTGCAGGCGCTGGCGGTCTGGGCGCTGCAGTTCACGCCCCGTGTCGCCATCGCCGAAGAGGCCGTGTTGCTGGAGGTGGCGGCCAGCCTGCGCCTGTTCGGCGGGCGGGCGGCGCTGCGCGAACGGCTCTGGGGCGGGGCGCAGGAACTGGGGGCGGTGGCCCTGGCCTGGGCACCGAATGCCCTGGCTGCGCTGGCGCTGGCGCGCGCGGGGGTGGAGGACGGGGTGTCGCCGCCGCTGGCGCGCGCGCTGGACGCGCTGCCGATGGCGACCCTGAGCGCCGTGCGGCCGCATCTGCCGACCCTGGCGCGCATCGGCTGCCGCACGCTGGGCGATCTGCGGCGGCTGCCGCGCGCCGGCCTGGCGCGGCGGTTCGACGCGGCGCTGCTGGCGGCGCTGGACCAGGCCTACGGCCGCGCACCCGAGACGCATGTCTGGGTCACGCTGTCGCCGGTGTTCGATGCGCGGCTGGAGCTGCCGCACCGGGTCGACAACGCGGAGGCGCTGGTCTTCGGCGCGCGCCGGCTGCTGCTGCAACTGGCCGCCTGGCTGGCCGCACGGCACAGTGGCGTGACGGCCTTCACCCTGCACTGGGCGCACGACGCGATGCGCTCGCGCGGGGTGGGCGAGGGCGGGCAGCTGACCGTGCGCACGGCCGAGCCCACGCGCGAGGCCGGGCACCTCGCGCGGCTGCTGGCCGAGCACCTGTCGCACGTGTCGCTGGCCGCGCCGGTGGGTGACCTGCGGCTGACGGCCGAAGGCGTGGTGCCGCTGGCGCCGCAGAGCGCCTCGTTGCTGCCCGACGAGGCCCGCGGCCGGGAGCCGCTGGCCCAGGTGCTGGAGCGGCTGGCGGCGCGGTTGGGCGAGGACCGGGTGGTCCGGCCGCTGCTGTGCGAGGACCACCGGCCCGAGGCGATGGGCCGCTGGCAGCCGGCCGCCCAGGCGCTGCCGCGCGATGCCTGGTCGGTGGCGCCCGCCGGGCCGCAGCCATCCTTGCTGCTGGACCGGCCGCTGAAGCTGTTGGTGCGCCAGCACCGGCCGCTCTACCAGGGCGAACTGCAGCTGCTGCTCGGCCCGCAGCGCGTGGAGGGTGGCTGGTGGGACCGCGACGAGGCCACCGGCCACACCCGCCACGCGGTGCGCGACTACTGGGTCGCCCGGTCGCCGCTGGCGGGGGTGCTGTGGGTGTTCCAGACACGGCTGGCCGACGAACCGGCCTGGTATCTCCACGGTGTGTTTGCCTGAAGAGTTGCCATGTCCCTGCCCGATTACGCCGAGTTGTTGTGCTGCTCCAACTTCACGTTCCTGCGTGGCGCCAGCCACGCCGAGGAGCTGGTGCTGCGCGCCCAGGCCATGGGCTACACCGCACTGGCCGTCACCGACGAATGCTCCATGGCCGGCATCGCGCGGGCACACGTGGCCGCGAAAAAGCACGGCCTGCCGCTCATCGTGGGCAGCCAGTTCCTCGTGCGGGCCGACGGTGACCCCAGCGGTGACTTCACCCTGCTGCTGCTGGCCACGAATCTCAACGGTTACGGCAATCTCTGCGAGCTCATCACGCGGCTGCGGCGCTCGGCCGACAAAGGCACGTACCGGCTGCGCCTCGGCGATGTGAACCCCGAGATCCTGACCGACTGCCTGGCCATCGCCGTGCCGCCGCGCGGCACCACACAAGACCAGTGCAACGCCACCGCGCGCTGGTTGCTCGGCACCTTCCTGGGGCGCTGCTGGCTGGGCGTGACGCAGCTGGGCCGGCTGGACGACGCCATCCACCTGCACCGCCTGCGCGAGGCCGGCGCTCTCACGGCCGTGCCGCTGGTGGCGGTGGGCGATGTGCACATGCACGTGCGCTCGCGCAAACCGCTGCAGGATGTGCTGACCGCCATCCGCATCGGCCGGCCACTCACGGACTGCGGCTTTGCGCTCGCGCCCAACGCCGAGCAGCACCTGCGCACCCGCGTGCGGCTGGCTCAGAGCTTTCCGCCCGAGCTGCTGGCCGAAACCCTGCACATCGCCGGCTGCTGCACGAAGTGGTCACTGGACGAGCTGTGCTACCAGTACCCGGCCGAGGTGGTGCCCGAAGGCCGGACACCGGCGCAGCACCTGCGCGACCTGACCGAAGCCGGCGCCGCCGAACACTGGCCGGCGGGCGTGCCGCCCAAGGTGCGTGCGCAGATCGAACACGAGCTGGCCCTCATCACCGAGCTGGGCTACGAGCACTACTTCCTCACCGTGCACGACATCGTGGCCTTCGCGCGTTCGCAGGGCATCCTCTGCCAGGGCCGCGGCTCGGCGGCCAACAGCGCGGTCTGCTACTGCCTGGGCGTGACAGCGGTGGACCCCGCGCGCTCCTCGCTGCTGTTCGAGCGCTTCCTGTCCAGAGAGCGCAACGAGCCGCCCGACATCGACGTGGACTTCGAACACGAGCGGCGCGAAGAGGTCATCCAGTACCTCTACAGAAAGTACGGGCGCGACCGCGCCGCGCTGACGGCCACCGTCATCAGCTACCGCCCGCGCAGCACGGTGCGCGACGTGGGCAAGGCCCTGGGCTTTGACGACGAGCTGCTGGAGCGGCTGGCGCGCGACCACCGCTGGTGGGACGAGGACGGCCTGGCCGACACGCGGCTGCGCGAGGCCGGGCTGGACCCGGACAGCCTGGCGGCGCGCCAGTTCGTCACCCTGGTCAAGCAGTTGCTGGGCTTCCCGCGCCACCTCTCGCAGCACACCGGCGGCTTTGTGCTCACCAGCGGACCGCTGGCGCGGCTGGTGCCGATCGAGAACGCGTCCATGCCCGACCGCACGGTGATCCAGTGGGACAAGGACGACCTGGATGCCATGAGGCTGCTCAAGGTCGACGTGCTGGCGCTGGGCATGCTCACGGCCATCCGCAAGTCGCTGGACTTCATCGGCCAGCGCCGTGGACGGCCCATGCCGATGCACACCATCCCCGACGGGGACGAGGCCACCTACGACATGATCTGCGCCGCCGACACCGTGGGCGTGTTCCAGATCGAAAGCCGCGCGCAGATGGCCATGCTGCCGCGCCTGCGGCCACGCAAGTTCTACGACCTGGTGGTCGAGGTCGCGCTGGTGCGGCCCGGCCCGATCCAGGGCGGGGCGGTGCATCCGTATCTGCGGCGGCGCCAGGGCAAGGAAGACGTCGATTACCCCAAGGGCCTGGAGGCCGCGCTGGAACGCACGCTGGGCGTGCCGGTGTTCCAGGAGCAGTGCATGCAGATCGCCATGATCGCGGCCGACTTCACCCCCGGCGAGGCCGACGGCCTGCGCCGCGCCATGGGCGCCTGGCGGCGCACCGGCGGCCTGGGGGCCTACGAACACCGGCTGATCGACGGCATGACGCGCAACGACTACCCGCTCGAATTCGCGCAGCGCGTGGTCGAACAGGTCAAGGGCTTCTCCAGCTACGGCTTCCCAGAAAGCCACGCGGTCAGCTTTGCGCTGCTGGTCTACGACAGCTGCTGGATCAAGCGCCACCACCCGGCCGAGTTCCTGGCCGCCATGCTCAACAGCCAGCCGCTGGGCTTCTACACCCCCAGCCAGCTGGTGCAGGACGCGCAGCGCCACGGCGTGGTGGTGCGACCGGTGGACGTGGGCCACAGCGACTGGGACTGCACGCTCGAAGACATGCCCGCGCCCGAGGCACCGGGCCACCCGGTGGTGCGGCTGGGGCTTCGGCTGGTGAGCGGACTGTCCAAAGAAGAGGCCTTGCGCATCAGCGCCGCCCGCGCCGAACGGCCCTTCACCAGCACCGAGGATCTGGCCCTGCGCGCGCAACTCGACCGCCAGACCCTGCAGCAACTGGCCGCCGCCGACGCGCTGCAGAGCCTGGCCGGCCACCGCCGCCAGCAGGTCTGGGACGCCTCCGCGCTGCAGGCGGCGCCCGCCATCCTGCGCCGCGCGCCGGTCAACGAGGCCACGCTTGCACTCGACGAAGCGCCCGAAGGCGAGGCCATCGTCTGGGACTACGCGAGCACCAGCCTGACCCTGCGCCGGCACCCGCTGGCCCTGCTGCGCGAGCGGCTGCAAAAGCGCCGCTTCATGACCGCCGAACAACTGAAGGCCGCGCCCGACGGCCGCCTGGTGCGCGCCTGCGGCATCGTCACCTGCCGCCAGCAGCCGGGCACCTCGCAAGGTGTGGTCTTCGTGACGCTGGAGGACGAGACCGGTACGGTGCAGGTCATCGTCTGGCGCGCGCTGCGCGAGCGCCAGCGCGCCGAGCTCACCGGCTCACGCCTGCTGGCTGTGCACGGCGTCTGGCAGCGCGAAGGGGAGGTCTGCAACCTGATCGCCGGCCGGCTGGAAAACCTCAACCCGCTGCTGGGCCGGCTGGCGCCGGGGAGCCGGGATTTTCACTAGGGGCCGGCAGCTCGATCTCCCCATAGTGCAGCCGCAGCCGCCCGCCGGCTTCCAGCGCCTTGAGCGCCTTGTTGATGCTCTGGCGGCTCACGCCCAGCATTTGGGCCAGCAGCTCCTGCGACAGGCGGATGCGCCGGCGCGGCGCGTCGCGGCTGCCGTAGCCGCGGGCCACCAGCTGCAGCCGGCGCCACACGCGCTCTTCCAGCGGCAGCTGGGCCAGCTCTTCCACCGCGATGAACAGCACACGCAGCTTGCGGCAGGCCAGCCGAGCCAGTTCGCGCCACATCGCCGGGTGGGTGTCCAGCCAGGCCAGCAGCGCCTCTCGCGGCACCACCAGCACTTGGGTGGGACCGTCGGCCACGGCGTCGTGGGTGCGCGGGCGACCGTCGATGAGCGAGATCTCGCCGAACCATTGGTAGGGCTCCAGGTAGGCGAGCAAGGCGTTGTGGCCCTCGGCGTTGAGGGCGCCAATGCGCAACGCGCCCGCGACCACGGCACACAGGCCGTCGGCTTCGCCGCCACGCGCGAAAAGCGGTTCACCGGGCACCAGGTGGCGCATGCGGGCCAGGCGCAGCAACTCGGCCTGCAGCGCCGGGTCGCAGGCGCTGAACCATTCATCGCTGGCCAGGGCAGTGTGCAGGCCGGGCGGGGCCGGGGTGGATGCGGGCATGGCGGCTAGGGGTTTGCCCGCAAGACGGTGCGGTGCCGGCAGGGTTTGTCGAAATTTTGACAGACGCCCTGGCGCCGTACCGCCATCCTTGCCGCTTTCACGGCTGCCACGACAAGGAGACACGCATGGACACCGCCACCCGCCAGCTGATCGAGTACGCGCGCTACCACCGCGACCCGCGCAACATCGCGACCCACTTTGTCGGCATCCCGCTGATCGCCTTCGGCATCGCGGTGATGCTGGCGCGCGTGCCGCTGGGCGGGGCCGATGCCCTGCTGCCGGGCGCGCACTGGCTGGTCTGGGCGCTGACAGGCGTCTGGTACTTGAGGCAAGGGCGCTGGTCGCTGACGGTGCCCACCCTCGCGGTGCTGGGGGCGATGGTGGCGCTGGCCGATCCCCTCGCTGAGGCGGACATGCCCTCCTGGCTCGCCTGGGGGCTGGGCAGCTTTGTGGTCGGCTGGGTGTTCCAGGCGGTCGGGCATGTGTGGGAAGGCCGCAAACCGGCCTTTTTCGACGACCTGCGCGGCCTGCTCGTGGGCCCGATGTTCCTGGTGGCCGAGGTGCAGATGGCGGTGGGTTTGCAGCGCGACGTGCGCGCGGCGGTGATCGCCGGCGCCGGCCCGATGCGCGTTGTCAATCGCCCAACAGCCGCCGAGTGATGAAGGTCCAGTGCGCCTCGCTCACCGGCGTGATCGAGAGCCGGCTGCCGCGCTGCAGCACCACCATCTCGGCCAGCTCGGGCGTGGCGCGCAGCTCGGGCAGACCGATCAGCCGGGTCTTCTTCAGCGCCTGCACATCCCGCAGCAGCCAGCGCGGCTTGTCGGGTGAGGACTTGGTGTCGAAGTAGGGCGAGGCCGGGTCGAACTGCGTCGGGTCAGGCTTGATTTCCGAGGCCACGCGCGCCAGGCCCACGATGCCCGGTTCGGCGCAGCTGGAGTGGTAGAACAGCACGCCGTCGCCTATGCGCATCGCGTCGCGCATGAAGTTGCGCGCCTGGTAGTTGCGCACGCCGGTCCAGGGCACGGAGGCGCCGGGCGCGGCCAGGGCGTCGTCGATCGAGCACTCCTCGGGCTCGGACTTCATCAGCCAGTACTGGGTGTTCATGGCGCCATGTTAGCGGGGGGTATCTCGCAGTGGACGCGACTTGCGTGCAAATCACGGTAGCCTCGGGGGCTTCATGACCGCATCCGCCACTCCCACCGCTCCCCACCGCCTGCTGATCGCCAACCTGCTGGCTCAGCTTGCCTTCGGCCTGTTGGCCATGACCATCTGCCTGCCGTCGATGCAGGAATGGGGTGCGATTTTCGGCTCCAGCCAGGCGGCGGTGCAGCTGACCTTCAGCGGCTACGTCGTCACCTACGGCTCGCTGCAGCTGGTCTACGGCCCGCTGTCGGATCGGCTGGGCCGCAAGCGCATCCTGATGATCGGCCTGGTCATCGCCTTCGCCGGCTCGGTGATGGCGGTCTTCGCGCCCGACCTGCCGACCCTGGTGCTGGCGCGGCTGCTGCAGGGCGCGGGCAGTGCGGCCTGCATGGTGATTGGCCGGGCGCTGGTGCAGGACCTGTTCGCCGGGCCCGAGCGCACGCGCGTGATGGCCTACGTGGGCATGGCCATGGGCCTGTGTCCCCCGCTGGCCACCATCATCGGCGGGCAACTGCATGTGCGCCTGGGCTGGCAGTCGAACTTCGTCGTCATGGCGGTGCTCGCCGTGCTGCTGTTCATTGCGGCCTGGCGCGGCCTGCCCGAGCACCAGAGCGGCACCGGCGTGCAGCCGCACTGGCTCAAGGCCATGCTCTCGTCCTACGCACAGCTGGCGCGCGAACCTTCGTTCGGGCTGCACGTGTTGCTGCTGGCCATGACCACCGCCACCTTTTACGCCTTCCTCGGTGGCGCGCCCATCGTGCTGGGCAGCTATGGCGTCAAGCCCGACGGCATCGGCTTCTACATCATGGCAATCCCGGGTTCCTACATCCTGGGCAACTACCTGACCACGCACCTGTCGCACCGTATCAGCGAACGCCGCATCATGCGGCTTGGACAGATCCTCACGGTCGGCGGGGTGGCGCTGATGCTGCTGCTGGCGCTGATGGGGCTGAACACACCGCTGGCGTTTGCGCTGCCGCTGGTGCTGCTGGGCATCGGCCACGGCCTGCTGGTGCCGCCGGCGCTGGCCGGCACGGTGGGCTTGCTGCCGGCGCTGGCAGGGTCGGCCGCCGCCGTGGCCGGCCTGTCGCAGCAGCTCATGGGCGCGGTCGGTGGGTTTGCCGTCGGCCTGTTCCACCACGAGGGCGCGGTCAACCTGGGCTGGCTGATGCTGGGCCTGGCGCTGTGCGGTGCCGCCGCGCAGTGGCGCCTGCACCGCGGCCAGCAGCCGCCACCTCCGCAGCGCCTCGGGTGACATGACCGGGCCGGCGCTGCGGAGACAATGGCGTCTGTTTGTCTGTTCCCCGATGGAGCTTCTGCCTTGCCTCTGCCGCCGCCCGTTGCCCGCACCCCCATGCACACCCGCCGTGTCGAGTACCGCGGCTTCCGCCGCGACGACGGCCTGTGGGATGTCGAGGGCGAGATGCTCGACACCAAGCCGCACGCCTTCGAGATCGAGGGCGAGGGGGAATGGGCACCCCACGAGCCGATCCACCACATGAGCATCCGGGTCACGGTCGACGAGGCCATGGTGATCCGTGATGTGCAGGTCAGCATGGATGCCCATCCGCACGACCCCTGCCCGCAGGCCATGCCGCCGATGCAGGGCCTGATCGGCGAGACGCTGGGCAAGGGCTGGCGCAAGACCATTGAACGCCACCTGGGTGGCACCATCGGCTGCACCCACCTGCGCGAGCTGCTGTTCAATCTGGCCACTGCGGCCTTCCAGACCCGCTCGTCCTCGTTTGCGCCTGCGGGCGACGGACGTCCGCCCATGCACCTGGGCCAGTGCAAGGCCTGGGCCTTCGACGGACCGGTGGTCGAGAAGGTCTACCCCATGTTCTTCCGCTGGCAGCCACCACCGAAAGCCGCCGGCTGATCCGCATGGCCATCGAGATCCACTTCGACGCGGTCGACTGCGCGCCAATCGACTCCGCCACCGTGATGGTGCTGCGCGATGGCGCGCGCGGCCTGGAGGTGCTGATGGTGCGCCGCCACGGGGATTCGGGCGTGCTGGGTGGCGTACACGTGTTCCCGGGTGGCAAGCTGGACGCGCAGGACAGCGAGGCGGCGCTGCCGGGCCTGGACCACGACGCCGGCTGGTTTGCACAGGCGCTGGCCGAGCCCGGTCTGGCGCCGGTGGTGGCGCGCGGCCTGTTCGCCTCGGCGCTGCGCGAGACCCGCGAGGAATGCGCGCTGGCGCTGCCTGCGGATTCGTTGTGGCCCTGGTCACGCTGGATCACGCCACGCCAGCCGTCGGTGACCCGCAAGCGCTTCGACACCCGCTTCTTCGTTGCCGTCGCGCCGCCGGACCAGGAGGCGGTGCACGACGACTTCGAGGCCACCGACGTGGTGTGGGTGCCTCCGGCCGAAGGCTTGCGGCGCTACTGGGCCGGCGAGATCGACCTGGCGCCGCCGCAGATCATGAGCCTGGTGCAGCTGGTGCGCATCCGGGATGTGGTCGGGGCGCTCGACCTGGCTCGCCAGCGCCCGCCGGCCCTGATCGAGCCGCAGCCGTTCGACGACCACGGCGAGCGCGTGATCTGCTACCCGGGTGATCCCGCGCACCCGGTGCGCGAGCCCGCCTGGATCGGGCCGACACGGCTGCGCTACCGCAACCGGCGCTTCGAGCCAGAGGGCGGTCTGGCGGCCCTGCTGGGGGACTGAACAACGCTCAGAAACGACAACGCCCACTCGGAGGTGGGCGCTGAAGTGGAACGAATTCCTGGCGGAGAAGGAGGGATTCGAACCCTCGGTACAGGAGAACCTGTACGCCGGATTTCGAATCCGGTGCATTCGACCACTCTGCCACCTCTCCGCGGTCAAGCCCTGCATTCTAGCAGCAGCTTGGGTGTCGCTTTTTCCGCGACTCACCGGCCCGGGCGCGGTGCGACAATGCCACCCACCCAGAGCGCATCACATGCTTGTCGACACCCAGCCCGCCACCTACCAGCACGTACCGGCCACCGCCGAGGTGCGAGACCAGTGGGTGAATTCACGGTTGATTGCCGTGCTCATGGACAACGTGATGCCCACCCTCGGGGCCGCCCTCATGGCCATTCCCCTGGTGGTCTTCATGCTGTGGAACGAGGTCAACCTGTTCGTGCTCCTGGGCTGGGTGATCGCGCTGCTCTTCATGATCGGGTTCCGCTACCGCATGCTGGGCGTCTACCGCCTCAAGTTTGACATTCAGGAAGGCTCGCGGCGCAAGACCTTCATCAGGCGCTACCAGTGGTCCTGGGTGGCCATCGCCTTCCTCTGGGCCAGTGTCGTGCCAATGAGCTACGGACGATCGGGTGTCGGGGTGCAGTTCATCTGCGGGATGCTGGTGATGGGCCAGGGACTGATTTCGCTGGTTTCGTTCAGCCCCTACCTGCCTGTGTTCCGCGTCTACGCCAACACCGTGGTGCTGGTGGTTGCGGGCGCTCTGGTCGCGGCGCCTTTCACGGTGTCCCAGCAGTCGCCCAACGCGATGCCCATTGACACCAGCGCGGGTCTGCTGGTCTTGCTGGTGCTGTTCTGGTGGTTGCTGATGTCTGCCGGCAAACGCCTCAACGAGGTCTACCGTTCCAGTTTCGAGCTCCAGTTTTCAAACCAGGAGCTGATCGACTCCCTGACGCAGCAAACCCGGGCTTCCCTGCGCGCCGTGGCAACCAAGAACCGCTTCCTGGCCTCTGCCGCACACGACCTTCGCCAGCCGGTGCATGCGCTCAGCCTGTACGCCGACTGGCTGGCCACCGAGCCGGAGATGGCGCGCGACATCTCACCGCGCATCCTGCAGTCCACCCGGGCGATCAACGAGCTGTTCGACTCGCTGTTCGACCTCACGCGCATCGATGCAGGCAACTACAAGGTGCGGCTCCAGCACGTGGATGTCCAGCAATTGTTCGCCGATCTGTCGCTGCAATTCGCACCGGTGGCTGCGGGCAAGTCGATCCGGTTGCGCACCCACACCCGTCCTGCCGTGATCTGGGCCGATCCTGTGGTGCTGCGGCGCATCCTGGGCAACCTGCTGTCCAATGCCCTCAAGCACACGAGCAAGGGGGGCGTGTTGCTGGGCCTGCGCTACCGCGAGGACATGCTGTTGTTCGAGGTGTGGGACACCGGTGTGGGCATCGCCCGCGAGCACCAGCAGGCCATCTTCCAGGAGTTCTTCCGGGTTTCGCAGCACCATGGCACCGAGGACAGCCTGGGCCTGGGGCTCACCATCGTCTCCAAGCTGGCGACCATGATGGGCTACCAGCTGGCCCTTTCCTCCGAGGCCAACCGGGGCAGCGTGTTCCGGGTGATGATCCCGCTCTACACCCAGCAGCAGGGTGTGCCGGACGTGCCGACCTGAATCACATGTCAAGGAGGCCCGCGGTGCGGGCGAGGTGGCTGGCCTGCGAGCGGCTCTTGACGTTCAGGCGGCGGAACAGGCGCCACAGGTGCACCTTGACCGTGTGCTCGCTGATCTGCAGCTGCTCGGCGATGTCGCGGTTGGACAGACCCCGGTCGAGCATGACCAGCAACTGTTTCTGGCGCTTGGAGAGCTTCTCGGGAATCGTCGGAGCGTTCTCGTCTTCCGGCTCATCGGCCAGGAATTCGCGCAGCACGCGGCCGATCTGCGCCGCTCCGGCCGACTTTTCCACATAGGCGTCGGCGCCGGCTTCGCGGGCCAGGTCCTCGTAGTCGGAAGCCGGGGAAGCCGACAGCACGATGAGCGAGGTGTCGGGCAGCATCTGGCGGATTTCCCGCACACCCGACACACCATGGGTGTCGGGCAGCTTGAGGTCCAGGCACACCAGTTCGGGCTCGCCGTGTTCGGCGATGGCACGGCTGACGGTCGCCAGACGCTCCAGTTCAATCACCTGGGTCGAGGTCCGCAGGCGGCGAAGCAGCATGACGACGGCCTCGCGCATCAGGGGATGGTCGTCAATGACAAAGATACTCATGGCAAATGCTGTAGGAATAGGTGCTTCGAGGGTCCAGCATATAGATATCGACGGTACTTGGCGATACCAATTTGCGCCCCGTTGCAGTCCTTGTTTTTAGTTTTCCCCGGCTCAAGGCGCTGTACGTGGAACTCCAGTCCTCATATTGCATTGTCTCACCGGGGTCATTTCATGGGGAAAGACGAGGGCTGAATGGGCGGCCAAACCCGGACTCAGGTCACGGTTGCCGCGAAATACTGCAGGGCCGAGGCGACCTCGGAGGAACTCCCGGTCACCGACAGCCGGTCCTGAAGAGCCCCAAGTGCGGCCTCTCCCTGCGATTGCAACTGCCGGATGGCGTCCGCCGCGTCCCGCGGAGCCGGGAACCCGGCGCTCTGGATCAGCAGTTTGCCTTGTGCGTCGACCAGCTTGAAATAGAACTGTCCGTCTTTTTCGCGGTACTGCTTGAAGGCTGGCGCAGCCGCCTTGGTCGCCTTGGTGGTCGATTCGCTGGGCAAATCAGCCAGCGAGCGCAGGCCCACCGCGTGGCGCAGCCGGGCGGTGAATGGCGTCGCGATGGCACGGGCCTTCTCGGCACCCGCCTTGAGGGTCTTCTCAATCTGTGCCGGGTTCTGGATGAGGGCGTCGTAGACCTCGCGCATCGGCGCGATCTCGCGCTCCAGCCGGTCGAACAGCACCTGCTTGGCTTCCCCCCAGGCGACGCCGTCGGCGTAGGCCTGGGCGAGGGCCGCGGTTTCTTCGGCGCTGGCGAAGGCCTGGTAGAGCTGGAACAGGGCCGAGCCTGCTGTGTCCTTGGGCTCGCCTGGCGCCCGCGAGTCGGTCAGGATGCCCATGATGAGCTTGCGCAACTGCTCCTTCGGGGCGAACAGCGGAATCGTGTTGTCGTAGCTCTTGCTCATCTTGCGGCCGTCCAGGCCGGGCAGCAGGGCCACATGGTCCTCGGTCACCGCTTCTGGCAGCGTGAAGTGCTCGCCATAGAGGTGGTTGAAGCTGGAGGCGATGTCACGCGCCATCTCGATGTGCTGGATCTGGTCGCGGCCCACCGGCACCTGGTGGGCGTTGAACATCAGGATGTCGGCCGCCATCAGCACCGGGTACATGAACAGGCCGGCGGTCACGCCCGCATCCGGGTCCTCGCCGGCGGCGTGGTTCTTGTCGACCGAAGCCTTGTAGGCATGGGCGCGGTTGAGCAGACCCTTGCCCGTGACACAGGTCAGCAGCCAGGTCAGCTCCGGAATCTCGGGGATGTCGGACTGGCGGTAAAAGGTCACCTTCTCGGGGTCCAGGCCGCAGGCCAGCCAGGTAGCCGCGATCTCCAGCGTGGAGCGCTGCACGCGTTCCGGGTCGCCGCCAGTTTTGATGAGCGCGTGGTAGTCGGCCAGGAAGTAGAAATTCTGGGTGTCGGGCAGGCGGCTGGCGCGCACGGTGGGGCGCACGGCGCCGACGTAGTTGCCCAGATGGGGGGTGCCGGACGTGGTGATGCCGGTCAGGACGCGTTGGAGGCTCATGGACAGTCGGGGAAAAAATCAGAACAGCAGGGCGCGCACGGGGGTCAGCAGCAGCTCAATCAGCGAGTTGGTCAAACCCATCAGCGGGTACATCCAGAGCGAGCCGATCACGCCCATGATGACCAGACCCATCACGATGAAGAATCCCCAGGGTTCGATGCGCGAGACCATCACGGCCTGCTTCCAGGGCAGCAGGCCGACCAGGATGCGGCCACCGTCCAGGGGAGGCACTGGAAACAGGTTGAAGGCGAACATCACCAGGTTCACCAGCACGCCAGCGCGACCCATCTCCAGAAAAAACCGCTCGTCCACACCTGAGAAGATCATCAGGTACAGCGCCAGAGTCCAGCCGATGGCCTGCGCCAGGTTGGCGCCTGGCCCGGCCAGCGCCACCCAGACCATGTCCCGCTTGGGGTTCCTCAGACGCCCGAACTGCACCGGCACCGGCTTGGCGTAGCCGAACAGGAAGGCCCCGGAGGTCGCGAAATACAGCACCAGTGGCATGAGGATCGTGCCGATCGGGTCGATGTGCTTGACCGGGTTGAGCGTGATGCGGCCCAGCTTCCAGGCGGTGTCGTCGCCGAAGTGCCGGGCGGCGTAGCCGTGGGCCGCCTCGTGCACCGTGATGGCGAACAGCACGGGCAGGGCGTAGATGGCGACGGTTTGAACGATCTGCGCGAAATCCATCGGCCTATTGTCCCAGACCCAGGGCCTGCAGCGGCCCGCGGCCCTCGCGCACCACCTCGGGCTCGCCGCCGGTGCCCATGGAGGTGAGGTCGACCACGGTGGTGGGTTCCAGGGCGCAGGCGCCCGCATCGATCACGCCGTCGATCTCACGTTCGAAGCGCTCGCGGATCTCGCCGGCGTCGTTCATCGGGTCGCTTTCGCCCGGTGCGATCAGCGTGGTGGCCAGCAGCGGGGCGTTGTGCAGGTCCAGCAGCGCCAGCAGGGCAGCGTGCTGCGGCACACGCAGCCCGATGGTCTTGCGCGAGGGGTGGCTCACCCGCCGGGGCACCTCCTTGCTGGCTTCGAGGATGAAGGTGTAGGGCCCCGGCGTGGCCAGCTTCAGCAGCCGGTACTGCCGGTTGTCAACCTTGGCGTAGCTGGAGAGCTGGCTCAGGTCGCGGCAGAGCAGCGTCAGGTGGTGCTTGTCGTCGACCTGGCGGATGCGGCGCAGCCGGTCGGCCGCGGCCTTGTCGTCCAGGTGGCAGGCCAAGGCGTAGCTGGAGTCGGTCGGCACGGCGAGCACGCCGCCCCGTTCAAGCAATTGCACCGCCTGCTTGAGCAGTCGCGGCTGTGGGTTGTCGGGGTGGACTTCAAAGAACTGGGACATGACGCGATTGTGCGCTGGACAGAGCGCGGTTTCAGCCTTGCGGTGGCAGCCAGGCCAAGCCCACAACGGCGCGATGGCCGTGGGCAACCGGAAGCGCAGCCGTCACTGGATGCGCGATTCGAGCAGGGACCAGACCGGCGTGACGCCGCCCGGCAGGTCGGGCAGCTTGCCCAGGTCGGTGTGGCTTTCGTCGGGGCTGTGGAAGTCGCTGCCGCGCGAGGCCAGCAGATCGAACTCGCTGCAGAACTCGGCGTATTTCACATAGTCGGCCTGGCTGTGGGCGCCAGTGACCACCTCGACACCACGGCCCCCGTGCGTGCGGAACTCGTTGAACAGCGCGAATTCTTCGTTGGCGGTGAACTTGTAGCGGGCGGGATGAGCGATCACTGCGACACCACCGGCGCCGGTGATCCACTTCACCGCATCACCCAGGTTGGCCCAACGGTGCGGCACGAACCCGGGCTTGCCCTCTGCCAGGTACTTGCGGAACACGGCGTTGGTGTCGGGGCAATGGCCTGACTCGACGATATAGCGGGCGAAGTGGCTGCGCGAGATCAGGTCGGGGTTGCCGACGTATTTCATCGCGCCTTCGAAGGCGCCGGGAATGCCCGCGCGCGCCAGCTCCACACCCATCTGCCGGGCGCGTTCCTCGCGGCCGCCACGGGTCTGGCGCAGCCCGTTGACCAGCGCCCGATCGGTGGGATCGAAGCCCAGCCCGACGATGTGCACCGTGACGTTGGCGAACGTGACCGAGATTTCGGTGCCGGTGAGGTAGGGCAGACCCACCTGCCGGGCCGCCGCTGCCGCGCGCTCCTGACCGCCGACCTCGTCGTGGTCGGTCAGCGCCCAGAGTTCGACGCCATTGGTCTTGGCCCGGGGCGCGAGCTCCTCGGGCATGAGCGTGCCATCCGAGACAACGGAGTGGCAGTGCAGGTCGGCGTTGGTCAAATGGGTCACCTATTCATTTTAGTGGCCGCCCTCTGCCCCCGCTGTCGTCGCGGGGATGGCCTCAGCCGGTGTTCCGCAGACCGGCTGCGATGCCGTTGATCGAGAGGTGGATACCCCGGCGCACCTTCTCATCCTCGTTGTCCAGATCACCCGACCGGTGGCGTTGTACCAGTTCGACCTGCAGGTGGTGCAGCGGGTCGATGTAGGGGAAGCGGTGGCGCACCGAGCGCTGCAGGGCTTCGTTGTTGGCCAGGCGCTGCTTCTCGCCGGTGATCAGCGTCAGGGCTTCGGCCGTGCGGTGCCATTCGGCCTCGATGGCGTCGAACACCTTCTTGCGCAGCTTCTTGTCCTCGACCAGCTCGGCGTAGCGCGTGGCCAAGGCCAGGTCGCTCTTGGCCATCACCATGTCCATGTTGGACAGCAGGGTGCTGAAGAAGGGCCATTGCTTGAACATCTTCTGCAGCAGCTCCTTGCGCTGGGTCTGGCCCTTGGCGCCGCCGGCCTTGAGGAAAGCCTGGACCGCCGAACCGAAGCCGTACCAGCCGGGCAGCGTCAGGCGGCACTGGCCCCAGCTGAAGCCCCAGGGGATGGCCCGCAGGTCTTCGATCTTCTGCGTCGCCTTGCGCGAAGCGGGGCGCGAGCCGATGTTGAGTTCGGCGATTTCGCGGATCGGTGTCGCGGCGAAGAAGTACTCGGGGAAGCGCGGCGTGTCGTAAACCAGCGCGCGGTAGGCCTTCATGCTCGCGATGGACAGCTCGGCGGCGGCGTCCAGGAAGGCCTTGGGCGCATTGCGCGTGGGCTGCAGCAGCGTGGCCTCCAGCGTGGCAGCGACCAGGGTTTCGAGGTTGCGCCGGCCGATCTCGGGGTTGGCGTATTTCGAGCCGATGACCTCGCCCTGTTCGGTCAGACGGATCTGGCCGCGCACCGTGCCCGGTGGCTGGGCCAGGATGGCCTGGTAGCTCGGACCGCCGCCACGGCCCACGGTGCCGCCGCGGCCGTGGAACATGCGCAGACCGATGGTCTTCTCGGCCCCCGCGTTGAGGTGGTCGAACAGCTCGACCAGCGCGATCTCAGCACGGTAGAGCTCCCAGTTGCTGGTGAAGATGCCGCCGTCCTTGTTGCTGTCGGAGTAGCCGAGCATGATGTCCTGCTCGCCATAGCCGTCGGCCGCGCCGCGCAGCACCATCTCGCGCACGCCCGGCAGTGCGTAGTACTCGCGCATGATGGGTGCGGCGTTGCGCAGGTCTTCGATGGTCTCGAACAGCGGCACGACGATCAGTTCGGCCACCGCGTTTTCGGACAGCAGGCCGTGGACCAGTCCGACTTCTTTCTGCAGCAGCAGGACTTCGAGCAGGTCGCTGACTGTTTCGGTGTGGCTGATGATGGCGTGTCGGATCGCCGCATTGCCGTAGCGCTGTCGTGCCAGGCGCGCGGTTTCGAAGATGGCCAGCTCGCTCTGCGCGTGGGCCGAGTAGTCGACGCCAGGCACCCGCAGCGGCCGCGCGTCGTTGAGCTGTTTCAGCAGCAGGGTGCGTTTGGCGTTTTCGTCGAGGGCGCTGTAGTCCGGCTCGATGCGGGCCGTGGCCAGCAGTTCGGCCACCACCTCTTCGTGTTTGTCCGAGCTCTGGCGGAGGTCCACCGTGGCGAGGTGAAAACCGAACACCTCCACCGCACGGATCAGCGGCCGCAGGCGGCCGCGCACCAGGTGGGCGCCGTGGTGCGCCAGCAGCGAGGCTTCGATGGTGCGCAGGTCGGCCAGCAGCTCTTCGGGGCCGCTGTAGGGGTCCTGCGGTGCGATGGCATGCCGTGCCGCTTCGCCGCCGGTGAGCGTCTGCAGGGTGGCGGCCAGACGGGCGTACATGCCGGTGAGGGCTCGGCGGTAGGGTTCGTCCTGGCGGTGGGCGTTGCGGTCGGGCGAGCGCTCGGCCAGCGCCTGCATCGCGGGCGAGACCTGCGTGAGGATGGCCGACACAGACAGCTCGGCGCCGAGCAGGTGGATCTGGGTCAGGTGGTGGCGCAGCACCATCTCGCACTGGCTGCGCAGGGCGAGGTCCAGTGTGGGGGCGGTGACGTTGGGGTTGCCATCGCGGTCACCGCCGATCCACTGACCCATGCGCAGGAAGGGCGCGAGGCCCTCGGCCGCGGCCTCGCCGAGCCCCTCTTCGAGGTCGCGGTAGATGCGTGGGATCTCGCTCAGGAACGTGGCCTGGTAGTAGCTCAGCGCGTTCTCGATCTCGTCGGCCACAGTGAGCTTGGTGTAGCGCAGCAGTCGTGTCTGCCACAGCTGGGTGACGCGGGCGCGCAGCTGCAGCTCGTTGTCGGCCAGTTCGCGCGGCAGCAGGTGGTCGCGCTCGGCCAGCAGGCGGGCGATGTCGCGCTCGGCGTCCAGGATGCTCTTGCGCTGCACCTCGGTGGGGTGGGCTGTGAGCACGGGGGAAATGTGCGCTTCGGCCAGGGTCTGCACGATCTGCGGCGGCGCGATGCCGGCCTTGTGCAGACGTTGCAGGGTCATGGCCAGGCTGCCGGGCTGCACATCGCCTGCGCGCTCGTGGATGGCGCGGCGGCGGATGTGGTGGCGGTCCTCGGCCAGGTTGGCCAGGTGGCTGAAGTAGGTGAAGGCGCGGATCACGCTGACCGTCTGCTGGCCCGACAGACCCTTGAGCAGCTTCTTGAGCGTCTTGTCGGCCGATTCGTCGGCGTGCCGGCGAAACGCCACCGAGAGCTGGCGGATCAGCTCGATCAGTTCGAACATCGCCTTTCCCTCCTGTTCCCGGATCACATCACCCAGGATGCGGCCCAGCAGGCGAATGTCTTCGACCAGGGGCAGGTCCTTGTCGGCGCTGGCACGGCTGCGGGATGCGGGGGCTGCTTTGCGGGCGGGGGAGGGGCTCATGCGGGGTGGTGGCGAGGGGATGCCGAGAGAGGTATTGCTGAAAATTTGGGCAGGGGGCATGCTAGCATCCAAAGCTCCCCGCACCGTTACCAACGGGGTACGAAAACGCCGGTTCCGGCCTGATCTTTTTTTGATAGTGCACCGTGTCCATTTCAAACCCGCCCGCCTCGCTTGACATCACGATCGCCACGCGGGAGAGCCGTCTGGCGCTGTGGCAGGCCGAGCACGTCAAGGCGCTCTTGCAATCTCTGGGCCACCGCGTGACGCTGCTGGGCATGACGACCCAGGGTGACCAGATCCTGGATCGCAGCCTCTCCAAGGTGGGTGGCAAGGGTTTGTTCGTGAAGGAGCTGGAGGTGGCGCTGCAAGAGCGGCGGGCCGACATCGCCGTGCACTCGCTCAAGGACGTGCCGATGGACCTGCCCGACGGGTTCGCCCTGGCCTGTGTGATGGAGCGCGAAGATCCGCGCGATGCCTGGGTGTCCGCCACCTGTGCCTCGCTGGCCGACCTGCCCAGGGACGGGGTGGTCGGTACGTCCAGCCTGCGCCGTCTGGTGTTGCTGCGCGAGGCGCTGGACCGTCTGGGCCGGCAGGACGTGCGCATCGAACCGCTGCGCGGCAACCTCGACACCCGCCTGCGCAAACTCGACGAAGGCCAGTACCACGCCATTGTGCTGGCGGCCGCTGGTCTCAAGCGTCTGGGCCTGTCTTCGCGCATCCGCGGCATCTTCGACCCCGAACAGTCGCTGCCCGCCGCCGGGCAGGGCGCGCTGGGCATCGAGATTCGCAGCGACCGCACCGATCTGATGCAGGCCCTTGCGCCGCTGGTGCATATGCCCACTTGGTTGCGCGTGGCGGCCGAACGCACGGTTTCCCGCGCCATGGGCGGCAGCTGCTCGATGCCGCTGGCCGCCTATGCCCGCTGGGACGCCGAGGCGCCGCAGACCCTGCGCCTGGACGCCGCCTGGGGCGATCCCGAGGGGCGCTTGGCGGTGGTGAGGGTGCAGGAGCAGGCGCGCGTCGAGACGCTCGAACAGGCGGAGTCCCTGGGTCACCGGGTGGCGCAGGCCCTGCGCGCCGGTGGTGCCCGCGCAGCGGGAGGCTGAGCCTTGGCCGGGCACGCGGCCGTGCCGTCCCGCTGGTCCCGGGTGATCGTGACGCGGCCCGCCGGCGAAGCCGGTGCATGGGTGGCGGCGCTGCAGGCCCGGGGATGGGAGGCGCACAGCCTGCCCCTGATCGACATCGGTGCGCCGCGCGATCCGCAGGTCCTCGCGCGGCTGCGCGATGTCCAGGCCCGCTGGAGCCACTGGGACGCCCTGATGTTCGTGAGCACCGCGGCGGTGCAGCACTTTCTCGACGGTGTGCTTCCGGACGGCGGAGCGCATCGGACAGGCACACGGTTCTGGGCGCCGGGGCCGGGCACGGCGCGAACGCTCTCGGTGGCCTTGCAGCGTCTCGGCCTGGGGCCCGAGCGGATCGACCAGCCACCGGCCGATGCACTGCAGTTCGATTCCGAGCATCTGTGGCCTGTGGTGTCGTCTCAGGCGAGGGCTGGTGCACGTTTGCTGGTGGTGCGGGGCGTGTCCACCTCGGCCGACGGCGTGCCCATGGGTGGGACCGAGGGCAGTGGGCGCGAGTGGCTGATGGAGCAGTGCCGCGCGCGCGGGGCCGCGGTTGAGGTCTGCGCCGCCTACGAACGGCATGCGCCCCGGTGGACCCCGTCCGACCGGGCCCTGGCAGAGCAGGATGCCCTCTGGCTCTTCAGCAGTTCAGAGGCTGTGGCCCATCTGCGGACGGCGATGCCAGCGGCCGACTGGTCCCGCGCCGGGGCCTTGTGCACCCACGAACGGATCGCGGCGGCGGCGCGGGCGACGGGCTTTGTACACGTGTACACCAGCCGCCCGTCATTGCCCGATGTGTTGGTCGCCCTAGAATCGGTGCGGAGCCCGATATGAGCAACGACACTCCCGAACCTTCCCCCGCTGCGCCGACCCCGGTTCTTCCCGTGGTGACCACCGGCTCAGGCTCCCCTGCACCTGCTGCCCGGCGCGGTGGGGTCTGGCTGGGCGCGCTGGCGCTGCTGCTGGCAGTGCTGACGCTAATGATGGCCGGCCTGCTGTGGCAGAAGGTGGATTTCACCCAGAAGGAACTGGCGCGCCGCACCCAGGTCAGCGAAACCCAGTCGTCGGAAACACGGACGGTGGCAGCGCAGGCCGAGGCCCAGGTCAAGGAACTGCAGGCGCGTCTGGCGGTGGCCGAGGTCCGCCTGTCCGAGGTCAGTCTGCAGCGCTCCCAGCTCGAAGAGCTGATGCTGGCGCTGTCCCGGTCCCGGGACGACAACCTGGTGCAGGATCTGGAGTCCTCCCTGCGCCTGGCCCAGCAACAGTCTCAGCTCACTGGCAGCGTGCAGCCGTTGCTCGCGGCCCTGCAGTCGGCCGATGAGCGCATCGCCCGTGCCGCGCAGCCGCGGCTGAACCCGGTCCAGCGCGCCATTGCGCGCGATGTGCAGCGCATCCGCAGCACCTCGGTGGCCGATGTGCCCTCGCTGGTACAGCGGCTGGACGAGCTGGTGCAACGGGTGGACCAGTGGCCGGTGCCCAACGACGTCGGCCCCCGTTCACCGGCGGCACGCAAGGCGTCTGGCTCCGGCAGCGCTTCGACAGCATCCGCGAACCCTGCCGAACCTGCCGCGCCCGCGGCCGGCGGCTGGGACCGCGCGGTGCAGACCTGGTCCGGCTTCTGGTCGCGCGTGTGGGAGGAAACCACCCGCAGCGGACGGGAGCTGGTACGGGTGAGCCGCATCGACCGGCCCGAAGCGGTGCTGCTGGCGCCGGAGCAGGCGTTCTTCCTCCGGGAGAACCTCAAGCTGCGGCTGCTCAACGCACGGCTGGGCCTGCTGGCCCGCCAGATGGACGCGGTGCAGGACGACCTCAAGACCATTGATGCGGCGCTCGCCCGCCACTTCGACACCACCGCTCCCGACGTGGCCGCCGCACAGGCCGCTGTCACGCAGCTGCGCGCCGAACTGGTGCTCACCGAATGGCCCCGGCCCGAAGAGAGCCTGGCGGCGCTCGCGGTGGCCGCGGGAGGACGCTGATGAACGGGCCGCGGCGCCAGCGGGGTGCGATGCGCAATGTCTTCTGGTTGCTGGGTCTGGCCGCCCTGGCGGTGGCGCTGGCCCTGCTGACCGGACAGAACCAGGCCATGGTGAGCCTGTTCTGGCCGCCCTACCGGTTCGATGTCTCGTTCAACTTTGTCCTGTTCTGCCTGGTGGCGGGTTTCGTGCTGCTGTACCTGGCCCTGCGGGCATTGAGCATGTTCCGCGAGCTGCCCCGCCAGGCGCAGCGCTGGCGCAGCCAGCAGATGGAGCGGGCGGCGGTCGGCGCGCTGATGGACGCCTTGTCCAACCAGATCGCGGGCCGGTTTGTCCGGGCGCAGGCGGCCGGGCTGTCGGCGCTGGAGCAGCTCAACAGCCACCCGGCGGCCCAGTGGCCACGGCGTGGACAACTCCAGCAACTGGCCCACCTGCTGGTGGCCGAAGCGGCGCAATCGCTGCAGAACCGCCGCACCCGCGACGAGCACCTGCAGGAGGCCCTGCATCCGAAGCTGGCCAAGGAGTCGGCCGAGGCCCGCGAAGGTGCCCTGATGCGGGCGGTCCGCTGGGCGGTCGAAGACCGTGACCTCCAGGCGGCCCGCAGCCACCTGGACGAACTTCCCCAGGGAGCGTCCCGCCGCATCCAGACGCTGCGCCTGAAGCTTCGGGTGGCGCGTCTGGGGGGGGCGACCGCCGAGGCACTGGAAACAGCGCGTCTGCTCGCCAAGCACCGCGCCTTTTCGCCAGAGGCCTCGCGCAGCATCGTGCGCGGTCTGGCGCTGGACGCGCTGCGCGAGGCGCACGACCTGGCCCAGCTGCAATCCGTGTGGTCGCGCCTGGATGCGTCCGAGCGCGCCATGCCCGAGCTGATCCTGGCGGCAGTGGAGCGTGCCCATCGGCTGGTGGCCCTGGCGCCGGACGAAGACATGGCAGCACAGGCCCACGAATTGACCGGTGGCTGGCTGGAACCCGTCTGGCAGGGATTTGCTGCACTGGATGAGGGCTTGCAGCACAAGCTGGCGCTGGCAATGGAACCCGGGCTGATGCGGCTGGACGCCACGGGGCTGGCGCGTCTCGAACAGAGCCAGCGGCAGTGGCCCAACAACGCCTACCTGCAGTACCTCACCGGTCAGGCCTGCCGGCAGCGCCAGCTCTGGGGCAAGGCGTCCCAGTTGCTGGGCCAGGCCAGCCACAGCCTGCGCGAACCGGCCCTGCTGCGCCGTACGTGGTGTGCCCTGGCGTTGCTGGCGGAGGAGCGCCAGGACCAGGCGGGTGCCCAGGCCGCGTGGAAGCGGGCGGCGCTGCTGGGCGACTGAGGCTGGCGGGCTGGTTTGCCCGCTGCCTTGCAGCCACTGACACAAAGAAAAAGCCGGCCCAAGGGTCGGCTTTTTCTTTGCTGGGAACCTGGGTCCGGAATCAGCGATTCTCGAACGGGAGGCTCACATCGCGCAGGTCCTTGCGGGTCTCCACCAGCACCAGCGGGCCTTCATCGACCAGCACCACCGGCCTGGGTTCGCGGGGCACATGGATCGGCCTGGGCTCTGCAGCGATGGCGGCCTGGATCTCGGCGACCTTTGCTGCGTCCGAATTGACCCATTCGAGCCCGCTGGCCTGTGCCACGCGGTGCAGGTCGTCCATCGACAACGTGTACGGCACGACCTTGGGCATGCCGGCGGTTGCCGCCGCGACCGAAGGCGCGGGGGCGGCGGGAGCCACCACATCAGGAATCACCGCGACCGGTTCGGCCACCACCACGGGCGCGGGCTCGACCTGTGACGGCGCTGGGCTCGCGGGCTGGGTGAAGTAGCTGCGCACCGGGCGTTGCTCGTCCTGCTGGTCGGTGGCCACCGGGGCCACTGGCTCCGCACCTGCGGGGACTTCTTCCCTGTTTTCACCGTCACGAGGCGCGCGCTCGCGGCGGTCGCGGCCATAGCGGTCGCGGCTGCGGCGTTCGCGCGGCGCGCGGGGTGCGGCGGCATCGCCTTCCGCCATCTCTGCGGGCGCTGCCTCGGACGGCTCCGAGGTCATCGCGTCAGCAGGGGCTGCGTTGAGCAGCGCGGTGTCCGCCACGCCTTGTGATGCGTTGTCGACGGGCTCCTGCCCCTGGCGCCGGCGGTTGTCACCACGGCCACCACGGCGTTCGCGGCGAGCGCCTTCGGCGGCGGCCTCAGGTGCTTCACCTGCCGGCGTGGTGGAGACCTGTCCTTCCAGTGCGGTGCTGTCGGCGACCTGGTCCTGGCGGTTGTCTCGGCGGCTGTCCCGACGCCCACCGTTGCGACCCTGTCCCTCGGCGCGTTCACCCCGCGGTTCGCCGCTGCGACCCTCGGCGCGGTGGTCACCACGGCGGCCTTCACCATTGCCGCGGCCCTGGATCTCGGTGCGCTCTCCCCGGTTTTCGCCGCGGGGCGGGCGGTTGCCCTGGCGCTCGCCGCGGTCACCGCGACCTTCGCCATTGCGGCCACCACGACCACGGCCGTCCCTGGACGACTTGCCTTCGCCGCGATCGGTTTTCGGCGCTTCAGCAGCGGCCGGTGCCGGAGCAGGCGTCACTGGTGCTGCAGCGGGTGCCATGCCGAACAGGCTCTTGAGCCAGCCAAAGAAGCCTTTTTCGGCAGGGGCGGCGGCACGCGCTGGCGCGGGCTCGACCACCACCGCAGGGGACGCGACCACCGGTGCGGGCGCAGCCACCTCGGGCTTGGGCGCAGCCACTGGTGCCGGGCCGTCGGGCAGCACACCCTTGATCACCGGCTCCTGCTTGTTGGTGCGCTCCTGACTTCGGCGCGTGAAGCTGGCCACATCGTCCACTTCCTCGGCCAGCTTGTAGCTGGAGTCGAGGTTGTCCAGGCGCGGATCGTCGTGCTTGAGACGCTCGAGCTTGTAGTTCGGCGTGTCCAGCGACTTGTTGGGCACCAACAGCACGTTGATGCGCTGCTTGAGTTCGATCTTGGTGATCTCGGTGCGCTTCTCGTTGAGCAGGAAGCTGGCCACTTCGACAGGCACCTGCACCAGTACGGCGGCCGTGCTGTCCTTGAGCGACTCCTCCTGGATCACGCGCAGGATCTGCAGCGCCGAGCTTTCGGTGTCGCGGATGTGGCCGGAGCCACCGCAGCGCGGGCAGGGGATGGACGAACCTTCGCTGAGCGTGGGCTTCAGGCGCTGTCGGCTCATTTCGAGCAGGCCGAACTTGCTGATGGAGCCGAACTGCACGCGGGCGCGGTCCTGGCGCAGCGCGTCGCGCAGGCGGTTTTCCACCTCGCGGCGGTTCTTCGACTCTTCCATGTCGATGAAGTCGATCACGATCAGGCCACCCAGGTCGCGCAGGCGGGCCTGGCGCGCCACTTCGTCGGCGGCTTCCAGGTTGGTGCGGGTGGCGGTTTCCTCGATGTCACCGCCCTTGATGGCGCGCGCCGAGTTCACGTCGACCGCCACCAGCGCTTCGGTCTGGTCGATCACGATGGCGCCACCGCTGGGCAGCTGCACGATGCGGCTGTAAGCGGTCTCGATCTGGTGTTCGATCTGGAAGCGGCTGAACAGCGGCGCATCGTCGCGGTAGCGCTTGACGCGGTGACCGTGCTCGGGCATCACATGGCTCATGAATTGGTGAGCCTGTTCGTAGATGTCGTCGGTGTCGATCAGGATCTCGCCGATGTCGCTGTTGAAGTAGTCGCGGATGGCGCGGATCACCAGGCTCGATTCCTGGTAGATCAGGAAGGCGCCCTTGCCACCCTTGGCCGCGCCGTCGATGGCGTTCCACAGCTTGAGCAGGTAGTTCAGGTCCCACTGCAGTTCGGCCGCCTCACGGCCGATGCCGGCGGTACGGGCGATGATGCTCATGCCGTTGGGATACTCCAGCTGGTCCAGTGCCTGCTTGAGTTCCTGGCGGTCTTCGCCCTCGATGCGGCGGCTGACGCCACCGCCGCGCGGGTTGTTGGGCATCAGCACCACATAGCGGCCGGCCAGGCTCACGAAGGTGGTGAGGGCTGCGCCCTTGTTGCCGCGTTCTTCCTTCTCGACCTGGACCAGCAGTTCCTGGCCTTCCTTGATCACGTCGTTGATGCGGGCCTGGGAGGGCGAGGCATTGCCCTGGAAGTACTGCTTGGAGATTTCCTTGAACGGCAAGAAGCCGTGGCGGTCTTCGCCGTAGTCGACGAAGCAGGCTTCGAGCGAGGGCTCGACGCGGGTGACGACGGCCTTGTAGATGTTGCCCTTGCGCTGTTCGCGCCCTTCGATTTCGATTTCGTAGTCGAGCAGTTTCTGCCCGTCCACGATCGCCAGGCGGCGCTCTTCGGCCTGCGTGGCGTTGATCAGCATGCGCTTCATGTTGCGTTTCCTTTTCACTGTCGCTGACAAGGCGCGCGGACAGGCCGCACACCAGGATGCCGTGAGCCAGCGAAAGAACGCGAACGGGAGGAATTGCCGGAGAGCCGTTGACCCGGTGATGTCCCGACTGCATCGGGTGGTCTGTCGGCAGGGGCTGTGCGCACAGCGGCGCGCCAAGGCCCTGCGGCCGGGTCAGGGCGTAGGCGCGTGGATGTGGGTGAGCAGGCAGGGCATGACGGATGTCGTTGACATGGATCTTGCCGTTTCGGTCACTGTCTTCACTTTGTCCTCGGTCAGCCGCACCAGCCCGCCTGTGGCGTTGCAAGAAGGGCTGACCGATTGGGGTATTCCGTAATCTGGTTCGCTACTCTTTTGTCGGCTCTCCTGTGGCTTCCATCCGGATCGCTTCCCGCCATGGAGACGTCTGGGACGTCGTGCGCAGGATGGTTCGAGCCGGGTGCCACAGGTGGCACGGGTCGCCAATCGCATCCGGTTTCAGCCTTGCTGTTCCGGGTCGCTGGACGTGACTGCCTTAAACTCAGGAAAATCAATCACTTACAACGCGCGACTGGCGTGACACATTATAGGGGGCTGCCCTTGATGGTGGCACAGGTCTGATGGTGTTTTTCCCTTGAATTCTCCAGTTTCTGACGGTTCCGGGGCCGTGCGACATCTCCTTGTGGACGAAGATTCGGCTGGGCAACGGCTGGACAACTACCTGTTCCGCGAGCTCAAGGGTGTTCCCAAGACCCACATCTACCGGATCATCCGTTCGGGTGAGGTGCGGCGCAACAAAGGCAGGATTTCGGCAGACGACCGGGTGCAGGCCGGGGATGTGTTGCGCATTCCTCCCATCCGGCTGTCCGAGCGTCCGGCCGAGAAAGCGGCGCAGCCGGTTCCAGTGCGCGATTTTCCGGTCATCCACGAAGACGACGCTTTCCTTGCGCTAGACAAACCGGCGGGTGTGGCTGTGCATGGGGGCAGCGGGGTCAGTTTCGGGGTGATTGAACAGTTGCGCAGGTCACGTCCGGGTGCCCGTTTCCTTGAGTTGGTCCATCGGCTGGATCGCGAAACCAGCGGTCTGCTGTTGATCGCCAAAAAGAAAAGTGCCCTGAAGTCGCTGCAGGATCAGTTCCGCGAGCGTGAAACCGGTAAAACCTATTTGGCTCTGGTCCGGGGGCGCTGGCCTTCCAAACTGAAAGTTTTAGACCAGCCGCTGCACAAATACCTGCTGCCCGATGGAGAGCGGCGGGTGCGTGTGGTCGATGCCGCACATCCCGATGCCATGCGCGCTGTCACGCTCGTGGCGGTGCGAAAGCATCTGCCCGCGCCCTCTGGGCTGGAGGCGGTTTGCCCGGATGGATTGACTTTGCTGGAAGTCACTATCAAGACCGGGCGCACCCATCAGATTCGTGTCCATCTGTCCCATGCCGGCTTTCCAATCGTTGGGGACGACAAGTACGGGGATTTTGATTTCAACCGGCTGTTGGCGAAGGCTGGTTTGCGCCGCATGTTTCTTCATGCCTGGCGATTGCGCCTGACCCATCCTATTTCTGGTCAGTCGATGGAGTTACATTCTGAATTGCCTGTCGAGCTTGGGCCTTGGGCAGGTTCCTGAAAATCCCATTAGAATTTCTGCCGGCATCGTTGGGATGTCCATATCGCTGAAATTTACCAATACCAAAGGAAACGCAATGGCAACCTATTCTGAACTGATGGCACAGGCGCAGGCATTGATGAGTCAGGCCGAGCAGGCGCGCAAGAACGAACTGGCCGCCGCTATCGCCGACATCAAAGCGAAGATGAAGGAATATGGCATCACGGTGGCTGATTTGGGTGGTGCAGCGGCTGGCGCCAAAAAGGCCGCCAAGTCGAAATCCAAGGCTGTCGCCAAGTACCGTGGCCCCAACGGGGAACTGTGGGCCGGCGGCCCGGGCCGCAAGCCGGAGTGGGTGCGCGCGGTGCTGGCTGCGGGCAAGAGCCTTGAGGATTACCGCATTTGAGGGTGTAAGAGCCCCAACGCACACAGGGCACCTGCGGGTGCCTTTTTTGTTGAGCCGCAGCAATAATCGACTGCTTTCGACTCCCTTTCCATGCGCCCACGCCAATACGACCTCATCGCCTTCGACTGGGACGGCACTCTGTTCGACTCCACCGCCATCATCGTGCGCAGCATCCAGGCAGCGGTGCGGGACGTGGGGGGGGCGGTTCCGAGCGAGGCAGCGGCCAGCTACGTGATTGGCATGGGCCTGATGCAGGCCCTTGCCCACGCGGCGCCCGACGTGCCTCCTGAGTTGTATCCCCGGCTGGGCGAGCGTTACCGGCATCACTACCTGTCCCGTCAGCACGACATCAGCCTGTTCGATGGCGTGCTGCCCATGCTGGCATCCCTCAAGGAACGTCACCACTGGCTGGTGGTGGCGACGGGCAAAAGCCGGCGGGGGCTGGATGAGGCGCTGGACGCCGTGGAGCTTCGGGACGTGTTTGATGGTTCCCGCACGGCCGATGAAACAGCCGGCAAGCCCAGTCCGCTGATGCTGGAGCAACTGATGCGCGAGTTCGGTGTCGACCCTGGCCGCACCCTGATGATCGGTGACACGACCCACGATCTGCAGATGGCGGTCAATGCCGGATGTGACAGCGTCGGAGTGAGCTATGGCGCCCACGAACCCGCCGCGTTTGCGTCGTTGTCACCCAGGTTTGTCGCCCACTCGGTCGGAGAGCTGAGCGATTGGCTGAAGGCACATGCCTGAGGGATGGCGATGAGCGGTGAAAGCGACCTCCATGCCCTGTGCAACAGCCGCGACCTGTTGGATGGCGGGCTGGCCGTGCCTTTTGACGTGATGTACGCCGGGCAGACCTGCAGGGCGTTCGCGATCCGGTTCCGGGGTGTGGTCCACGCGTATCTGAACCGTTGCTCCCACGTGGCCATGGAAATGGACTGGCAGCCCAACCGCTTTTTCGACGACAGCGGGCAGTGGCTGCTGTGCTCTACCCACGGCGCCGCCTATGACCCTGCCACCGGTGCCTGCAAAGGCGGGCCTTGTCGCGGTGGGCTGGTGACGGTACCTCTGCAGGAACGGGAGGGCGTTGTGTACTGGCAGGCACAATATCCATTTGCGCCGCTGGCGTTTTGACCAGGACCACCATGAACCTCGATCCACTGGACAACCCGGTGCCGGCATCGGCGACCTCCCGGCAAGAGGGATCCTGGGAGCGGGAGACCCTTGAAAGGCTGATGTTCGAGACGCTGCGCGAACAGCGGGCCGCACGCCGCTGGAAGCTGTTTTTCCGGCTGGTGTGGCTGGTGATCATCGGCTCGGTGCTCTGGCTCTGGTTTCAGCAGGCGGAGATGGCCGGGGCCGTGAGCGCACCGCACACCGCGCTGATCGAAGTCAAGGGCGAGATCGCGTCGGGTGCAGAAGCCAGCGCCGACAACGTGCTCAGCTCGGTGCGGGCGGCGTTCGACGACGAAGGTGCCCAGGCGGTGGTGTTGTTGATCGACTCCCCGGGTGGCAGTCCCGTGCAGGCGGGCATCATCAACGACGAGATCACGCGACTAAAGGCCTTGCACCAGAAGAAGGTCTATGCCGTGGTGGAGGAGACCTGCGCCTCCGCTGCCTATTACATCGCCGCAGCAGCCGACGAAATCTATGTCGACAAGGCCAGTCTCGTGGGCAGTATTGGCGTGTTGATGGAAGGGTTCGGGTTCACCGGGTTGATGGACAAGGTGGGGGTGGAGCGTCGCCTGATGGTGGCGGGCCAGAACAAGGCCATGCTCGACCCTTTCAGTCCGCAGGACGAGGCGCAACGGGCCTATATCCAGTCGATGCTTGGCGAGATCCACGCGCAGTTCATCGAGGTGGTCAAGAAGGGGCGGGGCGCGCGACTCAAGGAAACGCCGGACACTTTCACGGGGCTGGTCTGGAGTGGGCAACAGGCCGTGCAGCAGGGGTTGGCCGACGGACTGGGCAGTCTGGACTATGTGGCGCGCGAATTGGTGAAGGCCGAGGAAATCGTGGACTACACCCAGCGAGAAAACGTGGGGCTGAGACTGGCTCGCGAGTTGGGTGTGCACATGGGCGAAGGCATCTTCAAAGCTGCCCGCGGAGCAGGCATTGAACTGCGGTGATGGTTAAATTAAGAGAGGAAATGGCAATGCGCATTCAAAAAGCGGTGTTCCCGGTTGGCGGGCTCGGCACCCGGTTTCTGCCAGCCACCAAGGCGATTCCCAAAGAGATGCTGCCGGTGGTGGACAAGCCGCTGATCCAGTACGCGGTCGAAGAAGCTTATGCGGCCGGGATCCGCGAGATGATCTTCATCACCGGGCGCCACAAGCGCGCCATCGGAGATCATTTCGATGCGGCTTTCGAGCTGGAATACGAACTGGAACGGGGCAACAAGACCGAGCTGCTCAAGCTGGTGCACGACATCAAACCGGAAGACATGGACTGCGTCTTCATCCGCCAGCCGCGCCCATTGGGACTCGGGCACGCGGTGCTTTGTGCGGAGCGGGTGGTCGGCAACGAGCCGTTTGCGGTGCTGCTTGCCGACGACCTGATGTTGGGAGCTCGCCAGAACGCGGGCGGACCGACGGTGCTTCAGCAGATGGTGGAGGCATACCGGTCGCATCCCGGTACGGTGCTGGCAGTGCAGGACGTTCCCAAGGAAGAGACTGGGCGGTATGGAGTGGTGGACGTGCATGGCGCCCACGCCGAGATCGCCGAAGTGTTCGCCATGGTCGAGAAGCCGAAACCGGCCGTGGCGCCTTCCACGCTCGCAGTGGCGGGACGCTACATCCTCACACCCGGCGTTTTCGAGAGCATCCGTCGCCAGCCCCGTGGTGCAGGCGGCGAAATCCAGCTGACCGATGGCATCGCAGCGCTCATCGGCGAGGAGAAGGTCTATGCCTTCCGCTACGACGGCAAGCGCTATGACTGTGGCAGCAAGGAGGGCTTTCTCCAGGCCACCATCGACCTGGCGCTGGCCAACCCGGCTCTGAGCGCTGCGGTGCGCGCGCACATGCAGGCTGCTCTGGCGGCCTGACCGGGAGCGCTATTAGCGCCCTAGCAGGAACACCGACGGCAGATCTAGCGGCAATTGCGCTGCCAGCGCGCCTGATTTCCATTCGCTCAGCAGCGCGCTGCGGGTGCGTTGCTGTGGAAGACCTAGGCCGCTAGACACAGCCAGCCGGGTGTGAGGGTGCAGCGTTTGAAGCAGCGCCTGCAGGAGGGCTGCGTTGCGATAGGGGGTTTCGATCAGGATCTGGGTCTGGCCTGTTTTGAGGGCGGTGGACTCCAGTTCGCGCAAGCGCCGGCTGCGTTCGGCAGGGTCTTGTGGGACGTAGCCCACGAAAGAAAACGATTGACCGTTCAACCCGCTGGCCGCCAGCGCGAGCATCAGGGACACGGGGCCCGTGAGGGGGCGGACGTCGATGCCCAGGGCATGTGCTGCGCGAACCACCGAACTGCCTGGATCGGCAATCGCGGGCATCCCCGCCTCACTCACCAGGCCCATGTCGTGTCCTTGCTGCGCGGGGCCGAGCAGCAACTTGGCCTGTGCATCCGCGGTGCCGGCGGGTGCATGGTCCCCTTTCTTGTGGGCCTGGCGGGGCAGTTCGACGATTTGAAGGTTTTGCACAGGGGTGGCAAGACCGTGTGCGGCGTCCACCCGCTTCAGGAACGCCCTTGTGCTCTTTGCATTCTCGGCAACCCAGTGGACCAGGCGCGCCGCGACCTGGATGGTGTCATCGGGCAACAGCAGCCCCAATGGCACCGGATCTTGCGGGCTGCATCCGAAGTCCAGCGGCGTTGGCACGAGAAACAGCGCGCCTTTGGGCGCAGCCGGGGTGCTCACAGGATGGACACGCCTGCGGCGCGCAGCATGTGGCAGGTGCGAATCAGCGGTAGGCCGACCAGGGCGCTGGGATCGTCGTTGTCAATGCGGGACAGCAGGGCGATGCCAAGTCCTTCGCTTTTTGCGCTTCCGGCGCAGTCGTACGGTTCTTCTGCCCGAAGATAGCGTTCGATCTCCTGGTCGTCGAGGTCGCGGAACACCACGTTGACTGCGGCCAGGTCCAGTTGTTCGAAGCCCGTGGCCGCGCAGACCACGGCAACCGCGGTCTGGAACACCACGGTTTGCCCGCGCATGCGCCGCAATTGAGCGATCGCCCGATCATGGGTGCCGGGCTTGCCAAGCGGTTCGCCACCGAGGTCGGCCACCTGATCGCTGCCGATCACCACTGCTTCCGGAAAGCGCTGGGACACCTCCCGGGCCTTGGCCAGAGCGAGCCGCCGCGCCAGAGTCGCTGGCGCCTCGCCTGGCAGCGGGGTTTCGTCCACGTTCGGGCGCTCGGTGTCGAACGGCACGCGCAGGCGCTCGAGCAGTTCCCGTCTGTAGCGTGAAGTCGAGCCGAGGATGATCTTGCGTTGGGGCGGCGCAGGAATTTGAGAGGAAGGAGCACTCATCACCCTATTGTCCGCGGCTTTCTGGTGTCATCTTTTACACTGGCCGTATGAAAGTGTCTCCCCACAGGTCCTGGAACCCTCGTCGATTCGATGCCCGTGCCTTCGCCGAGGCGGGCGGTGTGCTGGAGAGCGAGGATTCATTGGCATCCTTTGATCGTCTGTCTGCCGAGATTCATGCTGACGGCGAGGTCGGCGCTCTGGTTCGATGGTCGGTGCAGGGAGAGATTCGCCCGGACGCTGCCGGCCAGTCGTCTGTCTGGATGCGCCTGCGTGCGGCGCTTGATTTGCCTGTGGGGTGTCAGCGATGCCTCGGTCCGGTGGTCGTTCCGCTGGAGGTGGATCGCTGGTTCAGGTTCGTTGCCGACGAATCCACGGCCGAGGCCGAGGATGACCAGAGCGAGGAGGATGTCCTGGCTTTGGAGCCCAAGCCGGACCTGCTGGCGCTGATCGAAGACGAGTTGTTGATGGCGATGCCTCTGGTGCCGATGCATGACGTCTGCCCTCAGCCCTTGCTGCTTTCTGCGGGGACGGTGAACGGTGACGAGGCTGCGTCGGAAGTGCGCCCCAATCCGTTCGCCACCCTGAGCCGCCTTAAGAAGTGATCGCAGCCGGAGTTTTGCGCCGCCTGTCATTCAGGCTATAATCCTTGGCTTTGCGCTGCCGCCCGGATCAGAGGGCAGGACTGCTGATTGGCGCAACCCACCGACACCCAACCGATTCCAGGAGCCCATCATGGCCGTCCAGCAAAACAAAAAGTCCCCTTCCAAGCGCGGCATGCACCGTTCGCACAATGCCCTGACCGTGCCCGGCATCGCCGTGGAGCCGACCACCGGCGAAACCCATCTGCGCCACCACATCAGCCCCAACGGCTTCTACCGTGGTCGCCAGGTGCTGAAGAACAAGTCCGAGGCTTGAGTTCTGGGCGGCTCCATCCTGCCGCGTCTGAGCGCCGGATGCCGTGATTGCCGCCTGCAAACAGGTCCAGTACGGGCCCGCATGAGCACCATGCGGGCTTTTTTCTTGTTGGTGGCGCTGCGTTGCAGTGCCCGCATCGGGACATTGACATGATTACCGTTGCCGTGGATTGCATGGGAGGAGATGTCGGTCCGGCGGCCACCTTGCCGGCCTGCGCGGCCTTTCTTGCCAGCCACCCGCAGGCCCAGTTGCTTCTTGTGGGGCAGCCTGAGGCATTCAATTCCTGGCCCCAGTTGCTCAACAACGTCCGTTGCCGGGTTGTGCATGCGTCCGAGGTGGTCACTATGGACGACCCGGTCGAGGTGGCCATGCGCCGGAAGAAGGACTCTTCCATGCGCGTGGCGATCCAGCAGGTCAAGGATGGCGCGGCGCAGGCGGCGGTGTCCGCCGGAAACACCGGCGCCCTGATGGCCATCTCGAGGTACTTGCTCAAGACGATGGAAGGCATTGACCGCCCAGCCATCGCCAGCCAGATGCCCAACGCACGTGGAGGAGCGACCACCGTGCTGGACCTGGGGGCCAACGTGGATTGCACCGCCGAGCACCTGCTCCAGTTTGCCGTCATGGGATCTGCCTTGGTCGTGGCGATCTCGGGCAGGGAAGATCCGACGGTGGGGCTGCTCAACGTTGGTGAGGAGGTGATCAAGGGTAGCGAGGTCATCAAGCAGGCCGGCGTTCTGCTGCGAAACGCGGCTAACACCGGTGATTTGAACTTTTTCGGCAATGTCGAGGGCAACGACATCTTCAAGGGCACGACAGACATCGTGGTGTGCGATGGATTTGTCGGCAATGTGGCGCTCAAGGCCAGCGAAGGGCTGGCGACCATGATTGGTGGTTTCATCAAGGCCGAGTTTTCGCGCAGCATTTTCACGAAACTGGGGGCATTGTTTGCTTATCCAGTGATATCTGCATTCAAGAAGCGGATGGACTATCGCCGCTACAACGGCGCAGCACTGCTGGGTTTGCGTGGGCTGGTGTTCAAGAGCCACGGGTCGGCCGACGCTTTCGCTTTTGAGCAGGCCTTGGCCCGGGCTTATGATGCAGCCCACAATCAGTTGCTCGAGAAGGTCCGGGAGCGTATTGCACACGCAGCACCGCTCATCGATCCAGAAGCGATCCCCAGCGATCTCAAGAGCATTCCGACGATCTGAGACCTTCTCCCCCGCCCGCATGACACGTTTTGCCCGCATCACTGGCACCGGTAGTTGCCTGCCGCCTCAGCGCCTGACCAATGCCGACATGGTGGGTCTTTTGAAATCGCGGGGTGTTGAAACGAGTGACGAGTGGATCGTTGAGCGCACGGGGATCCGAGCGCGGCATTTTGTGGGCGACGGCGTCTTCTCGAGCGATCTGGCCGCTGAAGCCTGCCGCAAGGCATTGTCGGCCGCCCAGGTTGGGCCGGGCGATATCGATCTGATCATCGTGGCCACATCGACACCCGACATGGTGTTTCCTTCGACGGCCGCCATCCTCCAGCACAAACTGGGCATTGCAGGCTGCCCGGTGTTCGATGTGCAGGCCGTTTGCAGCGGCTTCATCTATGCGCTCACGGTTGCCGATGCAATGATCCGCACAGGATCTGCCAGCAAGGCGCTGGTGGTGGGGGCCGAAGTGTTTTCGCGCCTGCTGGACTTCAATGACCGTACCACCTGTGTGCTGTTTGGCGATGGTGCCGGCGCCGTGGTACTCGAAGCCAGCGATGTGCCGGGGATCTTGGCGACCGATATCCATGCGGACGGCAAGCACGTGGGCATTCTGTGTGTGCCGGGGCACGTCAGCGGTGGCCAGATCCTGGGTGATCCTTTGCTGAAGATGGATGGTCAGGCCGTCTTCAAGCTGGCTGTTGGTGTATTGGAGGAGACCGCACGTGCTGTGCTGGCGAAGGCTGGCCGCACCGAGGCCGACATCGACTGGCTGATTCCTCATCAGGCGAACATCCGCATCATGACCGGCACGGCGCGCAAGCTGAAGCTGCCCATGGACAAGGTGGTGGTCACTGTTGACCAGCATGGCAACACCTCGGCGGCTTCGATTCCACTGGCGCTGGATCATGCGGTCCGCAACGGCCAGGTCAAGAAAGGTGACACCTTGTTGCTGGAAGGTGTGGGCGGAGGTTTTACCTGGGGTTCGGTGCTGCTGGACTTCTGACGCCGCTTTGGCGGTTGGCTCCTTTCCCCGTTTCTTGTTGATTCATTGCTGATACGTCCATGACCGAATTTGCATTCGTCTTTCCCGGCCAAGGTTCTCAGTCAGTCGGCATGCTCGACGCCTGGGGCGACCATCCGGAGGTGGCCCTGGCCGTCCAGGAGGCTTCCGATGCCCTGGGTGAAGACGTTGGCCTACTGATCAAGGAAGGCCCCAAGGAGGCGCTGGCGCTGACCACCAACACCCAGCCCGTGATGCTGGTGGCGGGTGTCGCTGCCTGGCGTGTCTGGTGCGCCGAAGGCGGGGCAGCTCCGTCCGTGGTGGCTGGGCATTCGCTGGGTGAATACAGCGCCCTGGTGGCGTCTGGCGTGCTGACTCTGGCGCAAGCGGCGCCGCTGGTGCGTTTTCGTGCGGCGGCCATGCAGGAAGCGGTGCCGGTCGGAACTGGGGCCATGGCCGCCATCCTGGGCATGGACTCGGACAAGGTGATCGCGGGTTGCGCCGAGGCGCAGGCTTTCTTCCCCCCGGGCAGTGGCGAGGTCGTGGAGGCGGTCAATTTCAACGACCCGGCTCAGACCGTGATCGCTGGCAGCAAGGCTGCGGTTGAGAAGGCTTGCGAGGTGCTCAAGGCCAACGGCGCCAAGCGGGCCCTGCCGTTGCCAGTGTCGGCGCCGTTCCATTCCAGCCTGATGAAGCCTGCGGCCTACAAGCTGCGCGAGAAGCTTGCGACCATGCCACTGGCGGCACCCCGGATTCCGGTGCTCAACAACATTGATGTGTCGGTGGAGTCCGATGTGGACGGCATCCGCGATGCACTGTTTCGCCAGGCGTTCGGTCCGGTTCGATGGGTGGAGTGCGTGCGTGCAATCAAAGCACGTGGCATCACCACGCTGGTCGAATGCGGCCCTGGCAAGGTGCTGGCTGGCATGACCAAGCGCATCGACGGCGAGCTGACCGGCGCGGCGCTCTACGACCCGGCCACGCTGGCCGAAGTGAAAAACCTGCTGGCCTGAAGGGAGAGACTGGTATGTCCGAAGTGAAATTTGCGGGCCAAGTGGCCCTGGTGACCGGTGCTTCCCGTGGCATTGGCGCGTCCATCTCGGCCGAACTGGTGTCGAAGGGGCTGATCGTCGTCGGCACGGCCACTTCCGATGAGGGGGCAGCCAAGATCTCGAATGCGCTGAAGGCGGTGCCTGGAGCGGCTGAGGGCTGCCGGGGGGTGAAGCTTGACGTGAACGATGGCGCTGCCGCCGAGGCCTTGATCGACGAAATGACCAAAGCCCATGGTGCCCTGCACGTGCTGGTCAACAACGCCGGCATCACGCGCGACATGCTTGCCATGCGCCTCAAAGATGAGGACTGGGATGCGGTGCTCGACACCAACCTCAAGGCAGTATTCCGTATGAGCCGGGCGGTGATCCGACCCATGATGAAGCAGCGCTATGGGCGCATCATCAGCATCACCAGTGTGGTCGGCGCCTCTGGCAACCCTGGCCAGGCGAACTACGCCGCTGCGAAGGCAGGCGTTGCGGGCATGACCCGCGCGTTGGCGCGCGAACTCGGCAGCCGCAATATCACGGTCAACTGTGTGGCGCCTGGCTTCATTGAGACCGATATGACGGCCTCGCTGCCCGAAGAACAGCAAAAGGCCCTGCTGGGCCAGATTCCCTTGGGGCATCTGGGCAAACCTTCTGACATCGCGCATGCAGTGGCCTACCTGGCCAGCCCGCAGGCCGGCTACGTGACGGGGCAGGAACTGCACGTCAACGGTGGCATGTTCATGGCCTGATCCACTCTTACCGCCGCGGAGCCGTCCGGCGGGCCACCTAGGGGCTACTTCCTAGCCCGGCTAAAATGGCGGTTTGTCATCCAACCACCCTCAGAGGGACTTATGAGCGATATCGAAGCACGTGTGAAGAAAATCATTGCCGAGCAACTCGGCGTGGAAGAAGGGCAAGTGACCCCTGAGAAGGCTTTTGTGGCCGACCTGGGCGCCGACTCCCTGGACACGGTGGAACTGGTGATGGCCCTGGAAGACGAATTCGGTATCGAGATCCCCGACGAAGACGCCGAGAAGATCACCACGGTGAAGAACGCCATCGACTACGCGATGTCGCACCAGAAGGCCTGATGCATCCATGAGCCGTCGTCGCGTTGTCGTGACCGGCCTGGGTTGTGTCTCGCCCGTGGGTAACACGGTGCCAGAAGCCTGGGCCAACCTTGTCGCCGGACAGTCCGGCATTGACCTGATCACCAAGTTCGATGCCTCGGGCATGTCCTGCAAGATCGCTGGTGAGGTCAAGGGGTTTGATCTGGAGTCCTACATCAGTGCCAAAGAGGCGCGGTCGATGGACACCTTCATCCATTACGGAATCGCCGCAGCCCACCAGGCCGTGGTCGACTCGGGCCTGCCTACGGGCGAGGCGCTGGATGACGAACTGGCCACGCGCATCGGCTGCATCGTCGGGTCCGGTATCGGCGGGCTTCCGCTGATCGAAGAAACCCACGCCGAGTATGTCAACCGTGGCGCACGGCGGATCTCGCCGTTCTTTGTCCCCGCATCGATCATCAACATGATCTCTGGACATGTCTCGATGCGCTTCGGGTTCAAGGGGCCGAACTTGGCTGTGGTCACGGCCTGCACCACTGGTCTGCACTGCATCGGTGAAGGGGCTCGGAAGATCGAGTACGGGGATGCCGATGTGATCGTCGCTGGTGGCTCCGAAGCCACGGTCTCTCCTCTGGGTGTGGGTGGCTTCGCCGCCATGCGGGCGCTTTCCACCCGCAACGACGATCCCAAAACGGCCTCACGACCCTGGGACAAGGACCGCGACGGTTTCGTGCTGGGAGAGGGCGCCGGGGTGATGGTGCTCGAAGAATACGAGCACGCCAAGGCGCGCGGTGCCAAGATATACGCCGAAGTGATCGGGTATGGCATGAGCGCCGATGCCGGCCACATGACGGCGCCGAACATGGACGGGCCCCGTCGCGCGATGGTCAATGCGCTGCGCAACGCGGGGATCAATGCCGACCAGGTGGACTACCTGAATGCCCACGGAACCTCGACGCCGCTGGGCGATGTGAATGAGAGCAATGCTATCAAGGCGGCGCTCGGTGACCATGCCAGCAAGATCGTCGTGAACTCGACCAAGTCCATGACGGGTCATTTGCTGGGCGGGGCTGGCGGCATTGAAAGCGTGTTCACGGTGCTGGCGTTGCATCATCAGAAGAGCCCTCCGACCATCAACATCTTCAATCAGGATCCCGAGTGCGATCTCGACTACTGCGCCAATACTGCGCGGGACATGAAGATTGATGTCGCGGTGAAGAACAACTTCGGCTTCGGCGGTACCAACGGCACCCTGGTGTTCAAGCGCGTCTGACGAACTCTGTTCGGACGCGGTCCTTCCCGAACATGCGCAACGCCCCATCGGTCACGTACCCGGTGGGGCGTTCGTCTTTTTACGCCCGTCTGATGTGGGGTGCCGGCGTATCGGGCTTGCTGGGCGTGCTCATGAGCTTCCTCTACGGATCATGGCGGACGGCCGTGTTCTGTGGCGTGGTCTGGTGCTTGTGGCTGTTGGGGTCGATGTGGGCTTGGCGGCGGATGCCGCGAGGAAAGCTCGCATGGCAGTCGGATCGGATGCGGCCCGAGGCTCCTCAGGGCTCGTCGGGTGTCTGGTCTTGGGCCAGTGAGGCGTATCGGGAAGGTGTGGAACTGAAAAGGGTAGAGCGCGTGTATGACCTGCAACGGGCCATGTTGCTGCGCCTGCACAATCCCGACGGTGCGCGCACCTGGATCTGGGTGGAGCGGTTGGCGGAGCCGTCCCGATGGCTGGATCTCCGGCGGGCGCTCCTGGCACATGCCTGACGGCGAGCGTCGGCTCGAACCTTTGGGGTATATTTCCGCGGCCCTCACACCCTCTGCATGACTTCTTCCGACGACCACTCAGCCCCACCCTCTCCCGACAGCGATGCCATGCTGGTCCAGCGCACACTGGCCGGGGAAATGCGGGCTTATGAGCTCTTGGTCATCAAATACCAGCGCCGTGTGGAACGCCTGATCGGGCGCATGGTCCGCGACAGCGATCTCGTTCAGGACATCGCCCAGGAGACGTTCATCCGTGCCTACCGGGCACTGGCCCAGTTCCGGGGGGATGCCCAGTTCTACACCTGGCTCTACCGGATTGCCGTCAACACCGCCAAGAAGCAGCTGCTGGAGCTCAAGCGGGACCCGCTGGTATTCCAGTCCCAGCTCAATTCCGGGGACGAAGACGAAACTTCTTCGGCGGAACGCGAACTAAACAGCAGCGTGGCCGACACCGAGACCCCTGAGGCAGTGTTGGCCAGCAAAGAGATTGCCCAGGCAGTGAACGCGGTGATGGACTCATTGCCAGACGAGTTGCGAATGGCCATCACTTTGCGTGAAATCGAAGGGTTGAGTTATGAAGAGATTGCCCTGGCGCTCGATTGTCCGATCGGAACGGTGCGTTCCCGGATCTTCCGAGCCCGCGAAGCGATCTCTTCCCGAATCAAGCCCATGCTGGAGCGTCAATCCGGCAAGCGCTGGTGAGATTGATTTGTTGATGCCGGAACACCGTATCGGATGTCGAACATGAATGCCGTCCCAATCCATGAAACCACAGATTCAGGGCAGATGCTTGTCCGGGAGCGCAGCCGCGAGGCGCTCTCCGCACTGCTGGACGGAGAGGTGCGCACAGACGACTTGGATTTGCTGCTCGCGCCTGGCTCCGAGGAGATGGCAGCCCTGCTGTCCGATGGGCATACCTACGAGCTGATTGGCGACGCTCTGCGTGGGCGACCCGTGCAGGGCTCGGTCGGCGGGGCGGCGTTTGCTGGGGCGGTCATGGCCCGTTTGCGCGATAAACCTTTGGCGCTGCCTCAGCCTGTGGTGCGACAGGCTGGAGTAGGCCGGCCCGTGGCGGCCAATGATGCGGTGTTTCGCTGGAAGCTGGTGGCGGGCCTCGCTTCGCTTGCCGCCGTCGTCGCCGTGACCTGGACCATCGGAACAGGGGGGCAGGACGGTCAGTTGGCCGGTCCCCAGATGGCCAGCGCCACCCCGATGTCCGAGTCCGCGTCGACAATTCAACCGGTGGTTGTGCAGACTGCGCAGGGTCAGGTGCTGCGCGATGCCCGGCTGGAACAGTTGCTGTCCGAGCACCGCCAGTTTGGCGGGATGTCTGCGCTTCAGGCTCCCGCCGGATTCCTTCGCAACGCAACCTACGATGCTGCTCCGCAGCGCTGAGGCCGACATGGGAAGTGCTGCTTCGTTGGGCATGTCGTCGGCGCGCAAGGCCTGGACCCGCTGGCCTGCGGTGGGGCTGCTGGCTCTGGGGTTGTGGCAGTCGTCCTTTGCACAGACCGTGCCTGTAACGTCGCCGTCCTCGCGGTCCATCACCGAGTGGCTCACGCGCATGCACGAGGCCTCCCGGCAGCGGGCCTACACGGGGACCTTGGTCGTATCGGCTGGTTCGGCCATGTCTGCCTCGCGCATCTGGCATGTCTGCGATGGCACGCAACAGATGGAGCGCGTGGAGACGCTGACGGGTGCACCACGCTCGACCATTCGCCACAACAACGACGTGATCACCTTTGCGCCGGATCACAAGGTGGCCTGGGTGGACAAACGCGAGTCGCTGGGCGTTTTTCCCGAGCTGCTGCGCACACCCAGCAACGCCATTCCAGACTTCTACAGCGTGAGCGAATCGGGCGTTGAAAGGGTTGCGGGTCATCTGGCCGACGTGGTGCAGATCGCCCCACGCGATGCACTGCGTTTCGGCTATCGCATCTGGTCGGAAAAGAAAACGGGCCTGGTGGTGAAGCTGCAGACCCTTGGGGAGCAGGGCTCGGTGCTGGAACAGGTGGCGTTTTCAGAGTTGCAACTGGATGCGCCGGTCCGGATGGACAAGCTCAAACGGCTCATGGGTGACACCAAGGGCTATGAAGTGCATCGTCAGACGCTGCGAAAGACCACGCCTGAGGCGGAAGGCTGGCGATTGAAGGAACCTGTTCCCGGTTTCCAGTCCATGAGCTGCCACACTAGAGAAGACGACACCGTCGCATCCGGGGCGTCTCCCATGCAGTGGGTGTTTTCGGACGGCTTGGCTTCGGTCTCGCTGTTTGTTGAGCCGTTTGATCCGCAGCGCCATGGAACGGAGAAGTCGGCCGTGACCGGCGCGACCCATTCCCTCAGCAGGCGCATTGGCTCCTATTGGCTGACCGCGCTCGGTGAGGTGCCACCGGCCACTCTCAAGCGGTTTGCTTCGGCTCTCGAACGAACCCGTTGAAACCTGAGACTCAGCCACCATGGTGTGGCTGCCGGGTGTTTCCTGTGTCTGCAAAAACTCTCTCACCGCAAGGATGAACATGAATATGGCCGTTCTCCGTTCCCGTCGAGCGATGTCGTTGCTGCTGAGTGCCTCACTGATCGGGCTGGTCATGGTCGGGGCGTCTGCATTGCCTGCCCCCGCCCATGCGCAGCAGATGCGCGGGCTGCCTGATTTCACAGATCTTGTTGACCAGGTGGGGCCGTCCGTGGTCAACATCCGGACGCTGGAGCGAGCCAACGCCGATGGGGGAAGCAGCACCGACGAACAGATGCTTGAGTTCTTCCGTCGTTTCGGCATACCGGTTCCGCCTGGGGCGGTGCCGCGCGGTCCACGCCAGGAGCGCGGCGGATCCGGTGAAGAGGCCCAACCCCGCGGGGTGGGCTCCGGGTTCATTCTCAGTTCCGATGGCCTCATCATGACCAACGCGCATGTGGTCGATGGCGCCGACGAACTGGTGGTCACCCTTCCCGACAAACGCGAGTTCAAGGCCAAGCTGGTGGGCGCCGACAAGCGAACCGACGTGGCTGTGGTGAAGATCGACGCCAGCGGGCTGTCCGCTGTCCGCATCGGTGATGTGAACCGGCTCAAGGTAGGCGAATGGGTGATGGCCATCGGCTCTCCTTTCGGTCTTGAGAACACGGTGACCGCCGGTATCGTGAGTGCGAAGAAGCGTGACACCGGGGATTTCCTTCCGTTCATCCAGACCGATGTCGCCATCAACCCGGGCAACTCGGGAGGGCCTCTGATCAACATGCGCGGTGAGGTGGTAGGCATCAACAGCCAGATCTATTCCCGCTCGGGTGGGTTTCAGGGCATCTCCTTTGCCATCCCCATTGATGAGGCCGTCCGGGTCTCCGATCAGTTGCGTTCCAGTGGTCGTGTGACCCGAGGTCGCATCGGTGTGCAAATCGGTCAGGTGAGCAAAGAGGTGGCCGAATCCATCGGTCTGGGGCAGGCTCGTGGTGCTCTGGTGAACGCGGTGGAAGCGAACTCACCTGCCGCCAAGGCCGGACTCGAACCGGGTGACGTGATCCTGAAATTTGATGGCCGGGAGATCGAACGGTCGGTCGACCTGCCGCGCATCGTCGGCAATACAAAGCCGGGCAATCGCAGTTCGATGACGGTGTTCCGGCGCGGCGCCCAACGCGATCTGAGTATCACGGTGGCCGAGCTGGAGCCTGAGCGCAGCGACCGGAAGGCTGCAGCACCGGAGGCCAAGCCGCCCGCTTCGAGCAGCCTGCCCTCTTTGGGGCTGACTGTGGGTGATCTCAATGCTGCAGAGAAAAAAGAACTGAACATCAAGTCGGGGGTGCGTGTCGAGACGGCGGAAGGGGTGGCGGCGCGTGCCGGGCTCAAGGAGGGCGACGTGATTGTGGCGGTCGCGAACACCGAAGTGGGCAGCGTGAAGGAACTGGAGGCGGTGCTGGCGAAGCTGGACAAGTCCAAGCCCGTGAATGTGCTTTTCCGGCGCGGTGAGTGGGCCCAGTATGCGGTGATCCGGCCTCAGCGCTGAGCCAGCGCAAAGCTCGAAATCCTCTGAGCTGCCCCGAATAAACCCTTGATCCAGCTTGGGTTTATGGGCTTGTTCTGGGAGTTGGTTGTTTTGCCACAGGTTACCCGCTATCGATTTGGGTCTTCCGTTTGAACCGAAAGTTTGTGAACACTCACAATCTTGAGGTGGAAGTTGACTGATTTCGATAAAATCGGGGCTCCAAGACCTTGATTGCAGTGTCGAACAATGTTCAGCGTTCACGATGTGAGAGCGCCCTCAAGTTGTTCTCGCTTGCTCCACAGGTGGCGCACAACATGTTCATTTTTTTGTGGACGACCTGTGAATAAGTTTCCCGTTGCTGCGTTGCAACAGGCGGTAGAGGGTGGTTTCGGGCTGTGCAGCCGGGGCTTTTTGCCTACAATGAAATCCCAACTATCGCAGTTGCCATTGATTGTTGGTTACGGGCGCGTCACCAGTTGACGCGCCCTTTTTTATGGCCTTCCAGAGAGTGGCGGGGCCTGGTTTCTGGCTGTTTTTCCGATGCACCACATCCGCAATTTTTCGATCATCGCGCACATCGACCATGGCAAGTCCACGCTGGCCGACCGCATCATCTCCCGCTGTGGCGGCCTGTCCGACCGCGAGATGAGCGAACAGGTGCTCGACTCCATGGACATCGAGAAAGAGCGCGGCATCACCATCAAGGCGCAGACCGCAGCGTTGCAGTACAAGGCGCGCGACGGCAAGGTCTACAACCTCAACCTGATCGACACACCCGGCCACGTGGACTTCTCTTATGAAGTGTCGCGCTCGCTGTCGGCGTGCGAAGGCGCGCTGCTGGTGGTGGACGCGAGCCAAGGGGTGGAGGCGCAGACCGTGGCCAACTGCTACACGGCGCTGGACCTGGGTGTCGAGGTGGTGCCGGTGCTGAACAAGATGGATCTGCCCAACGCCGATCCGGACAACGCAAAGGCGGAGATCGAGGACGTCATCGGCATTGATGCGACCGACGCCATTCCCTGCTCGGCCAAAACAGGCATGGGCGTGGAGGACATTCTGGAAGCGGTGGTCGCGCGCATCCCGCACCCCAAGGGCAATCCCGATGCGCCGCTGCGCGCCATGATTGTGGACAGCTGGTTCGACACCTATGTGGGCGTGGTGATGCTGGTGCGCGTGGTCGATGGCCGCCTGCGAAAGGGCGAGCGTTTCAAGATGATGGCGACCAACGCCGCCTACAACGCCGACAACCTGGGCGTGTTCACGCCGGCCAACCAGCCGCGCGAGTCGCTGGAGGCGGGCGAGGTGGGCTACATCATTGCCGGTATCAAGGAGCTGCAGGCCGCCAAGGTGGGCGACACCATCACGCTGGAAAAGAAGCTGCCCAACAACCTCGGCCCTGCCGAGGAAGCGTTGCCCGGTTTCAAGGAAGTGCAACCTCAGGTGTTTGCCGGCCTGTACCCGACCGAGGCCAGCGAGTACGACGCGCTGCGCGACGCGCTCGAAAAGCTCAAGCTCAACGACGCTGCACTGCACTACGAACCCGAGGTGTCGCAGGCACTGGGCTTTGGTTTCCGTTGTGGCTTCCTGGGGCTGCTGCACATGGAGATCGTGCAGGAGCGGCTGGAGCGCGAGTTCGACCAGGACCTGATCACCACCGCGCCCAGCGTGGTCTACCAGGTGGTCAAGCCCGACGGCGAAGTCATCATGGTGGAGAACCCGTCCAAGATGCCGGACCAGGGCCGCATCGAAGAGATTCGCGAACCCATCGTGACCGTGCACCTGTACATGCCGCAGGAATACGTGGGTGCGGTGATGACGCTGGCCAACCAGAAGCGCGGGGTGCAGCTGAACATGGCCTACCACGGCAAGCAGGTCATGCTGACCTACGACATGCCGCTGGGCGAGATCGTGCTGGACTTCTTCGACAAGCTCAAGTCGGTCAGCCGCGGCTATGCGTCGATGGACTACGAGTTCAAGGAATACCGGCCGTCCGACGTGGTGAAGGTCGACATCCTGCTCAACGGCGAGAAGGTGGACGCGCTGTCCATCATTGTGCACCGCTCCCAGTCCCAGTACCGCGGCCGAGCCGTGGCGGCCAAGATGCGCGAGATCATCAGCCGCCAGCAGTTCGACGTGGCGATCCAGGCGGCCATTGGTGGCAACGTGATCGCACGCGAGACCATCAAGGCGCTGCGCAAGAACGTGCTGGCAAAATGCTACGGCGGTGACATCACCCGCAAACGCAAGCTCCTCGAAAAGCAGAAGGCAGGCAAGAAACGCATGAAACAGATCGGCTCGGTCGAAGTGCCCCAGGAGGCTTTTTTGGCCATCCTGCAGGTGGAGGAGTGATGCAACAGACCATGGGCGCGATCACCGCGGTGATCCTGGCGGCTTTCGGGGCCTACGCGGCGGCGTTTTTCTTTGGCGCCATCGAGGGGAACTTTGCGCTGCTGCTTTTTCTGGCCACGGCGGTCACGGGTGTTTACTGGCTGGCCGAAAAGTTCTATTTCTTCCCGAAGCGTAGGCGAGACGCCGAGCGGCTGGTGTCGACGCGCAACGAACGTGCGGCTGAACTGGCTCGCCAAGGTTTTGCACAGTCCTCGGACGAAGAGTTGTCGATGGCGCGTCACAAGCTGCTGGCGCAACCCTGGTGGTTGGACTGGACCGCCGGCCTGTTCCCGGTGATCCTGGCGGTGTTTGTGCTGCGGAGCTTTCTGTTCGAACCGTTCAAGATCCCGTCGGGCTCGATGATCCCGACACTTCAGGTCGGGGACTTGATTCTGGTGAACAAGTTTCACTACGGCGTGCGGCTACCGGTGATCAACACCAAGGTGATTGCCAACAACGAACCGCAGCGTGGGGACGTCATGGTGTTTCGCTATCCCCCGCAACCGAGCCTGGACTACATCAAGCGGGTGATTGGCGTGCCAGGCGACGAGGTGGCCTATCTGAACAAGCGCCTCACGGTCAACGGCCAGCCCGTGCCCCGCATCAACCAGCCCGACTATTTTGATGGCGAGCAGATGCGCTATACCAAACAGTTCGGTGAGGAGCTGGGTGGTCGACGCTACAACACCCTCAACGACGACATGCGGCCGCCGTTCGTGTCGCCCATCACGGATTTTGCGTTCCGTGAAAATTGTCGCTATCCGGCCGAAGGCGTCGTGTGCAAAGTACCCCCTGGGCACTATTTCATGATGGGTGACAATCGGGACAACTCGCTCGATTCGCGTTTCTGGGGTTTTGTCCCAGAGTCCAACATTGTGGGCAAGGCCTTCTTTGTCTGGATGAATTTTGGCGATTTCGGGCGGATCGGTTCGTTCGAGTAAGACACGCAACTACTGGAGGTGGGGTGATGAAGCAGAAACAGCGGCAACGCGGCCTGACGTTTTTCGGGTTGTTGTTCGTGGGCATTTTGCTGGCCTTCGCTGGTGTGGTGGTCGCCCAGGTGGTGCCCACCTACATCGAGTATCTGGCGGTGCAGAAGGCCGTGAAGAAGGCTGCGGACGGATCGACCGTTGCCGAGGTGCGTTCCCTGTTCGACAAGGCCGCCCAGATTGATGACATCAGCAGCATCTCTGGCAAGGATCTGGAGATCGGCAAGCAGGGTGACAAAGTGGTGGTGTCGTTCGACTATGTTCGTGAAATTCCGCTGGCGGGTCCTGCCTATCTGGTGATGAAGTACAACGGGTCCTCTCAATGACACTGGGTGGCTGTCCGGCCGGGGGCGCACGCCTTTGAGCCAGGAATTGACGGCGTTGCAAAAACGCCTGGGACATGTGTTTTCCAGTCCGCGCCTGATTGAACGCGCGTTGACGCACCGAAGCTTTTCGGCGGACCACAACGAACGGCTGGAGTTTCTGGGCGATTCGGTGCTGAGTCTGGCTGTGTCTGGTCTGCTGTTCGAAAAACTCAGTCAGTTGCCAGAGGGTGATCTCTCACGTGTGCGGGCCAACCTGGTCAAGCAGGACACGTTGCATCAGATCGCGACACGCCTGGGTCTTTCGGCCTGTTTGCGGCTGGGTGACGGCGAAAAGCGGTCCGGAGGACACAAGCGCCCCTCCATTCTCGCGGATGCCCTGGAGGCCTTGATCGGGGCGGTGTATCTGGACGCCGGTTTCGAGACTGCTTCGCTGCTGGTGCGGCGCCTGTATGGTGATATCGAGCTCAGTGCCCAGATGGGGGCCATGGGCAAGGATCCCAAAACCGATTTGCAGGAGTGGTTGCAGGCGCGCAAGATGCAACTGCCTCAGTACCGGGTGGTGGCCACCATGGGTGAGGCGCATCGACAGACCTTCGACGTCGAGTGCACGGTCCCGGAGGCCGGTCGCAGCGAGCGCGGCATCGGTGCGTCGCGGCGGGCTGGAGAGCAGGCGGCAGCGGCTGCGATGCTGACGTTTTTGCGGGCCGCCGAGCCCGCACCCACCAAGGCGGGCGGCTGACGATCTCGGCGCTTGGCCGGTTTCTGTCCGGATCCATTCATGAGCAAATCCTCCCGTCCTCCCTCCAGTGCCCCTGCGGCCCCTGTTCCCACCGACGCATCGCTCGAGGCCATGCTGGCCAAGGCCTTGCGCAAGACGCCAGCAGAGGCCGTCGCCGACCCGGCACAGGAGCACGAACCTGTGGCGCCGGAGCAGCAGCACTGTGGCTATGTGGCCATCGTCGGCAAGCCCAACGTGGGCAAGTCCACGCTGCTCAATGCGCTGGTGGGACAGAAGATCAGCATCACTTCGCGCAAGGCGCAGACCACGCGCCACCGCATCACGGGTTACCGCACCGTGGGTCCGAACCAGTTCGTGTTCGTCGACACACCTGGCTTCCAGACGCGGCACGGCAACGCGCTGAACCGTGCGCTCAACAAGACCGTGCTCGGCGCGGTGACCGATGTCGACCTGATCCTGTTTGTTGTCGAGGCGGGGCACTTCCATCCGGCGGACGCCAAGGTGATGGAACTGCTGCCCTCGAACGTGCCTGTGGTGTTGCTGGCCAACAAGTTCGATCTGGTGCACAGGCGTGGCGAACTGGCCCCCTGGCTCAAGTCCATGCAGGAGAAGCACCCGTTCGCCGAGTTCGTGCCGATGTCGGCCAAGAACGCCCGGGATGTCGATCGCCTGTTCGCTATCTGTGCCAAGTACCTGCCGCAACAGGCCTGGATGCACGATCCCGAGGAGCTGACCGACCGCAGCGAGCGCTTCATGGCGGCCGAGATGGTGCGCGAGAAGCTGTTCCGACTGACCGGCGACGAGCTGCCCTACACGTCGACCGTGGTGATCGACAAGTTCGAGGAAGAGGGCGGGCTCAAGCGCATCGCGGCCACCATCGTGGTTGAGCGCGAGGGACACAAGGGCATGGTGATCGGCGAAAAGGGCGAGAAGCTCAAGCGCATCGGCACGGAGGCCCGCCAGGAGCTCGAAAAGATCTGGGACTGCAAGGTGTTCCTGGAGCTGTGGGTCAAGGTGCGCTCCGGCTGGGCCGACGACGACGCGCGCGTCCGGTCGTTCGGTTACGAGTGACGGGTCATGGCCACGCGCCGGACTTCTGAAGAACCCGCATTCGTCCTGCACCGCTACGACTGGAGCGAGTCCAGTCTCATCCTGGAAGTCTTCACCCGCCACCACGGACGCATCGCCCTGGTGGCCAAGGGGGTCAAGAAGCCGACTTCGCAGTTCCGTCCCGTGCTGCTGCCCTTGCAGCCGCTGGCCCTGAGTTGGGGTGGAGACGCCGAAGTGCGCACGCTCAAGGCGGCACAGTGGCAGGGCGGGCACGTCATGCCCACCGGCGATGCGCTGCTTTCGGGCAGTTATCTCAACGAGCTGCTGATGCGCCTGCTGGCGCGCGACGACCCGCACCCCGGCCTGTTTGACCACTACGCGCTGGCGGTGCAGCTGCTGGCCGAGCGGTCCGATGCGCAGCAGCTGGTCCTGCGCGCCTTCGAGCTGCTGCTGTTGCGCGACACCGGACTGCTGCCCGATCTGTCTTGCGAAGGCAGCACGCTGGCGCCTCTGCAGGAGGGGACTTCCTATGTGCTGGGCGCCGAGTCCGGACTGCGTGTGGCGCACGGCGACGATGTGCACTCGCTCGAAGCCAGCCAGTGGCTGCTGTTGCAGACCGCGCTGAATGACCGTGACCCGCTGATCGCCAGCCTGCGCGCCTGCGCTGGCTGCCAGCAGAGCCTGCAGCCTCAGTTGCGCGCACTGCTGCACTACCATAGTGGCGTCCGGGTGTTCCGGACCCGCCAGCTGTTGCTGGACCTGCAGTCGCTGGTCCGGCCGAAAGCGGTTCCTGATCCGGTTGCTTCTTTCGGCCCCACATCCTCCTGACCATGGCTCACGCTGCTCACCACCCGACCGCGCTGTCGGTCAATCTCAACAAGGTCGCGCTGGTGCGCAACACGCGCCACCTGGGCATTCCGTCCGTCACCCGCGCGGCCACCCTGTGCCTCGAAGCCGGTGCGCGAGGCATCACGGTGCATCCCCGGCCGGACGAGCGCCACATCCGCAGCCACGACGTGTTCGATCTCGCCGAGCTGATGCAGGACTGGCCGGACCGCGAATACAACATCGAAGGCAATCCGTTCCACAACCTCATGGATGTCGCGCGCGAGGTCCGGGCGCGTGGCCTGCCGCTGCACCAGCTGACCTTCGTGCCCGACAGCGAAGGCCAGTTCACCAGCGACCACGGCTGGAGCTTTCCTCAGGACGCCGACCGGCTGCGGCCCGTGATCGCGCAGGCCCAAGCCCTGGGCGCTCGTGTGAGTCTGTTCATGGACCCGGAGCCCGGACAGATGGCGGCGGCCCGGGCCGTGGGGGCTGACCGAGTGGAGCTCTACACCGAGCCCTATGCCGCCGCCTGGCACACCCCTGACCGTGGGCAGCAGCTCGAACGCTACCGCTCTGCGGCGCAGGCGGCCCTGGAAGCAGGGCTGGGTGTGAACGCGGGCCATGACCTCAACCGCGAGAACCTCACCGCGTTTCTCAAGGTGGTGCCGGGCGTGGCCGAAGTGTCGATCGGTCACGCTCTGATCGCCGATGCGCTGGAGCGGGGTTACGCCGCCACCGTGACCGACTACAACCGCTGCATCGCCGAAGCGTTCCGATGATCTTCGGCATCGGCACCGACGTCTGCGATATCCGGCGCATCGAAGCGACCTTCGAGCGCCAGGGCGAGCGCTTCGTGCGGAAGGTGCTGGGCGAGCAGGAACTGGCGATCTGGCAGCGCCGAAGCGAGCGCTGGCCCGGGCGCGGACTGCGCTACCTGGCGACGCGGTTTTCCGCCAAGGAGGCGTTCTCCAAGGCCATCGGCCTGGGCATGCGCATGCCCATGACCTGGCGGGCCTGCGAAATCCTCAACATGCCCAGTGGTCAGCCGGTGATCGTGCTGCATGGCACGCTGAAAACCTGGTTCGAGGCCCAGGGCCTGCGCGCACACGTGACCGTGACCGACGAGACCGACTACGCCGCGAGCTTCGTGGTGGTGGAGAGAGACTGACATGCACACACACGCCCCGTTGATCATCGACGTCGCCGGGTTCGAGCTGACCGACGCCGACCGCCAGCGCCTGGCACACCCCCTGGTCGGCGGAATCATCCTCTTCGGCCGCAACTGGCAAAGCCGGGAGCAGCTGACGGCGCTGTGCGCCCAGGTCAAGGAGGTACGAGAGGACCTGCTGATCGCTGTCGACCACGAGGGCGGCCGCGTGCAGCGTTTCCGCACCGACGGATTCACCCACCTGCCCCCCATGGCGGCGTTCGGACAGCTGTGGCTCTCGGCTCCCGCGCGGGGCGAGTGCGAGGGCGGTTCTGCGATGCGGGCCACCAATGCGGCCACCGCGGCCGGCTACGTGCTCGGTGCCGAACTGCGCGCCTGCGGTGTCGACCTGAGCTTCACGCCGGTGCTGGATCTGGACCACGGCGAAAGTTCGGTGATCGGCGACCGCTCGTTCGGCCGCGACCCTCGGATGGTGGCGGTGCTGGCACAGGCGCTGATGCATGGCCTGCGCACCAGTGGCATGGGCAACTGCGGCAAACACTTCCCGGGCCACGGCTTTGTGAAAGCCGATTCGCACCTGGCCATTCCCGTCGACCGGCGCAGCCTCAAGGCCATCCTGGCCGACGACGCGGCGCCCTACGGCTGGCTGTCGGCCAGTCTGGACGCGGTGATGCCGGCGCATGTGATCTACCCGAAGGTGGACAGCCGGCCCGCAGGCTTTTCAGCACGCTGGCTGCAGGAGGTGCTGCGGCACCGCCTGGGGTTCACCGGCGCGATTTTCAGCGACGACCTGAGCATGGAAGCCGCGCGCCACATCGACGGCCGGGGCGTGAGCTTCACCGAGGCGGCGCTGGCAGCGCTCGGTGCGGGGGGCGACATGGTGCTGCTGTGCAACCAGAGCGTCGTGGAGGGCGGCGCGCCCATCGACGAAGCGATTGAGGCATTGTCCAAGGCGCTGGTGCAAGGCGACTGGGTGCCCAACCCCGCCAGCGAAGAGCGGCGGCAGGCCCTGCTGCCGCAGGGCCCTGCCATGGACTGGGACCTTCTGATGGTCAGCGCGCGCTACATGCAGGCGCTGTCGCTGATCCCCTGACTACCGCTCGACGCCGAGCTTGTCCAGCAGATCCGAAATCAGCTCCAGCCGCAGCATCGGGTTGTCCAGCGCCATCAACCGTTGTTTGAGTTCGGCCGGTGCGGGCAGCAGTTCGGCCCAGCGGTTGGCGACCCAGCCGCTGTCGTCCCACTGGTAGGGCGGCTGCAGCGGCAGCTCGTTCATGGATCCGGGTTCGCGCTCGCGCAGGTTGGCCAGCACGCGTTGCAGAGCGTCCCGCGTGCTGCGCAGGTGTTCCGGGACCGCCACGACCCGCTCGGGCTCGTCGAGCCGCACGTCGGCCACCCACAGTCCATGGGGCAGGCGGCGGCTGGCGGTGATGTGAAAGCGCTGCTGGCCGCGGCAGTGGATGAGCATCAGGCCGGCCTGCGGGTGCTCGACCTGTTCGATGCGGGCGATGGTGCCGACCTGGTGGAACGCCTCATGCGCAAAGCCGTCGGGCGAGGCGGGGTCGGCGCGCCGCACCTCGCTGCCTTCGCTGAGGCACACCACGCCGAAGGGCGCGCCCGCCGCGTGGCAGCGCTTGATCATGTCCAGGTAGCGCACCTCGAAGATGCGCAGCGGCATCCAGCCGCCGGGAAACAGAACGGTCTGCAGCGGGAACAGCGGCAGCTGGTTCAGCGTCAGCGGCGTTTCGCTCAATCCGGCACCACCGCGTCGGCGCTCTGGCGCTGCAGCATGGCCAGGGTGCTGGCCACGGTCCGGCGCAGCTCGCGGCGGTCGCAGATGAAGTCCACCGCCCCCTTGGTCTGCAGGAACTCGGCGCGCTGGAAACCTTCGGGCAGCTTCACACGCACGGTGTTTTCGATCACACGCGGGCCGGCAAAGCCGATCAAGGCCTTGGGCTCGGCGATCACCACATCGCCCACGAAGGCGAAGCCGGCGGAGACTCCGCCCATGGTCGGGTCGGTCAGCACACTGATGTAGGGCAGGTTCTTCTTGGCCAGGCGGGTCAACGCCGCGTTGGTCTTGGCCATCTGCATCAGCGACAGCAGGCCTTCCTGCATGCGCGCGCCGCCGGTGGCGGTGAAGCAGACGAAAGGCACCTTCTGGGCAATGGCCTCTTCGACGCCGCGCACGAAACGCTCACCGACCACCGAGCCCATGGAACCACCCATGAAATCGAACTCGAAGCAGGCGACGACCAGGCTGATGCCTTGCACCGCACCACCCATGACGATGAGTGCGTCGGTCTCACCCGTGGTTTCCAGGGCTTCCTTCAGGCGCTCGGGGTACTTGCGGCTGTCCTTGAACTTCAGCGCGTCGACCGGCAGCACTTCCTGCGCCAGCTCGTAGCGGCCTTCGGCGTCCAGGAAGGCGTTCAGGCGTGCGCGAGCGCCGATGCGGTGGTGGTGGCTGCAGTGCGGGCAGACGTTCTGATTCTTCTCGAGATCCGTCTTGTAGAGCACGGCCTCGCAGCTGGGGCACTTGATCCACAGACCCTCGGGCACGCTGCGGCGCTCGGCCGGGTCGGTGTGCGTGATCTTGGGCGGCAGCAGTTTTTCAAGCCAGGACATCGGAAACTCCTAACGATGGGCCGGACTCTGGGGCCGGCTTAAAGATGGCGGATTATGCGTCCAGCGCTTTCCGGATGGTGCGCATGAAGTGCGCCGCCACCGGCACCACCTTCTCGAAGGGCTCGTCCTCGATCAGCTGGATGATCTTGCTGCCGATCACCACCGCATCGGCGGTCTTGCCGATGGCCTTGGCGGTCTCGGCGTCGCGGATGCCGAAGCCCACGCCGACGGGGATGCTCACGTGCGCGCGGATGCGCGGCAGCATGGCCTCGACCTGACCCACGTCCAGCGTGCCGGCGCCGGTCACGCCCTTGAGCGAGACGTAGTAGACATAACCGCTCGCCACGCGCGCGACCTGCGCCATGCGCTCGTCGGTGGAAGTGGGGGCCAGCAGGAAGATCAGGTCCATGTTCGCGGCGCGCAGCGCGGCCGCGAACTCCTCGCATTCTTCGGGCGGGTAATCCACCACCAGCACGCCATCCACGCCGGCGGCCGAGGCGTCGCGCACGAAGCTGCCCGCACCGTGCTTCTGATCGTAGCGCTCGATGGGGTTGGCATACCCCATCAGCACCACCGGCGTGCGGTCGTTCTCCTTGCGGAATTCGCGCACCATGGCGATCACCTGCGCCAGGCCGATGCCCAGCGACAGCGCGCGGTCGCCCGCTTTCTGGATCACCGGGCCGTCGGCGGACGGGTCGGAGAACGGGACGCCCAGTTCGATGATGTCGGCACCGCCTTCGACCATGCCGTGCATCAGCTTGGGCGTGATGTCGGCATACGGGAAGCCAGCGGTGACGAACGGGATCAAGGCCTTGCGGTTCTGGGCCTTCAGGTCGGCCAGGGTTTTTTCGATGCGGCTCATTTGGACACCTTCACAACGGAATCGGCGCCGCCCTTGACGGACTGGCCGCGACAGCTGGGTCGGCAGTAGAAGTCGGCGTTGGACAGGTCGGCCACGGTGCCGATGTCCTTGTCGCCGCGGCCGGAAAGGTTGACCAGCACCGACTGCGTGGGCTTCATGGTCTTGGCCAGCTTCATGCCATAGGCAACAGCGTGGCTGGATTCGAGAGCGGGGATGATGCCCTCGGTGCGGCAGAGGTAGTGGAAGGCTTCGAGGGCTTCCTGGTCGGTGATGCCGACGTATTCGGCGCGGCCGATGTCCTTGAGGAAGGCATGCTCGGGGCCGACGCCGGGATAGTCGAGGCCCGCGCTGACGCTGTGCGTTTCGGTCACCTGGCCGTTGTCGTCCTGCAGCACGTAGGTGCGGTTGCCGTGCAGCACGCCGGGGCTGCCCTTTTGCAGGGACGCCGAGTGCTTGCCGCTGTCCAGGCCTTCACCCGCGGCTTCGACGCCGATCAGGCGTGTGGCGGTGTGGTTGATGTAGGGGTAGAAGATGCCCATGGCGTTGCTGCCGCCGCCCACGCAGGCGACCACCGCGTCGGGCTGCTCGCCCACACAGCCGGCTTCTTTCAGCATTTGCGGCATCTGCACCAGGCATTCGTTGCCGATCACGCTCTGGAAGTCGCGCACCATCATCGGGTAGGGGTGCGGGCCGGCCACGGTGCCGATGATGTAGAAGGTGTTGTCCACGTTGGCGACCCAGTCGCGCATGGCTTCGTTGAGCGCGTCCTTCAGCGTCTTGCTGCCCGACTCGACGGGCACGACGGTCGCTCCCAGCAGCTTCATGCGGTAGACGTTGGGGCTCTGGCGCTTGACGTCCTCGCTGCCCATGTAGACCACGCACTCCAGGCCGTAGCGGGCGCAGATGGTGGCGGTGGCCACGCCGTGTTGTCCGGCGCCGGTCTCGGCGATCACGCGCGGCTTGCCCATGCGCTTGGCGAGCATGGCCTGGCCGATCACGTTGTTGATCTTGTGCGCGCCGGTGTGGTTGAGGTCTTCGCGCTTGAGGAAGATTTGCGCACCGCCGACCTCGCGGCTCATGCGCTCGGCGTGGTAGACGGGGCTGGGCCGGCCGACGAAATGGGCCAGTTCCTTGCGGAATTCGGCCAGGAAGGCAGGGTCGTGCTGGTACTTCGCGTACGCGTCCTTGAGTTCGTTGATGGCGTGGGTGAGCGTCTCGCTCACGAAGCTGCCACCGTAGATGCCGAAGTGGCCGCGGGCGTCGGGTTGCTGGTAGGTGCCGGTGTCCATGTGGGGTGTCTCGTTGCTGGGCCCGAGCCACCCGAAGACGGGTCAGCTGGGGCGGGGGTTCTGTGCATCGGCCGCGCGCACGGCGGCCACGAAGGCGAGCATCTTGTCTGGGTCCTTGATGCCTTTGGCGGCTTCGACCCCGGAGCTCACGTCAACGGCCCAGGGCCGCACGAGGCGAATGCCATCGGTCACGTTTGCAGGCGTGAGTCCACCAGACAAAACGAGGCGAGAGCTGGCGTTTAGTTGCGGATGTGACCAAGGGAAAGCGTTCCAGTCAAAGGATTGACCACCTCCGCCGTAGCCCTCGACATGGGCATCGAGCAGGATCGCCTGCGCGGCGGTGAAGTCGGACGCGTATTTTAGGAGATCGAAGCCCGCGCCGGCCGGGCCAGGGGGAATGCGCGCGGCGCGGACGAACGGTCGGCAGGCGGCTGTGCAGTCGGCGGGCGTTTCGTCGCCGTGGAATTGCAGTAGGGCGTTGGGCACAGCGGCCAGACCCTGGGTGATGAACTCGGGGCTGGCGTTGACGAACAGCAGCACGGGCGTGACGAAGGGCGGTAGCCGGCGAGCCAGTTCGCCCGCTCGTTCCGGACTGACAAAGCGCGGGCTCTGCGGGTAGAGCACGAAGCCGATGGCGTCGGCCCCGGCATGGACGGCGGCGTTCACATCGGCCTCGCGCGTGAGGCCGCAGATCTTGATGCGGGTCCGGTGGGGCATGGGCTCAGGGCAACCAGTCGAAGGCGGGTGTGCGGTCCGGGATGTTCCAGGACGCATCGTAGACCGGACCCAGGAAATACAAGCCGTCGGGTGCAAAGGTGGGCGCGGCGGCGTCGCGGCTTTGGGCGGCCAGCACCTCGGCCATCCACGACGGCGGGCGGTTCCCGGTCCCGACAGCAATCAGGCAACCCATGATGTTGCGGATCATGTGGTGCAGGAAGGCCGAGGCTTCGAATTCGAAGCGCCAGTAGGCACCGCGCCGGGCGATCTCGATGCGGCGCATGTCCTTGACCGGGCTGTGAGCCTGGCATGCCGAGGCGCGGAACGAGGTGAAGTCGTGTTCGCCCAGCAGCGCGTTGGCCGCGCTTTGCATGGCTTGCTGATCCAGCGGACGGAACACCCAGCCCACCTGTCCGTGGTCCACACTGGGGCGCACGGGCGATTCGAGCAGCACATAGGCGTAGCGCCGGCCGGTGGCGCTCGCGCGCGCGTGAAAGCCCGGTGGAACGATCCGGGCCCACTGCACGGCGATGTCGGGCGGCAGGAAGCTGTTGGTGCCTCGCACCCAGGCACTCTCGGGCCGCACCAGCGGGCTGTCGAAATGCACCACCTGGTTCAGTCCGTGCACGCCAGCATCGGTGCGCCCGGCGCACAGGGTATTCACCGCAGGCACATCCAGAAAGCGGGCCAGGGCCCTTTCGAGCTTGTCCTGGACCGTTTGGCCGCTGGGCTGGCTCTGCCAGCCGTCGTAGTTCCGGCCGTTGTAGGACACGCCCAATGCGATGCGCCCACCGGCCGGCAGCGGGGCCGGTGTGGGCGCGTCGGGGAGGGGGGCAGAGAGGGCGAGGATCAGGAGAGGTCTGCCAGGAAAGCGCTGGCCTTGGTCTTGAGCGAGCCCGATGCTTCTGCCAGCACCTCTTCTGCCAGGGAGCGCGCGCCTTCCAGATCGCCGATGGCGCGGAATTCTTCTGCCAGCGAGAGCTTGGTTTCCAGCGGGCTTTCCGCGCCCAGCTCGTTGCCTGCCAGCGGATCGCCCGCCTCGGGTTTGCCATTGAGGTCGAGGCTCAGGTCGCCCAAATCAAAGGACATCAGTTCCGGAGAGGCTGGTGCAGCTGCGGGCGCACTCGCCGGTGTCTCGATGTCGAAGTCGGGCAGGACTTCCGCATGGTCGAAAGTAGGCTGCTCTGCCGCGGGCATTGAGGTCAGCGGCATGGGGTCCGACGGGAAGTCAAGATCGAAATCCATGGGCCGCGACGCCGGGTCGGCCAACTGGGCGGGCTCAGGGGTCAGGGCGTCGGTCTGGGACAGGTCGTCCATTGCCGACACCGGAGCGTCAGCCTTGCCGTTGGCGGCAGCCAGCGGCGAGCGCGAGGACTCTTCCATGAAGTCCAGATCGAGATCCAGGTCGCCTGCGTCTCCCGACTTGGCGTTGTCTCCCAGCGTGCTGCTGCCAAACGGGATGGTGGCGCCGGTGGCCATCGGCACGGCCGCGCCGGGTTTGACCGCCGGACTTCCTCCGGGCTGGTACAGCGGGTTGGCAGGATCCAGTTCCTTGCCCAGTTCGCAGGCGTGCTCCCACTCCGGTCCCTGGCCTTGCGTGAGTGCATAGGCCTCCGTGGCGACCACCTCGAAAGCCTTCGAGTCGCGGCGCTTGGCATAGATCTCGAGCAGCTTGTTGTGAATGGCGACCCTGGTGGGTGCGCTGCGCATGGCTTCTTTGAGGATCTCCTCGGCTTGCAGGTCCCTGCCGTAGGCGAGGTAGACGTCGGCCTCCGCCACGGGATCGACATCACCGGCGGCGTCCAGCTGACTGGGCGAATACACCATGGACGATCCGGACGCCGCGGCTTCGTTGGTGTCGATGCGTTGCCCCCCGCTGGAGCCAAAGAACGAGTCGGGCTGCAGGCGGCTTTCCAGGAAGGAGCTGTCGACGCCGCTGCCCTTCTTCTTCTGGCGCGTGCGGTAGAACGCGAAGCCTCCGAGCAACGCCAGCAGGGCGGCCGCGCCAGGCAGCACCATGGGGTTGTCCATCAGCTGGCCGACAAACGACGGCTCTTCGACAGGCGCGGGGGCAGGCGCTGGACGTGGTTTCGGTGCAGGAGCTGGGGCTGGTGCCGGAGGGGGAGCAGGAGGCTCAGCGGCGGCAGGTGCCTCGGGCGCCGGAGCAGGTGCAGATTCCGCGGCAGGGGTTGGGGTGGCCGGGGCTGCGGCCGGTTCCGGGGAGGGTGCGGCAGGTGTGGCGGCCACAGGTGCGGGCGCCGCAGCTGGTGCGGTTGGAGCCCCCACAGGCAGAGACGGGGCCGGGGTGCTGGCGGCGGGTTTGGCTGCAGGAGCCGCTGGCGCACCCGATGCCGCGGCCGGTCCCAGCTTGGACAGCTCGTCGATGTTGCGAGAAAGCTCTGCCACCCGGGTCGATGCTTCCTTGGCCTGGCGTTCCTGGGCGATCTTGTCTTCCTTGGCATCCTGGCCCGCAACCGCGCCCTTGGACAGCGTCAGCTTGTCCTGAGCCGACTGGGCCGGCTTCTTGTCTTCGACTTCGGTTTGCACCTTGCCGGACGCCTGGCGGTCGGCGGCCGCCACAGGTGCTTCGGGGACTGCACCCGCCAGCCGGCGACGGAACTCGTTGAAGTCGCGGCTCTGGGCCGCCACGATGCGCTTGGCTTCTCCGGCAGAGACGTCGATGGATGCTGCTTCGGTCGGCAGGTTCAGGATCGCGCCGGCTTTCATCCGGTTGACGTTGTTGCCGATGAACGCCTGCGGATTGGCGCGGAGCATGGCCACCAGCATCTGGTCAAGCGATGCATTGGCGGGCAGGTTGGCCGCTGCGATGCGGCCAGCGGTGTCGCCAGCCTTGGTGGTGACCTGTTTGGACGGGCCGTCGGCGGAGGGCGCTGCTGCCGGCTTGGCCGCCGCAGGGGCTGCCGCAGCGGGCTTGTCTGCCTTGGGGGTTGCGGCCGCCGATGGGGTGGCCGCTCGGCTCGGGGCAGCGGGTGCTGCGGCGGCATTGCTGCGAGCCGCCGGGGCTGGCGCAGGTGCTGCCGCGGCAGCGTTGAGCGGTGCTGGTGGCGCCGCCGTGGTCTTGGGTGGGTCCAGCAGCAGTGTGTATTCCCGCACCAGCCGGCCGGACGACCAATTGGCCTCCAGCACCATGTCCACGAAGGGCTCGTTGACAGGGCGCGAGCCCACCACGCTCAGGTATGCACGGCCGTCTGCCCGGCGCTGCAGGGTGATCTGGAGCCCGGCGATGGCCGAACTGAGGTCCATGCCCGAGGACCTGAAGGCTTCAGGTGCCGCCAGTCCGACACGCAGGCTGGAGGCCTCTTCCTGCGTGATTTCGAGCACATCCACCTCGGCCCGCAAAGGCTCGCCCAACGAGGACTGCACCGCCACGCGACCAAGCGCGAGAGCGAGCGCGTCGTCGTGCTGCATGAGGCCGGCAGACAGCAGTGCAGCTGCTGCCACGGCATGTAACCGCGAAGTTCCTCTGCGACCGACGCCCCCGAGGGTGGTCATGGTCCCGAACAAGGGGGTATGGCGGGTGGATTTGGGCACTTGAACCTCGACGTAAAAAACCGAGAATTGACCTTAACATCAACGCATTACGGTGACAAGCTGAGAATCCGCTTGAGTTTCCGGGGTGGCCTTTGGTCGGCCCACGGGCGTTGTTCGCGTTGCGGCGTCACAACGACAAAGCCGGCGCGCAGGCCGGCTTTTTTGTGAATGTAAGTAAGAAGTAGTGACGAATCAGGCGTCGAGAAGGATGCGCAGCATGCGGCGCAGCGGCTCGGCGGCGCCCCACAGGAGCTGGTCGCCGATGGTGAAGGCGCCCACGTACTCGGGGCCCATGGCCAGTTTGCGGATGCGGCCGACCGGGATGCTCATGGTGCCGGTCACGGCCACCGGCGTCAGGTCCCTGATGGTGGCTTCGCGGGTGTTCGGCACCACCTTGGCCCAGGGGTTGTCGGCGGCGATCATGGCCTCGATGTCGGCCACCGGCACATCCTTCTTCAACTTGAAGGTCAGGGCCTGGCTGTGGCAGCGCATGGCGCCCACGCGCACGCAGAACCCGTCCACCGGGATCGGCGCCGAGCCGAAACCTTCGCCCATGCCCAGGATCTTGTTGGTCTCGGCCATGCCCTTCCACTCTTCCTTGGACATGCCGTTGCCCAGGTCCTTGTCGATCCAGGGGATCAGCGAACCGCCCAGCGGCACGCCGAAATTGGCGGTCTCGGCGCCGCTCAGGCTGCGCTGCTTGGCGATGACCTTGCGGTCGATTTCCAGGATGGCGCTCTTGGGGTCGTCCAGCAGGGCCTTCACCTCGGCGTTCAGCGTGCCGTACTGCGTCAGCAGTTCGCGCATGTGCTGGGCGCCGCCGCCCGAGGCTGCCTGGTAGGTCTGGGTGCTCATCCATTCGACCAGACCGGCCTTGTACAGCGCGCCCACGCCCATCAGCATGCAGGAGACCGTGCAGTTGCCGCCGATCCATTCCTTGCCGCCCTTGGCCAGGGCGTTCTTGATCACCGGCATGTTGACCGGGTCGAGCACGATGACGGCGTCCTTTTCCATGCGCAGGGCGGAGGCGGCGTCGATCCAGTGGCCGTTCCAGCCGGCGGCGCGCAGCTTGGGGTAGACCTCGTTGGTGTAGTCGCCACCCTGTGCGGTGATGATGATTTCGCAGCGCTTGAGGGCGTCGATGTTGTTCGCGTCCTGCAGCGTGGTTTCGTTCTTCGCCATGGCAGGCGCCTTGCCGCCGGCGTTGGAGGTGGAGAAGAACAGCGGCTCGATCAGGTCGAAGTCCTTTTCCTCGACCATGCGATCCATCAAAACGGAGCCGACCATGCCGCGCCAGCCGACCAGACCAACCAACTTGCTCATTGAGAATGCCCTTTCAAGTGAATAAACAGGTCCAGACCAGACCGACTTGCCCGGCTCGTCTGGCCGGGGAGGGCGCACGACGAACCAGGCTGGATCAGCCCTTAATGGTCGTGGTTTTGATGGAGATTGCGCGCGCAGCAACACCGGCCATGGCGGCGGGTGCGGTGTTCAGGGAGAACGGGCTGGCGTCAAACATAGCCCGCAATTGTAGTTCACGCCCCTTGACGTGAATCTGACCGCCGGTCAGGCGTTGTGCGGCCGCACCAGATAGATGGCCGTTCCCTGCGACCAGGCCAGCAGCCGGTCGATGTTGGGGTGCTTGCCGGGGTTCGCCAGGGCGTCCGCCGTGTGTTCTCCGTACCACTGCAGGCCCAGTGCCGCGGCTTCGGGCGTGATGGTGCCGCCGTACTGCTTGGCCAGCGCGTGGTAGATCGCCAGCGAGCCGGCCTGGCCAGGCTGGTTGTGGATGCTCGCCACCAGGGCGCCGCTGGCGTCGAGCAGGTCCAGCGACGCGAGGTGGGCGACCGACGGAAGGGTTCTGAGGTGTTCGGCAAAATTCATGGCTGCATTGTCGCTGCGCCACCGCACCACAGAAAGTCCGTCCATGACGTCTTCAGAGGCCACCACATCCTTCTATCCCATCGGAACGCCGGGCAAGCCCTGGGGCCCGGAAGAGCGGGCCCTCTGGCGCTCGCGCCAGCGGCGACAGCGCTCCCACCGCGACGACGTGGTGGCGGCGGTGGACCGGTTGCGCGGTCATTTCGACGTGCAGACCTATGGAGAGGTGGAGTCCGGCGACGGGCGTCTGCCGTTGCTGGCCGTTCGCAGTCGGGGGTGGGGCAGCGACTTGCCGGTCGTCCTGGTCACCGGCGGTGTGCATGGCTACGAGACCAGTGGCGTTCATGGCGCCCTGCAGTTCCTGGCGCAGGATGCCGCGGCGTTCAGTGACCGGGTCAACCTGCTGGTGGTGCCTTGCGTCAGTCCATGGGCCTATGAGCGCGTCCAGCGCTGGAACCACGATGCCGTCGACCCCAACCGCTCGTTCCGCGAGCCGAGCCCGGCGCCCGAGTCGGCGGCGCTGATGCGTCTGGTCGCGCCGTTCAAAGGGCAGTTCATCGCGCACATCGACCTGCACGAAACCACCGACAGCGACGAATCCGAGTTCCGGCCGGCCAAGGCGGCCCGCGACGGCGAGACCTTCGAACCCGGCACGATTCCCGATGGCTTCTATCTGGTGGACGACACCGAGAACCCCCAACCCGGGTTCCAGCAGGCCATCATCGACGAGGTCTCCAGGGTCACGCACATCGCGCCCGCAGATGCGGCTGGTGGCATCATCGGCTCGCCCTTGGTGGCGCCCGGTGTGATCCGGTATCCGTTGCGCGAGCTTGGCCTGTGCGCCAGCATCACGGGCGCGCGCTACACCACGACCACCGAGGTGTACCCGGACAGCCCGCGGGCGACACCGTCCCAATGCAATCTGGCGCAGACCACGGCAGTGCGCGCAGCGATCAGCTTCGCACTCGCCAGCCGGGGTGGCTAACCGTCGATCTCCACCGCTTCCACCTCGATCACGCCCTCGAACAGGTCGATGGCCGTGGCTGCGACCTGTGCGGTGTCGTAGTACGCGTAGGCCCCCATGCCGACAGCGCCGACCACCGGAATCCAGCGCGCCACGCCTCTGCCCGCGGCCTTCTGTGCCAGCCTGGCGCCGATCCGCCGCGTGATCGTGCGGATCAGCACCGGCGAGGCGCGCCGCACCAGCGTGCGCTGGCCGACACGGACCACCAGGTCGCGCACCCCTTGCGCCGCTGTGTGCTGGAACAGGCAGTACACCACCTGCTCGGGCGTGAGCGTGGCGTGTTTGCCGTAGAGCGCTGCGATGTCGGCCACCATCTGCCGCTGGATCTTCCAGACGCCCATCATCTCCGGCAGGATGGTCAGCCAGCCCACCACGCCGGGTGGCAGCGCCAGCGCGCCTGCGGCCAGCGCGGCCTTGGCCGCCGCAGCGTTGGCCGCCTTGCGGGCGTCGTCCATGGGTGCGCTGCTCACCGGCTCCCGGGAGGAGGGCACCTTGCCGATCAGCGACAGCAGCGCCCGACCGATGGGCGAAGCGTCCGGAATGCTGGCGGGTTCCGCGTCGATGGCTTTTCGGGGGCGTCGGGTCATGGCGGGAGCGGGTGGGTTGGCGGCGGGCATGAACTGTGAATCAAGTGTCCTCCGTTTTGCGGCTGGTGCACAGGGCGAGTGAATAAGCGGGTTTTCGCCGCGCTGATCCGGACTTAGGCTTGGGCGCTTGCTTCGTATCCTGCAAGTGATATTCCCTCCGGAGCCCCCCATGAGCCTGAGTACCACGCTGCACGACGTCAACGAGCGCGCGCAGCTCACCAGCAACAACCAGTTCGAGCTGATGCTGTTTCGCCTGGGCGAGGCGCCCGGCAGCGACCGCCGCGAGCTGTTCGGCATCAACGTCTTCAAGGTGCGCGAAATCCTGGTCATGCCCAAGATCACGGGCATCGCCAACGCACCGCCACAGGTGCTGGGCGTGGCCAACATCCGTGGCCAGATCATTCCTGTGATCGACCTGCCCGCCATGGTCGGCTGCACGCCCAAGCGCGGGCACAGCATCCTGATGGTCACCGAGTACGCCCGCACCACCCAGGCCTTTGCCGTGGAGGAAGTGGATGAGATCGTGCGGCTGGAGTGGAGCGACGTGCTGGCCGCCGAAGGCAATGGCGGTGACCTGGTGACCAGCATTGCCAAGCTGGCGGGCGAGAACGGCAGCACGCGTCTGGTGCAGGTGCTGGACGTGGAGCAGATTCTGCGCAGCGTGATGCCCGCAGCCGCCAACGAGACCGCCCTCGACGCCGTGGGCGACCAGGTGGTCCTGCCTCCCGGTTCGATCGTGCTGGCCGCCGACGATTCGCCGGTCGCGCGCATGCTGATCGAGCAGGGGCTGGGCGCCATGGGGGTGAGCTTTGTCATGACCAAGACCGGGCAGGAGGCCTGGGACCGGCTGCAGTCGATCGACGACGAAGCCCGCGCCGAGGGTCGTTCGGCCGCCGACCGGGTGGCCCTGGTGCTGACCGACCTGGAGATGCCGGTCATGGACGGCTTCACACTCACGCGCAACATCAAGCAGGACCCGCGTTTCAGGTCCATCCCGGTGGTCATCCATTCCTCCCTCACCGGTTCGACCAACGAGGCCCATGTGCAGTCCGTGGGCGCCGACGCCTACGTGGCCAAGTTCGTGGCTTCCGAGCTGGCGTCGGCCCTGAGAAAGGTGCTCGTGCACTGAGCCCCAGGTCCCGGGCGGTTCAGAGTCCCTGGGGCGCCTGGGCCTGCACGCAGGGCAGGCAGAAGCGGAAGAGTGCACCCTGGCCGATCTCGGCCTGTCCGTTGATCGAGCCCCCGTGGCGCTGCAGGATGCGCTGCACGATTGCCAGCCCGATGCCCGTGCCCTCGAACTCGTGCGGACGGTGCAGCCGCTGGAAGGGCTGGAACAGCTGGTCGGCGTACTGCATGTCGAATCCGGCGCCGTTGTCCTGCAGCTCGAACCAGCACATGCGGTCGATCTCGCCGCTACCACTCAGTTCGATCACCGCCATGTCCCGCCGCGCGGTGTACTTCCATGCGTTGCCCAGCAGGTTCTGCAGCACCAGTCGCAGCAGCCCCGGATCGGCCTGCACCCACAACCCGGGCACGATGCGCCAGTCGGCCTGACGGTCCGGGTCGGCCCGCTGCAGCTCGTTGGCGACCCCCTGCGCCATGGCGCTCAGGTTCACCTGCTGCAGGTCCAGATCCCCCCGGCTGTGCTGGGCCATGGACAGCAGATCGGTGATCAGCGAGCCCATGCGGCCGGCGTTGGACTGGATGCGCTGGAGCGAAGTGCGGCCCTGCTCGCTGAGCTTCTCCGCCTCGGTCTCCAGCAGCAGCGTGGAAAAGCCCTGGATGCTGCGCAGCGGCGTGCGCAGGTCGTGCGACACCGAGTAGGTGAACGACTCCAGCTCCTTGTTGAGGTCCTGCAGCGCCCGTGTGCGCTCGGTCACCCGCTGGTCCAGCTCGGCGTTCAGTCGCTCCAGGGCTTGCTGGGCTTCGCGCAGCTCGGTGACGTCGGTGTAGGTGGTGACAAAGCCGCGGATCTGCCCGTCGATGCTCAGGGCGCTGCCCACGATCTCCAGCGTGCGCCCGTTCGGGCGCTGGCGGATCAGCCGGTGCGGCAGGAACTGGCGCGCCAGCGCAGCCGCTTCGACCACCTTGGCCTCCACGTCCACTTCACCGTACTCGCCGCGCTGGGCGTTGCTGCGGGCCACATCCTCGAAGGTCACCCCCGGTTTCATCAGACCCTCGGGCAGGTCCAGCAGCTGCTCGAAACTGCGGTTCCACAGCCGGATCACCAAGTGCTCGTCGATCACCGTCACGCCCTGCGGCAGCGCGTTGATCACGGCGTCCAGATAGACCGCCAGGCGGCGGGTTTCCTGCTCGGAGCGCTTGCGTTCGGTGACGTCGGTGTAGATCGAGACGAATCCGCCGGTGGGTAAGGGGGTGCCGCGAATTTCGATCACGGTGCCGTCGGGCCGCTGGCGTTCGAACACATGCGGTTGCAGTGACCTGGCGCGATCACTCACCGCCTGTGCCTGCTGTTCGGGGTTGCCTGGTCCGTATTCACCCCGCCGTGCGTTGAACAGGGCAAAGTCGTACAGCGTGGGCATGCCGTGGGCGAACAGCTCGTCCGGAAAATCCAGCAGCTTGCGCGCTTGCTGGTTGTAGGCCACCAGACGCTGCCCGGCATCGAACATCGTGACCCCGCTGGGCAGGTGGTCGATGATGCTTTGCAGAACGGTGTGGTGGAGGGTGGACAGCATGGACCCGGGCGTCTGGTCAGGTCGGTGGCGGATCTTCCCGGAGCAGGCTATCACAGGGCCTCTGCGCTTGCCACACCTCTTTGGGGTTGTGCCATGGCAGGGTTTCTGCCGCTGGACTAGCATGGGCTCATGAGCACCAACACCCCTTACATCCCCCCCGCTGTCTGGACCTGGGACCAGGCCAATGGCGGTCAGTTCGCCAACATCAACCGCCCCATCGCCGGCCCCACGCACGACAAGGCCCTGCCGGTGGGCAAACACCCGCTGCAGCTGTATTCGATGGCCACGCCCAACGGCGTGAAGGTGACCGTGATGCTCGAAGAGCTGCTGGCTCTGGGCCACAGCGGCGCCGAATACGACGCCTGGCTGATCAAGATCAGCGAGGGCGACCAGTTCTCCAGCGGCTTCGTCGAGGTCAACCCCAACTCCAAGATCCCGGCCCTGCTGGACCGCAGCACCGAACCGCCGACGCGCGTGTTCGAGTCTGGCTCCATCCTGCTGTACCTGGCCGAGAAGTTCGGCGAGCTTTTGCCCAAGGCCCACGGGCCGCGCACCGAAGCGCTGAACTGGCTGTTCTGGCAGATGGGCTCTGCACCCTACCTGGGCGGCGGTTTCGGGCATTTCTACGCCTACGCGCCCGAGAAGTTCGAGTACCCCATCAACCGCTTCGCGATGGAAACCAAGCGCCAGCTCGACGTGCTCAACCGCCACCTGGCCACGCACACCTTCATGGCGGGTGACGAATACAGCATCGCCGACATCGCCATCTATCCGTGGTACGGCGCCCTGGTCGAGGGCAAGATCTACAACGCGGGCGAGTTCCTCTCGGTGCACGAGTACACGCACGTGCTGCGCTGGGCGCAGACCATCGGCGAACGCCCGGCCGTGCAGCGTGGCCGCCGCATCAACCGCGTGTGGGGCGACGAGGCAGGGCAGGTGCCCGAGCGGCACTGAAGCGGCCCCGCCAGCGGTGCTTCGGAGTCAACGCGCGGCGTCGACCGGCGTCGGGGCGGGCACCGTCACCGTGAGCTCGCGCAACACACCGCCGCTGGCCACATCACCCTGCACCCGGCCTTCGCCCCGCACCATGCGTTCGCACATGTCGCGCTCGGTGCCCGCCGGGTGCACCTGGCAGCGCACCAAGGCGTTGCGGGTCAGGGTGGCGGCATCGGGTGTGGGCGCACGCTGACCCTGCAGCGCCTCCTGGCGCACCGCTCCGGCTTCTCGCAGGCAGTCCTGCCGCGCCACGGGATCGGTGAGCAACAGGCAGGCCTGGCGGTCGGCCTGGTATTGCGCCTGCACGGACGGCCGGTCGCCCGCGGCCCACGCAGGGACGAGGGATCCACAGAGGGCGACGGAGAAAACGCTGCAAGCCAGTGCATTCATGGTGGGTCTCCTGTGATGGTGGACCGATCATCCCTGAACCCGCAGAGCCCGCGCGTCCGACGAAGCCTGAGGCGCGTGTAGGACAAAGCCGCAGGTCAGCAGGCAAACACGCTCAGGTACAGGGGCGTGGCGTTGTTCACGGGCCTCAGCGGCAGCCGGGTGCCGCCGGTGGAGAGGATGCTGGCCAGCTCTTCGGCGGCGCGGGCTTCCGTGGCGGTTTCATATCGCACCTCGCTGCGGGTGATGCCATAGCCCGGACTGGCGTTGATGGACGGCGCCAGTTCCCTGACCCGCACCTGTATGCCAGCGATGCGTTCCCTGAGCGTTTTCTGGACCCACTGGGCCTTGCTTTCATTGGCGGCCGCCGACACCCCGGCGCAGTAGAAGACATCCACCCGGTATGCAGCCAGGGGGCTCTCCCGTGCAAAGGGCTTTTCCGCCCGCCGCAGCACGTCGGCTTCCAGTGCCTTCTGCTCGGTCCTGAAAGTCGCTTCCTTGTTGGCGGCCTCGATCAGCTCCTGTTGCTTGGCCGGCGGCGCGCCCAGGGACAGCGCGCGGATCAGGCCCACCCGGAGCTCGGACTCGACCGGGTCGTTCGTGGACAGCAGGCTTTCGACCAGCGCGCGCGCCGCCTCGACATGCCGGTCCTCGCCTTTCTGCAGGGAGACCGACACCTTGTCGAACAGCTGCAGCCGCATCTGCTCGCGCGAGCCGCGCTCCTCGCGCTGATCGCGGTTCGTGGCCAGCAGGGACTGCAGCTTTTCGATGGCCAGCTTCTGCTCGTCGAAGGCCAGCTTCTGCTGCTGGGAGTTGAAGTTCAGCCAGAAACCCAGTGCCGCCAGCACCATCGTCAGCACCAGATTCAGCTTGACCAGCCAGCCCTCTTTGGCCGGTGGCTTGTCGTTCGTGTCGCCCATGGAAACCTCCGAATGGTTGGTGAGAGGTGCTGCCAAGCTACTCCTCAACGCAGGCCTGCGCCTCCCTCATTCAGGGGGGAGTGGCCGGTCATTTTTCGGATCACACTTGCAGCTCCCACGGCTTGTGAAGGAGCAGACCCATGAACGCTTCGACGCCACGCCAGATCGTGCTCTGCTGCGACGGGACCAACAACAACCTCACTGGTGGCGAGAACGACACCAACGTCGTGCGGCTGTGCCAATTGCTCCGCACCCACGGCGATGAGCAGCAGCTGGTGTTCTACGACCCCGGCGTCGGCAACCCGGGCGAGCTGCCCGGCGCCACCGTGTGGGACAGCATCAACCGCTACGGCGAGCGGCTGGCCGGCCTAGCCTTCGGCCGCGGGGTCTACGAGAACATGGCCGAGTGCTACCAGTTCCTCATGTCGAGCTACCAGCCCGGCGACGAGCTCTACGTCTTCGGCTTTTCGCGCGGGGCCTTCACGGCGCGCAGTGTGGCGGGGCTGGTGAACATGTTCGGCATCCTGCAGCCGCACATGGTCTCGATGGTGCCGTCGCTGCTGCACGTCTACTTCTCGGACCGCGACAGCCGCGGCGAGAGCGCGCGCCGCATCGCCCGGCAGGCCACGCAGCTGTTCGCCGACCCCTTCGAACAGCACGTCAACATCCATTTCGTGGGCGTCTGGGACACGGTGGCGTCCGTGGGCATGCCGCCGTTCTCCAAACAGTTCACCGCGCGCGCCGACGTGGGCGGCAAGCGCTTCCTCAACGTCCGGCAGGCGCTGGCCCTTGACGAATACCGCGCGCAGTTCGCTCCCCGGCAGTACGTCGACCCCAACGGCCAGTACCGGTCCGACCGCGGTCTGCCCGTGTCGCTGAAACAGCTCTGGTTCTCTGGCGCTCATTGCGACGTGGGGGGCGGCTACACGCCCGACCGACTGGCGCTGGCCGACCGGGCCATGGGGTGGCTGGTGGGCGAAGCCGTGCAATGTGGCCTTCGCCTGAGTGCGGCAGACGGCCAGCCCATGACCGACCAGCAGGTGCTGGAAGCGCTGTACGCCGACCTGCCCAGCCCCAAGCCGCTGGTGCCCGTGGCCCACAGCGAACTGCACCGCACCCCGTTGTGGGCCGTCACCGGCATGGCGGTGCGCACGCCGGGCCGGGTCGACGACGGCGCCGGCGGCCGGCAGACCATCCCCGCCGAAGAACACCCCAGCGTCCAGTCCCTTGCCGTGGCCTTCCCGAAAGACACCGACTGGGCGCGGCCCCGGCCCTGGCTGCCCATCCTCGGCTGGTGCCTGGCCTTCCTGGTGCTGTACGGCGGCATCGGGCAGATGCTGCTGAAGTCCGAACACTATGCGCAACTGAGCTTCCGGGCCGACCTGTGGCAGGCGGTCTCCAGTTACCCGGCGTTCCTGGCCACCAACCTGGACTTTGTGCGCTGGCAGATGTTCTGGTTCTACGACGGTCTGGCCGCTGTCCAAAGGGGACAGATCTGGGAGGGCCTGATCACGGGGTTGCAGCAAGTGAACCTGTTCGGCTCACCGCGCTGGTCGCTGCTGTGGGACCTGGGGCTCATCGTGGCCTACGCCCAGGTGCTGTCGCGCTTCTGCGTGGCCGGGTTTGCGCGCGGCGCCGGGTTGCGGCGCGTCGGGCAGCCCGTTTCGCGCTGGCTCAACCGCCTGGGCTGGGCACTGCCGCTGATGGTGTTTTCCGACGTGGGGGAAAACCTGTTCACCTGGCTCACGGTCACGCTCACCCACAGCGAGTACTTTTTCGTCGCGGCCATCACCGGCGCGCTGATGTCGCTGCTCGCGCTGCTGAAGTGGCTGGGGCTGGTGGGGGTGGTGTGGCTGGTGATGTGGCCGGGCAGGGCGGGAGGTCGGGGCGCAGGGTGGACCTGACCCCTCCAGACGCGTAGGATGGTCCGCCTGTCCACCCGCTACGGCGCAGATGAGGCCCATGGAACCTGAACTGGATCGCGACGAGTACCGTCCCCCCGAACCTTCCCGCATTCCCTCCCTGCTCGTGGCAGCCATCGTGCTCGCCCTGGTGGCCGCAGGCGGCTACTACGCCTGGAAGCGCAGCCAAGCGGTGCCCGCACCCGAAGCCGCACCGGTGGCCGCCGCACCCGCTGCACCCGCCGAACCTGCCCCTCCGGCCGCCCCCGCAGCCGCGCCCGCCACGCCCGCGGTCGAACACCCCATCGACGCCGCCGAACCCGGCGCCGACGGCCAGGCCGACAAGGAACCCCTGCCTGCGCTGGCCGACGCCGGGCCGCAGGTGAACCAGATGCTGGAGCGACTGATCGGCCGCAAGAACGTGCTCAACTTCCTGCAGATCGACGGCTTCCTCTCTCACGCGGTGGCCACCGTGGACAACCTCGCACGGCCGCACGCGCCGGTCACCGTCTGGCCCGTCAGCCCCACGCCGCAGCGCTTCACCACCCGGCGCAACAGCGCCGACGGCACCGAGACCATCCACCCCGACAACAGCCGGCGCTACCAGCCACTGGTGAGCCTGATCGAGTCGATCGACACCGCCCAGGCGGTGGGCATGTACCGCCGCCTCTACCCGCTGGTTCAGCAGGCCTATGTGGAGCAGGGCTTCCCGGGGCGTTACTTCAACGACCGGCTGGTGCAGGTGATCGACCACCTGATCGACACGCCCGTGCCCGCGCAGGCGCCGGCTGTGCATCTGGTGGAAGTCAAAGGTTCCGTGCCTTCGCAACGGCCCTGGGTGCGCTACGAGTTTGCCGACCCGCAGCTGCAGAACCTGTCGGCCGGGCGCAAGATCCTCATCCGCGTCGGGCCCGACAACCAGCGGCGCCTGCAGGCCAAGCTGGCCGACCTCCGCCAGCATCTGGTGAAGAAGTAGACCCCGCGCACCCGACCTGAAACGGTTCAGGCCTGCCACACCCCGAAGCCCGCCGAGCGCAGGTCGATGCCGATCTCGACCTCGCGCTGCTGCGCATCCTCATAGGACATCGGGTTGAAACCCTCGTACAGGTCCGGCAGCAGGCGCAGGCCGTACTTCATGACATAGCCATTCGCCTGGATGCCTGCCTTGTGCTTGTCGAAGCGCACATCCGGGTCCAGCCCCGTCATCCCCACATACACGCACGGCTTGCCCTGGACATAGCCCGGATTGCACTGACGGAACTTGCGCTCCTGCAGCACATCCGGGTGCAGCTCGATCACGTAGACGTGGTGGTGGGGGCGGGGCATGGGTGGCTTCCCGAACCTACCCGGCTTTCAACACCCTGCGCAGGGCGCGGACCTTTTGCCAGAGCAAGGCCCTGGGCAGCGTCATGGCCATGGCTTGCATGCAGCGCTCCAGCCACCCCTGGCGCCCCTGCAGGCGGTCGATCGCCTTGGCCAGATCGCGCGCCACTGCAGGCCCGTAGGCCTGTTCGGCCTTGGTCAGCGCCATGCGCAACAGGGGCAGGCGCAGGCCCATCATGGCCAGGTCGATCACATCGCGACTGAACACGCCGTCGTCCGCTTGTCGGTCCGAGTTGGCCAGCAGTTTGGACGCCGCCAGATCGAGCCGCGTCAGCGTGCCGATGCCACACACCACGTCGCCCGGGCCGGGCACCTCCAGTTCGATCCGAGCCTCACGGACGATCTCGAACTTGATTGCCTGACCGTCCATCTGCACCACCGTGCGCACGCCGTACTGATCGGCACGCACCTCGCGCAGCATCGTCAGCGGCTGGGCGCCGGGCTGCACCACCGCGTTGAGCCCGGTTGGTCCGGTGAGCAAATGACGCAGTTCCCGGTAGCCCGCTGCGTCCGACACCAGAAAGTCGATGTCCACGGACTCGCGGTACTCGCCGTGGCGCAGAGCGATGCAGGTGCCCCCTCCGAACAGGCAGCCGTGCTGGCGCAGCGCAGCACCATCCAGTGCGGCCAACACATGTGCAATGCGCTGGTGGTACGGGCGCTCAAACATCGGGCGTGCCCACTGCCGCCCCGCTGCCCAAGCCCGTGCGCAGGGCCTGCAGCAGAGCCCGCTCGGCGGGCGACATGGCTGCTGTGTCCAGATGGCGCGCGTTGCGTTCGTAGATGCCGAGCGCCTCGACGGGCGTGAGCGTGTCGGTGCCGTGCACCTGCCAGGCCAGCGCCTTGAGCTGCGGGTAGTCCGCCAGGCGCACGCGCACCGGTATCCAGTCAGCCGTGTCCACCCGGCTCGCACCCCCAGGACCAGCGGTGCGGGCGTCTTCAGTGTTGATGGCCACCAGCGACATGCCCAGCGCTGCCATGGCGTTGGCCCAGGCGCCGGCCGCCACAGAAGGCTCTCCCTTCTCGATGCGATGCAGCGTCACCCGCGACATACCGGCGGCCTCCGCTGCCGCCGTGCTGCTCACCCGCAGCGCCTTGCGGCGTGCGCGAAGCTGTGCGCCCAAGGCTTGCAACTGGGCGGCGCTTTGGGTGAGCGGAAGGGGTGGTTGGGCTGGCATTTGTTCCTCATTCTGTTCAATATGGCCATATTGTCAAGTTTGAGAAACACTATTTATCAAATGAATTGGTGCTCGCGATCCGGTTGTTCATGCCGCACATTCGCGTTGTGGTGCCAGGGCTTGGCAAGGAGGCGCGAGGCGTCGCGCAGGTGGCCGACGTTGGCAGGTAAACGAGCACGTCCCTGCCAAAAGCGTGCATCATGCGCCCAGGGAAACAAAAAGACACAAGTCAGATGGCCACACTGATACCCGCCCTGGGCAGTTGCGTTGCACGCATGACGCCCGGCGAACGCCGCACCGCCGAGCGGCTTGAACAGAAGCTCGACGCCGACTACCTGCTCTGGTACGACGTGGCCGTCGGCCCCCGGCACCAGCACCCGGACTTTGTGGTCATGCACCCGCGCCGGGGCATCCTGATCCTGGAGGTCAAGGACTTCCGGCTCTCCTCCCTCATCCAGGCCAACAAACAGACCTAGGACATCCACGGCGAGCTCGGCCCCAAGACCATTCCCAACCCGCTGGAACAGGCCCGGCAGTACGCGCACCAGGTGGTCAACGCGCTGGAGCGCGACCCGCAGCTGGTGCAGCCCGAAGGCCGGCACAAAGGCAAACTGGCCTTTCCGTGGAGCTACGGCGTGGTGCTGCCCAACATCACCCGCGCGCAGTTCGACAAGGCCGAACTCGCCCACGCCATCGAACCGCACCGCGTCATCTGCCAGGACGAGATGGGCGAACAGGTGGAGCCCGAGGCGCTGCAAAGTCGGCTGTGGGACATGTTCCCCTTCATGATGGGCGGCGTCATGTCGCTGCCGCAGATGGACCGGGTGCGCTGGATCATGTTCCCCGAGGTGCGCGTGCAGGTGACCGGCGAGCTGTTTGACGATGCTGACGAAGCCGCCGAACTGCCCAGCATCATGCGGGTGATGGACCTGCAGCAAGAGCAGCTGGCCCGCAGCCTGGGCGACGGCCACCGCGTCATCCACGGCGTGGCCGGTTCGGGCAAAACCATGCTGCTGGGCTACCGCGCCGAACACCTGGCCAAGGCCCAGACCGCCGCCAACAAACCCATCCTCATCCTCTGCTACAACGAACCGCTGGCCCGGCAGATTGCGCGCGTGATGGCCGCCAAAGGCATAACCGACCGCGTGCACGCCGTGCACTTCCACAAATGGTGTCGTCAGCAACTGGTGGCCTACGGGCAAGACCTGCCCCCGCAGAACCTGTCGTGGGACGCCTTCTTTGAAGACATGGTCCAGCGCGTCATCACCGGCGTGGACCGCGGCCAGATCCCCAGCGGGCAATACCAGGCCGTGCTGCTTGACGAAGGCCACGACTTCGCGCCCGAATGGCTGCGCCTGGTGGTGCAGATGGTGGACCCCACCACCAACAGCCTGCTCGTGCTGTACGACGACGCGCAGAGCATCTACGAACGCACGCAGAAGAGCAAAAACTTCAGCTTCAAAAGCGTGGGCATCCAGGCGCAGGGGCGCACCACCATCCTCAGGATCAACTACCGCAACACGCGGCAGATCCTGCAAACCGCCAGCCTGGTCGCTGCTGATCTATTGACCGCCGAAGACAAGGACGACGACGGCGTGCCCCTGCTCAAACCCGTCAGCTGCGGGCGCGACGGCGAGGCGCCGCTCATCGTGCGCCTGCCCACCCTGCGCGAAGAGGTGGCCCAGGTGGCCGAGCTGCTGGCCACCGCCCACCGCGAAGGCCACGCCTGGGCCGACATGGCCATCCTCTGCCGCCACCACAGCGAAATGGACATGTGTGCCGAATTCCTGCGCAAACGCAAGCTGCCGCACCAGCTGCGCCGCAATTCGTCCAGCGTGTTCGACCCCGCGCACGACAGCATCAAGGTGATGACGCTGCACGTCAGCAAAGGGCTGGAGTTCCCGGTGGTGGCGCTGGTGGGTGCCGGGCGCATGCCCGCCGAGGGCGAAGACGAGCGCGAGGAAGCGCGGCTGTTCTATGTGGGGGCTACGCGGGCGACGCAGCGGTTGGTGATAGGGGCGAGTGGGGGTGGGAGGTTTGCTGCGCGACTGTAGGAAAAAAAGCGAGATCTGCCCCCAATACCCTGCCAGTTTCCGGGTCCGACCCTCGTCGAAGGCAACCGGAGACGCTCTGCTCGGACTTAGCGGGACCGCTAGTCATGGTGGCGCCCAACAGCTAACAATTAGTCGCTGCTGGGGTCCAGGTATGCCTCGTAGAGTCGGGCCGCCTCGTCAATTTGGGACTCGTTGAATACACTTATCCCAGCTGACTTGAGCAATGCTGTGGTTACGCCGTCCTCTTTGACCAGCATTCCATTGAAAGACCCATCTCCAATTAGACCCGAGCCGCACGACGGGCTCTTCGCCTTCAAGATTGCTATCCTGATTCGATGCTGTCTTGCAAGCCCTAAAGCGAGTTGCGCCCCCAAGAGGAAGTTGCTCGTAACGTCGATCCCATTCCTGTCTCTAACAAATGAGGTTCCTATTAGAACACCGTGTCCGCCTAACGGACCTTGAATCTCAGATGGCAACCTGGGCACTCCCATCCCGCCAGATATCTCGGGACAGAAGGGGATTAGCTCTCCCTCCGCTAGCCATTGGTGGAGTCTCGGATGGTCGCAGGTCACCGCTCTCCCATCGAAGCGCGTAGGGTTATTGAGCAGACATGCACTAACTAGTATCTTAGCCAATGCTTACAACAGAGAGATTTATGATGCCCGGAGTCCAAGTGCCATTAGATCCTGCGTGAGTCCTTCAGGTACAAGTACAGGGAGATGATAGCTAGGGCGCCACCAATAGCGGACCCGACGCCGCCAGCGATTGTTATGGTCTTCTCGTATGCTTGGATTGTCTCAATATCAAGATACTGGACTGCTAGCGAAAGCAAAATAATGAGTGCGGAGAACGCCAGGTAGATGTTCCTCCTTCGTCTCAGTCGACTCGCTATGGTCGCCTCTTGAGCATACCTAGTCCAGATCTTGTTAACCTTCTCGGCGCTTACCTCTGGTTGCTCGCCCTTATAGGGGATGGCACTGACTGATTCGAACAGCACAATTGTCGCTATTTTATGACCAATTGTAAGATTCTGGCCTCTAGGAAGGGTGTTTGTGAAGGTCAAAACAAGTTGACCATCCCAGCCCGGATCAATCGTGGTACTGATATGAGAGTACCCATATGAGACCATCCGCACTTTTGACGCAACCAGTCCCCCCAGCTTCTCGCCCAGCCGAATACGTTCGTTCGTCAACACAGAAATAGTGGCGTGTGGTGGCACCGTGACGAAGGCACCCTGTTGCCCGGCCGAGTGGATCTCAAGATACTGCTGGGACGTCAGGTTGTAGACGTGTTTCTCGCTGAGAGTAACGTCGAGACCGACATCAGTAATAAGCGACTGTGCACTCTCTATTCCATAACGCTTTAGGGCGTCTGGGGGCACATCTCCGAAGCCTATGTAATAGCGCTCTTGAGAGAGCCCTTCTGGTTCTGGAGATAGTCTTTCCTTCAGTAATTGGCGATTTAGGTGTGCCAAGATGGGCCCCCTTTCTGAGTGCTGAGATAGGAGGTAAGCCCTCCAGACCACGAAATAAGATCTTCAGATAACTGGACGTACTTGACGCCAGATGCATCCAGCATTTTCTGGGCGGCCGCATTTTGAGATGTATGGAGTTTCTTCGAGTGCAAGTACTTGATCTGCCTAATCCCAGCTTGGATAATTGCTTGGGTGCACTTAACGCAGGGGAATTGCGTGGTGTACATCACGGCATCATCTATGGGTAGGATTGCGCAGTTCAGAATTGCGTTTATCTCCGCATGTACAACATAGCTATGTTTCGAATGGTACGCATCATCATCATCGTCAAGCCAGAAGATCGGATCTCTATCGTCGCAACCGACAGGGAGACCGTTATAACCCACCCCAAGAATCTTCTGTTTGGTACTCACGACACATGCTCCGTTCTGGGTCTTCGGATCTTTCGACCTAGCCGCCGCGAGCAATGCGACACCCATGAAGAAATGGTCCCAATCGAGATGGTTCGTTCTAGCGTTCGACATTCACAGGTGCCTCATGTTGAATGACGGCCTGGAGTTCCCGAAGGGCTCCCCGGTCTAGGATCTGGCCAAGGCCAGGAAGTGCCGAGATGAGGAATATCAGCCGATCTGTTTGCATTTGAAGCACATGGGCCAGAAGTGGGAGGTTCTTGACATCCTCTTGAACTTGCTCAAGCGCAAAGAGCAAGTACCCATATCGCTCTACAAATTCGAAAACCCGCGCTTCCGGTGTCTCCTCGGAGCCCCCACAATCAAGCGTTCCTGCGATTGTGTCCGATTGCAGCGCGAACGAGTACTCAAGCCTCTCCCTCACAGACCCCGGCAGTAACTGGAACATAGATCTCAATGCCCATGCCTCTTCGATCTCGTGAATTGACCTCTTCTCCGCATATGCAATGTCACCCGTTCGCACCTCCGGCACATCGTGGAGCAATGCGCATGCAAGTATCTTGTATTTGTCGAGCTTCAGTTCGGGGTGTGCAATGTCAACGATCTCCGAGGCAACTAGTGCAAGCAGCGCGGTATCGAAGGTATGCTCAAGTAGAGACTCGTGCCGGATTGGCAGGTGTTGCACAAATTTCTGCCATCGAATGATTCTGCCGAAACCTAGGCGAATCTCGGAGAATAGCGGTATGAGTGTATCGTGGAGGCTGCTAGTCACATTCCTGCCCTAGTGTTCGGAGTTTGAAGGCGGAATTGGCAAGAGGTCTGGCAGGGGCGACCCTCCATGGAACCTGGCGTAGCAATCAAGAGAGCAAAATAACCCGTCCTCGAACCTTCCGCTTCCTGTTATCTTGGTCCTATTGAGATCGGCCCCGCAGTATGCGCAACGCCGATTTTCTATGCTCCAGCGAATGCGGGTGTCATGGTCATGTGTCATCCGGATATCTTTCCTACGTACTGAACGACCATATGCCACTTCTGAATGCTGATGCTCCGGTGAAGAGTTTGCTCTCATCCACTCGCGCAACGACTCCATCTTCTGGTTCCACGAGATCTATCTCTGACCTATTAGTAGTGACCCCTGTAATGAGGCCCATGTGCCCGAGGCTCTCCCCTTCCTCGAACACTATCTTGTAATCGTAACCAATGACAAGTTGCTCGTCTCTAGATAGCAGTTCCGAGACATACTCGGGGAAGTTATCTCTCTGGATGTTGGCTATTGGATGGAATGAGGTCTTGAGCTCGAAGCCAAATTGCTGCAGGAAGCAGCTTAGCCGTTGGAGTTCTTTGTCACGAAGTCTGATGCCATGGGAAGTGGGATCATCATCTGCGATGGAGCCAGGGTAGTCTGAGACAGCGGCTGTTGGCACTCTCAAACCAAGGAGCATCGAGAGTGTCGGCTCGTCTAGAGGGGGCAAACGAAGTGCCCTGAGTACCATAGATACACATGCGATCCCGCAGGTATACCTGCGAGACCGCACGATGCTGATTGGCTGTGTCTCAATCATTTGGACGCGAGTGCCCCGTCGTGCGCCAAGCTTGTGGCAGTCGAACCCCCTTCCCTGGTTGACCTTGAGCCGAGACTTCGCCCGGAACATAACCAGCTGATTCGTAACCTACCAGAACAAAGTCCTCGAACCGATAGTCATCGATCGACTCCGGTGTTCGCTTGAATTCGATCTTAGGCGGGGGGAGTATTGGGTTCTTCAGCTGTAGACTGACCTGTTCGAAGTGGTTCTCATAGATATGAACGTCTCCCCCAACCCAGATGAATTCCTTTGCCGTGCAGCCGAGTTGATGCGCCACCATGTGCGTTAGGAGTGAGTATTGTGCGATATTGAAGGGGACCCCGAGATATGCATCGCAGGAACGTTGAGTTAACATCAGGCTGAGTTCGCTGCCGTGTCTGTAGAATTGGAGAAGGATATGGCATGGCTTGATTGACATCAGCTTCAGGTGGTCAGGGCGCCAAGCTGTGATCATGTGACTCCTAGCTTCAGGTCGATTCCTGAGCGAGCTAATACACTCCGCTAACTGGTCTATCTCAGACTTGCCACCATAGAATGGTGCAGCCTCGGGGTCTACCCTCCAATGTCGCCACTGGAAACCGTAGAGAGGTCCTACGACTCCCTCTTCGTTCGCCCACAGATCCCAGATCTTGACGTTTCCGTTCTTCAAGGGTTCGACATCCTGTTCCCCAGAAATAAACCAGAGCATCTCAACCGCGAGCGACTTAAAGAAGGTCTTCTTGGTTGTCATAAGAGGCAGCTTGTTGTCCGAAAGGTCAAAGCGTAATGGTTGGGCGAATAACTCCTTTCGTCCCTCCTCTCCTTCTGGTTTCCTATACTTTCCATCTGTAAGTATCCGATGGAGCATGTTCAAATAGCCCTGTTCGCCGTGATTCGAGCTGTCTGGTATGAAATGTGTCATTGTGATCCTTGGTGCACTGTTGAAATATCAACTCGAGATTACTCTGCTCAACCTTGTATCATAGTGTCGCAACGTACGGTTACTTCCCCCAAGAGTCCTTCAACCCCGTCACCCGGTTGAAAACTACCTTCCCGCCAACCCCATGGTCCGCACGGTCGGCCACGAAGTAGCCGTGGCGCTCAAACTGGAATTTCTGGTCCGGCTTGGCTGCAGCCAGTGACGGCTCCACATACGCCGTCACCACCTTCAGGCTGTCGGGGTTCAGCGCGTCCAGGAAGTCCTTGCCGCCCGCATCGGGTTGCGGGTTGGTGAACAGGCGGTCGTACAGGCGCACTTCGGCGCTCACGCCGTCGGCGGCGCCCACCCAGGTGATGGCGGCCTTGGCCTTGACGCTGTCGGCGCCGGGGGTGCCGCTCTTGGTGCCGGCAATCACTTTGGCGTGCACTTCGGTCACTTTGCCGTCCGCATCCTTCGCGCAGCCGGTGCATTCGATGACGTAGCCGCCCTTGAGGCGCACCACAGCGCCGGGGGACGTGGACCCGTCAGGGTTCACCTTGGGCGGGGTCAAGCGCTTGTAGCCCTTGGGCGGCACTTCTTCAAAGTCTTCGCGTTCGATCCACACGTCCTTGCCGATCTTGAACACGCGGTCGGGCGGGGGCACGGCGCGTCCAGCGCCATCATTCCCATCTTTGCCTTCGCCGATTGCGCTGTGGGGCAGGGCAGGCAAGGTGCAGTCTTCGGTGTAGCCGTCAGAGCCGAACACCTCGGCCCAGTTGGTGAGCACCAGCTTGACGGGGTCGAGCACGGCCATGCCGCGGTGGGCCTTGTTTTCCAGGTCTTCGCGCAGGCAGCCGTCGAGCGTGCTGTAGTCGATCCACGAGTCGCTCTTGGTCACGCCGATGCGTTCGGCAAACAGCTGGATCGCTTCGGGCGTGTAGCCGCGGCGGCGCAGGCCGACGATGGTGGGCATGCGCGGGTCGTCCCAGCCGCTGACTTTTTTCTCGTTCACCAGCTGCGCCAGCTTGCGCTTGCTGGTGATGACGTAGGTGAGGTTCAGGCGCGCAAATTCGTACTGCCGCGGCGGCGGGGCCTTGAGCAGGCCGCCTTCGATGAGGCGCTCCATCAGCCAGTCGTAGAAGGGGCGCTGGTCTTCAAACTCCAGCGTGCAGATGGAGTGGGTGATCTGCTCCAGCGCGTCCTCGATGGGGTGCGCGAAGGTGTACATGGGGTAGATGCACCAGGCGTCGCCCGTGTTGTGGTGCGTGGCGCGGCGGATGCGGTAGATGGCCGGGTCGCGCATGTTGATGTTGGGCGACTGCATGCTGATCTTGGCGCGCAGCACGGCGGCGCCGTCGGCCAGTTTGCCGTCGCGCATCTCGCGGAAGCGGGCCAGGTTTTCCTCCGGCGTGCGGGCGCGGAAGGGGCTGTCCACGCCGGGCTTGCCGAAGTCGCCGCGGTTGACGCGCATTTCTTCGGCGGTCTGTTCGTCCACATAGGCGTGGCCGGCGGTGATGAGGTATTCGGCCGCGCGGTACATGAAGTCGAAGTAGTTCGACGCGTAGTACAGGTGATCCTCAGTCTTGCCGTTGAAGCTGCTCTGCCAGTTGAAGCCCAGCCACTGCACCGCGTCGAGGATGGAGTCCACGTACTCCTTTTCTTCCTTCTCGGGGTTGGTGTCGTCAAAGCGCATGTGGCAGACGCCGCCGTAGTCGCGCGCCAGGCCGAAGTTCAGGCAGATGCTCTTGGCGTGGCCCACGTGCAGGTAGCCGTTGGGTTCGGGCGGGAAGCGGGTGCGGATCTTGGCCGGGTCGGGCTGGCCGGCTTCATGAAAGTCGCCGTCGCCGGGGCCACCGCCCCATTTGCGGGTGGCGTAGGTGCCCTGGGCGAGGTCCTTTTCGATGACCTGGCGCAGGAAGTTGGAGACCTTGTGCTCCTCGCCGTCGGCGGCGGCGGGAACGTTGTTTTTAGAGGGGGAAGAAGGGGTGTTGGAGCTCATCCGGCCATTCTAGGGCGGCGCTCCGCGCGGATTCCGGGGCGGTCCGGCCTGCAAGCCGACAGGGGGAGCGTTTGGGGGGTGTCAGCGGCAAAGGGTTTCCGATATCGTTGGCGCCACTTTCAATACAGACCGACGCGCCACGCCGACCGAGGGAACCGACGATGAACAAGGACCAGGACAACCCGGACACGTTCGTGATGGACGAACAGTCCGAGTGGCAATCCACGCAGGTGGACGACGTGTTCCTGCCTTCGGTCCAGGTGCTGATCCGCTGGAGCGACGTGGAGGCGGCGGTGGAGAGCGGCGCGGTGGTGCCTTCCGAGGCGCACGGCCTGTGGGCCGCCTGGGCGGCGCCGGGCAGCCCGCTGCGGCGCGGCGGCGCGGCGGTGGACCCGTCCTACCTTCCGACCCAGGTGGAAGACACCGTGGCGGATGATCTGCCCGACGAGTTGCCGCCCGCGCACCAGGGCGGAGGCATCAAGCAGGTGGTGATGCTGCTGGTCGGCGCGGTGGCGGGGGCCGCGCTGATGTTCGTGCTGGGGAACTGAGCGCGCGCCCTCACTGTCCGAAGCGCGGCCCGTGGGTGAGGAACGCGCTTTCTTCGGGCGTGCTGTCGCGGCCGAGCACGGCGTTGCGGTGCGGGAAGCGGCCGAAGCGCAGGACGATGTCGGCGTGCGCGCGCGCGGCCTTGAGGTTGCCCAGCAGCTTCTGCTGCAGCGCGGGCGGGCTCTGGCGCACCAGGGCCTCGAACTTCAGCACACACTCGTCCTGCAGCGCCGGGCTTTCGGCGTGCATCAGCGGCATGTAGAGAAAGACCCGGCCGATGGCCGGCAGATCGGCGTCCTGGTCGAGCGCCAGGCTCTGCAGCACCAGCCGCTGCGCCCGGCCGTCGCCGGCAAAGGCGCGCGCCTGGCCCCGGTGCACATTGCGGGTGAACTGGTCCAGCAGGATGACCAGCGCCAGCCGCTCCAGCAGGTCGTTCTCCCACTCCACGAGCTGGCCGTCCAGCGCCTGCTCCACGCGGCTGCCGAAGCGTTCGCTGATCTGCCGGTCCAGCGCGGGGCCGCCACCGAACCAGAGCGCGCTGCGGTCGTCGCTGGGCCAGCCGGTCGACAGGCCGTCGCCGAACCAGAAATCGAGAATGTCTTTGGGTTGTGCAGACATGCGGGTAAACCAAGGGGCTGCTGTTACGAATGGCTACGAGATTGACCGAGCGTGAGGTGCAGGTTACCGGGATTCGGCCTGTAATTCGGGCACCGGGTCCGAATCCAGGCCCCGACACATGGAGAACCTCACGATGAACACCCTTTCACCCAGCCTGCGACGCACCTCGGCCTGGGCCCGTGGCCTGGCCGCCGTGAGCCTGGTGGCCGGCGCCTGGGCGCTGTCCACCGCCGCCAGCCAGGCGCATGCCCGCGATGTGTACTGGTCGGTGGGCGTGAACAGCCCTGGCGTCAGCATCGGCGCCTCGAACGCGCCGGTGGTGGTGCACCAGCCGCCCGCCTATTACTACGCGCCGCCGGTGGTGGTGCAGCCCGCCCCGGTGTATTACCACCGTCCGCCGGCCGTGGTGTATGGCCCGCCGGTGGTCTACGCACCCCCGCGCCCGGTGGTGATCGGTGGCCACTGGCGCGACCGCCCGGGCCGCTGGGACGACCGCGGTCATGGTCACGGGCACTGGCACGATCGCGGTCGCGGTCACGGCCGCGGTCACCACAAGGACCGCGACTGACGGTGGCCGCCGCGGCCCTCAGCGGGCCGCGAAGCCGCGCGCGATGCGCGCCGCCAGCCGGGCGGCCACGCGCGCGGTGCGCCCCCCTTCGTCGAGCGGGGGGTTGAGTTCCGCCAAGTCGGCCGCCAGCACGCGGCCACTGGCCATCACCTGGTCCACCAGCGCTTCCACATGGGCCAGCGGCAGGCCCAGCGGGGCCGGGGCCGAGACGCCGGGCGCCCACGGTGCCGGCAGCACATCCAGACAGAGCGTCAGATAGACCCCGTCGCAGCGCGCCAGGTCGTCGGCCAGTGCGGCCTGCGCCTGCGCCAGCTGCCCGGCGGACTGCAGTTCTTCGTCCAGCCGGTGGCGCACGCCCAGCGCCGCTGCGCGGTCGAACAGCGCCTGCGTGTTGGCAAAGCGGCTGATGCCCAGCACGTGGTAGTCGAACGGCCGGCCCTGCGCCTGGCACCAGTCGGCGATCTGGCGGAACGGCGTGCCCGAGTTGCCCTGGGCGGCCATGCGCAGGTCGAAGTGGGCGTCGAGGTTGACGATCAGCACACGCTGTCGGTCGGGGTGCGCGCGCGCGATGCCCTGGAACGTGCCCCAGGCGATTTCATGGCCGCCACCCAGCACCAGCGGCCGGCAGCCCCGGGCCACCACGTCGGCGATGCGGCCGGCCAGAGCCTGCTGCGCGTCCTCCAGGCCGAGGCGGCTGCCGTCCACATCGCCCGCGTCCCACAGCGCCGGTTCGCCCAGCAGCGGCAGATTGGCCAGCGCGCCGCGCAGCGCCCGCGGGCCTTCGGCGGCCCCGGGCCGGCCGCCGTTGCGGCGCACGCCCTCGTCGACCGCAAAACCGATCAGCGCCACGCCGTCCTGCGAGGCGGCATCGAAGGGGCGCACCACGTGGTGCCAGCGGCGGCTGTCGCCGGTTTCTTCGCTGTCGGTCCGGCCTTGCCAGACGAAGGGGTTGTGTTCAGTGCTGTTCATGTGCGCTCCATGCCCGCCGCCACGACGCGGCGGCAGGGGTTGTGGCCGAACCAGTAGGCCAGCTCGTTCGGGTGGTCGAGGTCCCAGGCCACGAAGTCGGCGCGCTGGCCGGCGGCGAGCAGGCCGCGGTCGTGCAGGCCGAGTGCCCGCGCGGCCTGCACGGTGATGCCGCGCACGGCCTCCAGCGGCGTGAGGCGGAAGAAGCTGCAGGCCATGTGGGCCGCCAGCAGCAGCGACAGGCCGGGCGAGGTGCCGGGGTTGTGGTCGGTGGAGACGGCCATGGGCACGCCGGCCTCGCGCAGCGCGGCAATCGGAGGGAGTTTGATTTCGCGCAGCATGTAAAAGGCGCCCGGCAGCAGCACGGCGACGGTGCCGGCGGCCCTCATGGCGGCGATGCCTTCGCTGCTCAGGTGTTCCAGGTGGTCGCACGACAGAGCGCCGTACGAGGCCGCGAGTGCGGCGCCGCCCTGGTCGGACAGCTGTTCGGCGTGCAGCTTGACCGGCAGGCCCAGCGCCCGCGCGGCCTCGAACACGCGCCGCGTCTGGGCGGGTGTGAAGCCGATGTTCTCGCAGAAGGCGTCGACCGCGTCGACCAGGCCCTGGGCGTGCAGCGCCGGCAGCCACTCGCAGACGGCCGTGATGTAGTCGTCGGGCCGGCCCTCGTACTCCGGTGGCAGGGCGTGGGCGCCGAGGAAGGTGGTGCGCACGTCGACGCGGCGGTCGCTGCCAAGTTGGCGTGCCACGCGCAGGCAGCGCGCCTCGGCCTCCAGCGACAGGCCGTAGCCCGACTTGATCTCCAGCGTGGTCACGCCTTCGGCCATCAGCACCCGCAGGCGCCGGGCGGCGCTGGTGAACAGCTGGTCTTCGCTGGCGGCGCGCGTGGCCGCCACGGTGGAGCGGATGCCGCCGCCCGCGCGGGCGATGGCCTCGTAGCTGGCACCGTTGAGCCGCATCTCGGCCTCGGCCGCGCGGTGGCCGCCGTAGACCAGGTGGGTGTGGCAGTCGACCAGGCCGGGCGTGACCAGCGCGCCGCCGAGGTCCACCTCGTGTGCTGGCCGGGCGTGGGCGGGCAGGCCCCGGTTCGGGCCGACCCAGGTGATCCGGTCGCCGACGGTGAGCAAGGCGCCGTCGTCGACCAGGCCCCAGCCGTCGGCGCCGTGGTTGGGGTCCAGCGTGGCGAGGCGGGCGTTGTGCCAGAGGGTGGTGGTCATGGGGTCATGCCTTCGGGAATGTGGTGCAGCCACCAGCCAACGGGCGCCTCAGGTGTTGCGGGGGCGTCGGGTTCGAAGCGCCAGTCGCCCGGCGGTGCTGCGTCGAACCAGAGCAAGCCGAGGGCGGGCAGGGTGAGTGCTTCCGTTCCGTTGCGCCAGCGGCCGGGCACCCGCGCGAACAGGCCGGCCTGGGCACCGACGGGGGCTTGCCAGGCGGCGCCAGGCAACGCGGCGGCCATGCCACCCGAGCCGCCGCGGATCATGAGGTTGAAGTCGCGCACCGGGCCGCCCAGCAGGCGGCAGCCGGGCGCCGAAGCGCCGTCGAACACCCGCGGTGCGTCACCGGGGCGCTGCTCGACCTCGCGGCCGGCGAAGCCCAGGGCCACGCCATCGCCTTCGAGCACCACGAAGTGGCGGACCACGCCGGGAAAGGCCGAAAACGGGCCGTCGCTGGCGATGTCCGCCACGCTGAGGCGGCAGCGCCAGTCCTGCGGCGAGGGCCAGGCCAGGAGCTCTCGCGTGAGGCCACCGCCGTTGCGCCAGGGCACCGGGGCGATGTCGAGCGCGCAGAGCTGCCGCATGGCGTTCAGTGGGACCAGAGGCCGGCCAGCGCGTCGGCGTTGCCGTCGGTGGCGTGGCCCTGCAGCACCAGGCTGCGCGCGGCCTCGATGTCCGGCGCGAACAGGCGGTCCTGGTCGTAGAACGGCACGCGGGCGCGCAGGGTGGCGTGCGTGGCCTGCAGGCGCGGCGAGGTGGCCAGCGGGCGGTGGAAGTCCACGCCCTGCGCGGCGGCCAGCCATTCGATGCCGAGGATGGTGGCGGTGTTGTCGGCCATCTCGGCCAGACGGCGACCCGCGTAGGTGGCCATGCTCACGTGGTCTTCCTGGTTGGCGCTGGTGGGCAGGCTGTCCACGCTGGCCGGGTGGGCATGCGATTTGTTTTCCGAGGCCAGCGCGGCGGCGGTGACGTGGGCGATCATGAAACCGCTGTTGAGGCCCGGGTTGTTCACCAGGAAGGGCGGCAGGCCCGAGAGCGTGCTGTCGATCAGCAGCGCGATGCGGCGCTCGGAGATGGCGCCGATCTCGCTGATCGCGAGCGCCAGTGTGTCGGCCGCGAAGGCGACCGGCTCGGCGTGGAAGTTGCCGCCCGAGAGCACCTCGTTGGTGTCGGTGAACACCAGCGGGTTGTCGGTGACGGCGTTGGCCTCGGTGAGCAGCGTGCGCGCGGCATTGGCGATGAGGTCGCGGCAGGCGCCCATGACCTGGGGCTGGCAGCGCAGGCTGTAGGGGTCCTGCACGCGCTCGTCGTTGTCCATGTGCGAGAGGCGGATCTGGCTGCCCTGCAGCAGCGTGCGCGTGACGGCGGCCTGCGCGATCTGACCCGGCTGTCCGCGCGCGGCGTGGATGCGCGGGTCGAACGGCGCGTCGCTGCCCTTGGCGGCGTCGACGCAGAGCGCGCCGATGGTGGTGCCGGCTTCGAGCAGGCGCTCGGCCATGAACAGGCCGTGCAGCGCCAGTGCGGTCGAGACCTGGGTGCCGTTGATGAGGGCCAGGCCTTCCTTGGCGGCCAGCGTGAGCGGTGCGATGCCGGCGGCCTTCAGCGCCTCGGCGGCGGGGCGCATCTCGCCGTTCACCCGCACCGGGCCTTCGCCCATCAGCGCCAGCGTCATGTGCGACAGCGGCGCCAGGTCGCCCGAGGCGCCCACCGAGCCCTTGACCGGGATCACCGGCATCACGCCCGCGTTCAGCAGCGCGAGCAGGGTGTCGATGACCACCGGGCGCACGCCCGAGTAGCCGCGCGCCAGGCTCACCGCCTTCATCAGCATCACCAGGCGCACGGTGGCGTCGCTCATGGGTTCGCCGGTGCCGACCGAGTGCGACAGGATCAGGTTGCGCTGCAGCTGTTCGAGCTGCTCGTCGGGGATGCGGGTCTTGGCCAGCTTGCCAAAGCCCGTGTTGATGCCGTAGGCCGCGTCGCCCTTGGCCACGATGGCGTGGATGGCCGCGGCCGAGGCGTCGATGGCGGCGCGGGCCTCGCCGTTCAGCGCGACGGTGACCGGCTGCTGCCAGACGGCGCGCAGGTCGGCCAGGCTCATCTGGCCGGGGTTCAGGGTGAGGGTGGTGCTCATGGGTGCAGTGTCTCTTTGGATCAGCCAATCATCGGCAGTTTGAGGCCTTGCTTCTTGGCCGTGGCAATCGCCAGCTCGTAACCCGCATCCGCATGGCGCATCACGCCCGAGCCGCAGTCGTTCACCAGCACGCGCGCCAGGCGCTCGGCCGCGGCGTCGGTGCCGTCGGCGACGATCACCATGCCCGAGTGCTGCGAGTAGCCCATGCCGACGCCACCGCCGTGGTGCAGCGACACCCAGCTGGCGCCGCCGGCGGTGTTGAGCAGGGCGTTGAGCAATGGCCAGTCGCTCACGGCGTCGGTGCCGTCCTTCATGGCTTCGGTTTCGCGGTTGGGGCTGGCGACCGAGCCGGTGTCCAGGTGGTCGCGGCCGATCACGATGGGCGCCTTCAGTTCGCCGTTCTTCACCATTTCGTTGAAGGCCAGGCCCGCCAAGTGGCGCTCGCCCAGGCCCAGCCAGCAGATGCGCGCCGGCAGGCCCTGGAAGCTGATGCGTTCGCGCGCCATGTCCAGCCAGCGGTGGGTGTGCTTGTTGGCCGGGAACAGCTCCTTGATCTTGGCGTCGGTCTTGTAGATGTCCTCCGGGTCGCCGGAGAGCGCGACCCAGCGGAACGGCCCCTTGCCCTCGCAGAACAGCGGGCGGATGTAGGCGGGCACGAAGCCGGGGAAGTCGAAGGCGTTCTTCACGCCCTGGTCGAACGCCACCTGGCGGATGTTGTTGCCGTAGTCCACCGTGGGAATGCCCATGGCCTGGAAATCCAGCATGGCCTGCACGTGCACCGCACAGCCCCGGGCGGCTTCGGCGGTCAGGCGCTGGTGCTGCGCCGGGTCCTTCTGGGCAGCCTTCCACTGCGTCACCGTCCAGCCGATAGGCAGGTAGCCGTTGATGAGGTCGTGCGCCGAGGTCTGGTCGGTCACCAGGTCGGGTTTGATGCCGCCGGCCTTCGCGCGCTTGACCAGCTCGGGCAGCACCTCGGCGGCGTTGCCCAGCAGGGCGATGGAGACGGCTTCTTTCTTGCCGGTGTGCTCCTGGATGAGTTCCAGCGCGTGGTCGATGTCGCGCGCCTGCTTGTCCACGTAGCGCGTGCGCAGGCGGAAGTCGATGCTGCTCTGCTGGCACTCGATGTTGAGCGAGCAGGCACCGGCCAGCGTGGCGGCCAGCGGCTGTGCGCCACCCATGCCACCCAGGCCGGCGGTGAGGATCCACTTGCCGGAAAGGTCGTTGTTGTAGTGCTGGCGGCCCGCTTCGACGAAGGTCTCGAAGGTGCCCTGCACGATGCCCTGGCTGCCGATGTAGATCCAGCTGCCGGCGGTCATCTGGCCGTACATGAACAGGCCCTTGCGGTCCAGTTCGTTGAAGTGTTCCCAGTTCGCCCACTTGGGCACCAGGTTGCTGTTGGCCAGCAGCACGCGCGGCGCGTTGGCGTGGGTCTTGAACACGCCCACCGGCTTGCCCGACTGCACCAGCAGGGTCTCGTCGTCGTTGAGGTCTTTGAGCGAGGCCAGGATCTGGTCGAAGCAGGCCCAGTCGCGCGCGGCGCGGCCGATGCCGCCGTAGACGACCAGGTGCTGCGGGTTCTCGGCCACCTCGGGGTCGAGGTTGTTCTGGATCATGCGGAACGCGGCCTCGGCGATCCAGTTCTTGCAATGCAGCTGGCTGCCGCGCGGGGCGCGGATGACGCGGGTGGGGTCGAGGCGGGGATCGGTGTTGGTGGACATGGGGTGACTCCTGAAGGACAAGCTGTGGGGAGGGGCGGGATCAGGCGATCCAGCCTTGGGCGAGGGCGAGGTGGCCGATGGCGGCGGCCATCAGCAGGCTGAGCACGGTGCGCACGAACCAGACGGCGACCATCTGGCGCAGCGACAGCGGGATGCGCGTGGCGAGCACGCAGGGGATGGAACCCGAGAAGAACAGCACCGAGCTGACCGAGACCACGGCGGCGACGTAACGCACCACCGGATCGGCGCCCTTGAGCTGGATGGCCGGCAGGAACATCTCGGCCAGACCCGATGCCAGGGCCTTGGCGGTCAGCATGGGCTCGGCCAGGCCGGCGATCCACACGAAGGGCACCAGCAGCAGGCCCAGCAGGTCGAACACCGGCGTGTAGCGCGCCAGCAGCAGGCCGATCAGGCCGACGGCGAGGATGGTGGGCACCACGGCGCTGGCCATGGCGATGCCGTCGCGCAGGTTCTCGGTGAGCACGCGCCAGAGCGAGGGTGCGCTGCGGGCCTGGTGCATGCCGGCGTCCCAGGCGGCCTGCCAGCGGCTGCGGCCGACCGGCAGCGTGTCGCTGACGCCGCCGCTGTTGTCCATGCGCGAGATCGGCGGAATCCAGGCGGTGATGGCGGTCACCGCGAACGCAATGACGAAGGTGGACCAGAAGTAGAAGTTCCACGCGTCCATCAGGTTGAGCGTCTTGGCCACGATGATCATGAAGGCCGCCGAGACGGTGGAGAAACCGGTGGCGATGATGGCGGCCTCGCGCGCCGTGTACTTGCCTTCCAGGTAGACGCGGTTGGTGATCAGCAGGCCCACCGAGTAGCTGCCCACGAAAGACGCCACGGCGTCGATGGCCGAGTGGCCGGGCGTGCGCCAGATGGGGCGCATGACGGGCTGCATCAGCACGCCCACCAGCTCCAGCAGACCGAAGCCGACCAGGAAGGCCAGCGCCACCGCGCCCAGCGGCACGATCAGGCCGACCGTGAGCGCCAGCTTGTCGAACAGGAAGGGCAGCATGTCCTTCTGGAACAGTACGGCCGGACCGGTGCCGGTGAGGTACATCAGCGCCAGCACCAGGCCCAGCACCTTGAGCGCGCTGAACACGGTGGCGGTGGTGCTGGCACGCCAGCTGCCTTTGATGAAGGGCGAGGCCGCGCCCCAGGCCATGAGCGCCAGCACGAAGGCAATCGCCAGCGGGCGCTGCTGCGTGGCCAGCCAGGTGGCGGCGTGATCGAACAGGATGGTGGTCTTGCCGGCGATCTCCACCGGCAGGAAAAACATCACCAGCCCGAGGCTGCTGTAGGCCAGCATGCGCAGGGCGGCGGTGGGGTTGGGGGCGCTGGCAGCGGCGGCGCTGGTGTTCATGCGGTGTCTCCTGGTCTGACAGACAGCTTTTAAAGCTGTCTTGTTGAAATGTATATACAACTTTATGGGCCAGAATCCGGTCTGTCAATGCCATTGATCGCGTGGCGTACCCGGGAAAACCCTATGTCCGACAAGCTGCCCGCCTACCAAACCATCAAGCGCCACGTGCTCGCGCGCATCCACGACGGCACCTGGAAAGAGGGCGACGCGATCCCGGGCGAGGAAGCGCTGGCGCGCGAGTTCGGCGTCTCGCGCATGACGGTGAACCGCGCGATCCGCGAGCTGAGCGAGGAGCAGATCGTCGAGCGGGTGCAGGGCTCGGGCACCTATGTGGCGCAGCAGAAGTACCAGGCGACGCTGGTGGAGATCCGCAACATCGCCGAGGAGATCGCCGCCCGCGGCCACCGGCACCGCAGTGAGCTGCACAAGCTGGAGCGGGTGAAGGCGGGTGAGGCGCTGGGGCGTGCGTTCGGCGTGTCACCGGGCCACACGCTGTTCCATTCGGTGGTGGTGCACTTCGAGAACGATCAGCCGATCCAGGTGGAGGACCGGCACGTGAACCCGGAGGTGGCGCCGGACTACCTGACGCAGGATTTCACCTCGCAGACGCCGAACGCCTACCTGATGCGGGTGGCGCCGCTGCAGGGCGTGTCGTTCGAGATCGAGGCGCTGCATCCACCGCAGGCTGTGGCCGAGATGCTGGCGATGCAGGCGGGGGAGCCTTGTCTGGTGCTGCGGCGGCAGACGCGGTCGATGGGCAAGGTGGCTTCTGTCGCTGCTATGTGGCATCCGGCTTCCCGGTACCAGTTCACGGGGAGTTTTTGACTTCTTTTTTGCCTGCTGTGTTGGGTGGGCTGGGACGTGGGGTGCCCGTTCTCCGGCTCACCTCGCGGGCGTCGGTGCCTGTTTGCCGGTGCCACTTCGTCAACACCGGACCTGTGCGCGGCTGTGGGGGCAACCGCGAATGGAGCCTGCGCCCGGGCTCCCCACGCCCCAGCCCCGCAGACGGGTTGGCGCGCCAAGAATCAAACGCCATGTCTCTCTTCGAGTGTCCGGGTCGCACTGCATGGGGGTGGTGAGGTCGGCGGGCGTAGGCTCCATTCGCGGTTGCCACAGAGTTGGCGCGCCAGTGACATGGTTGACGAAGGCATGCAGGCGGGTCGAGGCGCGTCGCCCGCGAGCGTGAGCCGGAGAACGCCGGCCTCACCACCCGCATGACGCGAGGTGGATGAGCGAAACCGCCCGAACGCCAGCCACCCAGCTCACATCGCCCGAAACCGCCCCGCATAGAGCCGACTCACCGGCACCCGCTCCATCAACCCCGCCACTTCCAGACTCAGCTTGCCGGCCTCGTCCCGGTGCACCGTTCGGACCGCGGTGGCACGCACCACCGTGCCCCGGTGCACCTGCCAGAACACGCTGCCGTCCAGCTGCGGCAACAGGTCCTTCAGCGGCGTGCGGATCAGCAGCTCGGCCTCGCCCGTCAGCACCCGCACGTACTTGTCGGCGGCCTCGAACACCAGCACTTCGTCCACCGGCACCAGCCGGATCGTGCTGCCGACGCTGGCCTGGATCACCTTCAGCGCGGGCGCAGCGGGCGCGGCGAGCAGGGCGCGCAGGCGCTCGAAGGTCGCGTCGTCTCCGCCTGCCGCCGGCACCGGTGACGCCTGCTCGCCCAGCCGCGCCTGCAGCCGCTGCACCGTGCGCGCCAGCCGTTCCGGCACCACCGGCTTGAGCACATAGTCCACCGCCTGCGCCTCGAAGGCCTGCACCGCGTACTGGTCGTAGGCTGTCACGAACACCAGCGCGGGAAACGGGTGGTCGTCCGGCCACTCCTCGGCCAGCTCGGCGGCCGCTTCCAGCCCGGTCAGGCCGGGCATGCGGATGTCCAGGAACAGCACCTCCGGCCGCAGTGCCAGCGCCTGGCGCACCGCGCTCGCACCGTCCCCCACCTGCGCCGCTATGCGCAGTTCGGGCCAGACACGCGCCAGCTCGGCCCGCAGCGCGGCGGCCAGCAGCGGTTCGTCTTCGGCGATCAGGGCGGTGATGGATGTCATGGGGTGATCTGAAGGGGCAGCGTGAGCCGCACCGTGGTGCCCTGACCGGGCTGGCTGGAGACCTGCACCGACCCCGCGCCACCGGGCAGGCTGGCCATGCGCTCGCGCACCTGGGCCAGGCCGAAGCCGCCATCGGTGTCGGTGCGCTGCGCGTCGGGCGCCATGCCCACGCCGGTGTCGGTGATGTCGATCCGCAGCGTCTGGCCTTCGCAGCGCGCGACCACGTCGATGCGGCCGCCCTCGACGCGCGGCTCCAGCCCGTGGCGGATCGCGTTTTCCACCAGCGGCTGCAGCAGCAGCGGCGGCACCGGGTGCGCCTGCAGCTCGGCCGGCAGGTCGAAGCCGAAGGCCAGCCGCGGCCCCATGCGCACCGCCATCAGCTCCAGGTAGTCGCCCAGCCGCGCACACTCGTCGGCCAGTGTGTGGGAGCCTGCGGCGGCGTCGGCGCGCGAACCGCGCAGCGTGGCGCGCAGGTAGTCGTTGAGCCGGTCCAGCATCTGGACCGCACGCGGCGGGTCGGTCTGGATCAGCACCCTCAGGTTGGCCAGGGTGTTGAACAGCATGTGCGGTTCGAGCTGCGTCTCCAGCAGCTTCAGCCGCGCTTCGGTGGCCTGTCGGCGCAAATCCTCGGCCTTGGCGCGCTGGTAGAAGCCCATCACGAAGAAGCCCGAGATCACCATGCCCGAGAACCAGATGCCGAACAGCCGTTTGGGCGACTGGCTGACCATCTCCCAGGTCGAGCGGCCGGCATAGGCGTCGCCGATGGCGGTGCCCAGGGTGTAGCCCAGTGTCGCCGCCACCAGCATGTAGGTGAACACACGCAGATTGGACGCCCAGTAGTGCGGCGGCGGTGTACGCAGCCAGCCATGCAGCGCGATGCGCAGCGGGTCGCTGAAGAACCAGATCGAGGTGCTGATCGCGTAGCTGTAGACCAGCGAGATGTCCAGCGGGTGGCTGCGTGCCCCGATGCCCCAGAGGATGAGGCCGATGGCGAATGCGAAGCACCAGATCACCAGCAAACGCCGCAGCGCCCGCTCGCGTGCATCGGCAGGCAGCCAGCCGAACAGGCGGTGGGCGACGGCGGAATTCATGGCTGATTCGGTGGCGGGCGGAGCGGCAACGATTCTGTCATGCGCGGCGGCCGGCCATGAGCCAGAGCGCCACGGGCCGGGCCGAGAACAGTCCGGTGAGAGCGCCGTAGCCGGCGGCCATCGAGAGGGCAAAGAGCGGGTCCAGGCGCAGGCCGGGCTGCATGGACAACTCGACGCCCACGCCGTACTTGAGCAGGAAGATGGCGGAGATGGTCAGCAGGGGCAGGGCGCTGCCGGGCAGGGTGAACAGGCCGGTGGCGGGGTCGCGGGCGGTGCCGGTCGGCAGGGCGCGCGGGCCTCGCCAGGCCAGCACCAGGGCACCCGCGGCCAGCCACACCAGCAGGCCAGGGGCCAGCCAGGGGCCGGCGGCCAGGTCGCCGCCCAGGCTGATCAGCGAGAACGCGGTCAGGCCCATCGCCGGAGCGGCCGCGCGGCGCAGGCCGATGTGGCGGGTGCGCAGCTGGATCGCGCCCAGAAGCAGCAGGCCGGCCAGCAGGCCCCAGACCCAGGTCGGGGTGCGCCGCAGGATCTCGGCGCCGGCTTCGGGGTGGTTCATCAGCAACTGGATCAGCATGGGGTTCTCCGTCGGGTGGCGATGGGCGCACTGTGCCGGTCGCCCGCGTGCCCGGCCAGTGCCGCGAGACGGAACATCTGGAAACCTTCGCGAAGTGCGGCCAGCGGGGAGCGAAATGCAGGCTTCCTACAATCGACCGACCGCTCCCCGCCCGGGGTGGCGGCCTTCGAGGACACCGACTTCATGACGCTTCCCGTGCTTCCCCGGCGCCGCCTGGCCGCCGCATCGCTGACCCTGCTGGCCCTGGCCGGCTGCAACGCCCTGCCCACCGGCCCGCGCCAGGTGAATATCAGCGAAGCCCAGCTGCTCGAACGCATCGCCACGCGCTTCCCGGTCAAGCAGCGCTACCTGGGCTTGCTGGAGACCACGCTGGACCAGCCGCGGCTGCGCCTGCGGCCCGAGGAGAACCGGGTCGGCACCCTGGTGAACTATCTGATCGCGCTGCCCCTGCCCGGGCAGTCGGACATCAAGGGCCAGCTGGAGCTGAGCTACGGCCTGCGCTTCGAGCCCTCGGACACCACGCTGCGGCTGACGCAGGCGCGGGTGGAGCGGCTGGACGTGGACGGGATGAACGCCGCCCAGGCGGCGCAGGTGAAGAAGGTCGGCGGCCTGCTGGCCGAGGACCTGCTGAACGAGGCGGTTGTGCACCGCTTCAAGAAGGAAGACCTGGAGTCGCTGGCCGGCCGCGGCTACCGGCCCGGCGCGCTGCGCGTCGTGCCCGGCGGGCTGCAGCTCACCCTTGAACCCCTGCAGCGCTGAGGGCCACACCATGGACCTCATGCTGCTGATCAAGGCCGCCATCATGGGCGTGGTGGAAGGGCTGACCGAGTTCCTTCCGATTTCGTCGACCGGCCACCTCATCCTGGCCGGCACGCTGCTGGACTTCCACGACGAACGCGCCAAGGTGTTCGAGATCGCGATCCAGACCGGCGCCATCTTCGCGGTGATCATCGTGTTCTGGCAGCGCATCCGCGCCACCATCGTCGGCCTGCCGTCCGAGCGGGACGCGCAGCGCTTCGCGCTCAACGTGGTGATCGGCTGCGTGCCCGCCGTGGTGCTGGGCCTGCTGCTGGGCAAGGCCATCAAGGCGCATCTGTTCACGCCGACCGTGGTGGCGCTGGCCTTCATCGCCGGCGCCTTCGTGATCCTCTGGGCCGAACGGCGCCCGCCCTCGGCGGCGCGCGTGCAGTCGCTGGACGAGCTGACGCCGCTGGACGCGCTCAAGGTCGGGCTGGCGCAGTGTTTCGGCCTGATCCCGGGCACCAGCCGCTCGGGCTCCACCATCATCGGCGGCATGCTGTTTGGCCTCTCGCGCCAGGTGGCGACCGATTTCAGCTTCTTCCTGGGCATCCCGATCCTGATCGGCGCCGGTGGCTACAGCCTCTACAAGGAGCGCGCACTGCTGTCGGCCGCCGACATCCCCATGTTCGCGGTCGGTCTGCTGTTCGCCTTCCTCAGCGCCTGGGTCTGCATCCGCTGGCTGCTGCGCTATGTGGCCAGCCACAGCTTCGTGCCGTTCGCCTGGTACCGGATCGCCTTCGGTGTGCTGATCCTGCTGACCGCCCATTTCGGCTGGGTCGACTGGTCGGCCTGAGGGTGGAGAACCCGGCCCGGTGACCACCATGGGTTCGCTGCTCTGGCGGCTTTCCACGCTGCTCGGTGGCGTCGGGCTGCTGGTGGTGGGCGTGGGCCTGCTGTTCTCGGTGCTGGGCTTGCGTGCGGGGGCGGCCGACTTCTCGCGCCTGGCGCTGGGTCTGGTGACATCGGCCTATTTCGCCGGCTTCGTGCTGGGCACCTACCTCTGCCCGAAGGTGATCCGCCGGGTGGGCCACATCCGTGCCTTCGCGGCCATGGCCTCGCTGGCATCGACGATGCCGATCCTGCACGCGCTGTGGATCGACCCCTGGTTCTGGGGCCTGTTGCGCCTGGTCACCGGCGTGTGCATGGTGGGTCTGTACATCGTGGTGGAGAGCTGGCTGAACGCGCTGGCACCCAGCGAACACCGCGGCAAGTTGTTCGCGGTCTACATGGCGATCAACTTCGTGGCGCTGGCGCTGGGGCAGTGGCTCATCCTGGTGGGTGACCGGCTGGGCTTCGTGCCGTTCGCGTTGGTCTCTGTGATGTTCTCGTTCGCACTGCTGCCGATCACCATGACGCCGGTGGACGAACCCGAGCCGGTGCAGGCGCCCCGGCTGAGCATGCGCAGCCTCTACGACGCGTCGCCCATGGGCATGGCGGCGGCCCTCTGTTCGGGGCTGGTCACCGGGTCGTTCTACGGGCTGGCGGCGTCGTTCGCGCAGGGCGCCGGGCTGGGCGATGGCGCTGTGGCCAGTTTCATGGCCGCGACCATCCTGGGTGGAGCGGTGTTCCAGTGGCCGGTCGGGCATTTCTCGGACACCCACGACCGGCGCCTGGTGCTGCTGTGGGTGTGCCTGCTCGGTGCAGGCCTGTGCGGCCTGGGCTGGCTGGTGGCGGGCATCGCGGCGCCCTGGCTGCTGGCGCTGGCGCCGCTGCTCGGCGGCCTGATCTTCGCGATCTATGGCCTGGGTGTGGCGCACGTGAACGATGTGATCGACTCCAGCCGGCTGGTGGAGTTCACCGGAGGCCTCCTGTTGCTGCATGGTGCCGGTGCGGCACTGGGACCGACCCTGGCCGGCACGGTGATGGAGGTGGCCGGTTCCGACAGCCTGATGCTGTGCTTCGCCGCGGTGCTGGGCGGGCTGGCGATCTACACCCTCAAGCGCCTGGGGGTCGCCGGCCCGGTGCCTGCCGAGGACAAGGCGCAGTTCGTGCTCATGGGCGGAGGGTCCCAGGCGGTGCTGCAGATGGACCCGCGCCAGTCCGGGGCAACAGGCCCGGACGATGCGGCGTCCGCCAGCACGCCGCCCCACTGAACGTCCCAGGCGGGGTCAGGCGAGATCGCCCAGCGTGAATCCGAATGTGGCTCCCGCGCCCGGACGGGCTTCGGCCCGCAATTCCCCGCCATGGCGCTGCACGATGCGGCGCGCCGTGGCCAGGCCGATGCCCAGACCGGCGAACTCGCTCGGTCCGTGCAGGCGCTGGAAGGGCTGGAACAGCTTGCTGGCGCGCGCCATGTCGAAACCCGTGCCGTTGTCGCTGACGCAGAACTCGCGCCCGCCATCGGCCTTGCGCGAGAACACCCGGATGCGGGCCGGTGCCACACCGGAGGTGTACTTCCAGGCGTTGTTCAGCAGGTTCTGCATCAGCGCCTCGATCAGCGCCGGATCGGCCTGCACGAGCAGGTCGGGCTCGATCTCCCACTCGACCGCGCGCTGGGGTTCGGCCACCGACAGCTCCTCGAGGATGCGGGTGGCGATGGCGCTCAGGTTCACGTTCTCGCGTTGCACCTCGCCGCGTGAGTACTGCGAGAGCTTGAGCAGCCCGTCGATCAGCTCGCCCATCTTCTTGCTTGCGCCCATGATGCGGCCGAGGTGTTCCTGGCTGGCGGTGTCCAGGGCCGGGTTGTCCTCCCGCAGGGCCTGCGCGAAGCCATTGATGATGCGCAGCGGCGACCGCAGGTCGTGCGCCACCGCGTACGAGTAGCTCTCCAGCTCGTCGTAGGCGTCTCGCAGCGCGCGTGTGCGGTCGCGGATGCGCTGCTCCAGCGTCGCGTTGAGCTGCTGGAACTCCAGTTCGATGCGTTTGCGTTCGGTGATGTCCTGCGTCACGCCCAGGGCCCGGATCGCGCGGCCCTGGGGGTCGCGTTCGAACTCCGCCTTCACCGAATGCCAGTACTCGTGCCCGTCAAGAACGACCCGGTACTCGATCTCGTAGACGGCCTCTCCCTTGACGGCCCGTGGCCACAGCGCCATCACCCGCAGGCGGTCGTCGGGGTGGATCATGTCCAGCATGTCCTTGGTGCCGTATTCGTTGGACGGGAAGGAGAGGAAGGACTCGCTCTTGGTGAGGTTGCCGATCCGGCCGGTGGCGAGGTCGGCCTGCCAGGCGCCGATGTTCGCCAGCTTCTGTGCCTGGCTCATGAGGTTCTGGCTGGTGCGCAGGGCCTCTTCCGCGGCCTTCTGGGCGCTGATGTCCTGCACCACCGCAATGAGGTAATCGGGCTCGCCGCTGGACTTGCGCACCAGCGCCACCGTCAGCTGGACCCACACGATGTGTCCGTCCTTGTGCCGGTAGCGCTTCTCCAGCATGTAGCTGATCCGTGCGCCGGTCAGCGCCTCGTCGAGCATACGCAGGTCGGGGCCGATGTCCTCGGCGACGGTGATGTCCTGGAAGCTCAGGTGCGCCAGCTCGTCCTTGCTGTAGCCGACCATGTTGCAGAAGGTCTGGTTGGCGCGGAGCAGCCGGCCTCGGGTGTCGACGTGGGTGATGCCCGATGCCGCATGCTCGAAGGTGTCCAGGAGGTGCTGCTGCGCCAGCCGGATCTGCCGGTCCGCTGCCTGCAGCTGCCGGTTGCGCGACTGCATCAGCGCAATCGCCCCGACCACCACCAGCTGGGTGATCAGGTGCCAGGTGTTGAGCCAGAAGGCTTCCTCCAGGTTCTGGAACACGAAGGACCCGTAGGGCGGCACCATGAAGAAATTGACCAGCAGCATGCCCAGTGCGAGGCTGACCAGTCCGGGGCCGAGCCCGCCGTAGAGGGCCGAAAACGCCACCGCGAGCGCAGGGGTGATGAAGCGCCCGCCGGAGTCGGCCGGCGCCAGTGCGACGCGCGCCCAGACCGCGATCAGCGTCAGCACGATGGCCGCTCCATAGCGCAGCCAGGCCGGATGATCGGTCCAGTCGAGGAGGGCACGGCCGGCAGTGGCCGTGTGTGGGTTGGACGCAGCGCTCATGGTGCTTGAAGCATCCTACCCCGAGTACCCGGGATCAAGCGCCGGAAAAGCCCGGATTTTTCAGCGCCTGCAGGCAGGCGTCGATGGCCGCAGCGGTCTCGTGGGGGCGTTCCATGGGGAACAGGTGGCTGCCCGGGAGCATGCGCAGGCGCCCGGGATGGGGGCCCACCAGCTTGTGCGTCATGGCCATGCCGACCTGTTTCATCTCCTGCGAGTCGTGGCCACCCAGGAAGCCCACCGGGCACTGCAGCGGGTGGCGTCGCAGCAGGCGGTCGAGGTTGTGGGGCAGGGTGTTGTAGATCGCGGTTTCGACGTCGCGGTCGAAGGCCAGCACGCGGCGTGGCCCCTGGGGCGTGTTCGCATCCAGCGTGCCGTGTTCGATGTAGTCGCGCAGCACCTGGGGGTCCCAGGCGGCGAAGGCCTTCTTGCGGGCAAAGTGGTCGAAGGCCGACTGGGCATCGGGCCAGCTGTGGCGGCGGATGCGGCTGATCTTGCCGGGCGAGATCGATCCCACCAGCTGCGTGCGCTTGGCCAGCTCCAGCGCCCGCGCCCGCCAGCCGCCCAGCACCGGCGAGTCGATCAGCAGCACGCCCTGCACGCCGTGGCCGCCGAGCCGGGGGTGGCGCGCGGCGCACATGATGCTCAGGAAGCCGCCGAGCGAGTGCCCGACCAGCCAGGCGGGCTTGCCGTGCTTCTCGATCTCGGGGCCGGCGAAGTCGGCGAGCTGCTGCACCAGGTGTGGCCAGTTGCTGGTGACCGGGTACTTCGGGTCGTGGCCGAACTTCTCCACCGCACGCACCGCGTGGCCGCGCGCCCGCAACGACTTGAACAGCACGCCGTAGGTGCTGGCCGGGAAGCTGTTGGCGTGGGAGAAAACGATCAGGGACATCAGATCAGCTTCTCTTTCGGGTTCGTGATCTTCTTGAGGGGCTGGCTGCGCGTGCTGCAGCCCATCAGCGGCACATTCGTCGGCGCCCCGTCCCAGACCGGATGCTCGATGGCGTCGAACACCTCGCGCAGCTTCTGGCCCCAGGTGTTGCGCACCATGCGGAAGTAGGGGTTGTTCTCGTCGATGCAGGTGATCCGGTCGGTCTTGAGCGCGTCGGCTTCGTAGACCACCAGGTCCAGCGGCAGGCCCACCGACAGGTTGGACTTGAGCGTGCTGTCCATCGACACCAGCGCGCACTTGGCGGCCTCGTCCAGCGGTGTGTCGGGTGTGATCACACGGTCCAGCACGGGTTTGCCGTACTTGGATTCGCCGATCTGGAAGAACGGCGTCTCGGGCGTGGCCTCGATGAAGTTGCCGGCCGAATAGACCTGGAACAGGCGCATGCCCTCGCTGCCGATCTGCCCGCCGAAGATCATCGAGACGTTGAAGTCCACGCCGGCGCGCTTGAGCGCCTCGCCATCGCGTTCGAACACATGCCGCACGGCCGATCCCAGCACGCGCGCGGCGTCGAACATGCTCCTGGCGTTCCAGATGGTGACCGGGTCGCCGCCCTCGTGGTCGGCCAGCTGCTCGACCTGCAGGATCTCGCGCACCGACTGCGAGATGCTCAGGTTGCCGGCCGAGAGCAGGCACATGAAGCGGTCGCCCGGCTTCTCGTAGACGATCATCTTGCGGAAGGTGCTGATCTGGTCCAGGCCCGCGTTGGTGCGGGAGTCGGACAGGAAGACCAGGCCGGCCTTGAGTTTGACGGCGACGCAGTAGGTCATGGTTTCGTGGCGAGTTTCTTGAGGGCGTAGAGCTGGTCCAGCGCCTCGCGTGGGCTCAGCGCATCGGGGTCGATGGTGGCCAGGGCGGCCAGCACCGGGGGCGTTTCAGGTTCGGGTGGGGCCGGTGGCGGGGCGAACAGGTCCACCTGCACACGGCTGCTTTCGCTGTGCGCCTCCAGCGCGGCCAGCGCGTGCTTGGCGTGCTGCACCACCGCGCCGGGCACGCCGGCCAGGCGAGCGACCTGGATGCCGTAGCTGCGGCTGGCCGGGCCGGGCTCGATCTGGTGCAGGAAGACGATGCCGCTCTTGCCGCCACCCTCGACCGCGCTCACGTGCACGTTCACCGCGCCGTGGTGGGTGGCCGGAAACTCGGTCAGCTCGAAGTAGTGGGTGGCGAACAGTGTGAAGCAGCGCGCCTTGTCGTGCAGGTGCGCGGCGATGCCGCCGGCCAGGGCCAGGCCATCGAAGGTCGAGGTGCCGCGGCCGATCTCGTCCATCAGCACCAGGCTTTCCGGCGTCGCGGCGTGCAGGATCTGCGCGGCCTCGGTCATCTCGACCATGAAGGTGGACTGCGCGTTGGCCAGGTCGTCGGCCGCGCCGATGCGGGTGTGGATGGCATCGATCGGGCCCAGGCGGCAGCTGGCGGCCGGCACGTAGCTGCCCATCGAAGCCAGCAGCACGATGACCGCGACCTGGCGCATGTAGGTGCTCTTGCCGCCCATGTTGGGGCCGGTGATGACCTGCATGCGCTGCTTGCCGCCCAGCACCGTGTCGTTGGCGATGAAGCTGCCGCCGGTGGTTTCGTTCAGGCGCGCTTCCACGACGGGGTGGCGGCCCCCCCGGATCTCGATGCAGGGCTCGGGCGCGAACGTCGGTTCGTTCCAGTTCAGCGTCAGCGAGCGCTCGGTCAGCGCACACAGCGCGTCCAGCGCGGCCATGGCACGGGCCAGCTTCGTCAGCGGGTCGATCCAGGCCTGCATCTCGTCGAGCAGCAGCTCGTACAGATACTTCTCGCGCGCCAGGGCACGGTCCTGCGCGCTGAGCGCCTTGTCTTCAAAGGCCTTGAGCTCGGGCGTGATGAAGCGCTCGGCGTTCTTGAGCGTCTGGCGCCGGCGGTAGTCGTCGGGCACCTTGTCCAGCTGGCCCTGCGTGACCTCGATGTAGAAGCCGTGCACCTTGTTGAACTGCACGCGCAGGTTGGCGATGCCGGTGCGCGCGCGTTCGCGGGTTTCGAGGTCGATCAGGAAGCCGTCGCAGTTGGTCTGGATGGCACGCAGCTCGTCCAGCTCGGCGTCGAAGCCGTCGGCGATCACGCCACCGTCGCGCACCAGGGCGGCCGGTTCGGGCGCGATGGCCTGGGCCAGTCGTTCGGCGCAGCCGGCGGGCGGTGTCAGGTCGGCGGCGATGCGCGCCAGCAGGGCAGGCGGTGTGGGGCCCAGGCTGGCGGCCAGCGCCCGCGCGAGCTGCTGCGAGCGGGCCAGCGTGGCGGTCAGCCCCACCAGCTCGCGCGGGCGCACCTGGCGCAGCGCGGTGCGGGCGGTGATGCGCTCGACGTCGCTCGACCCCTTGAGTTCGGCGCGCAGGGTCTGCCACAGCCCACCCCGCAACAGGCCGATGGCGGCCAGCCGCTCGCGCGCCTGCGTGCGCTCGCGGCGCGGCTCCAGCAGCCAGCTGCGCAGCGCGCGGCTGCCCATGCCGGTGTGGCAGGTGTCCAGCAGCGAGAACAGCGTCGGGCTGGTCTCGCCGCGCAGGGTGTGGGTGAGTTCGAGGTTGCGCCGCGTGTTGACCGGCAGGTCGATCAGCTCGCCGCTGCGCGCCACCTGCAGGCTCCTGATGTGGGTGAGCGCGCGGCCCTGCGTGTGTTCGGCATAGGCCAGCAGCGCGGCGGCGGCGGCGTGCGCGTCCTTGAGCTCCTGCGCGTCCCAGGCGGCCAGGCTGGCGGCCTGGAGTTGTTCGAGCAGCTTGCGCTCACCCAGCCCGGCGTCAAAGGCCCAGGCCGGCCGCACCACGGCCACGCAGCGCGCGCCGCTGGGCAGGGGCTGGGCGCTGATCTGCTGCAGCGATTTCTCGAACGCGGGGGTCACCTCGGCGCTGTAGAGCACCTCGCCGGGGCCCACGCGGGCGATCCAGTCGGCCAGCTCGTCGCTGGCGCACTGCGCCAGGAAGACGATGCCCTGGGTCACCGACAGCCAGGCCAGGCCCAGGCCGGTGCGGGCACCGGGGTGCACCGCCATCACCAGCGCCTCGGTCTTGTCGGACAGCAGCTCGGTGTCGGTCAGCGTGCCGGGGGTGACCACGCGCACCACCTTGCGCTCCACCGGCCCCTTGGCGGTGGCCACGTCGCCCACCTGTTCGCAGATGGCGACCGACTCGCCCAGCTTGATCAGCCGCGCCAGGTAGCTCTCGACCGAGTGGAAGGGCACGCCGGCCATGATGACCGGCTCGCCGGCCGACTGGCCGCGCTGGGTGAGGGTGATGTCCAGCAGCCGCGCGGCCTTTTCCGCATCGGCGTAGAACATCTCGTAGAAGTCGCCCATGCGGTAGAACAGCAGCGTGTCGGGGTGCCCGGCCTTGAGGGCCAGGTACTGCTGCATCATGGGGGTGTGGCGGTCCAGCGGGGCGGTCAAGGCAAGTCCGGGAAACAGTGCACAAAAGCGACCTACTTTAGCAGTTCGGGGTCTTCCCGCAGTGCGACCTTGTGACCCACAATGGGCCATTGTCTGTCCGCAGAGCCCTGTCTTTTTGAACATGCCGCCGTCCACCAGCGCGTACCCGTCCGGAACCGGTTTGTCCGCTGCGGTCATGCCCCTGCCGTTCGAGCAGATGTTCGAAGACGCCCCGTTCGCTGCCTCGCTGTCCCGGCGCGCGGATGGCCGTCTGGTGGCGGTCAATCAGGCGTGGGAAACCCTTTCGGGCATCGCCCGTGACCAGGCCATCGGACGCTCCACCATCGAACTGGGGCTGTGGCCCGACGCCACCCAGCGCCAGGCCTATCTCGACTCGCTCAAGGAGCAGGACAAACCCCGTTGCACGGTGATGATCGACGGCCGCGCGCGCCACCTGCGTCTGCACACCTCGGTGCTTGGCGGGGACGAGCTGCTGCTGGTGTACCTGCTGGACATCAGCCATGAGGTGGCGTCTGAAAAGGAGCGCGACCGGACCCAGAAGGAGCTGAGGGCCGCCAACCTGGACCTGCAGCACCAGGTGGAGCTGCATGCCGCCATCGAGAAGCTGGCCATGGTCGGCCACTGGACCAACGCACACGACGACGACACGGTGAACTTCTCACCGGGGCTGTTCGAGATCACTGGTCTTGCGCCGGCAAACACGCTGGAGCGCACCGTGGGGCGCGGCGGCATCCATCCCGAGGACATGCAGGCGTGGCTGGAGGCACGTGCGGCGCGCGACGGGCGCGAGCTGGATTTCCGTTGGACACGGCCGGATGGCGCGGTGCGCTGGATGCGCACCCGCATCAGCCAGACCGCCGTCAAGGGCATCCCACAGACCGACTTTGGTGTGGTGCAGGACATCACGGCCCAGCGCGAGGCCATCGACGCCCATGTGAAGCAGCTGCAGTTGCTGCAGCACATCACGGCCAGGGTGCCCGGCGTGGTGTTCCAGTCGCGCATGCCCGTCAAGGGCTGGGGCAGCTTCGAGTTCGTCAGCGACATGGTGCGCGATCTGTTCGACCTGACGCCCGAGCAGCTGTACCAGGATGGACGAATCCTGTTCAGCCGGGTGCATGCAGACGACCAGCAGGCCCTGGCGCACTCCATCTGGTCGTCCACGAACAAGCTGGAACCCTGGCGCACGGTGTTCCGGGTCAACCATCCGGGCAAGGGCACGCGCTGGTGCAGTGCGGAAGGCCTGCCGCAGGCGCAGCCGGATGGTTCGGTGCTGTGGCACGGCTATGTCCACGATGTGACCGAGGCCCGCCAGGCCGCGCAGGCGCTCGACCGGCAGCACCGGATGCTGGACGCTGTGCGGCAGGCGCAGGCCGCCTACATCGAAGCCGACGACAAGCGGCAGGCCTTCGAAGGGCTGCTCAAGGCCTTCCTGTCGGTGACGAACAGCGCTTACGGCTTCGTGGGCGAGGTGCTGTACAACCCGCAAGGGCAGCCGTACCTCAAGTCGCATGCGATCACCGACATCTCCTGGGACGAGGCGTCCAGGCGTGTGTTCGCCGAGCAGATGGACTCGGGCATGGAGTTCCGCAATCTGAAGACCCTGTTCGGGCACGCGCTGCTGACCGGCGAGACCGTGCTCACCAACCACCCGGAAACCGACGCGCGCCGGGGGGGACTGCCGAACGGCCACCCGCCCATGCACTCGTTCCTGGGGATTCCGCTGGAAGTCGGTGGCCTGCTGATCGCCATGGTGGGGTTGGCCAACGCCACCGACGGCTACCGCGAGGACGATGTGGAGTTCCTGCAGCCGCTGCTGGGCACGGTGCGGCAGCTGGTGCTGGCCCGGCGCGGACACGACGAGCGCCAGCGCTCCCGTCAGCAGCTGCAGGCCACCAGCGCCTTGCTGGCCGACAAGACCTCGGCCCTGCAGGTCACGCTCGACACCATGAGCCAGGGCCTGTCCAAGATGGATGCCCAGGGGCGGGTGACCGTCTACAACCGGCGCCTGCTGGAGATGCTCGACCTGCCCGACGAGCTGATGTCCCGGCAGCCCACGCAGGACGAGGTCGTCGCTTTCCAGACGGCGCGCGGAGATTTTGGTGTGGACTATGGTCTGGTTGAGCCAGGGGCGCGCCGCTATGTCGAGGCCGATGCCGGACCTGTGCCCGACCGCTACATGCGCCGCACATCTGACGGCCGTGCGCTGGAAATACACAACCGGCCACTGCCCGACGGTGGCATGGTGCGCACCTACTCGGACGTCACGTCCTACATCGAGGCCGAAGAGGCGCTGAGGGATGAGCGCCAGCGCCTGGAGTGGGTGCTGGAGGCCACCGGCCCCGGCATCTGGGAACTCGACATCACCACCGGCCTCACGCACTACAGCGACCGTTGGGCAGGTCTGCTGGGCTACCGCCTGGAAGAGCTGCAACCGCCCACGCGCGAGACCTGGCAGGCGCTGGTGCACCCCGACGACCTTGGCCGGGCGCAGTCGCTGCTGCAGGCCCACCTGCGGGGCGGAACACCGGTCTACGACTGCGACCTGCGCATGCGCCACAAAAGGGGCGCATGGCTCTGGTTCAACGACCGCGGCCGGGTGCACCGTCGCGACGAGGCGGGCCGGCCGCTCTACATGTCGGGCACGCTGCTGGACATCCACGAACGGGTCACGGCGCAGGAGGAGGTGCGCGCGCTCAACGCCAGCCTGGAGCGGCGCGTGGCCGAGCGCACCGCCGAGCTGGAGCGCTCGATGCGCGACATGGAGGTCATCTCGTACTCGATCGCCCACGACCTGCGGGCGCCACTGCGCTCGGTCAACGGGTTCGCATCGCTCGTCGGCGAAACCGACGGCGAGCGCCTGAGCCCGGAAGGGCGGCTGATGTTCGAGCGCATCGTCAGCGCCTCGCGCAACATGGGCCAGATGATCACGGACATGCTGGAGCTGCTGCGCGTGGTGCGGGTCGAGATCGAGCCGGTGTCGGTCGACATGAACGCGCTGGCCCGTTCGGTGGCCGAGGCGCTGGCACCGGGCGTGCCCCACGCCAGGGTCCAGTTGCATCCCCTGCCGCGGGTGATGGGTGATGCCAAGCTGCTGCGCCAGCTGCTGTCCAACCTGATGGACAACGCGCTGAAATACTCGCGCCACCTGGAGTCGCCGCTGATCGAACTGGGCTTCGATGCGGCGCGCCGGGCGTTCTATCTCCGGGACAACGGCATGGGCTTCGACATGGCACACGCCCAGAAACTGTTCGGATTGTTCCAGCGCCTGCACGCCGGTGCCAATGCACCGGGCGGCACCGGCGTGGGGCTGGCCATCGTGGCGCGCACGCTGGAGCGCCATGGCGGCCGCATCTGGGCCGAGGCCCGGCCGGGCCAAGGGGCCACCTTCTGGTGGACCCTGCCCTTGTCCTGATCGACGCTCAGAACGGCGCAGTGGGTTCCGCAGGCGGCGTATCGGTGCCGGAGGGCTTGTCTTCTTCGGCCACCTCCGGCGTCTTGGCGACCGCCTGCCGCACCGAGGCCTTGTCGCCGGCGCTGGCGAACTTGCTGTACTTGCCGGTCAGGCCCACCAGCTGGCCGTAGATGCGCGGGTTGGCGGCCATGCACTCGCGCTGTTCCAGGAAGTCGGCTTCGCCGGTGAAGTTGCCGATCAGGCCACCGGCCTCGGTCACCAGCAGCGCGCCCGCGGCCACGTCCCAGGGCGAGAGGCCCATCTCGAAGAAACCGTCGGAGAAACCGGCCGCCACATAGGCCAGGTCCAGCGCGGCGGAGCCGGGGCGGCGCACGCCGGCGCAGCGGGGCATCACGTCGGCCAGCATCTGCAGGTAGGTCTGGAACGCGTCGCCCGGGCGGAACGGAAAGCCGGTGGAGATCAGGCAGTCGCGCAGCGTGGTGCGCTTGGCGACGCGGATGCGCCGGTCGTTGAGGTAGGCGCCGCGGCCCTTGGTCGCGCAGAACAGGTCGTTGCGGGTCGGGTCGTAGACCACGGCCTGCTCGATGCGGCCGTTCACCATGAGCGCGATGCTCACGCAGTAGACCGGGAAGCCGTGGATGAAGTTGGTGGTGCCGTCCAGCGGATCGATGATCCAGACGTGGTTCTTGTCGCGGCCCTTGCCTTCGCGTCGTCCGGATTCTTCGGCCCAGATGCCGTGGTCGGGGTAGGCCGTCAGCAGGGTCTCGATGATCGCGGCCTCCGCCACGTGGTCGATTTCGGTCACGAAATCGTTGGTCTGTTTGGTGGTCACGCGCACGGTTTCGACATCGAGGGCGGCGCGGTTGATGATGGCGCCGGCGGCGCGGGCGGCCTTGATGGCCACGTTCAGCATGGGGTGGAGGTTGGACGACATGAATTGTGTTCCTTGACGGCGCCGCAGAAAGCGGCCGTGGGCAGGGGGAAGAACGGGAGCGCGGTGTCCGGCGATGCGGGCGGCGACAATACCCGGTATTTTACCGGCTCACCCGACATGCGCACCCGCTTCATCCTGATCCAGACCAGCCATGCCGGCAATGTGGGCGGCGCCGCCCGCGCCATGAAGGTGATGGGCTTCGACGATCTGGTGCTGGTGGCGCCGCGCTGGCCGAATGTGCTGCGCAAGGACGAGACCATCCAGCGCGCCAGCGGCGCCAACGATGTGCTGGCCAAGGCGCGCATCGTCGAGACACTGGACGAGGCGCTGGACGGCGTGAGCCACCTCTGCGCCACGGCCATGACACCGCGCGACTTCGGCCCGCCCACCAGGGCGCCGCGCGAACACTTTGCGCAGTTCCTGGCCGAGGCCGCCGCGCCGGACGCGGTGCAGCCCGAAGGCGTGGCCTTCCTGTTCGGGTCGGAGCGCTTCGGCATGCGCAACGAAGACGTCTACCGCTGCCACGCCTGCCTGTCGATCCCCACCAGCGAAGGCTTCGGCTCGCTCAACCTCGCCGCCGCGGTGCAGCTGATCGCCTACGACTGGCGCCAGGCGCTGGGCGGTTTTGCGCTGCCGCCGACCACGCCCCAGCGCCCGGCCGCCGATGCGGCGGCGGTGGCCGGCATGCTGGGCCACCTGGAGCAGGCCCTGGTGGCGGTCGATTTCCTCGACCCCGCCGCGCCCAAAAAGCTGATGCCGCGGCTGAACGCGCTGTTCAACCGGGCGCAACCGACACCGGAGGAAATCCACATCCTGCGCGGTGTCGCCAAGGCGATGCTGCAGACGGCCGAGCGCGCGAAGCGCTAGACTGATTCCCCGTTTACATACTCCCGGCCCCATGTTTGCCAGAATCCGATCCGACATCCAGTGCATCCTCGAGCGCGACCCCGCCGCGCGCAGCACCTGGGAAGTGATCACCTGTTACCCGGGCCTGCACGCCGTCTGGCTGCACCGCCCGGCGCACTGGTGCTGGACGCACGGCCTCAAGTGGCCGGGGCGGTTCATCTCGCACGTCGCGCGCTTCCTCACCGGGATCGAGATCCACCCCGGCGCGAAGCTGGGCGAGCGCGTGTTCTTCGACCACGCGATGGGCGTGGTGGTGGGCGAGACCGCCGAGATTGGCGATGGCTGCACCATCTACCAGGGCGTGACCCTGGGCGGCACCTCGCTCTACAAGGGCACCAAGCGCCACCCGACGCTGGGCAAAAACGTGGTGGTCAGCGCGGGCGCCAAGGTGCTGGGCGGTTTCGAGGTGGGCGACGGCGCCAAGATCGGCAGCAACGCGGTGGTGATCAAGCCGGTGCCGGCGGGTGCCACCGCGGTCGGCATCCCGGCGCGCATCATCCCGAGCAAGACCGGGGAGAGCGCCGACGTGACCGAAGACGCCAAACCCAAGTTCCAGGCCTATGGCATCACGCAGGAAGACGACCCGCTGTCGCAGGCCATGCGCAGCCTGATCGACAGTGCCGCCGGGCAGGAGCACCAGATCGCGCTGCTGTGGCAGGCGATTGAGAAGCTGTCGCTGGCTCAGAAGGACTGTGTGCCGGCCGACGCCGCCAAGACCGAGTGTTTCGAGGCCGAGAAGCTCAACCAGCTGGTCGGCAAGTGATCAGCGGGGCGGCGGCGCGGGGTCCAGCGCCGCGTCCAGCCAGCCGCGCAGGCCGTTGAAGAAGGCCAGGCCCTGGGCCTGTGCCAGCTGCTGCACCGGAATCACTGCCTCCTGCAGCCGGCCCTGGGCCAGCAGCTCGCGCCGGTAGGTGCCGGGCAGCAGGCCGCAGGCCAGCGCCGGCGTCCACCACTGCCCGTCCAGCTGAATGGCCACATTGCCGCGGGTGAACTCGGTGAGCTCGCCGCGCTGGTTGAACAGCAGGTGGTCGAACACGGCGGGGTCGGTGGGCGCCAGCGCCTCGTAGTGCGCGCGCCGCGTGGTCTTGTGCTGGATGAACTCCTGCAGCGCCTCTTCGGTGTTCAGTGGCGAGGGTGCCAGCGCCACCCGCACGGGCGACGGGGTCTCGGTCATGGCATAGGCCTGGGCCTCGGCCCGGCCCGAGGCGTCCAGCAGCAGGCGCACGCGCCACAGACCCTGGGGATGCGCCTGGCGCACGGCTTCCAGCGCACCGTCGACCGCCGAAGGATCGAACACGTGGCCGAAGTGGGCCGCACTCTCGCGCAGGCGGTCGAGGTGGTGCGGCAGCAGCCAGTAGCGGCCGTGCTCCAGGCGCAGGGTTTCCAGCAGATCGAACGGCTCGCCGATGCGGTGCAGGTGGCGGCTCTTGGTCATGAGTTCTCTCCATTCGGCAGCCGGGTCGGCGCACACGGTCAGTCCGCTGCCGACGCCGTAGCGGGCGTGCCAGCCGTCGTCGCTGGCTCCGGAGCCCGGCCGGTGCAGGCAGACGGTGCGGATTGGCACGTTGAAGGTGGCGTGGCCGCCCGGCCGCACCACGCCGAGGGCGCCGCAGTAGAAGCCACGTGGCGCGTCTTCCAGCGCGGCGATGTGGTGCATGGCGCGGCGCTTGGGCGCGCCTGTGACGCTGCCGCAGGGAAAGAGTGCGGTCAGCACATCACCGAGGGTGGTGTCGGGCAGGGCGGAGGCGGTGAGGGTGGAGGTCATTTGCCACACGGTGGGCCAGGCCTCCACCTCCAGCAGGCGGTCCACGCGCACGCTGCCGGTCTGGGCCAGGCGGCCCATGTCGTTGCGCAGCAGGTCCACGATCATCACGTTCTCGGCCCGCTCCTTGTCGCTGGCCTGCAGCGCCTCGCGCGCGGCCCGGTCGAGCACCGGGTCGCTCTCGCGCGCGGCCGTGCCCTTCATCGGGCGGCAGCACAGGCGCCCGCCCTGCGGGCCGGGTTGCCAGTCAAAGAACAGCTCGGGCGAGGCACTGAGCACCTGGCGCACACCATCGCCCAGCCACAACAGGTAGCCGCTGCCCTGGTGGTGCTGCAGCTCATCCATCCAGCCCGCGGGGTCTCCTCCCAGAGTGCCCTGCTGGACCGTGGTGAGGTTGATCTGGTAACACTCGCCGGCCGCCATGGCCTGGCGAGCGGTGTCGGCCTGCTGCAGGTAGTGCGGGCGGTCCCAGTCCATGCGCCAGTCGACAGGAGCCGCGGCTGGCGGCTGCGCGGCGGGTGCTTCCGAGGGGGCGTCGTAGACGCCGAACCAGACCAGCGGCCAGCGGGGGTCGGCGGGCCACACGGGCAGTGCCGGGTCGAACGCCGGGGCTGCTTCGTAGGCCAGCCCGCCGACGCACCAGCGACCCGCCGCCGCATGAGCCTGCACTTGCTCGATGGCTGGCCGCACCTGGTCCAGCGACCAGGCCTCGATCACCGCGAGCGGTTGTTCAAAACGCAGCCGCAGCCGGGCGCCGGGCAGGGCTCCCGGCGCGGTGTCCGGGAAATCGAGGGAGGCGGTCAGCGGGGATCGGCGACTCAATGGTGGTGGCCGTGCGCACCGTGGGCGTGGCCGTGGGCGATCTCTTCGGCGCTCGCAGCCTTGACGTCCAGCACCTTGAGCTGGAAGGTCAGCGTCTGGCCGGCCAGCGGGTGGTTTCCGTCCAGGTGCACGGTGTCGCCCTTGATCTTCACGACCGTGAACACCTGGTGCCGGCCCTGGTCGTCGTGGCCTTCGAGCTGGCCGCCCACCTTGACGCCCGGCGGGAAGTCCTTCTTCGGAATGGTGGTGACCAGCGACTCGTCGCGTTCGCCGAAGGCATCGGCCGGCGCGAGCTTCACAGTGGTCTGGTAACCGGCCGCCTGGCCTTCCAGCGCCGCCTCGATGCCCGGCAGGGTGTTGCCATAGCCGCCATGCAGGTAGCTGCGCGGCGTCTTGCCATCTTCGAGCAGCTTGCCGCTGGCATCGCTGGCGCGGAAGGTGAGGGTGACGACGGTGTCTTTGGTGATGTTCATGGGATGGAATGGCAGGGTTTCAGACAAGGCTGTTCAGATGGCGCGCAAGAGAGGCCGGGTTCACAAAGGTGAGGTCGTACATGGCCGTGAGGCTGACAGCCTGTTCTTCCGTGATGTCGGTGGCGCAGATGATGAAGCGGCTCCGTTCCACTCCCAGACGCTTGCGAAGGCGCTGGTACTTGTCGATCTCGCGCCGGAACTCACCTGTCTTGCACTCGATGCAGATGGGATTCTGACCGGAGGGCAGCACCACGACATCCAGTTCGTGCATGTCCTCGTTGGGGAAAAGGACCTCCACACCACGGGCGCAGGAAAAACCCAGCTTTCTCGCTTTGAGGTGGTCCACCAGCTCCAGCAGCGCGAACCACTCGAGCCAGGCGCCTTCAAAGAACTGCCTGACCTTGGGCGCGGGCTGGAGCGAAAGCCGGATGACCTTTTCCTGCTTCTGATACTGGTATCGGGCAAACAGGGTGTGGCTGTAGAACTGGCGGCAGAGCGTCGTGAGTGCCAGCACGTCTTTCTGCGCGACGCCGGTCAGATCGATGTTCAGCCCGGTGTGGCTCTTGCGGTAGGACCAGGTGACGCGCTGGATCAGCTCGCCAAACAGCGCATGGTTTTTCCCCAGTTTCTGGGCGGCTTCATCGAAATACCCGCTGGTGTCCACATTGCTGTGATCGAAGCGGGCTTCAATCTGTTTGGCCTTGAGCCAGCGCTCGATGGGCGCGTGCTGGGCGGCCGTTGCAAAGTTTTCCGTGTCGGTGTCCCCGTCAGGTTCTTCCTGCTGAGCGGGCTGGCCCGCATTCGGGTCACCGTCGGCGGCCTGCCGCTCATCTGCCTGCAGGGCCCGGATCTCCCGCATGGCGGCGGCGTAGCGTTCGATCAGCTTCTGCACATAGAACACCGTGTCGAACACCGAACACGGCGCCTGGCAGACGGCGCAGGCCACCTGCGTCCCGGCGACACCCGATTCGCTCACGTGGCCGCATTTGTTGCAGCGATAAACCGGCATGCTTCCCCCCGAAGCGTTGTTGTCTGCGGGGCGTGACGGGCCCCGCGATGGATGTCAGCGCGCCGGGCGAACGGCGGTTTTCGGACGCCAACCCTTGATCACGTCATCGTTGGTTTCGAGGTAAGGCCCGCCGATCAGGTCGATGCAATAGGGCACGGCGGCAAAGATGCCGTTGACACGCACGCTGCCGTCGGCGTTTTTCGCGCCTTCCAGCGTCTCGGCGATGGCCTTGGGCTGGCCCGGCAGGTTGATGATCAGGCTGCTGTCGCGGATCACGGCGACCTGGCGCGAGAGGATCGCCGTGGGCACGAAGGCCAGGCTGATCTGGCGCATCTGTTCGCCGAAACCGGGCATTTCCTTGTGCGCCACGGCCAGGGTGGCCTCGGGCGTCACGTCGCGTTTGGCGGGGCCGGTGCCGCCGGTGGTCAGCACCAGGGCGCAGCCGGCGTCGACCAGTTCGATCAGGGTCTGGCTGATGGTCGCCTGCTCGTCGGGGATCAGGCGTTCTTCGAAGGTGATCGGGTTCTTCAGCGCCTTGCCCAGCCACTCGCGCAGGGCCGGCAGCCCCTTGTCTTCGTAGACGCCGGTGCTGGCGCGGTCGCTGATGGAGACGATGCCGATACGCACCGGGTCGAAGGATTCACTCATGGTCGTCTTCTGCAGAGGTGGGTTCGTCGGTGTCGTCGCGGCTCAGCGCGGCGCGCACCAGCTGGAAGATCTCGCGGTAGGCCTTGCCGTGACGTTGCGCCTCGCCGGGACGCTCGGCCACGCCCTGGGCGTCCTTGCGGGCCTGGCGGATCAGGGCGCGCAGCGGCTGCACGTCGGTCTCGGGCGCGGCCTGCATCCAGTCGGTGAGCGCGCCGTCGTCGGCGATCAGGCGGTCGCGCCACTGCTCGGCCTGGTGCAGGGCCAGGGTTTCGCGGGCCGAGGGTTTACGCTGTTCTTCGAGCGCCGCTTCGATGGCGGCGACCGTGCCCTCGTCCAGCTTGCGCATGAGCTTGCCGATGAACTGCATCTGGCGGCGCTTGCCCTCGAAGTTGGTGATGCGCTTGGCCTCGACCAGCGCGTCGATCAGCTTGTCGTCGATGCCCTCGTGCTGCTCGCGCAGCCGGGTCATGAGGTCGCTGCGCAGCGTCAGCAGGCTCTCGCCCAGCGACTGCAGGTGGTCGCTGTGTTTCTTGAGGTCGGTCTTGCTCATGTCGACCGAACCCTTGAGTTCGCGTTTGAGTTCGAGGTCCAGTTCGCTGCCGATGGCGACGAAATGGCCGCGGACGAAGTAGCCTTTTGTGGGTTTGCGGGACATGGGGAAGGGGGAAAGAGGGCGGCAAGTATCATAGCCGCCGACATGAAAAACACCCCCACCGCTCCCGTTTCCACCCCGTCCGATCCCTCCGCACCGTTGGCCGGGTTCCAGTATTCGCGCAGCCGCTTCGAGGAGGTGGTGGACCTTGCGCTGGCCGAAGCGAAGCGTCTCGGGGCGGCGGACGCGGCCGCCGAGGTCTCGGAAGGCGCTGGCCTGAACGTCAGCGTGCGCAAGGGCGAGCTGGAGAATGTCGAACGCAACCGCGACAAGTCGCTGGGCGTGACGGTCTATCTGGGCCGCCGCCGCGGCAACGCCTCGACCTCCGACTTCTCGCCCGGGGCGGTGCGCCAGACGGTGCAGGCCGCCTACGACATTGCGCGCTTCACCGCCGAGGACCCGGTGGCCGGCCTGCCCGACCCCGAGGACATCGCCGACCGCTACCCCGACCTGGACCTGTTCCACCCCTGGGCCATCACGTCCGATGAGGCGGTGCGCCTCGCGCTGGCCTGCGAACAGGCGGCGTTCGCCACCAGCAAGAAGATCAGCAACAGCGAGGGCGCGAGCGTCTCGGCCCAGCAGTCGCACTTCTTCACCGCCCACATGCGCGGCGGCGAGCGCGGCAAGCCCGGCATCTTCAGCGGCGGCTACGCCAGCTCGCGCCACAGCCTGTCGGTGGCGCCGATCGCCGGCCGGGGCGCCCACATGCAGCGCGACTACTGGTACAGCTCGGTGCGCGCGCCGCAGGACCTGGCCACGCCCGAAGCCGTGGGCCGCTACGCCGCCGAGCGTGCGCTCTCGCGCCTGAACGCCCGCAAGATCCCGACCATCGAATGCCCGGTGCTGTTCGAGTCGCCGCTGGCCGCCGGACTGCTGGGCGCCTACGTGCAGGCCACCAGCGGCGGTGCGCTCTACCGCAAGACCACCTTCCTGGCCGACAGCCTGGGCAAGAAGGTGATGGCGCCGCACCTGGACATCGTCGAGGACCCGCACATCGTGGGCGGCAAGGGCAGTGCGCCGTTCGACGACGAAGGCGTGAAGACGGTGCGCCGCAAGGTGCTGTCGGCCGGCAAGGTGCAGGGCTACTTCCTCTCCACCTACTCGGCGCGCAAGCTGGGCATGCGCACCACTGGCAACGCGGGCGGATCGCACAACCTCACGCTGTCCAGCCGCCTGACGCAGTCGAGCGACACCCTGGACGCCATGCTGAAGAAGCTGGGTCGCGGCCTGTTCGTCACCGAGCTGATGGGCCAGGGTGTGAACTACGTGACCGGCGATTACTCGCGCGGCGCGTCGGGCTACTGGGTCGAGAACGGCGAGATTGCGTTCCCGGTGCAGGAAATCACCATCGCCGGCAACCTCAAGGACATGCTCAAGGGCATCGAGGCGGTGGGCGCCGACGCCTACAACTACGGTTCCAAGACGGTCGGCTCGATCCTGATCAACCGCATGAAGGTCGCCGGGAGCTAGGCCATGGCCCCCACGCTCCGCCGCTGCGCGGGTCGCTCCCCCGGTGCAGGGAAGGGCCCCGGCGGCTGCCGGTGCCTGGGGCTGATACAGCTTGGGGCGGCCCTGCGCTGCATCGCTTGAGGCCCGAGGCGCTCGCGGTCGTGGCCGCCGCCAGCTGGGCGGTGTCCAGTCTCTTCTCCGCGCCGCCGGCGCAGCGCCTGGGGGCGTTTGCCTTCAGCCGCTGGCGCATGCTGTTCGCCAGCGCGATCCTCTGGGCGCTGGCCTTGGCCGGTGGCGGCTGGCGCGATCTGGACGCCGCTGCGGTCGGCCTGCTGGGCCTCTCGGGCGTGGTCGGCATCTTCATCGGCGACACCGCGCTGTTCGCCTGCATGAACCGCCTCGGCCCGCGCCGCTCGGGCGTGCTGTTCGCCACCCACGCGATGTTCTCGGCGCTGCTGGCCTGGTTGTTCCTCGGCGAGCTGATCCAGGGCTGGGCACTGGTGGGCAGTGCGCTGCTGGTGGGCGGCGTGATGATGGCCGTGCTCTGGGGCAAGCGAGAGGATGAGTCGCACGGCTGGGAACAGACGCGCGGCCGCTTGCTGATCGGCGTGGGGCTGGGCCTGGTCGCGGCCCTGTGCCAGTCGGTCGCGACGCTGATGCTCAAGCCGCTGATGGCCACCGGCATCGACGCGGTCAGCGCCTCGGCGGTGCGCATGAGCCTGGCGCTGGCGGCGCACGGCCTGCTGCTGGCCTCGGGCTGGCCGGGCGCTCGGGTCAAACAGCCACTGCGTGTGCGCGATGCACTGCTGACCTTCCTGAGTGCCGCCGTGGCGATGGCGCTGGGCATGACCCTGATCCTCTATGCCATGCGCCACGGCCAGGCCGGCCTGGTCGCGGTCTTCTCGTCGGTCACGCCGGTGCTGCTGCTGCCCCTGCTCTGGGCGGTCTACCGGCGGCGGCCGGCCGCGGGGGCCTGGCTCGGGGCGGCGCTGGCGGTGGCGGGCACGGCGCTCATCCTCGCCCGTTCCTAGCGGTCCGAGGTCACTTCTTGCGCTGCACCACCAGGTTGCGGCGCGCGTCTTCCGGGTAGGCGAAGGTCACGGCGCCGTTCTTCACCTTGCCCATGACCAGCATGTTGGGCGTGACCGCGTCCTTGTCGTCGGTGCTGAAGGGCTTCTCGTAGGTCGAGACCACGCCGTAGTACACGCGCGGGATGTTTTCCAGCGCGGACTTGACGGCCGGGCCGGTGAACTTGCCGTCGCGGATCGAGAACAGCGCATAGGTCAGCAGGTAGGTGCTGTCGTAGGACTGCGCCGCCGCCATGGGCACGGCGATCTTGTGCTTGTACTTGCGCTGGTAGGCGGTGAGGAAAGCGGCCCGGCGCTCGTTGCTCGGCTCGGCGATGAAGGTCTGGGCCATCAGCGCACCGTCGGCTGCGGCCTTGGCGCCGTCGATGAAGAACGGGAAGGACAGCGGCCATGCACCGACCTGCGGCGCGTCCCACTTGAGGTCGCGCATGCCGTTGGCGATGGTCGCGTTCTCCGGTCCGACGGTGTAGCTGAACACCACATTGGCGCCGGCGTCGCGCGCGGCGGCCAGCTCCTTGCCCAGGTCCTTCACGCCCAGCGGGAAGCGCGCCACATGCACCGGCTTGAGCTGCTTGGCCGCCAGCGCCGCCTCCACGTCCTTCATGCCGGCTTCGCCGTAGCCGGTGGTGTCGGCAAAAATCGCGACCTTGGTCCAGCCGCGTTTGACCAGATCGCCGACCACAAAGGGCGCCTGGATCGCGTCGCGCGCGGAAGTGCGGAAGATGTAGCTCTGCGGCGCCGGGAACTTGGCTGTCAGCGGCGTGCCGGTGGCGCAGGGGATGATCAGCGGCAGCTGACCGTTCTGGAACACGTCCAGCGACTTGGCGGCCACGCCGGTGTTGCAGAAGCCGATGGCGGCGATCACGCCTTCCTTGGCCAGTTCCTGCGAGCCCTTCAGGCCCACGTCCGGGTTGCCCTGGTCGTCCTTGACCACCAACTCCAGTGGGCGACCCAGGTAGCCGCCGACGGCGTTGATCTCTTCGACCGCCAGCTGCACGCCGTGCAGCATGGGGTTGCCGAAGTCGGACGAGGGGCCGCTGAACGGGCCGATGACGCCAATGCGCACCGGCTGGGCGGTTGGCGCCTGGGCCAGCGCCAAGCCGGCGGCGCACAGGCCGAGGGCCAGGGTCAGACGGGAGAACAGAACTCGCATGGGGCACCTCCGGAAAAGTGCCGCGAGTGTAGGAACGCAGCTGTCGCCAGCCTGACCCGGTTTACCCTGAAAGGCCGCCGGGTGTTCAGCGTCCTGTCAGCTTGCCAGCGCGGCCTTGACGGCGGCGGACACCTGGCCCATGTCGGCCTTGCCGGCCAGCTTGGCCTTGACGGCACCCATGACCTTGCCCATGTCGCCCGGGCCCTTCGCGCCCAGCGCGCTCACGATGGCCTGGACCTCGGCGGCGATTTCGTCGGCCGACAGGCGGGCCGGCAGGTAGGCCTCCAGCACCACCAGCTCGGCCGCTTCCTTGGCCGCCAGGTCGGCGCGGCCGCCCTGTTCGAAGGCGGTGATCGAGTCCTTGCGCTGCTTGACCATCTTGTCGATGACAGCGATGACGGCGGCGTCGTCCAGCTCGATGCGCTCGTCCACTTCCTTCTGCTTCATGGCCGCGGTCAGCAGGCGGATGGTACCCAGGCGCTCGCTGTCCTTGGCGCGCATCGCGGCCTTCATGTCGTCGGTGATCTTCTCTTTGAGGCTCATGGTGTGTTCCCGTGGATGTTCTGGAAAACCCGTGATTCTCTCAAACCTGTTCCAGCGCCAGCAGCTCGTCGACCGTCTGGCGGCGGCGGATCAGGCGGTGGCTGTCGCCGTCCACCAGCACCTCGGCCGCGAGCGGACGGCTGTTGTAGTTGCTGGACATGGAGGCGCCGTAGGCGCCCGCGTCGTGCAGCACCAGCTGGTCGCCGACCTTCGCTTGCGGCAGCGCGCGCGTCAGCACCACACCGCCCTCGGCCTGGGTGAACACGTCGCCCGATTCGCACAGCGGACCGGCGACCACGGTCTCGACCGTCGGTCGCGGCGTGTCGTCGGCGGGGATCAGGCCCATGCCGTGGAAGGCGCCGTACATGGAGGGACGCATCAGGTCGGAGAAGCCGGCATCCACCAGGGTGAAGCGGTTCGACCCCATGGGCTTGGTGGCTCGCACCTCGGTCACCAGCACGCCAGCCTCGGCCACCAGGAAGCGGCCGGGCTCCAGTTCCAGGTGCACCGCGTGGCCCAGGTGGGCGGCGATGGCGCGGCGCGCATGGTCCCAGAGGCTGAAGTAGTGCGCGGTGTCGATGCGCGGCTCGCCTTCGCGGTAGGGGATGGACAGGCCGCCGCCCGCCGAGATGGCTTGCAGGTCGATTCCACCAACGTCCGTGGCGCGCTTCACCAGCTGCACCATGGCGTGGCAGACCTCCTGCAGGTGGGCGTAGTCCACGCCGGAGCCGATGTGCATGTGCAGACCCACCAGCGTCAGGCCGTGCTGCTTCACGGCCGCCAGCGCATCGTCCAGCTCGGCGTGCCAGATGCCGTGCTTGCTGTGTTCGCCGCCGGTGTTGGTCTTGTTGCTGTGGCCGTGGCCGAAGCCGGGGTTGATGCGCAGCCACACGGCATGGCCGGGCGAGACCGCGCCCAGCTGGTGCAGCATGTCGATGGAGCCGGCGTTGACCGGCACACAGTGCTCGACCACGGTGGCCAGGGTGGCGTGGTCGAACAGGTCGGCGGTGAAGACGATGCCCGAGGCGCCCTGCGCGTCCAAGTCGGCGGTGTAGCCGGCGGCCAGGGCGCGCAGGATCTCGCCGCGCGAGACCGCATCGACCACCACGCCCTGCTCGCGCATCAGGCGCAGCAGATGGATGTTGGAGTTGGCCTTCTGCGCGAAGCGGATGGTGTCGAAGGCGCGCAGTTCGGCGATGCGGGTGCGGATGGTGGCGGCGTCGTAGACCCAGAGCGGGGTACCGTGCTCGCGGGCGAGGGACAGGAGGAGGGCATCGGAAAAGGGGTTCATGGGCGTCGATGATCCCGGTTATGGTCATATTGATCAATGCCAGATAATTCGATATCAATTTAAAATTGATATGAAACTCAGCCACCGCCAGATCGACTTCTTCCGAGCCGTCATGGGCACGGGCCACGTCACGCGCGCGGCCGAGCTGCTGCACACCTCGCAGCCCACGGTCAGCCGCGAACTGGCGCGGCTGGAGCAGGTGCTGGGCTTCGCGCTGTTCGAGCGGGTGAGGGGGCGCCTGAAACCCACCGTGCGGGCGCTGGCGCTGATGGACGAGGTGGAGCAGTCCTACGTGGGGCTGGAGCGCATCGCCGCCACGGCCGTGGCGCTCAAGGGCTACGCCCACGGGCGACTTCAGCTGGCCTGCCTGCCCGCGCTCTCGCATGCCCTGCTGCCCGATGCGGTGCGCCGCTTCGCCCTGAAACAGCCCGAGGCGGCGGTGGCCCTGACGCCCATCGAGTCGCCGCAACTGGAGGCCGCGCTGTCCGAGCAGCGTTTCGATCTGGGCCTGAGCGAGCGGCACGAGGCACCGGCCGCCTGCACGCTGGACACGCTGCTGGTGGCCGACGAGGTGGCGGTGCTGCCGGCGGGGCATGCGCTTGCGCAGAAAGCGGTGCTGACCCCGGGCGATTTCGCGGGCCAGTCCTTCATCAGCTTCGCGCCGGCCGACCCCTACCGGCAGCAGGTGGATGCGCTGTTCGCCGCGGCGGGCGTGGCGCGCGTGCTGAAGCTGGAAACCCCCAGCGCGGTGTCGGTCTGCGCCTTGGTGCGACAGGGTCTGGGGCTGGGCATCGTCAACCCGCTGACGGCGCTGGAGCTCGCTGGGAATGGGGTCGAGGGTGGTCTGGTGGTGCGGCCGCTGGCTGTGAGCATCCCGTTCCATGTGGCGCTGATCCGGCCGAGCTGGCGCACCGAGCACCCGCTGCGGCCAGACTTCGAGGCCGCTCTGGCCGAGGCGGCCGGCGCCCTGAAAACCCGCTTGGCGTTCGCCGCACAGACGTAAAAAAACCCGCGCGGCGTCCCGGGCGGGTTCTTGTCGAAGCGACTGACGTGTGGATCAGTACAGCTTCTTGGGCAGCTGCATGCTGCGCACGCGCTTGTAATGGCGCTTGACGGCGGCGGCCTTCTTGCGCTTGCGCTCGGCGGTCGGCTTTTCGTAGAACTCGCGGGCGCGCAGGTCGGTCAGCAGACCCAGTTTTTCGATGGTGCGCTTGAAGCGGCGCAGGGCGACGTCAAACGGCTCGTTGTCTTTAACGCGGATGGTGGTCATTAGCTAATGGTTCCAAATGTGCGGGCAGAGGATGGACGGGAAGATCGGGCCCGGCCTTCGTACCAGCGGTTTTCCCCGTCTGAAAACTAGTATTGGCCGACGGGGTTTTGCCAGCAAAGCCTTGGATTATAGCGTTTTGGATGCTCTTCACAAGCTGGAAGCGCAGGCGTGTGCGCTGGCCCAGGCCCACTGGAAGTTGTAACCGCCCAGCCAGCCGGTCACGTCTACCACCTCGCCGATGAAGTACAGGCCCGGCTGCTTCGACTCCATGGTCTGCTGCGACAGGTCGCGGGTGTCCACGCCGCCCAGCGTCACTTCGGCCTTCTTGTAGCCCTCGGTGCCGGTGGGCACCAGTTCCCAGCGCGCCAGGCGCTCGGCCAGCCGGGCCAGCGCCTTGTCGCTGCATTCGGCCACCGGGCGCTGCCAGTCGGCGTCCTGCGCCACCCAGGCCTCGGCCAGGCGGGACGGCACCCACTGCGCGAGTTCGTTGACCAGCAGCTTGCGCGAGCGCTGCTTGGCCTCGGCCAGCGCCGCGGGCAGGTCCACCTCGGGTGCCAGGTTGATGCGGATCGGCGTGCCGGGCCGCCAGTAGCTGGAGATCTGCAGCACCGCCGGGCCGGAGAGGCCGCGGTGGGTGAACAGCAGGTCTTCGGCGAAGACGGTGCGGTGCTTTTTGTCGCCGGTTTCGATGAGAACGGGCAATGCGAGGCCTGCCAGACCCGCGTAGGGCGCCCAGCCGGCACCGTCAAAGGTCAGCGGCACCAGGCCAGGTCTCGGTTCGACGGTGCGCAGGCCGAACTGCTGTGCCACCCGGAAGCCGAAGTCGGTGGCCCCTATGGCCGGGATCGACAGGCCGCCGGTGGCGATCACCACCTTGCGCGCCTGCACCGGCCCGCGGTCGGTATCGAGTTCGTAGCCGCCGCCGGCCGTGGTGCGCAGGTCCTTCACGCCGCAGGGCTGCCAGCGCGCCACGCCGCCGGTTGCGCATTCGGCCAGCAGCATGTCGATCAGGTCGCCGGCCGAGCGGTCGCAGAAGAGCTGTCCCTTGTGCTTTTCGTGGAAGGCGATGCCGTGCTTCTGCACCAGGGCGATGAAGTCGGTCGGGGTGTAGCGCGAGAGCGCCGAGCGGCAGAAGTTCGGGTTCTCGCCGACAAAGTGCTTGTGCGGCTGGCGCACGTCGATGTCGCGGTTGGTGAAGTTGGCCCGGCCGCCGCCCGAGATGCGCACCTTCTCGGCCACCTTCTCGCTGTGGTCCAGCAGCAGCACCTTCAGGCCGCGCTGGCCCGCGAGGCCCGCGCAGAACAGGCCAGCCGCACCCGCGCCGACGATCACCACATCGAAAGACTGCACCGGGTCAGCCTTTCCAGACAAAGGGGAACTTCACCTGCTTCCAGAACCCGTCGGGCACGTAGTCGCCCAGGACGCCGTACTGGGCCGGCCATTCGCGGTCGCTCTTGACGGCCGTGCCGAACAGGTGGTCGAGGAAGGCGTAGTGCGCGGCGTAGTTGCGGTCCAGCGCCTCCTGGTCCTGGCTGTGGTGCCAGTGGTGGAAGTTGGGCGTCACGATCAGGTGGCGCAGCGGCCCCAGGCGCACGCTGACGTTGGCGTGGTTGAACACGGCCTGGAAGCCGACCACGATGATGTAGGCGTCGATCACGTCCTTGGAGAAACCCAGGGTGAAGATGGGCGCCAGCACCAGGGTGCGGGTGATCAGGATCTCGATCACGTGCTGGCGCGAGCCGGCCATCCAGTCCATGTGCTTGGCGCTGTGGTGCACCGCGTGCAGGCGCCAGAGCAGAGGCACCTCGTGGTAGGCGCGGTGCGTCCAGTACTGCACCAGGTCGGCCACCAGGATGATCAGTGGCAACGCGACCCAGAACGGCAGCGTCGCGACCCAGCCGCGGATGCCGTCGCTGGCGGCCCAGCCGAACAGCTTGTGCACCAGCAGGTTGGTGGCCAGCAGCATGAAGCCGATCAGCATGTGGTTGACGATGAAGTGCTGGAAGTCGGTCTGCCACTCGGGGCGGAACACCGGCTGGTCCTTGCGCAGGCCGAACAGCTTCTCGATGAAGATGAAGATCAGCGCCGAGCCCAGCAGGTCGAGGATGAACCAGTCCAGGCCGATGTAGGGCGTGTGGTCGGGGAAGTTGGGGTCCACCTCCACCTGGTGGCCGCCCAGCAGGGCCGACACCAGCACCAGGGCAAATGCCGAGGCGGCCAGCCAGGGCGCGCGACGGAACACCAGGTTCACCAGGCTCAGAGCGCCCGCGACCACCAGCGACCAGAACAGCAGCTGGCGCATCAGCGCCACGTCGTAGCTCTTGCGCAGCTCGGGTGTGGTCAGGTACTCGGGGAAGTGGAAGGCCATCACGCCGAGGAAGCACAGGCAGGCCAGGGTCAAGGCGATGACGCCGGTGACCATGCCGCGGCCCGTGTGCAGGCTGCCGTGGCTGTCCACGAAACGCTTGAGTTTGTTGATCACGGGCATCCTCCGCCGGCGGCCTTCGCCGCACTTGTATTGGTGTGCGCGGAGTGTAGCGAGGCAGGCCCCCGCGGCCGGTGCTCAGGCGGCGCGCCGGGCCTGCGCGCCCGCCGGCTGCGCCACGGCCGCGATGCCGCGCACCACGTCGCCGACCACGATCACCGAGGGGCTGCCCAGGCCTTCGCGCGCCAGCGTGTCGGTGAGGGCGCCCAGCGTGCCCACCGCGTGGCGCTGCTGCGGCAGGCTGGCGTGCTGGACGATGGCCAGCGGCGTGTCGGCCGGCAGGCCGGTGAGCAGGTCGGTCTGGATCTGCGCGGCACTGGAGACGCCCATGTAGATCACCAGGGTCAGCTTCGCGTCGCGCGCGGTGGCGGCGAGCTGCTGCCAGTCGGTGCCGCGAGATTCGTGTGTGATGCCGGGTTTGGCGTGGCCGGTGATGAACACCACGCCGTGCGCGTGATCGCGGTGCGTCAGCGGAACGCCCAGCGAGGTCAGGCCGGCCAGGCCCGAGGTGATGCCGTTGATGACCTGCACCGCGATGCCGGCTTCGCGCAGGTGTTCGACCTCTTCACCGCCGCGGCCGAAGATGAAGGGGTCGCCGCCCTTGAGGCGCACCACCACCTCGCCTTCGCGTGCGGCCATGATCATCAGCTTCTCGATGAAAGCCTGCGGTGTGCTCTTGCAACCACCGCGCTTGCCCACGTACACGATGCGCGCGCTCGGGGATGCATGGGCCAGCACGCCGTCGCCCACCAGGTCGTCCACCAGCAGCACTGTGGCCGCGGCAATCGCCTTGGCGGCCTTGATGGTGAGCAGATCCGGGTCACCCGGTCCGGCGCCCACGAGGGTGACGGTGCCGGGGTGGAACTGGCTTTCGGAGGTGATGATGGCGGCGGGCATGTTCATGGTGTGCTGACCGCGGCGACGCGGTTTGTCTCTGGTGTGGCAGGGCGAGAGACTTCTTGCAGGATGTGTGCCACCTGCAGGGCGATGGGGGCGGGCACGGGCAGGCGGCCGCTCAGCACGCCGCGGATGTAGGCGGCGGTGGCGTCGGCCGAGATGTCCTTGGGCAGATCGGGCAGGGCGGCCAGCGAACCCTCCTGTGCGGGCTGCAGCAGGTGGCGTTGGCCATCGCGGAAGGCGTCCATCTGCGGCGTGCGGCGCGCGTCGGCCACCGGCTCGCCTTCGGTGCCGCGCAGCAGCAGGGCGTGCGCGCCGACCAGGGCGAAGGTGTCGGCCATGGACACCGCGTATTCGGGGTGGGTGTAGCTGCCCACGATCAGCGCGCGGCCTTCGCAGGGATTCATCAGCTTGACCAGGCTGTGCGCCGGGTTGCGCAGGCCGACCGCGCGGCGCACGTCCAGCAGGCGCTTGAGGCCGGGGTGCAGCACCTCGGTGGGCACGAAGGCGCATTCACCCGGGCCCAGCAGGCCGACCGCCGAGCGGGCGGGCTGGCCCAGTGCGGCGAACACCGCCTCGCTGGTGACTCGCCGGTCTTCGGTGGCCGTGCCGTGCACCAGCACCGCCGCGCCTGCGCGCGCCAGCAGCAGCGCCAGCAGGGGCGTGAGCACCGGCAGCTTGCGTGCACCGTTGTAGCTCGGCAGCACCACGGTGGTGATGGTGTTGTCAGGGATGCGCCGCAGGCGGGCGTGGCTGGCGTCCAGGAAACCGGCCATCTCGTCGGGCGTTTCGCCCTTGATGCGCATGGCCAGGCAGAAGCCACCGACCTCCAGGTCGGTCACGGCGCCGTCCAGCATCTGGCCGAACAGGTCGGCGGCTTGCTCACGGCTGAGCGAACGGGCGCCGTCCTTGCCGCGCCCGATCTCCTTGATGTAGTGGCTGATGCTCATGGGCCGCCATTGTCCGCGAGGTCAGATGACTGCGGGTTATATGGCTACCAGGGACGCAGGGACGGCTTTCACCAGCCGCCGCAGCTCCGGGATGCACGAACCGCAGTTGGTGCCGCATTTGAGCTGGCCTTGCAGCTGGGCTAGGCGCTGGTCGTCGGCGCCGCCGCAGCGTGGCAGTTCAGAGCGGATCGCGTCCTCGCTGACGTTGAAGCAGGTGCAGACCTGGGGGCTTTTCGCGACCACGGCCACCGGGGCCGCGGCACCGGGCATCAGCAGCAGGCGGCCGTAGCGGCCGGCGGGCAGCTCGTCCTGCAGCAGGGTCTTGATCCAGCCCTCGGCGCTGGTGTCGCCGGCCAGCAGGAAGGCTTCGAGCGTGATGTCGTCACCGCTGCGCTGCAGCCGGGCGCTGCGGCGCTGCTGGCGGCGCTTGTCGGCGTAGCGCAGGGTGTCCGGGGTGGACAGGCCCAGCAGCGCCTCGATGCGCTCCACCAGCGCGGGCTCCGGTGCTTCGTGCGCGGCGGCGCGGAACAGCACGCCGGTGCGTTCGCGGCCGAAGGGCACGCAGGACGCGAACTCGAACGACGGCATCAGCGCGCGCAGTTCGGTCAGCGCCGTCAGCGCCGAGGCTTCGGGCAACCAGGCCACGCCCAGCAGGGTCCAGGGCAGTTCGGCCTTGAGGACCTTGACCGCCGCGTGCTTGAGTTCGGGCTGTTTGGACGTGGGGCAACAGGCCGAGGTGGTGATGGCGTTGACGCCGGCCAGCGCCTCGCCCTGGCTGCTGCGGCCGCTCAGGTACTCGGGGCCCCAGTGCATGGCGATGAAGGCCTGCGTGGTGTGGACCGTGCGCGAGCCCTGCACCGGCAGCACGATGGAGCCGCGCTTGCTGGTGACGTGCACCAGCTCGCCGTCCTTGAGGCCGCGGCGCTCCATGTCCTGCGGGTTCATCTGCACCGCCGGCTCGGCCACATGGCCGAACAGGCGGCCGATGGTGCCGGTGCGCGTCATGCCGTGCCAGTGGTCACGCAGGCGGCCGGTGGTCAGCGAGAAGGGAAAGCGCGATTCGCGCACCTCCGCGGTGGGCTGGTAGCGCAGGGCAGCGAACTTGGCCTTGCCGTCGGCGGTGGGGAACACGCCGTCTTCGTACAGCCTTGCCTGGCCGCAGGCCTCGCCCTCGCGCAGCGGCCAGCTCTGCGGGCCGCGCTGCTCCAGCATGGCGTAGCTCAGGCCGGTGATGTCGAGATCGCGGCCGCGGGTGGATTCGCGGTGTTCGTTCCAGATCGCTTCGGGCGTCTCGTAGGGGAAGAGGGTGGGCTGGCCGGGGCGCAGCTGTGCTTCCAGGCGGCGCGCCACATCGACGGCGATGCGCCAGTCGTGCCGCGCCTCACCGGCGGCGGGCACGGCGGCGCGCACGCGGCTGATGCGGCGTTCGCTGTTGGTGACGGTGCCTTCCTTCTCGCCCCAGGTGGTGGCGGGCAGCAGCAGGTCGGCGAAGTCGCAGGTGGCGGCGGTGGCGAAGGCTTCCTGCACCACCACGAATTCGGCGCGCTGCAGGGCGCGGCGCACCGTGGCCTGGTCGGGCATGGACTGCGCGGGGTTGGTGCAGGCGATCCACAGCGCCTTGATCTCGCCATCGGCCGCGGCCTGGAACATCTCGACGGCGGTCTTGCCGGGTTTCGATGGGACATCGGCCACGCCCCAGAGCGCGGCGACTTCGGCGCGGTGCGCCGGGTTGGCCAGGTCGCGGTGGGCACTGAGCAAGTTCGCCAGGCCGCCGACCTCGCGCCCGCCCATGGCGTTGGGCTGGCCGGTCAGGCTGAAGGGGCCAGCGCCGGGCTTGCCGATCTGGCCGGTGGCCAGGTGCAGGTTGATCAGGCTGGCGTTCTTGGCGGTGCCGCTGCTGCTCTGGTTCAGGCCCTGGCAGTACAGGCTGAGCGTCGGTCGGCGATGTGCGAACCCCTGGCCGTCAAGGCCAGCGAACCACCTTGCGGCCTTGAACAGGTCTTCTTTGGGGATGCCGCAGGTCTGCGCCACCACATCGGGCGTGCAGTCGCGCACCAGCGCCTTCAGTTCGTCGAAGCCGTTCGTGTGCGCAGCGATGTAGGCGTTGTCGGTCCAGCCTTCCCACAGCATCACGTGCAGCAGGCCGTGGAACAGCATCACGTCGGTGCCCGGCAGCAGGGGCAGATACAGGTCGGCCAGTTCGGCGGTGTCGGTGCGGCGCGGGTCGGCCACGATCACCTTCATGCCTGGGTTCTTCTGCTTCGCTGCCTCGATGCGGCGGAACAGGATGGGGTGGGCGTAGGCCGCGTTGCTGCCGACGATGAACAGGCATTGCGCGTGGTTCACGTCGTCGTAGCAGGCGGGCGGCGCGTCAGCGCCCAGCGTGGCCTTGTAGCCGGCCACCGCGCTGCTCATGCACAGGCGCGAATTGGTGTCGACGTTGTTGGTGCCGATGAGGCCCTTGGCCAGCTTGTTGAAGACGTAGTAGTCCTCGGTCAGCAACTGGCCGCTGAGGTACAGGCCCACCGCGTCGGGGCCGTGGTCGCGCACGATGCGGCCGAACTCGCCGGCCACGCGGTCCAGCGCCGCGTCCCAGCCCATGGTCACCGGCGCCTGGCCGCGCTGCAGCCGCTGCATGGGTTGCAGCAGGCGGGTCTGGCGCGTGATGGCGGGCGTGGCCGTCAGGTGCAGCGTGCTGCCCTTGGTGCAGAGCTTGCCGAAGTTCGCGGGGTGATCCGGGTCGCCGCGCACACCGGTGATCTGCGGCCCATCGGATTCGATGATGACGCCGCAGCCCACACCACAGTACGGGCAGGTGGAGCGGGTTTCGGTCATGGGCTCAGGCCTTGGCGGTGCGGCGGGCGGGGCCGGCGATCGGACGCTCCAGGTCGGTCGCGTGCGACGCGAGCTGCGTGGCGTCCAGGAACACCTGGCCGTTCTCCACCTTCACGCTGAACCTGGGCGTGCAGCCCTCATCGGGCGCCGACGCCTGGCCGTCGCACAGGCCGATGGTCCAGTTGTGCAGCGGGCAGGCCACGTGGGTGCCGAAGACGATGCCCTGGCTCAGCGGGCCGCCCTTGTGCGGGCAGCGGTCGAGCAGGGCGAACACCTCGTCCTGGTCGTTGCGGAAGATCGCGACGTCCAGGCCCTGCTCGCGCGCCACGCGGCGCGAGCCGAGCACGGGGATGTCGTCAACCTGGCAGATGGGGGTCCATTGGCTCATGTTCATGGCTCTCTCGGAATTCAGAAGTTGGGGCTCAGCGGAAGGTGTTGCTCAGGCCTTGACCATGGCCACGGGTTCAAACTGGCGCGTGTCCACAGCCGCATCCTTGAAGTCGAACCACGGATCGGGCTCACCGTCGAGCGCGAACTGCAGCTGTTCCCACAGTGCCTTGCGGCCGACCGCGTCGTCCAGGATGCGCTTCTTGATGTAGTCCAGGCCCACGCGGTTGACGTAGTGCACCGTGCGCTCCAGGTACCAGCCTTCCTGGCGGTACAGCTCGCAGAAGGCGCCGGTGTATTCCATGACCTCCTCGGCCGTTTTCACCTTGACAAGGAAGTGCGCCACCTCGGTCTTGATGCCGCCGTTGCCGGCGATGTACATCTCCCAGCCCGAGTCGACGCCGATCACGCCCACATCTTTGATGCCGGCTTCGGCGCAGTTGCGCGGGCAGCCGCTGACGGCGAACTTCACCTTGTGCGGCGCGTACATGCGCCACATGGCTTTTTCGAGGTCCTTGCCCATCTGGGTAGAGTCCTGCGTACCCATGCGGCACCACTCGCTGCCCACGCAGGTTTTCACCGTGCGCAGCGCCTTGGCGTAGGCGTGGCCACTGGGCATGCCGATGTCTTTCCAGACGTTGACCAGGTCTTCCTTCTTCACGCCCAGCAGGTCGATGCGCTGGCCGCCGGTCACCTTGACGGTCGGGATCTTGTACTTGTCCACCGCGTCGGCGATGCGGCGCAGCTCGTCGGCCGTGGTCTCGCCACCCCACATGCGCGGAATGACGGAGTAGGTGCCGTCCTTCTGGATGTTGGCGTGCGAGCGCTCGTTGATGAAGCGGCTCTGCGGATCGTCCTTGGCTTGCTTGGGCCAGGTGCTGATGAGGTAGTAGTTGATGGCCGGTCGGCAGGTGGCGCAGCCGTTGGGCGTCTTCCAGCCCAGGGCGCTGAAGGTGTCGGCGATGGTCAGCAGCTTGTCGTTGCGGATCGCGTCGCGCACGTCCTGGTGGCTGTGCTCGGTGCAGCCGCAGATGGCCTTTTTCTTCGGCGTGGCCGAGTAGTCGCCGCCGGCCGTGAACATCAGGATCTGCTCCACCAGACCGGTGCAGGAGCCGCACGAGGCACTGGCCTTGGTGTGCTTCTTCACCTCGTCCAGTGTGAACAGGCCTTTCTCTTTGATGGCCTTGCAGATGGCGCCCTTGGTCACGCCGTTGCAGCCGCAGACCTCGTCGCTGTCGGCCATGGCCGCGGCCTTGTTGTGGCCCTGGTGGCCGGTATCGCCGATGTTGGACTCGCCGAACATCAGCCTGTCCCGGATGTCGCCGACCGTGCGGCCTTCGCGCAGCAGCTTGAAGTACCAGCTGCCGTCCACCGTGTCGCCATACAGGCAGGCGCCGACCAGCTTGTCGTCCTTGATCACCAGCTTCTTGTAGACGCCGCCGAAGGGGTCGCTCATCACGATCTCTTCCGTGCCGTCGCCGCCCATGAACTCGCCGGCGGAGAACAGGTCGATGCCCGTGACCTTGAGCTTGGTGGAGGTGAGCGAGCCGGTGTAGCGGCCGATGCCGAACTCGGCCAGGTGCGTGGCCAGCACCTTGCCCTGCTCGAACAGCGGCGCCACCAGGCCGTAGGCGATGCCGCGGTGCGCCGCGCACTCACCCACCGCGTAGATGCGCGGGTCGGTCACGGTCTGCATCGTGTCGCTGACCACGATGCCGCGGTTGACGTGCAGGCGCATGCTTTCGGCCAGCGCGGTGTTGGGGCGGATGCCCACGGCCATCACCACCAGGTCGGCCGGCACCTCGGTGCCGTCCTTGAAACGGATGGCTTTCACGCGGCCATCGTCACCGCCCACCAGCTCCTGCGTCTGCGCGCCGATCAGGAACTGCATGCCGCGCTCCTCCAGCGACTTCTGCAGCAGCTTGCCCGCCACGTCGTCCAGCTGGCGCTCCATCAGCCAGGGCGCCACGTGCACCACGCTGACCGTCATGCCGCGCTTCATCAGGCCGTTGGCCGCTTCCAGGCCCAGCAGGCCGCCGCCGATGACGACCGCGTGCTTGTAGGTGGCGGCGGCGTCGATCATGGCCTGCGTGTCGGCGATGTCGCGGTAGGCCAGCACGCCCTGCAGGTCCTTGCCGGGGATGGGCAGGATGAAGGGGTTGGATCCGGTCGCCATGATCAGGCGGTCGTACTCGGCCGACACTTTCTCGCCATTGGGGCCGACCGAGTGCACCACGCGCCTGACGCGGTCCACCTCGGTCACCTTGTAGCCCGCGTGCAGGGTGATGCCGTTGTCGGTGTACCAGGACCAGTCGTTGAGGATGATCTCGTCGATGGTCTGTTCGCCCGCCAGCACGGGGCTGAGCAGGATGCGGTTGTAGTTGGGGTGCGGCTCGGCGCCGAAGACGGTGATGTCGTAGAACTCGGGTGCGATCTTCAGCAGCTCTTCGAGCGTGCGCACACCGGCCATGCCGTTGCCCACCATCACGAGTTTCATCTTTTTCATTGCGGCGACTCCTGTCTGAAGATCACGGGGGATTGCGGGAAAAGGGGTCTGGCTCCGGTGCACGCGCGAGGGCGAACACACAGCGGCACGCAAGCCGGAACACAGGGGTAAGGGAGGTTCGAAGCCCGGCCGGTCGGCCGGGGTGGCGCGGGCACAGGGCCGTTGCCGAATCGGTCACTGCGCACGTCGTTGTGCACAGGCCCCGACGCTGCGGTCGGGGTGGGACGCGTCGTCACGTCTGGCCTGTTCAATGCAAGAGGTGTGCCATATGATCGGCGCCCCATTCGCGGGCCTTTGCCGCACCCCTGGCGCCGCGCCGGTTTCGCCCGCAAAGAGCAGGGCGCTCACTGATCACAAGTGCTTGATTCTTATGACTTCCGTGCTGCTTCTTCGCCCCGGTTCCCGGGCCCTTCTGCCGTTGCAGGACGACCTGCCCGCCGCGGGATGCCAGGTCCTGGCCATCGTCGAGGACTGCAGCAAACTGGTGCAGGTCGCCGTGCAGCACGCACCAGATCTGGTGGTCGGTGAGGTCGCGCGCCCCGATGAAGCCCTGTTCAAGGCCACGCAGACGCTGGCGGAGGTGCTGCCCCGGCCAGTGCTGCTGTTCACGTCCGATGCCGACGCCGCCCACATCGAGCGCGCCACGGGCGCCGGCGTGCATGCCTGGGTGGTGAACGGGTACGGGGCGGCGCGCCTGCGGCCACTGGTGCAGCTGGCGCAGGCGCGTTTCGAGCGCGAACAGGCGCTGCTGGAACAGCTGCGCGACGTGTCGCAGCGCTTCGAGGAGCGCAAGCTGGTCGAGCGCGCCAAGGGCATCCTCATGCGGGCGCGCGCGCTGACCGACGACGACGCCTTCCAGATCCTGCGCACCGCCTCCATGCACACCAACCAGCGCCTGGGCCAGGTGTCGGAACAGATCATCCAGTCGGCCCATTTCGCCGAGGCCGTCAACCGCGCGGGCCAGCTGCGCATGTTCTCGCAGCGCCTGGTGAAGCTGTACCTGCTGCGGCTGGCCGACGTGCAGTCGCGCCAGCAGCAGGCCCTGCTGGACGAGTCGATCCAGCGGGTGGACGCCAACCTGGCCTGGCTGGGCAAGGGCCTGTCGCAACCCAGCTTCGGCGACCTGCTGGGCCTGCTGGGCGCCACCTGGCAGGCGCTGAAGGCCTCGCTCAAGGGCAAGCCCGCCCCGGCGCAGGTGCCCCGGGTGGACGAGCTGGCCGACCGCCTGCTGCAGGACGCCGAGCGCCTGACCGCCAGCCTGCAGCACGCCGGTGCCATGGCCTCGCTGCAGGTGCTCAACGCCGCCGGCCGCCAGCGCATGCTCTCGCAGCGTTTCGCCAAGATGGCGCTGATGGACCTGCTCGATCTGGAAGAGGGCAGCGCCAGCCGCAGCGCCGCCATGACCGAGGTGCAGCACGATTTCGAGCGCGCACTGGCCTACCTCAACGGCCTGCCGCTGACCACGCCCGACATCCGCACCGCACTGGACCAGGCCACCACCGGCTGGCGGCAGATGCTGGCCGCCACGCCGCAAGGCCATCGTCCGGCGGGGCGCGACCGGCTGGCGCGGCTGGAGACCGTGGCCCATGCCAGCGAGGGTCTGCTGGCCCAGTTTGAAAGCCTGTCCACCCACTACGAGCGCAGCATGCAGATGCTGATGGGCTAGCCCTGCGTCGCACCAACGTTGGGCGCTGTTCTTGCTAGAGGTGGTGCATGGCTTTTGACATCGACATCGGCTACGCCAGCCAGGCCGGCCGCAAGGACACCAACGAGGACTTCTGCGCCGCCATGCTGCCGCCCCCGGGGCAGGCGGACATGGGGTCCATCGTCGCCATTGCCGACGGCGTGAGCGCGGGCGGGCTGGGCAAGGAAGCGGCGCAGACCACGGTCACCAGCCTGGTGCGCGACTACTACGGCACACCCGAGACCTGGGACACCACGGTCGCCATGGACCGCATCATCGGCGCGCAGAACACCTGGCTGGCGGGCGTCAACCGCCGCCGCCATCCGGCCATGGGCCTGACCACGCTCACCGCCATGGTGCTGCGCGGCCACAGCTACACCCTGGCCCATGTGGGCGACACGCGCGCCTGCCTGATGCGCGGCGGGCAACTGACCCAGCTCACGCACGACCACGTCGCCGATCACCCCGACCTGAGCCACCAGCTGCTGCGTTGCATTGGTGTGGAAGACCGTGTGGTGGTGGACTACAGCCAAGGCGACTTGCTGGTGGGCGACCTGTTCCTGCTCATGTCCGACGGCGTGTACAACGTGCTGAACGAGGCGCGGCTGAAGGCCCTGATCGGTGAACAGCCGGGCACAGACGATGCCCAGGCCCTGTGCGAAGCCATGGTGGCCGCGGCCCTGCAGCGTGGCAGCAACGACAACGTCACCGCCCTGGCCGTGCGCGTGCGCGGGCTCGACAGCGCCACCCTGCAGGACCAGAACCGCCTGGCCGCGCGGCTGCCCATCCCGCCCAGGCTCAAGCTGGGCGAGCAGATCGACGGCCTGGCCATCACCGCCGTGGTGGCCGACAACGGCATCAACCTCGTCTACCAGGCGCGCGACCCGGCCACGCAGAAGCTCTACGCCCTCAAGACCCTGCACCCCCAGCGCGCACACGACGCCGAAGAGCGCGCCATGCTCGCGCACGAAGCCTGGCTGGCGCGCCGCATGGCCACCAGCCGCGCGGCCGAACACCTGGTGGCCTTGCACGACGCGCCGCCGACGCTGCCGGCCGGGCAGGGCGCCAGCGCCTTCTACCTGCTGTACGACTGGCACAGCGGCGAATCGCTGCAGCACATGCTGGACCGCCAGCACCGACCTGGCGTGGCCCAGACCATCGCCACGGCCACCCAGGCCGCCCGGGCCCTGGGCCACCTGCACCGCCAGGGCGTGATCCACCGCGACGTGAAACCCGCCAACCTGCACCAGGGGGAAGACGGCGTGCTGCGCCTGCTCGACCTGGGCGTGGCGCTCAGCGGGCGCGAGCCTGCGTCGGCGCGCGCGCTGCACGCCGGCACACCCAGCTTCATCAACCCCGAACAGTGGGGGTTCCGCCTGCGCGGCGGCGGCGTGGACACCGACGCGGAGCCGCAAGCCGCCGATCCGCGCAGCGACCTGTTCGCGCTTGGCGTCACGCTCTACCAGCTGCTGACGGGCAAGCTGCCCTATGGCGAGGTGCTGCCCTACCAGGCCGGCCGCTATTTCCGCGACCCGGTCGCGCCCAGCCGCCACCACCCCGAGGTGCCGATCTGGCTCGACCACATCGTGCTCAAGGCCGTCAGCCGCGACCAGAAGCAGCGCTTCGAAACCGCCGAAGAGCTGCTGCTGGCACTGGAGCGTGGCGCGTCGCGCCCGCTCACCGCGCCGCCCGCCACCCCGCTGATCCAGCGCGACCCGACCATGCTCTGGAAGCTGCTGCTGGGGTTCAGCGTGCTGCTGAACCTGCTGCTGGTGTACTGGCTGGTGTTCCTGCCGCGCTGAAGGTTGGCAGTCAGGACGATAACCCTTGGCCGGTTGAGAGGATGGCAACTGCGCTCAGCGAGGGAGATCAAGCATGGTGTCCCAGTCCTCGGGGTCGAAACCAGCGCTGACCGAGCCATCTGCCCAGCCGACCACCGGGCGTTTGATCAGGCTGGGATGCAGCAGCAGCACGACGCGTGCGCTCGGGTTGTCGACCACGGCTGCGCGGGTGGCTTCGTCCAGCCCACGCCAGGTGGTGCCTTTGCGGTTGACCAGGGTTTCCCAGCCCGCCGCAGCCAGCCACTGGTCCAGTGCGGCCTCGGGCACACCCTGCTTCTTGAAGTCGTGGAAGCTGTGTGCCACGCCATGCTCGTTCAGCCAGGCCCGGGCCTTTTTGACGGTGTCGCAGTTGGGGATGCCGTAGAGTGTGGTCATCCCCGAATTCTGTCACGCGGCCTCTTGGTGAAGGTCGCGCTTCACCATGACCCTGCGCAGCTTCTATCCCCCCATCGAACCCTTCAAGACCGGCGTGCTCGACACCGGCGACGGCCATCAGATTTACTGGGAGCTCTGCGGCAACCCGCAGGGCAAGCCGGCGGTGTTCCTGCACGGTGGGCCGGGCTCGGGCTGCTCGCCCGACCACCGCCGCCTGTTCGACCCGCAGAAGTACTGCGTGCTGCTGTTCGACCAGCGCGGCTGCGGCCGGTCGAAGCCGGCGGCTTCGCTGGAGAACAACACCACCTGGCACCTGGTGGCCGACATGGAGCGGCTGCGCGCTCTGCTGGGCTTCGATCGCTGGCTGGTGTTCGGTGGTTCCTGGGGCAGCACGCTGGCGCTGGCCTATGCGCAGACGCACACGGAGCGCGTGTCCGAACTGGTCGTGCGCGGCATCTTCACCCTGCGCCGCGACGAGGTGCGCTGGTACTACCAGGAGGGTGCTTCGTGGCTCTTTCCCGACTTGTGGGAGGGCTTCCTCGCGCCGATCCCCGAGGCCGAACGCGGCGACTTGCTCACCGCCTACCGGAAGCGGCTGGCCGGCGACGACCCGGTGGCCCAACTGGCCTGCGCGCGTGCCTGGAGCCTGTGGGAGGGCCAGACCATCCGCCTGCTGCCCGACGCGGCCAACACCGCCAAACACTCCGACGACGCCTTCTCGCTGGCCTTCGCACGCATCGAGAACCATTATTTCGTGCACGACGGCTGGCTCGAGGAGGCGCAGCTCATCCGCGACGCGCACAGGCTGGCCGGCGTGCCGGGGGTGATCGTGCAGGGGCGCTACGACGCCTGCACCCCGGCCCGCACCGCCTGGGATCTGCACCGCGCCTGGCCGCAGGCCGACTTCCACATCGTGCCCGATGCTGGCCACGCGTTCAACGAACCCGGCATCCTGGACCGGCTGATCGAAGCCACCGACCGTTTCGCGGGCTGAGCACGGGGCTTTGTGATGGCCGGGATAATCCCGGTCATGAACACCTTAGACGAGTGGCTGGCCCATTGCGAGCGCCAGCATCCCCAGGGCATCAGCGGCATCGAGCTTGGGCTGGACCGGGTGCAGCGGGTGGCGCAGCGCATGCGCCTGTCCATGCCCTGCCCGGTGATCACCGTGGCCGGCACCAACGGCAAAGGCTCGACCTGCGCCATGCTGGAGGCCATCTACAGCGAGGCCGGGTACCGGACCGGGGTCTACACCTCGCCCCACCTGGTGCATTTCGAGGAACGTTGCCGCATCGGGCGCGAGCCGGTCGCTGCTGATGCCCTTTTGCCGGCGTTCGCCGAGGTCGAGCGTGCGAGGCTCGGGGACGGTGGATCGGGTGATGACGGCGTCGTGGTGCTGACCTATTTCGAGTTCACCACACTCGCCATCCTGCGCACGCTGTCGCTCAGCGGGCTGGAGGTGGCCATCCTGGAGGTGGGACTGGGCGGGCGGCTGGACGCGGTGAACATCGTCGACCCGGACTGCGCGGTCATCACCTGCATCGCGCTGGACCACATGGCCCTGCTGGGCAACGACCGCGAGGCCATCGGCTACGAGAAAGCCGGCATCATGCGCACCGGCCGGCCGGTGGTGGTCAGCGATCCGGTGCCGCCGCAAAGCGTGCTGGACCGGGCGCTCGAAGTCGGCGCCCAGCTCTGGCGCATCGGCAAGGACTTCCATTTCGCCGGTGACAAGCAGCAGTGGGGCTGGGCCATGCACCCTTCACAGGGTGGGCGCAAGTTCAGTGGTCTGGCCTACCCGGCCCTGCGCGGCGCCAACCAGCTGGTGAACGCCTCGGGCGTCCTGGCCGCCATCGAGGCGCTGCGGCCCCGCCTGCCCGTGACGGCACAGGCCGTTCGCAACGGGCTGGCCATGGTCGAGCTGCCCGGCCGTTTCCAGATCGTGCCCGGAGAGCCCGCACTCGTGCTCGATGTCGCCCACAACCCCCATTCCGTGGCCGCGCTGGCCGAGAACCTCGACGCCATGGGCTACTACCCGGTCACGCACGCGGTGTTCGGTGCCATGGCCGACAAGGACCTGCCCGCCATGCTGGAGCGCATTTCGCCGCTGATCGACCGCTGGCACCTCACCGATCTGCCATTGCCGCGCGCCAGCCGGGCGACCGATCTGGCGGCCGTGCTCGACAGCGGCGCCGGCCAGGCCTCTGGCGGGCGTTCGCGGGTGGCCGGATGCCATCCGTCGCCGCTGGAGGCGCTGCGCGCGGCGGTGCTGGAAGCGGACCCCACTGATAGAATCGTCGTCTTTGGTTCCTTCCACACGGTGGGGGGTGTTCTGAAGGATGGCGTGCCGCGTCTGGCGGCCAGGCACCTCGCGAACTGATCCTCTCCGTGATCTCCGCCGGACCCATTTCCGCATGCTCACATCCCGTTCCGGTTCTGCGGGCCACACCGCCCCACCGCCGCCGCAAAGCATCGAGGCCGTGCGTCGTCGGGCCCGGCACCGCCTGATCGGGGCGGCCGTGCTGGTGCTGGTGGGGGTGCTCGGGTTCCCGCTGCTGTTCGATACGCAACCCCGCCCCATTGCGGTCGACGTGCCGATCGAGATTCCCTCCCGCAACACGCCTGCAACGCCTGCACCCAAGACCGAGGCTCCTGCCGCGGCCAGGCCGGCGCCGGTGGCCACGGCCGACAGCCTTGCCGCGCGCGAGGAGGTGGTCGAGCCGAAGGCTGTGGCCAAGCCGGCCGACAAACCCGTTGAAAAGCCCGCAGAGAAGCCTCCGCTTGAGAAGCCCGTTGCCGACAAGGCTGCGGCGGGGAATACCACCGAAAAACCACCTGAGAAGCCCTCTGAAAAAACCGCTACCGGCAACGAGCGCATCGTCGTGCAGGTGGGGGCGTTTTCGGAGGCCGAACGTGCCCGCGAGGCCCGTTTGAAGCTGGAGCGGGCCGGACTCAAGACCTACACCCATGTGGCCGAGACGCCGCAGGGGCGTCGCATCCGGGTGCGCCTGGGACCTTTCGCCACGCGCGCGGAGGCCGAAAAGGCCGCAGAGCGCGCCAAGGCGCTGGGTCTGTCGACGGCCCTGCTCTGGCTGTGACGGCGTTGGCCCGGGGCCTGGGGGCGGCGACATGAACGCAGTGGATGGGTTGTTGCTGTTCGTGCTGCTGCTGTCGGCCGTGGTCGGCATGTGGCGGGGTCTGGTGTACGAAGTGCTTTCTTTGATGGTCTGGGTGGCGGCGTTCTTGCTGGCCCAGGCCTATGCAGGAGATGTGGCGCGCCTGCTGCCGCTGGACGGCCTCTCCGCGGCACTGCGCATTGCGGTGGCATTCGTCCTGGTGTTTGTGGCCAGCGCGTTCGCCGGCGGGTTTGTGGCGTGGCTGGTGAAAAAGATGGTGGCGGCCGTGGGTTTGCGTCCCATTGACCGCGTGCTGGGTGGTGTGTTTGGCCTGCTGCGTGGCGCGGTGGTGCTGCTGGCGGTGGCGGTGGTGGTGGGAATGACACCGCTCCAGTCGCAACAAGCCTGGCAGACGTCAGCGGTGGCCCAGGTGCTGGGTGACAGCCTGCAGGCCCTCAGGCCGCTGCTGCCCGAGCCGGTGGCCCGTTACCTGGCCTGAGTCGACAGTCTTTGTTTCGTTGAGGATCCAATCATGTGTGGAATCGTGGGCGTGGTGAGCCAGGCGCCTGTCAATCAGCTGATCTACGACGCTCTGCTGCTGCTGCAGCACCGGGGACAGGATGCCGCCGGCATCGTCACCCAGCAAGGGCGCAAGTTCTTCATGCACAAGGCCAAGGGCATGGTGCGCGACGTCTTTCGCACGCGCAACATGCGCGCGCTGCCGGGCAATGTCGGGCTCGGTCAGGTGCGTTACCCCACCGCGGGCAACGCCTTCAGCGAGGAAGAGGCCCAGCCGTTCTACGTCAACGCGCCGTTTGGCCTGGTGATGGTGCACAACGGCAACCTGACCAATGCCCAGGGTCTGAAGCAGGAGCTGTTCCAGACCGACCACCGCCACATCAACACCGAGAGCGACTCCGAGGTGCTGCTCAACGTGCTCGCGCACGAACTGGAAAAGTCCACCCGCGGGGCATCGCTCAAGCCGGCCGACGTGTTTGCCGCGGTGCGTGGCGTGCACCGGCGCATCAAGGGCTCGTATGCCGTGATCGCGCTGATCGCCGGCCACGGCCTGCTGGCCTTCCGCGATCCTTTCGGCATCCGTCCGCTGTGCATCGGTCGCAACACCGATGGTGCCCGCATGGTCGCCAGCGAATCGGTCACGCTTGAGGGCAACGGCTTTGAACTGGAACGCGATGTGGCGCCCGGCGAGGCCGTGTTCATCGACCTGGATGGCCAGGCCAGCTTCGAGCAATGTGCGGACAAGGTCAGCCACAACCCCTGCATCTTCGAATATGTCTACCTGGCCCGGCCGGACTCGGTGCTCGACGGCATCTCGGTGTACCAGGCGCGCCTGAACATGGGCAAGACCCTGGCCAAGCGGCTGGTGTCCACCGTGCCACCGACTGAAATCGACGTGGTCATCCCGATCCCGGAGTCCTCGCGCCCGAGTGCCATGGAACTGGCACAACTCCTGGGCCTGCCGTACCGCGAAGGCTTCGTGAAGAACCGCTACGTCGGCCGCACCTTCATCATGCCCGGTCAGGGTGTTCGCAAGAAGTCGGTGCGCCAGAAGCTCAACGTGATCGCCAGCGAGTTCAAGGGCCGCAACGTGCTGCTGGTGGACGACTCCATCGTGCGCGGCACCACCTCCAAGGAGATCGTGCAGATGGCGCGCGACGCCGGTGCGCGCAAGGTCTACATGGCCAGCGCCGCGCCGCCCGTGCGCTACCCCAACGTCTATGGCATCGACATGCCCACCGCGACGGAGCTGGTGGCGCACGACCGCACGGTTGAGCAGATCCGCGAACTCATTGGTTGCGACGCGCTGATCTACCAGGACGTGGATGCGATGAAGCAGGCCATCGCCGCGCTCAATCCGAAGCTGGCGGGTTTCGACGCATCGTGCTTCGATGGCGTCTATGTCACGGGCGACATCACGCCCGAGACCATTGCCCGCATGAACCAGGGCCGCGACCAGACCGAAGAGGGGCAGGAAGACAGCTCGCGCCTGGCCCTGCCCAACGCCCAGACCGCCTGATTCGTTATGTCATCGAACGCGAAATCCGCTGACGCTCTGCACCGCGAAACTCTGGCGGTGCGGCTGGCGACCGAGCGCAGCCAGTACGGCGAGAACTCCGAGGCGCTGTTCCTGACCAGCGGTTATGTGCAGCCGTCCGCAGAAGACTCCGCACGCCGCTTTGCCGGCGAAGACGACGGTTACACCTACGGCCGCTCCGGCAACCCCACGGTGACCAGCTTCGAGATGCGCCTGGCCGCGATGGAAGGTGCCGAGGCCTGCATGGCCACCGCCTCGGGCATGGCCGCGGTCATGCTGATGTGCTTTAGCCTGCTCAAGGCGGGCGACCACGTCATCATTTCGCAGTCCATGTTCGGCTCCACGCTCAAGCTGATTGGCTCGGAGTTCGGGCGATTCGGCGTGGAAACCTCGGTGGTGCCGCAGACCGATCTGGCGGCCTGGCGCGCGGCCATGCGGCCCACGACCCGCCTGCTGTTTGCCGAAACGCCCACCAACCCGCTGGGCGAGGTGTGCGACATCCAGGCGCTGGCCGATCTGGCCCACAACGCCGGTGCGCTGCTGGCGGTGGACAACTGCTTTGCCACCCCGGTGCTGCAGCGCCCCATCGCTCTGGGTGCCGACATCGTCATGCACTCTGGCACCAAGTACCTCGACGGGCAGGGCCGCGTGATGGCCGGTGCCCTGTGTGCCCGCGAAGCCATGGTGCGCGAGAAGTTCCTGCCGGTGCAGAAGAACTCCGGCATGGTGCTTTCGCCGTTCAACGCCTGGGTGGTGCTCAAGGGCCTGGAAACGCTGGAGCTGCGCATGAAGGCGCAGAGTGCGCAGACCTTGGCACTGGCGCACTGGCTGGAGGCCCACCCTTCCGTGGGCCGCGTGTACTACCCCGGTCTTGCAAGCCACCCGCAGCACGAATTGGCCATGCGCCAGATGAACGGCATCGGTGGCGCCGTGCTGTCCTTCGACGTGAAAGCAGCCAGCCCCGAGCAGGCGCGCCAGCGCGCCTTTCATGTGCTTGATGCGCTGCAAGTGGTGTCGCTGTGCACGAATCTCGGCGACACCAAGACCCTGTGCACCCACCCCGCCAGCACCTCGCACGGCAAGCTGTCCGAAGCGCAGCGCCAGGCCGCCGGCATCGGTCAGGGCCTGATCCGCGTCGCCGTCGGCCTTGAACACCTGGACGACATCCGCAGCGACCTGGATCGCGGCCTCTCCAGTCTTTGAATATTCTTTTCCCTCACATGACCGTTCGCACCCGCTTCGCACCATCGCCCACCGGCTTCATCCACCTGGGCAACATCCGCTCGGCGCTGTACCCGTGGGCCTTTGCCCGCGCCACCGGCGGCACCTTCATCCTGCGCATCGAAGACACCGATCTGGAGCGCTCTAGCCAGGCCGCGGTGGACGTGATCATCGAAGGCATGAAGTGGCTGGGCCTGGACCACGACGAAGGGCCGTTCTACCAGATGCAGCGCATGGACCGCTACAAGGCGGTGCTGGCCGAGATGGTTGAAAAAGGGCTTGTCTACCCCTGCTACATGAGCGTGGCAGAGCTGGATGCGCTGCGCGAGCGCCAGATGGCCAACAAGGAGAAGCCGCGCTACGACGGCACCTGGCGCCCGGAGCCTGGCAAGACCCTGCCGCCCATCCCGGAAGGTGTGAAGCCTGTGCTGCGCTTCAGGAACCCGCAGGGCGGTTCGGTGGTCTGGGAAGACAAGGTCAAAGGCCGTGTCGAGTTCAGCAACGACGAACTCGATGATCTGGTGATCGCGCGCCCCGATGGCACGCCCACCTACAACTTCTGCGTGGTGGTGGACGACATCGACATGGCCATCACGCACGTGATCCGTGGCGACGACCATGTCAACAACACGCCGCGCCAGATCAACATCTTCCGTGCCCTGGGCAAGGAGCCGCCGGTCTACGCCCATCTGCCCACCGTGCTCAACGAGCAGGGCGAGAAGATGAGCAAGCGCAACGGTGCCAAGCCGGTGACGCAGTACCGCGACGAAGGCTATCTGCCCGACGCGATGGTGAACTACCTCGCCCGCCTGGGCTGGAGCCACGGTGACGACGAGATTTTCAGCCGCGAGCAATTCCTGCAGTGGTTCAACCTCGACCACCTGGGCAGCAGCGCCGGCCGCTTCGACGAAGCCAAGCTGCGCTGGGTGAACGCGCAGCACCTCAAGGCCATGGACGACGCTGCACTGTCGGTGCTCGTGGCTGAGCAGCTGGCCAAACGCGGCATCGCCGCCGACGAGCGCCTGCCGCGCATCTGTGGTCTTTTCAAGGACCGCTGCGACACCACGGTGGCGCTGGCCGACTGGGCAGCGGCCTTCTACACCGACGTGACACCGTCGGACGCCGAGCGCACGCAACACATCACCGACGTCGTCCGTCCCGCGTTGCAGACCCTGGCCAGCAAACTGGTCGACTGTGCCTGGGACAAGGCCAGCCTTTCAGCAGCGATCAAGGAGACCATCACGGCGCATGGTCTGAAGATGCCGCAACTGGCCATGCCGGTGCGCGTGCTCGTGATGGGCACAGCACAGACACCGTCGCTTGATGCGGTGCTGGAACTGCAAAATCGACAAACAGTTTTGACGAGGTTGCAGAAAGCCTGAAAAATGGTCTATAATTTGAGTCTTGCTGATTCACACTGAGTTGCTCGCAACAAAGCAGGGTCGGCATCCCAAAAATAGATTTCGTGGGGGTATAGCTCAGCTGGGAGAGCGCTTGCATGGCATGCAAGAGGTCAGCGGTTCGATCCCGCTTACCTCCACCAAAAATTGAAGAATTGGGCAGCGTGGTTTTGCTACAATGCACAGTTCGGTTCTTAGGTTTTGACCCTATCGTCTAGAGGCCTAGGACATCACCCTTTCACGGTGAGTACCGGGGTTCGAATCCCCGTAGGGTCGCCAAGTTTGTGGCACTTGGCCTGATGCGAGAGCAGAAGGCAGAAGCTGCACCACTGCGGAGTGGTAGTTCAGTTGGTTAGAATACCGGCCTGTCACGCCGGGGGTCGCGGGTTCGAGCCCCGTCCACTCCGCCAGTTTTGATAAGCCGTTCAGATCTCTGGTCTGAACGGCTTTTTCATTTCCGCAACACGCACGCCGGCGTGTCTGCTTTTATGCGCTGCCGACCTGTGGGCGTCGCCTCACCAGGCCCGTCGACAGGGCCGTGCCCGCCATGATGACGAGGCCGCAGCCGATCATCCACGGGGTGATGGCTTCGTCGAGAAAGAGGCGCCCGTAGATCAGCGCGAACACGGGTACCAGGAAGGTCACGGTGAGCGCCTTGCTGGGGCCTGCCTGGGCAATGATGCGAAAGAACAGGACGTAAGCGAGCGAGGTGCACAGCAGGGCCACGGCGACCAGCGCGCCCCAGGCGCCGGTGCTGACTGGCTGGTCAGGCCACAGCCACAGCGTGGGCAGAGCCAGCCCCAGGGCAGCGCCGATCTGGCTACCCGAAGCGGTGGCCAGCGGGTGGACGCCGGTGAGGTGGCGTTTGGTGAAGCTGGCCGCCAGCCCGTAGCAGAACGTGGCGACGAGACAGGCCAGCATGGCCAGCAGGGCTTGTCCAGCGGAGGCGGCTCCCGGTGCCAGGCTGAAACCGGACTTGCCGATCACCAGCAGGCAGACTCCCACGAAGCCGATGGCCAGGCCGGTGGCGCGCCAGGCATCGGGCCGGTCCTTGAGCCATGCCCAGGCCACCAGGGCCCCCGTCAGCGGCACCGTGGCGTTCAGGATCGAGGTCAGGCCGGTGCTGATGTGCAGGACCGCATACGCGAACAGGGCGAACGGGATGCCCGAGTTGAGCAGGCCCACAAAGAGGATGAGCCGGGCGCGCTGGCGGAAGTCGGCCCAGACGCCTTTGAGCAGAAACACCGGCAGCAGGAACAGCGCCGCCAGCGCCACCCGCATGCCTGCCGTGGGCAGGGCGCCGAACTCTGCCGCCCCCAGTCGCATGAAGAGAAAAGACGAGCCCCAGAGGGCGGCGAGCAGGAAAAATTCGAGAGCGAGTGTGGGCGACATGGATTCAGTGTGCAGGCAAAGGCCGTGCGGCGGGCTGAAGCGTTGATGATGTTCGCTCTGGTCATTGATGCGGTTTGTCGATCAATGCGCCCTCGAGCTGCAGCAGAGCCTGCTTGCGGTCCAGACCGCCGGCGTACCCCGTCAGTGAACCGTTGCCGCCAACCACCCGGTGGCAGGGCACCACGATGCTCAGTGGATTGCGACCGACAGCAGCGCCCACCGCGCGCACCGCCTGGGGCTTGCCCAGGCCGGAGGCCAGAGCGCCGTAACTCGTGGTGGCGCCGGCCGGAATCTCCAGAAGGGCCTGCCAGACGGCGCGCTGGAACGGTGTGCCTTGCCCCAGATCCAGTGGCAGGTCGAAGTGCTGGCGGCGCCCGTGAAAGTACTCGTCCAGTTGCCGCGAAGCCGCTTCGAAAACCGGGTGCGACGCCACGGTGGGCCAGGCAGCCAGGCGCTCCGCGGGTGGCTCGTGGCGTTGCCGCTGCACGAACCAGAGGCCGGCCAGTCCGTTGGTGCTGGCTACCAGACGCAGATCGCCCAGCGGGCTGCCCACGATGGTCTGGACACGGCGGTCAGGGGCGGTGTTCATCAGGGATATCCTCAGGAGGGTGGAAACATGGGGGTGTGGCCCAGGCGCGTATCACGGCGTAGCTGCGCCAGGGCTGCCAGCGCCGGGCTATGCGATCGGCTTCCCGGCGTGCCGCGGCGGCGGGCAGGCCCCGCAGACCCAGCGCCTGCAGGAGCACGGCGTCGCCGCTGGGCCAGGCGTCGGGCCAGCGCAGGGCCCGCATCGCGATGTACTGGGCCGTCCAGGGGCCGATGCCGGGCAGGGTCTCGAGGCTCTTCAGGGTCGATGCCGGGTCGGCACGACCGTCGAGCACCAGGTGGCCGTCCGCCACTGCGCGCGCCAGCGCGCAGATCGCTTGCTGGCGCTGGCGCACGATCCCGATCTCGCCCAGCACCTGCCCGTCGACATCGGCGAGCGTCTCGGGCGTGGGGAACAGGCGTTGCAGACCCGGTGGACCGTCGGCCAGCGGGGTGCCCAGCCGTTCCAGCAAGCGGCCACACACGGTGCGGGCCGCCGCCACCGTCACCTGCTGGCCCAGCACGGCCCGCACCGCCAGCTCGAAGCCGTCGAAGGTGCCGGGCACGCGCATGCCGTCGCTGTGGGGGAAATCAGGGTGCAGCACGCTGTCGATGGCCAGCGGGTCGGCGTCCAGGTCCAGGGCCGCGCGCACTCGGTCGATGACCGCGGGCAGTGCCGGCAGCAGGCCCTCGCTGACCCGCAGACCGATGCGGTGCTCGTCCGGAAGGAATCGGATGAGCATCCAGCCGCACGCAACCGTGCCGCGCACCGAGAGGCGCAGCGTTCGCACCAGGGTCTCTTGCACCGTGTCGACGGCCTCGAGTCCCGGCAGGGCACGGTCGGCGAAGAAGCGCAGCACGTCCTGCACCCTGTAGGGCGGCCGCCAGGAGAGCCGCACCTCGGCCGGCGCCCGCGGGGCGTTGGGCGAGTCGGTGGACCGGCTGCGCCGCAACTGGGTCGGATTGAGGCCGTAGCGGCCCACGAACGCGTCGTTGAAGCGGCGCAGGCTGCTGAACCCCGCGGCAAGGGCCACCTGGGCCACCGGCAGGTCGGTGTCGGCCAGCATCTGTTTGGCGGCGAGCAGGCGCCGCGTCTGCAGGTACTGCAGGGGCGAGACGCCCAGTCGGCTTTCGAACAGCCGGCGGATGTGACGTCCGCTCACCCCCAGTCGAGCCGCCAGCTGCTCCAGCGGTGGTTCATTCGCGCCTGTGTTCCAGGTCTCCGGCGTGTCGAGCAGGGCGGTGGCCTGGCGGATCAGGATGTCCCCGGCGTCCTCGGTCGACCAGTGGCGGTCGCGCGGCGCCAGCTCCGGCCGGCAGCGCAGGCAGGGGCGGAAGCCGGCCTGTTCGGCCTGGGCGGCGTGTTCAAAGAACTGGCAGTTGTCTCGCTTGGGTGTGCGGACCCGGCAGATCGGGCGGCAGTAGATGCCGGTGGAGGTGACGCCGGTGAAGAAGCGCCCGTCAAAACGGGCGTCGCGCGCGCCCAGCGCCCGGTAGAGGGCGTCGGCGTCGAGCGGGGCAGGGCGGTTCATGGCTGGCATGGTAGGTGTTATTCCGAGTTGAGACTGGCCATTTCCGGACATGTCCCGGGCCGGGAGGCATGGCCCGGCCACCTACAATCGCGGGTTTGTTCCCCCGAGCGACGACCATGCAAGTGACCGCCTCCATCTTCAAGGCCTACGACATCCGGGGCATCGTTGCCGGCGCCCTCAACGAGACGGTGGCGGAAGCTTTGGGGCTTGCCTTCGGCACGGTGGCCCTGCAGCAGGGCGAGCGCTCGGTGGCCGTGGGCCGCGACGGGCGGCTCAGCGGCCCCGGCCTGTCGGCGGCGCTGATCCGGGGCCTGGTGGCCGCAGGCATCGACGTGATCGACATCGGCATGGCGACCACCCCCATGCTGTACTTCGCGGCCAGCACGCTGTGCAGCAGCGGCATCCAGGTCACCGGCAGCCACAATCCCAAAGACTACAACGGCTTCAAGATGGTCATGGGTGGCCGGGCGATCTATGGCGAGGACATCCAGGCCCTGCGCCGGATGATGGAGACCGAAACCCATGTGCGCCAGGACGGCGGTCGGGTGCGGCATGTCAATGTGCTGAAACCCTATACCGACCGCATCGTCGGCGACGTGAAGCTCTCGCGCCCGATGAAGGTCGTGGTCGACTGCGGCAACGGCGTCGCTGGCGCCTCGGCCCCGGCGTTGTTCCGCGCGCTGGGCTGCGAGGTGATCGAGCTGTTCAGCGAGGTCGATGGCGAGTTTCCGAACCACCACCCGGACCCGAGCAAGCCTGAGAACCTGCAGGACGTGATCCGCGTGCTGCGCGAGACCGATGCCGAGCTGGGCATGGCGTTTGATGGCGATGGCGACCGCCTGGGCATCGTGACCAAGGACGGTCAGAACATCTTCCCCGACCGCCAGATGATCCTGTTCTCTCAGGACGTGCTGTCGCGCGTGCCGGGCGGCCAGATCATCTTTGACGTCAAGTGCTCGCAGCGCCTGGCGCCGGCCATCGAGGCGGCCGGCGGTGTGGCCAACATCTACAAGACCGGCCACTCGCTGATCAAGGCGCGCATGAAGGAGCTGGACAGCCCGCTGGGCGGCGAGATGAGCGGCCACATTTTCTTCAAGGAGCGCTGGTTCGGCTTCGACGACGGCAGCTACGCCGGTGCGCGCCTGCTGGAGATCCTCAGCCGAAGCCCCGACGCCAACGCGGTGCTCAACGCGCTGCCCACCTCGCACAGCACGCCGGAGCTCAACGTGGCCTGCGCGGAAGGCGAACCCCACGCGGTGGTGGAACAGTTGCTGACCCTGGCGCGCTTCGAGGTGCCGGCCAAGGTCTCGACCATCGACGGCCTGCGGGTCGACTGGCCCGACGGTTTTGGCCTGATCCGTGCCTCCAACACAACGCCCGTGCTGGTGCTGCGCTTCGAGGGCCATTCGGCCGAGGCCCTGCACCGCATCGAACACACCATGCTGGATCTGCTGCGCCAGGCCAAGCCCGACGCGGTGGTGGGCGCGAGTGCGCACTGAGGATACCCTGGTGCCGAGCAGCCACGACGTGCCCCTGGATCCAGCGCGCCTGAGCGGTGATGCCCTGGCGGCGGTCACCATCATCGTGGTCACGCGCGAGAGCGCGCACTGCCTGCCGGCCCTGAACACGCTGCTGTCGCACTGTCCGAACGTCATCGTGTCGGACAACGGCAGCGCCGATGGCACGGCCGCCTCGGCGCGCCGGCTCTGGCCGCATGCGATCGTGCTGGACCATGGTCGCAACCTGGGGTTTGGGGCGGCCAACAACCGCGCGCTGGCCCGGGTGCAGACCCCGTTCGCCTTCCTGCTCAACCCGGACTGCGAGATCGACGGCCCGGGCCTGGAAGCCCTGCTCGCAACCGCGGCCGCGATGCCCCAGGCCGCCGTGCTGGCGCCGCAGCTGGTCAGCGCCTCCGGCAAGCCCGAGATCAACTACCGCTTTCCCCAGACCTGGTGGGCACCGCGCGGTCCGGGCGCTTCCGGCCCCACCTGCGTGGGCTTCGTCTGTGGCGCGGCGATGCTGCTGCGCATGGCCTCGTTCCGCGAGGTCGGGTTTTTCGACGAGCAGTTCTTCCTCTACTACGAGGACGACGACCTGTGCCTGCGCCTGTTCAACGCGAAACAGAACATCGTCGTCGTGCCCGCGGTGCAGGCCATCCACCATTCGCGCGGCTCGGTGCGCGGCGCGTCGCCCTGGCGCCACGAGTACGCACGGGGCTTCCACCACGCGCAGTCCAAGCTGCAGTTCGCCACCAAGTACCGCTCGCGCGAGGAGGCGCAGCGCCTGCGCCGATGGCTGCTGGTGACCACCACCCTGGGACTGCCCCTGCGGGCCATCGTGTTTTCGCCCAAGCTGCTGGCCCGCATGTTCGGCCGCTGGCGCGGGCTCATCGGCTGGAGGGCCCGTGGCTGAACATCGCAAACCGACGCTGTGCATCGGCATCCTCACGCTCAACGAAGCGCACCGCATCGCGCGCTGCATCCAGAGTGCGTCGTTCGCCGACCAGGTGGTGGTGATTGACAGCGGCAGCGAGGACCGCACGCGTGAGATCGCCCAGGAGATGGGGGCCCAGGTGCACCTGTATCCGGACTGGCGCGGTTTCGCCGAGCAGCGCAACCGGCTCATGACCCATGTGAAGGCGGACTGGATCTTCTTCCTGGACGCCGACGAGGTGATTCCGCAGGGCCTGCAGGACGAGATCAGGGCTGCGGTGGCCTCCGGTGAGAACGCGGTGTGGAAGATCTACTGGGACCAGGTGGCTTTCGGCCGCACCCTGCACCGCATGGCCAAGACCGAAGGTGGCGTGTGGCGCCTGTTCCGCACCGACCAGCTGCTGCGCTACGAGGGCGTTGTGCACGAACACGCGGTGCTGCGCGACCCGGCCACGCCGGTCAGGACCTTCCGCACCCGCCTGCTGCACCACTCGCGCGAGTCGGTCTATGGCGGCCTGCTCAAGATGGCGCAGTACGCCCAGCTCGGCGCGGTGCGCCGCGTGCAGGCCGGGCGCCGCGGTGGCGTGCTGCGCGGCCTGGCCTCGGCCACCAGCAACTTCATCCGTCTGTACATCTTCCGGCGCGGATTCCTGTGTGGCGCGGAAGGCTTCCTGTTCTGCCTGCTGGTGGCACTGGAGTGCTTCTTCCGCTACGCCATCATCCGCTACGACCGGCCTGTGCCCGGCGACACCATGGTCAAGCGCTGAGCCGCTGCCGACCTCCTGAACCGGCACTTCTTCCCACGACAAGTCTGCAATGAGTTTCCGAACGTTTGCCCGCAGGGCCGCCATCTACAGCCTGGCGCTGCTGTTCGGCGCCTTTCCGATGTCGGTGGCGCTGGCCAACAGCCTGATGCTGATCGTCGTCCTGCTGTGGGCGCTGAGCCTCGACGGCACCGACTTGCGCGAGTTCCTGCGCAGTTCCTGGGCCAACCCGGTGGTGCGTCCGGCGCTGGCGCTGGTGCTGCTGATCGTCCTGGCCTCGTTCTGGTCGCCCGCCAGCTGGGCGGAGATCGGGGGCTACTACAAGAAATACGTGAAGTTCCTGCTGCTGCCGGTGTTCATCTTCCTGCTGGCGCGCCGCGAAGACCGGGCCCACTGCTGGACGGCGTTCGGTCTGGCTCTGCTGTTCACGCTGGTGTCCACCTGGCTGAACGTGTGGTTCCAGCTGCCCTGGTCGCGCACCTACAACCAGGGCTTCGGTGCCGACCACACCGTGTTCAAGGACCACATCTCGCAGGGCATCATGATGTCGCTGTTCACCGTCCTGTGCGCGCACTGGGCGATCAAGGCCACATCGAACTGGAAGAAGGTCCTGTGCTGGCTGGTGGCCGGGCTGGCCGCAGTGAGCATCCTGGTGCTGACGCAGGGCCGCACCGGTTACCTCAGCCTGTTGCTGGCCACTGTCGTGTTCTCGCTGGCGATGCTCTGGCGCCGCCCGCAGATGCTGCTGGGCGTGGTGCTGGCCGGCGCGCTGGCCCTGATGTCGGCCTACACGCTCTCGCCGCAGTTCCAGCACCGCACCAACCTGGCCTGGCAGGAGGCGCAGAACCACAGTGCGGGGACCGTGACCTCGATCGGCGCGCGCATCGAGGTCTGGCGCTTCATGGTCCGGCAGACCGACTTTGACAACGCCAAGCTGATGGGCGCCGGAACGGCGTCCTATCCGGTGCTGGCGCGTTCATACTTCAAGGACCCGAAGTTCTGCGACGCCATCTGTCCGCACCCGCACAACCAGTTCATCCTGTTCTATTTCGAGCAGGGGCTGCCCGGCTTCGTGCTGATCCTCTGGTTCATGGGCACCATCGTGCGGCAGGGGTTGCGCTACCGTTCGACACACCGGGCGCTGATGCTGGCCTTCGTGAGCATCATGCTGACCTCGAACATGACCCACAGCTCGCTGTGGCTGTCGACCGAGAGCCACTTTTTCATCCTGATGACCGCGCTGCTGATGGCCTCGGCGGGCCGTCGCCCGCCATCATCGGCGGTTCAGGCCTCGCCGGCGTAGCCCTTCAGCAGGTCGTCCCAGCGGGCTTCGTCCCAGTGGAACGGGTGGCGCCGGCCCTGTTCCTTGCGCAGCGAACGGCGCAGGCGCTCCAGGTTCTCCTGCTTCCAGGCCTCGCCCGGTCGCACGCCGCATTTGTCGAAGTCCACGATCCAGGCGCGGCCCTGCGCGTCCAGCAACAGGTTGTGGCAGTTCAGGTCGGAGTGGAACACCTGGCGGTCGTGCAACTGGCGGATGGCGCTTCCGAGTGCGATCCAGTCCGTGGCCGGTAACGGTCCTTCGGACAGCGCCTGGGCCACGTTGCGGGTCTGCGGGATCATCGCGACCACGATGTCGGCGGTGTGGCCGATCAGGCCGCGCACCTGTCGCGCGGCCACGGGCGCCGGCACCGGGAGGTCCCAGGCGCGCAGGCGGCGCAGCAGGGTGAATTCGTTCATGGCCCGGCTGGACAGCGGCGAACGGCCCAGGTAGCGGTCGGGGCTGAGCCGGGCCATCAGGCCACCGCGCCGGTAGTGGCGCAGCACGCCCTCGCCGTGGTCCAGCGCCACGCGGTGGGCCTGGCCACGGCCGCTGCCCGTCGCCAGCGCTGCGCTGTCGTCGTGTGGCGGCGTGAACAGGGCCGGCAGAGCCTCGACAACCTGGGTGGGGTCGAACCAGATGGTCTGGCCGGCCGGCGTCGAGGCCCGGGCCGGTGCCAGGCGTTCGGGCCGCATCGGTGCCCAGACCTGTCGCAGCGCTTGCAGGCTGCGCTGGCTGCTGCCTTGCTGGCGCAGAACAAAATCGCGCGCCTGCTGGCCCTTGCGCTGCAGCAGGCCCTTGTCGCGCATCCACTGCGCAGCGGTGTGCAGCATCAGGCGGGCCGAGTCGACGCGCTCGCCGGCGCCGCAGGCCTCGACGTCCTGGTAGAGCTCCTGGAAGTGGTGGGTGTGCGGGCCGAACAGCACCGGCCGGGCACAGGCCATGGCCTCCAGCGCGTTGTGACCGCCGATGGGCACCAGGCTGCCACCGATGAAGCACACGCTGGCGTGCAGGTACCAGGTGCCCAGTTCGCCCATGGTGTCGGCCAGCAGCACCGCGGTGCCAGCCGCCGGCGTTTCGCCACGGCTGCGCCGCACGAAGCTCAGGCCGCTGGCGGTGATCTGTTCGGCCACCTCGTCGAAGCGCTCCGGGTGACGCGGCACGAGGATCAGCAGCGCGCCGGGGTGCTGGCGCGCCAGCTCGGGCCAGGCCAGCAGCAGGGCCGCTTCTTCGCCGTCGTGCGTGCTGCCGGCGACCACGATGGGCCGTCCCGCCAACCAGGGCAGGCGGTCCGGGCTCTCGGGCGTGTCGCGCTGGTCGAACTTGAGGTTGCCGGTGAGCACCAGGCGGTCGGCGGGCACGCCCAGGGCCGCGTAGTGCTCCACGCTGGGCGCGTCGGCGGCAGCCACCACGGCCATCTGCGACCAGACGGGCGCCATCAGGGCGCGCCAGCGCTGGTAGAACTGGGCCGAATCGGCCGACAGCCGGGCATTGACCAGGGCCACGGGCGTGAGCCGCTGGCGGCACTGCCAGAGCATCTCCGGCCAGATCTCGCGCTCGATCAGCACCAGCAGGGAGGGTTGCAGCCGGTCCAGGAAGCGGCGCGTGGCACCGGGTGTGTCGATGGGCGCGAAGACGTGGCGGATGTCGTCGCCCCAGTGGGAGCGCAGCGTGCGTGCGCCCGTGGGCGACTGGGTGCTGACCGTGATCGCATGGTCGGGCCAGGTTTCGCGCAACGCCGCGATCAGCGGGCGCGCCGCCTGCACCTCGCCCACGGACGCGGCGTGAATCCAGAGGCCGCCCATGGACGCGGGCTCGATGCGGATGAAGCCCAGTCGCTCGCGCAGCCGTTCACGGTAGCCGGCGTCCTTGCGGCCGCGCAGCCACAGCCAGCCCAGCAGGGGCAGCGTCAGACCACGCAGCAGCAGCCGGTAGCCGCGCTGGGCCAGGCTGGCCTTGTTCAGCGCCAATGGTCGGCGACCCACTGGGTCGGCAGGACACGGCGGTACCACTTGCCACTGACGCCGGCGATGGCGTCGGGCGGGTTGGGCTTGCCGTGGAAGGCGATGAGGCGGGCACCTTTGGGGATGGTGGGCGGCTTGAACCAGCCCATGATGCCCGGCTGCAGGCAGTGTCGCTTGAAGCTGCGGCACCACTCCTCGGGCCAGTAGCTGAGCTTGCCCTGGCGCGCGAGATACAGCGTGATGAACTCCTGCTCGTTGCGCACCGGCGCGATCGAGGCGGGGTAATCGTTCTTCAGGTGCTCCAGCGCGTCGGCGTGCGCGCCGATGGTGTAGAGGTAGCACGAGGTGTTGCCCGTACCGTCCTTCTTGTCCCATTCCTTGATCACGATGAACTCGCCCTTCTGCTCGAAGAACGGGTCCAGGCTGTCGAGGATGACGATGTCCAGGTCGAGGAACAGGGTGCGGCCCTGCAGGTCGTACAGCGGATTCGCGAACGAGGTCAGCTTGAGCCAGCCGTGTCCGAAGGTCCAGGGCTTGCGCTGGTCGAACTCTTCGAAGCCGACCATGGGGATGGATTTGACCTCGACGGCGGGGTCGATGCCGGCGCCGTCATCGGTCAGGCAGACAAAACGGAACGGCCGGTGCAGGTGGCGGCGGACCATGCTGTGCAGCTTGTTGACGTACTCGGGGCCGTACTTCTTGCCCCACTTGATGCACAGCACATTGACCGCTTGCATGAATCACCTTTGGCTCTGTCTTGCCGCCGCGGACGGTATGTCCCCAGCGGCCGACCCGGCAGTTTATCCCAGCAGGGGGATCACTTCAGCAAGGCGTTGACCGGCTGCAGGTCGTCGGCCTTGAGCACGCCGCCGGCCTGCTTCAGGCGCAGCTGGCCCACCAACACGTTGTAGCGTGCCACAGCCAGGTCGCGCTTGGTCTGGAACAGCTGGCTCTGGGCGTTGAGCACGTCGATGTTGATGCGCACGCCCACCTGGTAGCCCAGCTTGTTCGCGTCCAGCGCGCTCTGGCTGGACGCCTCGGCCGCTTCCAGGGCCTTGACCTGGCTGGTGCCCGAGACCACGCCGAAGTAGGCGCTGCGGATGGCCTGCGAGATGTTGCGCAGCGCGGTCTCGCGGTCGGCGCGCGACTTCTCGACCAGCGCGAGCGCTTCACGGACCCGGTTCTCGATCGCGTTGCCGGCGTACAGCGGCAGGTTGAACTGCAGGCCGACGCTGGCGTTGTTGGTGCGCACGTTGCCGGCGGTCGGGAAGTTCGAGTTGGGGCCGCGCGCCACCTGGTACTGGCCGACCAGGTCCAGTGTCGGCTTGTGGCCAGCCTGGGCCTTCTGCACCTCGACCTCGGCGATCTCGAAGGCCTTGTCCGCCTGGCGCACCGCGGGATGCTGCGTCAGCGCCTGTTCCACCCAGGCCTCGGCGCTGGCGGGCTGCACCGCGGGCAGGTTCACCGGGGCGGCCAGCGGCTTCGGGCTGGCACCGCTGCGGCCCACCAGCTGGTCGAGGGCGAGCTTCTTGACCAGCAGGTCGTTGCTGGCGGCGATCTCCTGGGCCAGCACCAGGTCGTAGCGGGCCTGGGCTTCGCGCGAGTCGGTGACGGTGGAGGTGCCGACCTCGAAATTGCGTTTGGCCGCGGCGAGCTGCTCGGCCACGGCGGTTTTCTGTGCCTGCACGAAGGTCAGCGTGTCCTGCGCGGCCAGCACGTCGAAGTAGGCCTGGGCGGTGCGCACCATCAGGTCCTGCTCGGCGGCCTCCAGCTGGGCACGGGCAATCTCCACCGAGAGCTGACCCTGTTCGTCGTTGTAGCGGTTGACCGGGCGGTACAGCGGCTGGCTGGCCGACAGGGTGACGTTCTGCGAGTTGTTGGTGCGGCTGGTGTCGGTGACGTCGTTGCGGCTGTTGGTCCAGTTGGCGCCGGCGCCCAGCCCCGCCTGCGGACGCAGGCCGGCCTTCGCCTGGTCGGCCTTGGCGAGACTGGCGTCGTACTGGGCACGCGCCGACTGCAGCGTGGTGTCGTAGCCCCGTGCCGCCTCGTACAGCTCCACCAGGCTCTGGGCCTGGGCGCCCGCCGCGCCCAGCGCGAGGGCGACCGCGAAGGACAGGCGGGTCAGGGCGGAACGGTGGGGGGCGAGAGACGGAGCGGTCATGGGGTTTCCTTGGGAACGGGGCGCCGGCGGGGTCAGTAGGTGGGAACCCCGGGATCGCGTTGCTGGGACCAGGCGTCGATGCCGCCGTGGACGTTGACGACGGCGGTGAAGCCGTTCTGGATCAGGAAGTGCGCCACCTGGGCGCTGCGTGCGCCGTGGTGGCACAGGCAGGCGATGGGGCGGTCGCGTTCGAGTTCGAGGTAGCGGGCGGGGACGCTGCGCATCGGCATGGCCACCAGCTCGAAGCCGGCGGGCCGCACCGAGGCGGTCTGCAGCTCCCAGGGCTCGCGCACGTCCAGCACCACCGGCAGTGCGCCGGGTTTCTGTGCGCTGGCGTGCTGCAGCCAGTCGTCGAGTTGGGCGGGGTGGATGGCTTGCATGGCGTCGCGGCTCAGAAAGAGAAGCGCGAGGGCTCGGCAAAGTTCCGCAAGCGGGGCGCGATCGTGTCCCAGGGTTGCTGGGTGCTGAAGCCGGCGTCGTCCACGCGGGTGACGACGGTGGCGCGCATCACCGGCTCGTGGCCGACGATGGCGATCAGACGGCCGCCCTTGGCCAGCAGGGCCAGCAGCCCGGTCGGCACCTCGGCGACCGAGCCGGCCACCAGGATGGCGTCCCAGGGGCCTTCGGCGGCGCAGGCGGCAAAGCCGTTGGCTGCGGCGTCGGCCACCCGCACCTCGGCGTTGGTGATGCCGGCCTGCTGCAGGTTCTTGCGCGCGGCGCTGGCGATGGCGTCGTCGATTTCCAGCGAGACCACGCGCTGGGCCAGGCTGGCCAGCAGCGCGGTGGTGTACCCGCTGCCGGTGCCGATCTCCAGCACCTTGTCGGTGGCTTTCAGTGCCAGGTCCTGCACCATGCGGGCCTGCACACGCGGGGCGAGCATGACCTGGTCGGCGCCGTGGCCCAGGGGCAGTTCCATGTCGACATAGGCCAGCGCCTTCTGCGCGGGCGAGACGAACTGGTCGCGCCTGACGCGGTCGAGCAGCTCCAGCACAGCCGGGTCCAGCACCTCCCAGGGGCGGACTTGCTGTTCGATCATGTTGAAGCGGGCACGGTCGAGGCTCAGGGGCGTCGAAGAGGTCATTTTTGATACTCCGGTGGGTATGTTAGCCGATCTGTTCCGATTTTACCGAGCGGGGGTCATCGGGCCGCTGACGCTGCGGGTGCGAAGCCCAGCCGGCGGCGCACCCAGTTCGCCAGATCGTCCATGTAGCAATAGACCACCGGCACCACGACCAGGGTCAGGATCGACGAGGTGATGACGCCGCCGATCACGGCCTGCCCCATCGGGGCGCGCTGCTCCGAGCCTTCGGTCAGCGCAAAGGCCAGCGGCACCATGCCGAACACCATGGCCAGGGTGGTCATCAGGATCGGGCGCAGCCGCACCTTGGCCGCCAGCAGCAGGGCGTTCTCGCGGTCCAGCGGCGGCTGGCCCTCGAAGCCCTCGCGCGCCCGGATCGCGAAATCCACCAGCAGGATGGCGTTCTTGGTCACCAGGCCCATCAGCAGCACGATGCCGATGACCGAGAACATGCTCATGGTCGAGCCGAACATCAGCAGCGCCAGCACCACGCCGATCAGGGTCAGCGGCAGCGAGGTCATCAGCGCCAGCGGCTGCAGGAAGCTCTGGAACTGGCTGGCCAGGATCATGTAGATGAAGATGATCGCCAGCGCCAGCGCCGAGACCGCGTAGGCGAAGGACTCCTGCATGTTCTTGGTCGAGCCGCCGAACTCGTAGCGGTAGCCGGGCGGAAAGCTCATCTGGTCGAGCACCTGGCGGATCTCGCCCGAGACCTCGCCGGCCGAGCGGCCGTAGACGTTGGCGCTGATCGCGACCTCGCGGTTGAGGTTGCGGCGGTTGATCTGGTTCGGACCGGTGGCGTCGACCACGTCGGCGATCTGGCCCAGGCGCACCACGCGCGCGCTGCCGTCGGCGTTGTTGCCGACCACGAAGGGCAGTTGTTCCAGGTCGGCGGCGCGGGCGCGCTGCTCCGGCGCCAGGCGCACGTTCACGTCGTAGCTCTCGCCGTCGGCGGCACGCCAGTTGCCCACGGTCTGCCCGGCCACGAAGGTGCGCAGGCTGCTGGCCACGGCGGCGCTGTTGAGGCCCGCGTCAGAGGCGATCTCGCGCCGCATCACGATGTCCACCGTGGGTTTGTTGGGCTTGATGCTGGCGTCCAGATCGACCAGGCCGACGATGGGTCGCACGCGCTCCGTCACCTGGGCGGTCAGCCGCTCCAGCTCGGCCAGGTCGTCGCCCTGCAGCGAGAACTCGATCTGCTTGTTGCCGCCCACCGGGTCGAGCAGGCCCGCGTGGGTGACGGTGATGCCGGGCACGGTGCGCAGCCGGTCGCGCAGCTTCGCCGCCATGGCGTCGGCGTTGAGGGCGCGTTCCTTGCGGTCGACCAGGCGCACATAGACGCTGGCGTACATCGTGCCCTGCGCGTTGCCGGTGTTGATGGTCGAGAGCGTGTACTGGACCTCGGGGAACTCGCGCAGGATGGCCTCGACCTGCTTCGTCTTTTCCTCGGTCGCCTGCAGCGAGGAGCCGACCGGCGTGTGGAAGGAGAGCGAGGTCTCGGAGAAGTCGGCCTTGGGCACGAACTCGGTGCCCAGCAGCGGCAGCATGAACACGCTGCCGACGAAGACCGCGAGCGCCAGCGCCATGGTGGACAGCTTGTGCGAGAGCGACCAGCGCAGCGCGCTCTGGTAGGTGTCGGCCAGCCGGTCCTGGATGTGGTCGAACCAGCCGGTGATGCGGCCGATGGTCTTGTCGTAGAGGCTGACGGGCGTGAGGTGTCTTCCGTGCTTCTCGATCTCGGGGTCGTGCCAGACCGAGGACAGCATGGGGTCGAGCGTGAAGCTCACGAACATCGAGATCAGTACGGCCGCGACCATGGTGATGCCGAACTCGTGGAAGAACTTGCCGATGATGCCGCCCATGAAGCCGATGGGCAGGAACACGGCGACGATGGACAGCGTGGTCGCCAGCACCGCCAGCCCGATCTCCGAGGTGCCGTCCATGGCGGCGTCGAACGGCTTCTTGCCCATCTGCACGTGGCGCACGATGTTCTCGCGCACCACGATGGCGTCGTCGATCAGCAGGCCCACCGACAGCGTGAGCGCCATCAGCGTGATCATGTTGATGGTGAAGCCGAACAGATTCATGAAGAAGAAGGTGCCGATCACCGAGATTGGCAGCGTCAGCCCGGTGATCACCGTCGAGCGCCACGAGTTCAGGAACAGGAACACGATCAGCACGGTCAGCAGCGCACCTTCGATCAGCGTCTGGCGCACGTTCTCCACCGAGACGCGGATCGGCCGCGAGCCGTCGGCAATCGGTTCGAGCTTCACGCCCGCTGGCAGCTCGGCCTTGAGCGACTCGACGGTGGCCTTCAGCCCGTCGGTGACCGCGATGGTGTTCTCGTCCTGCGCCTTCTGCACCTGCAGCAGCAGGGTGCGCTGGCCGTTGTAGAGCGCCAGGCTCTCGACCTCCTGCGTGCCGTCGCTCACGCTGGCGACCTGCGACAGGTGCACGGGGCTGCCGCCGCGCCGCGCCACGATGATCTGGCCGAAGTCCTGCGGGTTCTTCAGGCGCGAGAGCACCTGCACCACGCGGTCGCGCTCGTTGGTTTTGAGCGTGCCCACCGGCAGGTCCTGGTTTTCGTTGCGCACCGCCGTCGTGACCTGGTCGGCGGTGACGCCCAGCGCCTCCATCGCGGCCGGATCGAGGTGGATGTTGACGGCGCGCCGGGTGCCGCCCACCAGGGTGACCGAGCCCACGCCGCGCACGTTCTCCAGCCGCTTCTTGAGCGTCTGCTCGGCCCAGGTGGTCAGCTCGACTGCGCTGAGCGCCTTTCCGTTGACTGCTTCAGGGAGCACCGCCATCGACCAGATCGCCCGGCTGGCGGGGTCGAAGCGCAGCACGCGCGGTTCCTTCACGTCGGTGCGGAAGCTCGGCTTGAGGATGGCGATCTTCTCGCGCACGTCGTCGGCGGCCTTGCGGCCGTCGATGTGCAGCTGGAACTCGATGATGACGACGGACTGGCCTTCGTAGCTGCGCGAGGTCAGGGCGTTGACGCCGGCGATGGCGTTGACCGACTCTTCCACCTTCTTGGTGACCTCGGATTCGACGATCTCGGGCGAGGCACCGGGGTACTCGGTGGTGACCACGACCACCGGGAAGTCGATGTTGGGGAACTGGTCGACCTTCAGGCGCTGGAAGGCGAACAGCCCCAGCACCAGCAGGGCCAGCATGACCATGGTCGCGAAGACCGGGTTGCGCAGCGAAACGCGGGTGAACCACATGGTGCGGCGCTCAGTTGGCGGCGGCCTTGGCCGGGAGTGTGGCGGTGGGCGCCGCCAGCTTCACCTCGGTGCCCTCGCGGATCAGCCCGGCCTGCACGCGCAGCAGCTGCGTGCCCGCGGGTGCGGCGGTCACGCCGTCGACCACCAGCATGGCCTCACCGCCGTGCTGCCCCTGTCGGCCCAGGGGGACCGGCACGTGGGCGATCTTGCCGCTCTGGATCACCTGGATGTAGGGCTGGGGCTTGTCGTTGCGCACCGCCGAGAGCGGCACGGCCAGCGCCTGGATCTGGCCGGTGACGATCTCGCCCTGTGCGAACAGGCCCTGGCGCATGCCGGCTGCGGCGGGCAGGCGCAGGTAGACCAGCACGCTGCGGCTGCCGGCCTGCACGCTGGGGTTGATGCGCGCCACGGTGGCGTCCACCGGTTTGTCCAGACCTTCAATCTTGAGCCGCGCCTTCTGCCCCACCGCCACGCCGGCCGCGTCGGCCGGGGCCAGCGCGGCTTCCAGCTCGAAACCGCTGAGATCCACCACCTCCAGGATGCGGGCGTCCACGCCGACGCGCTCGCCGTTCTGCACCAACCGCGCCGAGACCTGGCCCGACAGCGGCGCGCGCAGCGTGGTGTCGCCCAGCGCCTTGCGCGCGATGTCCAGCGCCGCGACGGCGGCCTGGTGGTTGGCCTCGGCGGCCGCGAGGTTGTTGGTCGAGGTCTCCAGCGCGGTGGCCGAGATGAAGCCCTGCTGCACCAGCGACTGGTTGTTGTCCTGTGCGCGCTTGGCAATCGCCACCTGTGCCAGCGCCGACTTCGCCTGCTGCTCGGCCTGGCGCACACGGGCCTGGGCCTCGGTGCTGTCGATGCGGGCGACCACTTCGCCCGCCTTCACGCTGTCGCCCTCCCGCTTGGTGATGCCTTGCACCTCGCCGGCCACGCGGGCCTTGATCGCGGCGGTCTGCAGCGCCCGCAGCGAACCCGAGACGCCGACCGACTGCGCCAGGTCCAGCCGTTCGACGGTCGCCACGTCCTGCGGCGGCAGTTCGTACACCGGCGCCTGCTGCGCGGCCACGGCCGCCGCGGTGGCGGCCTCGTTCTGGGCCTTGCGCTTGCCCAGCGCGCGCAGCACACCGAGGGCGATGGCGATCACCAGCAGGGCCAGCAGCAGCCATTTGATCCAGCCGGAACGGGAAGAGGGAGCGTTCATGGGGTGTCTTTGTTGGAGGTCTCGTGTTCAGGGGCGCACGCGCATGCCATCCAGCAGCAGGCCGACCTGCGTGCCGAGGAAGGCCTGCGGGTCCAGCCGGTCGGCGGGCGGACAGCAGGGCGCCATCGAGTGTTTCCACATCAGCAGGAAGATCATCGGGGCGATCAGGCTGTAAACCGCGCTGTCCAGGTCCATCGGCCGGAAGTCGCCGCGGTCGATGCCGCGCTGCAGCACCCGCTTGAGCAGGGCCCGGCCGGGGGCGATCACCTCGTGCTGGTAGAAGCTGGCGATCTCGGGGAAGGTGCCGGCCTCGCTCATCACCAGCTTGGTGATGCCCGAGGCGGCCGTCATGCCGATGCGTTCCCACCAGGCGTTCATGGTGTAGCGCAGCAGTTCGGCGCTGTCGCCCTGGAAGGCGTCCAGCTCGTCGTTCCACTCGCCGAAGCGGCCGGCGATGGTTTCGCGCACCACGGCCTTGAAGAGTTCTTCCTTGCTGGGAAAGTAGAGGAAGAGGGTGCCTTTGGAGACGCCCGCGCGCGCGGCGACCTCCTCGACGCGGGTGGCGGCGAAGCCTTTTTCAACGAACAGGGCGAGCGCGGCGTCCAGCAGTTCGCCCGGGCGGGCTTCCTTGCGGCGTTCGCGTTTGGTGGGGGAGAGCGCGGAATTCATCTTCTAATGACTGACTGGTCAGTAGTTTAGTTCCGCACCCCCGCAGCGTCAATCTGCGACAGCAGCGTGCGCAGGTGGGCCGTCACATCGGTCGGCCAGTCCGCCGCCAGCGCCTCCACCCGCGCCAGATCGCCCGCGAACAGCGCGCGGCTGACCTCTTCGTACTGCGGCAGGTCGCCGCACACGATGGACATGAAGCGGTAGGCCGCCTCGGTGGCGCGCCGCTGGGCCTGTGCCGAGCCGCCTTCGCGCATGGCCGACTGCACCAGCTTGCGCAGCGCGACCGAGGCGCCGCCGGGCTGGCGCGAGAGCCAGTCCCAGTGGCGCGGCAGCAGGGTCACTTCGCGGGCGGTCACGCCCAGCTTGGGTCGGCCGGGGCCGCGCGGCGCGTCGCTGCCGGGTGCTTCGTCCGGTTCGTCGGTGGCCGGGGCGGGCGGCAGCTGCGCCAGCAGCTGGGCGGCGGGTGTTCGCCAGTCCAGTTCGATGCGTTCGCTGGTGACGGCGTCGAGCACGAGCGGCAGCGCCTCGGGCTGTGCCGCCAGGTGCTGCTGCACGGCGGCGATCACGCCGGCCGGCTCGCCGCGGGCGAGCCGGCGGTGGTGTTCAAAGGCGATCCAGTGCGGGGAGAGCGAAGGCATGTGTGCGGTGTCCGAATATTACCCGGGTAAAAGTATAGCTCATTTTTACCCGGGTAATAAAGAGACCGCCGCCGTCAGGGGGCCGCTGCGCTCAGGGTCAGCGCCCGCTCCACGATGCTGGCGGCGTCGACCGCGAAGAAGCGCCGCAGCGCCGCGCGCGTGTCGCTGCGGCCGAAGCCGTCGGTGCCCAGGGTGGCGCAGGCGCGGTCGGCGGGCAGGTAGGCGCGCACGCTGTCGGGCACGGCGCGCACGTAGTCGGAGGCGGCCACGATGGGCCCGCGGGTCTGGCCCAGCAGGCGCGCGATGTAGGGCTCGGCTGCGCCTGCGGCGGCGCCTTCGCGCGCCAGTTCGCTCCAGCTGGTGACGCTGACCACGTCGACGCCCAGACCCTGCGCGGCCAGTTGCTGCGCGGCTTGCCGCACCTCGCCCAGGATGGCGCCCGAGCCCATCAGCGTGACGCCGGGGCCGCTGGCCGGGCCCAGGCGCTCGAACAGGTAGGCCCCGGCGATCACGCCGGCCGCCGCGCCCTCGGGCAGGTCGGGCTGGGCGTAGTTCTCGTTCATCAGCGTGACGTAATAGAAGACGTCCTGCTGCCGCTCCAGCATCTCGCGCATGCCGTGGTCGAGGATGACCGCCAGTTCGCCCGCGTAGGCCGGGTCGTAGGCCCTGCAGTTGGGGATGGTGGCGGCCACCAGGTGGCTGCTGCCGTCCTGGTGCTGCAGGCCTTCGCCGCCCAGCGTGGTGCGGCCCGAGGTCGCGCCCAGCAGGAAGCCGCGGGCGCGCTGGTCGGCGGCGGCCCAGATGGCGTCGCCGACGCGCTGGAAGCCGAACATCGAGTAGTAGATATAGAAGGGCAGCATGGCCAGGCCGTGCACGCTGTAGCTGGTGGCCGCCGCCGTCCAGCTGGCGATGGCGCCGGCCTCGCTGATGCCTTCTTCCAGGATCTGCCCGTCCTTGGCCTCGCGGTAGCTCAGCACCGAGCCGATGTCTTCCGGCGCGTAGCGCTGGCCCACGCTGCTGTAAATGCCGACTTGCTTGAACAGGTTGGCCATGCCGAAGGTGCGCGCCTCATCGGCCACGATGGGCACGATGTGAGGTCCCAGTTGTCCGTCCTTGAGCAAATTGCCCAGCATGCGCACGAAGGCCATGGTGGTGCTCATCTCCTTGCCGCCGGCGGCGAGGGCGAACTGGCCGTAGCCCGCCAGCGATGGCACGGCCACCGGTTCGCAGCTGGTGTCGCGGCGCGGCAGGTGGCCGCCCAGCGCGGCGCGGCGCGCGTGCAGGTACTGCATCTCGGGGCTGTCGGCCGCGGGTTTGTAGAAGCTGAGGCTTGTGGCCTGCTCATCCGTCAGCGGCAGGTTGAAGCGGTTGCGGAACTCGATGAGGTCGGCGTCGTCCAGTTTTTTCTGGCTGTGCGTCGTCATCTTGCCCTGCCCCGCTTGTCCCATGCCATAGCCCTTTTTGGTGTGGGCCAGGATCACCGTCGGCTGCCCCTTGTGGGCGGCAGCGGCGGCGTAGGCGGCGTGAATCTTGACGAGATCGTGTCCGCCCCGTTTGAGGCGGTCGATCTGCTCGTCGGTCATGCCCTGGGCCAGGGCGGCCAGTTCGGGGTCCTGACCGAAGAAATGTTCGCGGTTGAAGCGGCCGTTCTTGGCCGCAAAGGTCTGCATCTGGCCGTCCACCGTGCCCTGGAGGGCGCGCAGCAGGGCGCCGCTGCGGTCGCGTGCGAACAGGCCATCCCAGTCGCTGCCCCAGACCAGCTTGATCACGTTCCAGCCGGCGCCGGCGAACAGGCGTTCGAGCTCGTCGATGATGCGACCGTTGCCGCGCACCGGGCCGTCCAGCCGCTGCAGGTTGCAGTTGACCACCCAGACCAGGTTGTCCAGCCGCTCGCGCGCGGCCAGGGTGAGCGCGCTCATGCTTTCGGGCTCGTCCATCTCGCCGTCGCCGAACACGCCCCAGACCTTGCGGCCGGCGCAGTCGAGCAGGTTCCGGTCGCTCAGGTAATGCATGAAGCGCGCGTGGTAGATCGAGCTGATCGGGCCCAGGCCCATGGAGCCGGTGGGGAACTGCCAGAAGTCCGGCATCAGCCAGGGGTGCGGGTAGCTGGAGAGGCCGCGCGCGCCGTGTTCGGGCGCCACGATTTCCTGCCGGTAGTGCGCCAGGTCGGCCTCGCTCAGGCGGCCTTCGAGGAACGCGCGGGCATAGACGCCGGGCGCGCTGTGGGGCTGGAAGAACACGAGATCGCCGCCATGGCCGTGGCTGCGCGCGTGGAAGAAGTGGTTGAAGCCGGCCTCGAACAGGTCGGCCGCGCTGGCGTAGCTGGCGATGTGGCCGCCCAGCTCGCCATAGGCCTTGTTGGCGCGCACCACCATGGCCAGTGCGTTCCAGCGCATCAGCGAGGCCAGCCGCTCCTCGATGGCCAGGTCGCCCGGGAACGGCGGCTGGTCGTCGACCGCGATGGTGTTCACGTACGGCGTGTTGCGCTCGGGCTGCCAGCCCACGTGGTGTTCGTGCGCCAGGCGGGCCAGCTCGTCCAGCACGGCGCGGGCGCGCGCCGGGCCCTGGGCTTCAATGAGCGAGCGCAGGGCGTCGCGCCATTCCTGTGTTTCGGCCGGGTCGAGGTCGGGGCTGCTGTTCAAGGGAATTTCTCCGGTTGAGCGCAGGACTGTAGGCAGAGAGCACGCGCATTTGTTGCCGGACTTGCTGAACAATGGGCGCCTTCACGGCACGATGCACCGCCAAACCAATGAAAAGCAGCACAAACCACCTCGACGCCACCGACCGCCGGATTCTGGAAGAGCTCCAGCGGGACGCCAGCCTGTCCAACGTCGAGCTCGCGCGCCGCGTGCACCTCTCGCCCTCGCCCTGCCTGGCGCGGGTGCGCGCCATGGAGGCCAGCGGGCTGATCCGGCAGTACGTGGCCCTGCTGGACGCCGGCCAGCTCGGGCTGCACCTGAACGTGTTCGTCTCCATCAGCCTCAAGCAGCAGAGCCGCAAGGCGCTGCAGGCCTTCGAGGAGCGCATCACGCTGCGCGAGGAGGTGATGGAGTGCTACCTGATGTCCGGCGACGCCGACTACCTGCTGCGCGTGGCCGTGCCGGACATGCCGGCGCTGGAGCGCTTCATCCTCGAACAGCTCTCGCCCATCGCCCAGGTCGAGAAGATCCGCTCGTCGTTCGCGCTCAAGCAGGTGCGCTACAAGACGGCGCTGCCGCTGGCGCCGACCTGATGCCTGTGGGGCGCCGCCCTCAGCCCAGCCGGATGCCCACGCGCGTGATGCGCCCGCCCTCCAGCGCGCGCACGCTCAGTTCCGCCGCGCCCAGCATGGCGCTGTCGCCTTCGACGGCCGGGCGCCGCAGTTCCTCACGCATCCAGGTGGCCACGTCGGTCGGCGCATCGGGCGGCACGGGCAGGCCATAGAAGGCGCACAGCGTGTCCATCGGCGTCGCGCCGTCGATCACGAAATCGCCGAACACGAGGCGGCTGGCCTGCAGGTCATTGGGCTCGGGCAGCGCCAGGCCCAGCCGCCGCGCGCTCCAGGCGATGGTCGAGCCCTGCAGCAGCAGCGAGGTGAGCACCACGACGAAGGCCACGTTGAAGAAGGTCTGCGCGCCGGGCACACCGGCCATCAGCGGGAACATGGCCAGCACGATGGGCACCGCGCCGCGCAGACCCACCCAGGAAATGAACGCGATCTCGCGCGGCGGAAAGCGCAGCGGCACCAGGCACAGCGCCACCGCCAGCGGCCGCGCCACCAGCATCAGCACCAGCGACACCCCCAGCCCGGGCAGCAGGGTGGGCAGCAGCTGCGACGGCGTCGCCAGCAGGCCCAGCAGCAGGAACATGCCCGCCTGCGACAGCCAGGCGTAGCCGTCCATGGCCGAGAGCGTGGACCGCACCTGCCGCCGCGCCCGGTTGCCCGCGATCACGCCCATGGCGTACACCGCCAGAAAGCCCGAGCCGCCCAGCCAAGTGGTGGCCGCGAACACCGTCAGCCCGCCCGAGACCAGCAGCAGCGCGCGGATGCCGCCGCCACCGTCCTCGCCGCGCCCCAGCCGCTTGAGCAGTTCGGCCATCGCGAAGCCGGCGCCCAGCCCCAGTGCCCCGCCCCAGCCGAACTGCAGGGCCAGCGAGCGCAGCACCTCCAGCGCCGACAGCCCGGCGCCAGACCCTGCGGTGGACGCCGCCAGCACCACGCCGATGAGCGCCAGCGTCAGGTACACCGCCATCGGGTCGTTCATGCCCGACTCGATCTCCAGCGTCGCAGCCACACGCTCGTTCAGCCGCACGCCCGAGGACTTGAGCAGCGCGAACACCGCGGCCGCGTCGGTCGAACCGACGATGGCGCCCACCAGCAGTGCCATCGGCCAGGACAGGTCCAGCAGCCAGCGCGCCGCCGCGCCGGTGATGCCCGCACTGAGCACCACGCCCAGCGTGGCCAGCAGCAGCGAGGGCTTCAGGCCGGTGCGGAAGGTGTCGAAGTCGGTGCGCAACCCGCCGTCGAGCAGGATCACCGCCAGCGCGATGTTGCCGACCCAGAAGCTCAGCCGGAAGTCGTTGAACACCAGCCCGCCGGGCCCGTCCTGGCCGGCCAGGATGCCCGCCAGCAAGAACACCAGCAGGAAGGAGAACCCCACCCGCGTCGAGACCACGCCCGCCAGCACGCTGACGAACACCAGCGCGGCGGCGACGAGCAGGGGCAGGGCGAGAAAGTCCAGCGACAGGGCCATGACCGCAAGCTAACAGAATGTGTGCCAGCGGTGGGGCTGAGGACTACATTACGTCTGGCTGCATGGTCAACCCGTGGCAGGTCGCCCACGCCTGCAGCCGGGAGTCCGCACCATGACCGCCACGCTGCAAGCGCTTCTCGGATTCATCGCCTGGACCCTGTGCCTGCTGGTCCTCATGGAGGCCATCCGGTCCTGGTTCGTCCTCTCGGGCGCCGTGCCCGCCAATGGCTTCACCCCCGACAACGCCAACCTCTCGCCCTTCATGCAGCGGCTGGCCCGGGCGCACGCGAACTGCCTGGAGGGGTTGCCCCTCTTTGGCGGGCTCATGCTGGTCGCCGTGGTGGCCGGGCGGGCGACCGTCACCGACCCGCTGGCCTGGGTGCTGCTCGGTGCGCGCATCGTGCAGTCTCTGATCCACCTGGTCTCGACTTCGCCCGCCGCCGTCACCGCGCGGTTCACCGCGTTCGCGGTGCAGGTGGCGATTGCGGTGTACTGGGTGTTCGGACTGTCTGCGGCCTGACGCCCTGGTTGTGGTGTCGCCCCGTGCAATGGAGACCCGGTGCACTACGCCGGCAGGTCCTCGTGCAGGCAGAGGCAGTTGCCCTCGGTGTCCTTGAACCAGGCGGCCTTTTCGGCGCCCAGCACGCAGACGTGGTTCACCGTTTTCAGACCGGGAAAGTCGTAGTCCTCGAACACCACGCCCGCGCGTTTCAACTGCGCGATGCTGGCGGCGATGTCGTTCACCTGGAAGCTGATGGCGGTGTGATCGGCCTTGGTGCCATCGGGTTTGGGGAACAGGGCCAGCGTGGTGCCACCGACCGAATAGACGAACTTGCCGTCGGGTTTGAACCCGCCCGGTGTCAGGCCGAGACAGCCTTCGTAGAACGCCCGCGCGCGGTCGATGTCTTTCACGGGCAGCATGGTGGTGACAGAAGCAGTGGACAACATACACAGTCCTTTCGCTCGAACCGGCCGCGACCAGCCGCCTGGCGCCCGCCAGGCCACACCGGGCCGGCGCAACAGCATAGGCCTGAGGCGACCCCGGCGCCAGTGGCCCCCACCGGGTGGTGTGGGCATGGCTGGAACTACCATGCTCATCCATGACCCAGGACAAGCTCGACCTCCTCATCGACCTGCACCAGCCCAACCCCCGCCAGGGGCCGGGCGGCGACGCACAGACCGAACTGGCGCTGCGCCTGACCGGGCTTGACCCGGCGGCGCTGCTGACTGTGGCCGACATCGGCTGCGGCACCGGTGCCGCCACGCTCGCGCTGGCCCGGCTGCTGCCGCAGGCGCAGATCACCGCGGTGGACTTTCTGCCACCGTTCCTGACGACGTTGCAGCAGCGCAGCAAAGCCGCCGGGGTGGCCGATCAAGTCACACCACTGGCGGCGTCCATGAGCGAACTGCCGTTTGCCGACGCGCAGTTCGACCTGCTCTGGTCCGAGGGCGCGATCTACAACATGGGCTTCGAGAACGGCGTGAAGAACTGGCGGCGCTTTCTCAAGCCCGGTGGTGTGCTCGTCGCCTCCGAACTCACCTGGACCACGAATACCCGCCCGGCCGAACTGCAGGCCTTCTGGGACGCCGCCTACTCCGAAGTCGCCACCGCCGCGGACAAGATCCGCGTGCTGGAGCGGCACGGCTATTCGCCACTGGGCTATTTCGTGCTGCCCGAGACCTGCTGGCGCGACGCCTACTACCGCCCGCTGCAGGCGGGCTTCAATGACTTCCTTTGCCGCCACGGAAACAGCGAGGCCGCACGGGCGGTGGTGGCGGAACACGAGCAGGAGATTGCGCTGTACGAAGCAAACTCGATGTACTTCGGCTATGGCGTGTACGTCGCCAGGCGGATCACATTTCCGCAGACATCCCACCTGTTCCCATGACGCTGCCCTTCGAATACCAGAACCCCACGCTCCAGTTCGAGCGCTTCATGGTCGACGCCCGCAACTGCGCCGGGCTGCCCACCACCAACATGGCCTGGAACATGGTGGTGGGTGTGCTGCACGCGTTCCGCCGGCGACTGACCGTGCCGCAGGCCCTCGCTTTTGCGGCCGTGCTGCCGCCTGTGATCCGGGCGATCTTCATCGAAGACTGGCCCTTTGACCAGGCGCCGGTGCCCTTTGGTGGGCCGGACGAGTGGCTGGCAGACGTGCGCGCCGTGCGCACGGAGCACAACTTCTCGCCCGCCGACTCGGTGGTGTCCGTGGCAACGGCATTGCGGCGGCATGTGGATGTGGTGGCATTTGAGAGGGTGCTGGCGCAGCTGCCACCTGAGGCTCGCCGGTACTGGCAGGCGAGACCTACCCCATGACACCCACCCGGCTTCAACTCCAGCGCTGGCAATCGCTCACCGGAGATCAGCGCGAGCGCGTGCTGGCCCTGCACATCTCGCCCGAGCAGATCGAGTTCGCCGGCACCACCGCGCAGGCCGTTTCGGTGTGCGAAGGCGCCTCGCCGGACGAGGTGGCCGGCCTGGCCATTCTGGAATCGGAAACGCCCATCGGCTTTGTGCTTCTCAGCCGGGGTGCCCGGTTGCCGGACTGGGCGCCCGCAGGGGCTGCCGCGCTCAGGGCCATGCGCATCGACAGCCGGGAACAGGGGAAAGGCCACGGACGCGCTTCGCTGGCACTGGTGGCTGCATGGGTGTCGGAACACTGGGTGTCCTGCAGCAAGCTCGCACTGTGCGTGGACGACCAGAACCTGGCAGCCCGGCGCGCCTACGACGTGGCGGGGTTCACCGAGTACGCGGAACCCAGGGCAGGGCGCATCGGGCTGGTGCGGTACTTGTTGAGGTCTTTGGTCGGGCAGCGGCTTACCGTGCACGATTCAGGCGGAATGGGCGCGACGGGCCGCACATCCCAGCGTTCTTCTTTGTAGTGGAGTCCTCATGACTGTCGACCTGAGAGTCTTTCAACGACTGCTTCCATTGCTGTTCGCAATGTGCGCGACCCATGCAGCATCGGCGTCTGAGAGTTTGCGCACCGATGGCATCTATCGCAGTGAAGTGCAAACCAATGCGGATGGTGTGGACTACATCAGCCTGTTGCGATTCGCCGCAGACGGGCGCGTGTTTCTATCGCACGTTTCAATGCCAGCCAGGCAGGAGCGTGTGTGTGAGTGGTTCAAGCCTGAACTGGAGGCACCTCACTGGTCCAAGGGCGCGAGCTATCGGCTGGAAGCCCAACGGCTTAGCTTCAGAACAGACTCTCCAAACGCCACAACCTTGTTCGACGGACTGGTGGACTCCGGCGTGCTGATGATGCAGTTGAGGGTGCCGACGAAGCTGGATCTGACCTATTCGTTGACATTCAGGTTCGCTCCCTGTCCGTGACAACAAGAAGGGCTGCCTCTGGCAGCCCTTTCTATTGAGCGACAACCCGGTCAGTTCGCAAACGCCGCAATACCGGTGATCGCACGGCCCAGGATCAGCGCATGCACATCGTGCGTGCCTTCGTAGGTGTTCACCACCTCCAGGTTCACCAGATGGCGCGCCACGCCGTATTCGTCGCTGATGCCGTTGCCGCCCATCATGTCGCGCGCCATGCGGGCAATGTCCAGCGCCTTGCCGCAGCTGTTGCGCTTGAGGATGCTGGTGATCTCCACCGCGGCGGTGCCTTCGTCCTTCATGCGGCCCAGGCGCAGGCAGCCCTGCAGGCCCAGGCTGATCTCGGTCAGCATGTCGGCCAGCTTCTTCTGGATCAGCTGGTTGGCGGCCAGCGGGCGGCCGAACTGCTGGCGGTCCAGCACGTACTGGCGGGCGCGGAAGTAGCAGTCTTCGGCGGCACCCAACGCCCCCCAGGCGATGCCGTAGCGGGCGCTGTTCAGGCAGGTGAACGGGCCCTTGAGGCCACGCACCTCGGGGAAGGCGTTTTCTTCCGGCACGAACACCTCGTCCATGACGATTTCACCGGTGATGGAAGCGCGCAGACCGACCTTGCCATGCACGGCCGGGGCGGACAGGCCCTTCCAGCCCTTTTCCAGAATGAAGCCGCGGATCTGGCCGCCATCGTCCTTGGCCCAGACCACGAACACGTCGGCGATCGGGCTGTTGGTGATCCACATCTTGGCGCCGGACAGGCTGTAGCCGCCGTCGACCTTGCGGGCGCGGGTGATCATGCTGCCGGGGTCGCTGCCATGGTTGGGTTCGGTCAGGCCGAAGCAGCCGATCCATTCACCGGTGGCCAGCTTGGGCAGGTACTTCTGCTTCTGTGCCTCGCTGCCGAATTCGTTGATCGGCACCATCACCAGCGAACTCTGCACGCTCATCATGGAGCGGTAGCCGGAGTCCACACGCTCCACTTCGCGCGCCACCAGGCCGTAGCAGACATAGTTCAGGCCGGCGCCGCCGTACTGCTCGGGGATCGTCGGGCCCAGCAGGCCCAGCTCGCCCATCTCGCGGAAGATGGACGCGTCGGTGGTCTCGTTGCGGAAGGCCAGCTGCACGCGCGGCAGCAGCTTTTCCTGGCAGTAGGCGCGGGCGGCGTCCTGCACCTGGCGCTCGTCGTCGGTGAGCTGGGCGCTGAGGTGGAAGGGGTCTTCCCATCTGAAGGTGTTCTTGCTCGTGGCCATGGTGCGGGTCTCCGGTGGAAAGGGTGGAAGGTCTTGGTTGGGCGAGATTGTCGGGCGACCATGAATAGCTGTCTAATATTGATTGCCGATTGATCAATACACAAAGCAGATTCATGGAATTCCGCCACCTGCGCTGTTTCACCGTGCTCGCCGAGGAGCTGCATTTCGGCCGCGCAGCCCAGCGGCTGGCCATGACGCAGCCGCCGCTGTCCATGACCATCCAGCAGCTCGAAGCCGACGTGGGCGCGCGCCTGTTCGAGCGCAACAGCCGCGGCGTGGCGCTCACCGCGGCCGGGCTGGCCTTTCTGCCGCGCGCGCAGGCGCTGCTGGAGCAGGCGGCGCTGGCCGCACGCGAGGCGCGCGACGTGGGGCAGGGGCTGGCGGGGCAACTGCAGATTGGCTTTGCCGGCACCGTGCTCTACCGCGGCCTGCCGCAGGTGCTGCGCGAGTTCGCCGCCGCGCACCCGAAGCTGCGCCTGGCGCTGCGCGAACTCAGCAGCAGCGAGCAGCTGGTGGAGCTGGTGCACGACCGGCTGGACCTGGGCTTCGTGCACACCACGCGGGTGCCCGCAGGCTTCTCGCAGATCCTGGTGTCCAGCCAGCCTTTCATGGCCTGCCTGCCGGCCGGTCACCCGATGGCGAAGAAGCGCAAGCTGCCCTTGCAGGCGCTGAAAGAGGAGTCCTTCGCCATCGTCATGCGCGCGGTCTCGCCCGACTACCACGACCGCATCCTCGCCGCCTGCGCCGACGCGGGGTTCGAGCCCGCGCTGGGCTTCGAGCTGCGGCACTGGCTGAGCGTGGTGTCGGTCATCGCGCAGGGTCTGGGCGTGGGGCTGGTGCCCGCGGCGCTGCAGCAGGCCGGGCTGCCGGGCGTGGTGTTCCTGCCGCTGGAGCAGCCGCTGGCGCCCTACGACACGCACTGCCTCTGGCGCACCGGGCGCGACCAGTCGGCGCTGGGCGCGTTCCTGGCGGCGGTCCAGCGCGCGGCCGCACCCGCGTGAGGGTGTAAGACCCGCCGCCAGCGCGCGACCAAGGCGGGTGCGACACTCGTCGTCGCTGCAACGAACCTACGGAAAGGACACATCGATGGAAACGCTGGTACTGGGCGGTGGCTGCTTCTGGTGCACCGAGAGCGTCTACAAGGAAGTGCGCGGCGTGACCGACGTCGAGTCGGGCTACAGCAACGGCCAGGCACCGCGGCCCAGCTACGAAGACGTGTGCACCGGCCTGACCGGCTGCAACGAGGTGGTCAGACTCGAATACGACCCCGAGCAGGTGAGCACGCGCGAGCTGCTGGAGATCTTCTTCGTGGTGCACGACCCGACCACCCTGAACCGCCAGGGCAACGACGTGGGCACGCAGTACCGCAGCGGCATCTACTTCACCACCGAGGAACAGCGCGCCACCGCGCAGGCGCTGATCGACGAGCTGAAGGCCGACAACGCCTTCGGCCGCCCCATCGTCACCGAGGTGCTGCCACTGGCGAACTACTGGCCCGCCGAGGACTATCACCAGGACTTCTTCGAGCGCAACCCGCACCAGGGTTACTGCATGGCGGTGGCGGCGCCCAAGGTGGCGAAGTTCCGCAAGACGTTTGCACGCCTTGCCCGTTGAGGCTCAGCCGCGGGCCAGCTTCGACTGCAATCTCGGCCAGAGCACGATCACGGCCAGTCCGCTGAGCACCAGGGCGCCCGCACCCAGCTTCCAGCCCGGCAGGGCCTCGCCCAGCGACAGCGCCGAGGCGCCCATGCCGAACACGGGCACCAGCAGGGCCAGGGGCGTGACAGTGGCGGCGGGGTGCCGGGCGAGCAGCCAGTTCCAGACGCCGTAGCCGAACAGGGTGTTGCCCAGCGCCTGCCACAGCACGCTGCCCCACACCACCGCGTCGGCGCCTTGCAGGGCCGCAGTGATGGCTGGCACCCCTTCGGTCAGCACGGAGATGACCAGCAGCGGCGGCACCGCGAACGCGCTGCTCCAGACCATGAAGTGCAGCATGTTGACCGGCCCGAGCGACTTCACGACCAGGTTGGCGCAGGCCCAGAAGAAGGCCGCACCGATCACCAGCATCAGACCCAACAGGGTGACGGTGGCGTCCAGATGCGCGGCGATGACAGCCAGCCCCGCCAGCGCCAGCAGCAGGCCCATGACCTGGAAACCGCGCACCCGCTCGCGCATCAGCACCAGGGACATCCCGATGGTGAAGAACACCTGGATCTGGACGACCAGCGAGGCCAGCCCGGGCGAGATGCGGCCCTGGATGGCGAGGAACAGCAGGCCGAACTGGCCCACGCCCAGCAGCACACCGAACGCGGCCAGCTTGCGCCACGGCGCGGTGGGGCGCGGAATGAACAGCAGCCAGGGCAGGGCCGACAAGGCAAAACGCAGCGTGGCGAACAGGAAGGGCGGCAGCCCGTCCAGTCCCCAGCGGATGACGACGAAATTCGTGCCCCATACAAAGACGACTGCGAGGGCGAGCAGAAGGTGGGAGGGGGGCAATCGGAGCTCCGCGGACGGTGGGGAGGGCAGTGTATCTGGCAGCTCCGGTGTCCCGAGTTCTGGAGCGCGTCGCCGTCCGCGCCTGAGGCGGGCTGGCGATCAGTGCCCGAGCACGGCCCGGGTCATGGTCTGTGTGTTCGCGCGCATCAGGGCCACATAGGTGCTGGCCGGGCCGCTGGCGTCCGACAGCGAGTCGGAGAACAGCGCGCCCGCCGGCTTCACGCCCGTCTCGCGGCCGATCTGCTCGATCAGGCGCGGGTCGGAAATGCTTTCGACGAACAGGGCCTTGATCTTTTCCTTCTTGATCTGGCGCACCAGCTGGGCCACACCTTTCGCGGACGCTTCGCTGTCGGTGTTCACACCCTGCGGTGCCAGGAAGGTCACGCCGTAGGCCTTGGCGTAGTAGCCGAAGGCGTCGTGCGAGGTGATGAGCTTGCGCTGCCCGGCCGGGATGGCGGCCCAGGCGGTCTTGATCTCGGCGTCCAGCGCCTTGAGCTGGCCGGTGTAGGCCTCGGCGTTCTTCCTGTAGCTGTCGCAGCCGGCGGTATCGGCGGCGCACAGGCCCTTGGCGATGTTGGCGACGTAGGTGATCACGTTGGGCACCGATTGCCAGGCGTGCGGGTCGGCCTCGCCGTGGTCGTGGTGACCGTGTTTTTCTGCCTTGTGGTCGTGCCCGTCCTCTTCGGCTTGTATGGGCTGGATGCCCTGGCTCACCACCACCGCCTGGCCCTTGTAGCCGGCGGTCTTCAGCAGACGCTGCATCCAGCCCTCGAAGCCCAGCCCGTTGGCGAACACCACCTGGGCCTGCGCCACCTGTTTCGCGTGCGAGGGCGAGGGCTGGAACACGTGGGCGTCGGCACCCGGGCCGACCAGCACGTCCACCTGCACGCGCTCGCCACCGACCTGGCGCACCAGGTCGCCCAGGATGCTGAAGCTGGCCACCGCCTTGACCGGTGTGGCTGTGGTCTGGGCGAGGCCCGGCAGGCCGAAGCTCAGGGCGCCGATGGCGGCGGCAGCAGCGAGGAGGTGGTGGCGACGGCGCAGGTTCATGGCGGTAGTCCTTGAATGGGTGAGACAGGGGAAGGGGTCAGGCGCGCAGGTGGCGCGGATGGGGACGGCGCTGGCGCAGCAGGCCGCGCGGCGCAAAGGCCATGGACAGCAGGTAGACCGCGCCCAGTCCGAGCACGATGACCGGGCTGGTGGGCCAGTCGGCGTGGTAGGACAGCAGCAGGCCGGCGACGGATGTGAACAGCGCGATGGCGGTGGCCACGGCCACCAGCGGGCCGACGCGCCGCACCCAGAAGCGCGCGCTGGCGGCCGGCAGCACCATGATGCCCACGGCCATCAGCGTGCCCAACGCATGGAAGCCGGCCACCAGGTTGATCACCAGCAGGGCCAGGAAGCCGACATGCGCGACGCTGCCCAGCCCGCTGACCTGGCGCAGAAAGCCCGGGTCCAGGCAGTCCAGGATCAGCGGCCGGCGGATCAGCAGCAGCGTTGCCAGCGTCACGCCGGTGATGGCCCACAGCAGCGCCAGCGCCGCGCCGTCCAGTGCCAGCACGCTGCCGAAGAGCACGTGCAGCAGGTCCACGTTGTTGCCGCGCACCGAGACGATGAGCACGCCCAGCGAAAGCGAGATCAGGTAGAAGGCGGCCAGGCTGGTGTCCTCGCGGATCAGCGTGTGGCGCGCCACCAGGCCGGAGCCGATGGCCACCGCCAGGCCGGCGACGATGCCGCCCACGGTCATGGCCGCCAGCGAGAGGCCGAACAGCAGGTAGCCGATGGCTGCGCCCGGCAGGATGGCGTGGGCCATGGCGTCGCCCGTCAGGCTCATGCGCCGCAGCATCAGGAACACGCCCACCGGCGCCGCCGACAGCGCCAGCGCGATGCAGCCCAGCAGGGCCTGGCGCATGAAGCCGAATTCGATGAAGGGGCCGACGATCAAGTTGCCTTCGTTCATGGTGTGGCCTCCAGCGCCGGCCTGTGGGCGTGGCGGTTGACTGCCTGTGAGTCGGCGTCGCGCGAGCCGGTCTCGCATTCATCGGCCCGATCGTCGAAGGGTTCGCGCAGCAACTGCGCACGCGCCCAGTTCGCGTCGGTCAGCACCTCGGCGGTGGCGCCCCAGGCCACCGGCTCGCGCGCCAGCAGCAGGGTCCGCGGAAAGTGTGCGCGCACCTGGGCGGTGTCGTGCAGCACGGCGATCACCGTGCGGCCCTGGCGCTGCCATTGGTGCAACAGGGCCAGCAGGTCGGCGGTGGTGCGCTGGTCCACCGCGGCAAAGGGCTCGTCCAGCAGCACCACTGGCGCGTCCTGCAGGATCAACCGCGCGAACCGCGCGCGCTGCAGCTGCCCGCCCGAGAGTGTGTCCAGCCCGCGCGATTCGAAGCCCGAGAGGCCGACCGCGGCCAGCGCCGCGTCGCACTGCCGCCGGTGTTCCGCGTTGAAGCGTCCGAGCGCGCCGACGCGGCGCCACAGGCCGCTGGCGACCATGCCGCGCACGTCGATGGGAAAGCTGGCGTCGAGCTCGCTGTGCTGCGGCAGCCACGCGATGTGCCCGCGCCGCAGGCCTTCGATGTGGCCCGACAGCGGCGCCAGCACGCCGGCCAGCGCCTTGACCAAGGTGCTTTTGCCGGCACCGTTGGGGCCGACCACGGCCACCAGCGCGCCGGGTGTGATCTGCAGGCTCAGGTGGTGCACGGCGGGGTGGCGCTCGTAGCCCAGCGTCAGGTCGCGAAAGGTGATGGTGGGGGCTTGGGGGCCGGGCATGGGGTGGGGTGCTGTGTACACTGTTGCAACTCAATTGCGATAGCGGAGATGTTAACGCAACATTGTTGCAATAATGGAGGCCTGCCATGGCGACCCGATCCAGCCCCAAAGAACCGGTGACCGTGCCGGCCGAGATCCAGACCCGTCTGGAAGCCGCCGGCCTGCGCCGCACCCTGGCCACGCGCGCGGTGCTGGGCCTGTTCCTGGCGAACCCGCAGGGCACGCTCAGCCACGCCCAGGCCCTGGCCTCGCTGCAGACGCGCGGGCTGGACATCAACCGCGTCACCCTCTACCGGCTGCTGGAACGCCTGGCCGCCTGCGGCGTGCTGCAGCGCCAGACCGACGACGACGCGCGCACCTGGCGCTTCCGCCTGGCCGACCTGGGCGACGATGGCGCGGCGCCGCGCTTCGAATGCGACGCCTGCCACCGCCAGTTCCGCCTGACCGGGGCGAGCGAGCCGGCGCGGGCGGTGGCCGACGAGCTCATGCGCACGCTGGCCGGTATGGGCCACCGCGGCCTGCGGCTGGACATGGCGGTGCACGGCACCTGCGCCGATTGCGCCGACCCCTCGGACGGCACGGCGATGGAGCCGTCACGGTGATCGAAACCCGCGAGCTCGCCTTTGCCTACCCGCAGGCGCCCGTCCTGCGGTTTCCCGATGTCGCGGTGCCCCAGGGCGGCACGCTGCTGCTGCGCGGACCCTCGGGCAGCGGCAAGTCGACCTGGCTGGCCCTGGTGGCCGGCCTGCTCACGCCATCGTCGGGCGAGGTCGTGGTGGCCGGGCAGGCGGTGCACGCGCTGGCGGGCGCGGCCCGCGACGGCTGGCGCGCGCGCTGCCTGGGCTTTCTGCCGCAGAAGCTGTTCCTCAGCGAGGCGCTGTCGGTGGCCGACAACCTGGGGCTGGTGTTCTTCGCTGCCGGACAACCGGTGGACCGAGGCGCCATTGGTCGTGCGCTGGCCGATCTGGACCTCACGGCGCTGGCCGGTCGCAAGCCTTCGCAGCTCTCGGGAGGCCAGGCGCAGCGGGTGGCGCTGGCGCGGGCGCTGCTGCTGCAGCCCCGGGTGCTGCTGGTCGACGAGCCCACCGCCAGCCTGGACGACGAGGCCTGCGGGGCCGCTCTGGACCTGCTGCAGCGCTGCGCCGCCGGGGCCGGGGCGACGCTGGTGATCTCGACCCACGACGCGCGCCTGATGCAGGCGCTGCCGGGCGCGCAGACGCTGCGGCTGGCGCGGGAGGGCACGGCGTGAACGTGTTGTCCCTGTCGTGGCGCTACCTCTGGTCTCGCCCTTTGTCCACGGCGCTCAACCTGCTGCTGCTCACACTGGGCCTGGCGTCGATGGCCTTCGTGCTGATCGCGCAGCACCAGGTGGACCATGCCTTCGAGCGCGACCTGCAGGGCATCGACGCGGTGGTCGGCGCCAAGGGCAGCCCGATGCAGCTGATCCTGGCGGGCGTGTTCCACATCGACGTGCCGCCCGGCAACATCCCGCTGGACGAGGTGAAGAAGCTGCAGGCACACCCGCAGGTGGCCCAGCTGATTCCGCTGAGCCTGGGCGACAACCTGCAGGGCTTTCGCATCGTCGGCACCACGCCGGACTACGCGGCGCACTACGGCGTTGCCCTCGCGCAGGGCGCGTTCTGGACCGCGCCGATGCAGGCGGTGCTGGGCACGCAGGTGGCGCGCGCCACCGGGCTGGCCCTGGGCCAGAGCTTCGTTGGCGCGCACGGCCTGGGCAGCGGCGGTGCCATGCACGGCGAGGCGCTGTACGCGGTGAGTGGTGTGCTCGCGCCCTGCGGCTGCGTGCTCGACCGCCTGGTGCTCACTGCCACTGAATCGGTGTGGCAGGTGCACGACGACATGCACGCCACCGACGACATGGACGAGGAAGACCGCGCGGCCATTGAGGCCGACCGCGAGGTGACGATGGCCCTGATCCGCTACCGCACGCCACTGGCGGCGGCCAGCTTCCCTCGCTTCATCAACGACAGCACGCCGATGCAGGCGGCCTCGCCAGCGGTGGAGATCACGCGGCTGCTGAGCATGGTCGGCGTCGGCACGCGCGTGCTGCAGGGGCTGGGCGCGGTGCTGCTGGCGGTGGCCGGGCTGTCGGTGTTCATCGCGCTGTGGGGCGCGGTGCGCGAGCGCCGGCACGACCTGGCGATGCTGCGCATGCTCGGTGCACCGCCGGCCCGTGTGGGCGCGCTGGTGCTGTGCGAGTCGCTGTGGCTGGCGCTGCTGGCCTGCGCGCTGGGCCTGCTGGCCGCGCACGGGCTGACCGCGCTGGCGGGACAGATGCTGATGGACCAGCAGTCGCTGGCCATCGCGGGCTGGCAGTGGGTGCCCGCCGAAGGCTGGGTGCCGCTGCTGGCACTGGGGGTGGCGGTGGTGGCGGCGCTGGTGCCCGCCATCAGCGCCTATCGGGTCGACGTGACCCCGTTGTTGAACACAAGGTGAAACCGATGATGAAGAAGACCGCACTCTGGCTGGCCCTGTCCGCCTGCATGTCCACCGCCGCGCTGGCGCAGCACTCCGACCAGGAGATGAAGGAAGACATCCAGCGCCACCGCGCCATGGCCGCTGCCCACGAAAGCGCGGCCAAGTGCCTGGAGACCAGGAAGGACGAGAAGGTCTGCATGGCGGAACTTCAGGCGGCGTGCAGGGGTCTGGCGATTGGCAAATACTGCGGGATGAAGCACGCGCATTGATGGCCCACCCCCGCGCCGCGCTTCGCGCGTCACCCCCTCAAGGGGGCAACGCGTGCGGCCCGGCGGAGCCGGTTCCGCCGCGTTCTGGAAGCAGTCACTTCTCTTGTCATGAATCTTCTTTTTCGTTGTCTCTTGTTGCCGCTCGTCTGTGGGTCTGGGCTGGCGTTTGCGCAGCTGACGTCGCCGATTGGCACGCCTGCGGCGCCGGCTGCCGGGGCTGCAGCCGATCCAGCTGTGCCGCCGCATGTGCAAGGGCAGGGGGCGGGTGTGCACAGCCCGCTGTCGCCTTTTGCGCCGCTCAAGCCGCGCGAGGACGTGGTGCCCTGGTCGTTGCTGACCGACATCAAGACCGAGGTGAAGAACAAGCGCATCACGCCGGTCTACACGCCGGGTGTGCAGGCGCTGAACCAGAAGACGCAGAAGGTGCAGGGCTTCATGCTGCCGCTGGGACCGGGCGAGCAGCAGCGCCACTTCCTGCTGGCCTCGGTGCCGCCGACCTGCTCGTTCTGCACGCCCGGCGGGCCGGAAAGCATGATCGAGGTCCGCACCAAGGCGCCGGTGAAATACAGCCTCAACGCGGTGGTGGTCGAGGGCACGTTCCACGTGTTGCAGAACGACCCCTACGGCCTGTACTACCGCATGACCGAGGCGGTCGGCGTGAAATGACGGGCGGGGTACGATCGCCCGGGTGAACCTCGCCAGCCACCCCGTCGTCGCCTCCCTCACCCCCGTCTTCCTGCTGATCGCCCTGGGCTACTTCGCCGGGCGGCGCGACTGGATCCGCGAGTCCGCGGTGAGGGACCTCTCCAACCTGGTCTTCCTGCTGCTGATTCCGGCGCTGCTGTTCCGCACCATGAGCGGCGTGCACGTGGAGACGCTGGACCTGCGGCCACTCGCCGCGTATTTCCCGGCCGCGCTGCTGCTGCTCATCGTGTCCATCGCCTGGCGGGGCTTCAACCGCTCCAGCGTCGTCATGGCCCTGGGTGGGGTGTTCTCCAACATGGTGATGATCGGCATCACCCTGGTCGAGCTGGCATATGGCAAGGCGGCGCTGGTGACGCTGCTGACCCTGGTGTCGGTGCATGCGCTGATCCTGCTCACCGTGGGTTCGGTGGTGCTGGAGCTGGTGGTCGCCCGCGAGGCGCGCGAAGGCGGCGAGCGCGCGCCGCATGTGCTGGAGACCGCCTGGTCGGCCTTCAAGGGGGCGCTGATCCACCCGATCCCGCTGCCCATCATCAGCGGCCTGCTGTTCGCCCAGACCGGCTGGAGCCTGCCGGCCGTGGTCGACAAGCCGCTGCAGCTGCTGGGCAGCGCCTTCGGTCCGCTGGCGCTGGTTCTGGTGGGCGTCACGCTGGCGCGCACCCCGCTGGGCGGACACCTTAAGCCCGCACTGTGGATCACGGCGTCCAAGAACCTGCTGCTGCCGCTGCTGGTCGGCGTGTCGGCCTGGGCCTGGGGCATCACTGGTCTGCCCCTGACGGTGATGGTGGTGGCCGCGGCGCTGCCGATGGGCGCCAACGTCTTCCTGTTCGCGCAGCGCTACGAGGTGGCCGAAGGCCTCACTACCGCTGCGATGGGCCTGTCGACCGTGCTCGCGCTGTTCACGCTCAGTGCCGTGATGCTCCTGATGACATACGTGAACTGATCCGGTCGGAGCGGGGGAATTGGCCAAGAACACCGCAGAACCGGCTTCGCCGGGCCGCAGGTGTTGCCCCTTGAGGGGTGACGCGCGCAGCGCGGCGCGGGGTGGGCCAGCCTACTGGCTGATCTTGCGGGCCTCTTCGACCTGGTACTCGAAGTAGCGCTGGATGCCGAAGGCCAGGCTGCCCATGAAGGCGATGGTGCCCACCAGCAGGCTCAGCACCAGCGCGCCGATGGTCAGCCAGTTCGTGGCACCCGCGCTGTCTTCGGGCTGTGCCTGCGGGTTGAACCAGCCGTTCCAGCGCGGCCGCTCGCTCAGCGCGTAGACGATGCCGGCCAGGCAGCTGATGGCGATGCTCATGCCCAGAAACGGGATCAGCAGCCACGACAGCACGTCGTCCTGCCCGAAGGCGCGCACCCGCTCGACGCCCCACCAGCCCAGCGCCGACGCGATGGGGTGCAGCCAGCCGATCCAGTCGCCCAGGCCGCGCAGGTAGAAGCGGTGCAGACCCAGGTGGCCGCCCAGCACGGCCAGCCAGACGGCAAGGGTTTTGCTCTTCTGACGGCTCATGCCTCGCCCTCGGGCGGTGTGCGGTCGCCTTCGCCGATGGCGCGCTGCATCATCACGATGTCCAGCCAGCGCCCGAACTTCCAGCCGCAGGCCTGGACCACGCCGACCTGCTCGAAGCCCAGGGCCTTGTGCACCCCGATGGAGCCTGCGTTGGCCGAGTCACCGATGACCGCCATCACCTTGCGGATGCCGCCGCGCTCGAGTGCGGCCAGCAGTTCGGCCAGCAGCGCGCGCCCCAGCCCCTTGCCGGCCGCTTCGGGTGCGAGGTAGATGGAGTCCTCCACCGAAAAGCGGTAGGCCGGCCGCGGTTTGAACCAGTTGCCGTAGGCATAGCCCAGCACCTCGCCAGCCTCTTCGGCCACCAGCCAGGGCAGTCCCTTGTTCAGCACGTCGGCCCGGCGGGCGGTCATCTCTTCCAGGGCGGGGGGCGTGGTCTCGAAAGTGCCCGTGCCGTGCAGCACGTGGTGGGCGTAGATGCGGGTGATGGCAGGCAGGTCGTGCTCGGTGCTGGGGCGGATCAGGGGCATGGACGGGACAGGAAATGAGGGCTTGGGTTCTTGAGCCGGCTGGTTATAATGGCAGGCTTTGCAGCGTTTCGCTGGCCGGGTGGTCAGTCGTGTGTCTCAAGCGCTGCGAGAAAACACTGTCACGCGTTGTGCCGGTGTTCACCACCACCCGAAGGATAAATCATGGTCGTCATTCGACTTTCCCGCGGCGGCTCCAAGGCCCGTCCGTTCTACAACATCGTGGTTGCCGACAAGCGCAACCGCCGCGACGGCCGCTTCATCGAGCGCATCGGCTTCTACAACCCCCTGGCCAGGGGTGGCGAAGAGCCCCTGCGCATCGCCCAGGACCGTCTGACCTACTGGACCGGCGTCGGCGCCGAGCCGTCGGACACCGTGGCCCGTCTGGTCAAGCAGGCCGCCGCCAAGGCCGCTGCCTGATCTCCCTGCGTTCGCAGTGATCCCCTCGAACGGCCCGTTCGAAGCATCGCCCCTGCCGGCGGATGCGGTCGAACTGGGCCGTTTTCTTGACGCCTGGGGCGTCAAGGGCTGGGTCCACATCCAGCCGCACAGCGCCGACACCCGTGCGCTGTTCGAATCACCCGACTGGTTCCTGCTGCCGCCCGAAGCTCGTTTCGCGCGCGGCTTTTCGGCGTTTCCGGGCCCGGTGCGTGTGCACGTGGCCGAAATCAAGGTGCATTCCGATGGCATCGTCGCCCGCCTGGAGGGTGTGGTGGATCGCAGTGGTGCCGAAGCGCTCAAGGGGGCGCGCATCCATGTGCCGCGCAGCGCCTTTCCCGCCGCCGCTGACGGTGAGTACTACTGGGTCGATCTGATCGGTCTTGACGTGGTCAACCGCGAGGGCGTGCACCTGGGTGTGGTGCGCGACCTCATACCCACCGGCCCGACCTCGGTGCTGGTGATGGAATACACCGAGACCGTGGACGGTGTCGAGAAGACGGCCGAGCGCATGGTGCCCTTTGTGGCGGCCTACATCGACGATGTGGACCTGAACGCCCGCCGCATCACCGCCGACTGGCAGACCGACTACTGACCGGAGCGCGCCATGCGCTTTGACGTCATCACGCTTTTCCCCGAACTCTTCGAGCCCTTCTTCCGCAGCGGCATCAACCGCCGGGCGTTTGAATCGAAGCAGGTCGACGTGCGCCTCTGGAACCCGCGTGACTTTGCAGAGGGCAACTACCGCCGTGTGGACGACCGGCCTTTCGGCGGCGGACCCGGCATGGTCATGATGGCCGAGCCCCTGTGGCGCTGCCTGCAGGCCATCCGCGCCGACCGCGCCGAACCAGAGGGCGCCCGTGCGCCGGTGGTGCTGTTCTCGCCCATCGGCCAGCGGCTGGATCACGCCTTGGCGGTCGACTATTCGCAAAGCGCGGGCGCGGTGCTGGTCTGCGGGCGCTACGAAGGCGTCGACCAGCGCTTCATCGACGCCTGCGTGGACCGACAGATCAGCCTGGGCGATTTCGTGCTTTCGGGCGGCGAGATCGCCGCCATGGCCTTGCTGGACTCGGTGGCGCGCCTGATGCCGGGCGTGCTGGGCGACGAGGGCAGCCACCAGCAGGACAGCTTCAATCCGGCGCTGGACGGCCTGCTGGACAGCCCGCACCACACGCGGCCCGAGGTGTGGGAAGGGCCACAAGGCCCCGCGGCGGCCCCTGAAGTGCTCATGGGCGGGCACCACGAGCGCATCGCGCGCTACCGCCGGGAGCAGAGTCTGGCGCTCACTGCACGCCAGCGGCCGGACCTGCTGGCGCAGGCGCGGGAGGCTGGGCGGCTCACGCCGGGCGACGAAGTTTTCCTGCGCTCCTTGAAAAAGCTATAATTCAAGGCTTTTCGATCCTCTGGCCGGCCGTTGTGACCGGTGACCACCACTGCGGAGGTCAGGGAATTGCAGCCTCTTGTGTAGCGCGGCCATGATCGGTAAACAGGAAACCATGAACCTCATCCAGACCCTTGAGCAGGAAGAAATTGCTCGCCTTGGCAAGACCATCCCCGCGTTTGCCCCTGGCGACACCGTGATCGTCAGCGTGAACGTGATCGAAGGTACCCGCAAGCGCGTGCAGGCCTACGAAGGCGTGGTGGTGGCCCGTCGCAACCGCGGTCTGAACTCCAGCTTCATCGTGCGCAAGATCTCCAACGGCGAAGGCGTCGAGCGCACTTTCCCTCTGTACAGCCCGCTGATCGCTTCGATCGAAGTCAAGCGCCGCGGTGACGTGCGCCGTGCCAAGCTGTACTACCTGCGCCAGCGCAGCGGCAAGTCGGCCCGCATCAAGGAAAAGCTGGGCGCGTAAAAGCGCACAGCTTCGGTCAGAAGCCGGGCTCCTGATGGCCCACCTCGAAAAGCCGCTCACCCGAGCGGCTTTTTTGTGCCTGTTCCATACTCGTCCCCATGTCTTCCTCTGCGCCAACGCGCTATCCACCCACCTTTGATCCACGCCAGGTGCCCGTGCTGCACGGTGCCGAGGGGCTGGCAGCAGCGCCGGCCGGACGCCTCACTCCAGAAGGGCTGCGGGAGCGTTTTGCGCGTCCCCCCGTCTGGACCCCGGAGCTGGTGCGCGAGCGCCGTTTCACCGACCGGGCACCAGCGCCGGCGGCCGTGCTGATCCCGCTGGTGGTGCGTGAGCGCTTGGGGCTGTTGCTGACGCAGCGCACGGCCCACCTGTCCACCCACTCGGGGCAGATCGCGTTTCCGGGGGGCAAGGTCGATGCCGAGGACCGGGATGCCACTGCAGCGGCGTTGCGAGAGGCCCAGGAGGAAATCGGTCTCGAACCGGCGCATGTGGAGGTGCTGGGCCGCCTGCCGGAATACGTGACGGGCACGCAGTTCCACATCACACCGGTGGTGGCGCTGGTGCAGCCCGGTTTCACGCTTCTGCCCAACCCCGGTGAGGTGGACGACGTGTTCGAGGTGCCGCTGGACTTTCTCATGGATCCGGTCAACCACCGCCGCCATGGTTTCGAGTGGAACGGCGAGATGCGGGAGTGGTACTCGATGCCGTACCAGGAGGGCGCGACAGAGCGCTTCATCTGGGGCGCCACCGCCGGCATGCTGCGCAACCTGTATCGTTTCCTCACCGCCTGAGGCGCCAGGTCCCGCAGGGCGCTCGCTATCATCGGGCCATGATCTTTTTTGCCATCCTGCTGGCTTTCCTGATCGAACAGGCGCGTCCTCTGTCGATCGACAACCCTGTGTTTGCTGGTCTGCGGAGCTGGGCCCGGCTGGTGCGCCGCAACCTGGACACCGGCCAGGCGGTGCACGGATGGCTGGCCTGGGGCCTGGCCACCATGGTGCCGGCCCTGCTGGCGACCCTGGTGTACTGGGGCCTTTGGCAGTTCAGCAACGTGCTGTCGTTCGTCTGGCTGGTGCTGGTGCTCTACGTGACGCTGGGCTTTCGTCAGTTCAGCCACCACTTCACCGACATCCGTCAGGCGCTGGAGGTGGGCGACGACCTGCTCGCCCGCGAGAAGCTGGCGCAGTGGCTGCATGTGGAAACCAGCAGCCTGCCCCGGGCCGAGGTGCTGCGGCAGGTGATCGAACAGTCGGTGCTGGCCGCGCACCGCCATGTCTTTGGTGTGCTGGCGGCGTTTGTCGTGTGCTGGCTGCTCGGACTGGGGCCAGCGGGGGCTGTGTTCTACCGGATGGCCGAGTACCTTTCGCGCAACTGGCGGGGGCGCCCCGATGGCACGCCCAGCCAGGTCACCCAGCAGGCGGCGGTCACCGGGTGGCAGTGGGTGGACCACCTGCCTGCCCGTGCGACGGCGCTGGGTTTCGCGGTGGTGGGCAACTTCGAGGAGGCTGTGGCGAGCTGGCGGGGTGAGGCCGAACAGTTCGGTCCGGGCACCGATGGCGTGGTCCTGGCCGCCACGTCCGGCGCGATCAACGTGCGTCTGAACGCCCGCGAAGGAAAACCGGAAGAGGCCGAAGGAGTCGCGACCCGGCCCGAACCCCAGCTCGCCCATCTGGCCAGCGCGGTGGGACTGGTGTGGCGCAGCGTGGTGCTCTGGATGCTCCTGCTGGCCCTGTTGACGCTGGCCCGTCTGCTCGGCTGAGCTCAGTAGATCCGTTTGGCGGAGAGTTCGGCGAACAGGTCCTCGTAGATGCGGTAGCGGTTGGGGGCGATGGTGTCGTCCCCGGAGGCCTCGCCCTGCACCTTGGCGCGCACGCCGCAGCCGGGTTCGTGCAGGTGGGTGCAGTTGTAGAACCTGCACTCGCCGAGCGCAGCGCGCAGATCGGGCATGAGGCTGGCCAACCGGGTCGCCTCGATGTGGTTCAGGCCGAATTCCTGGAAGCCGGGTGAATCGATCAGTGCGGTGGTGCGCGCCGTGTCGACCCAATACCAGGTGGTGCTGGTGGTCGTGTGTTTGCCCGAGTTCAGGGCGCGCGAGATCTCCCCCGTCTGTGCCTGGGCCTGGGGCACCAGGCGGTTGACGAGGGTGCTCTTGCCGACACCGGACGGACCGAGCACCAGGGTCGTCTTGCCCTCCAGCCGCTGCACGAGCGCGTCCAGGCCAGACGAGGCATCGTCTTCACCCTTGAGCCGCAGCGGCAGCACGGTCAGGCCCATGGCCCGGTACGGTGCCAGCCGGTCCCAGGCGCGCTCGAACAGGGTGCCGAGATCGGCCTTGTTGAGCACGATCAGAGGTGCGATGCCCTCGGCTTCGGCGGCGACCAGTGCGCGCGCCAGCTGATGTTCGGAGAACTCCGGCTCGGCCGCCAGCAGCACCAGCACCTGATCGAGGTTGGCGGCGAACGACTTGGTGCGCAGCTCGTCCTGGCGGTAGAAGAGGTTGATCCGTGGCTCGACCCGCTCGATGCTGCCTTCGTCCCCGGTGGGCATCCAGCGCACCCGGTCGCCCACCACGGCCTGGCTCTTTTTGCCTCGGGGATGGCAGATGCGGCGTTGCCCGTCCGGGCTCTCGACCAGGCAGTGCCGTCCGTGGGCGGCAACCACCAGTCCGATGTCGATGGAGCCCTCGGACTCCGGCGCCCGGCCCGCGGCATCCGCACGCGAGCGGGAGTGGGGCGAGTGGTTCATGCGGCCGCACCCTGCAGGCGCGCGATGCGTTCGCTGGCGGGCGGGTGCGAGTAATAGAAGCGGGCGAACACCGGGTCGGGGGTGAGGGTGCTGGCGTTGTCCTTGTAGAGCTTGAGCAGCGCGCTGGCCAGGTCGTGGCCGTCGGTATGGGCGCAGGCGTAGGCGTCGGCCTCGAATTCGTGGCGGCGCGAGAGCTGCGCCAGCAGCGGCGAGAGGAAGTAGGTGAACAGCGGCACCACCATCAGGAACAGCAGCAGCGCCAGCGCGTTGTTGGGGGCCTCCAGCGACGGCACCACGCCCAGGCCGGTGTAGAACCAGGCTTGGCGTGACACCCACCCCAGCACCGCAAAGCCCACCAGGCTGAGCGCGAACATCAGCACGGTGCGCTGGAGGATGTGGCGCCGCTTGTAATGGCCCAGCTCATGCGCCAGCACCGCGTCGATCTCCGGCGGCGCGAGTTGCTTGAGCAGGGTGTCGAAGAAGACCACGCGTTTCGCGGCGCCGAAACCGGTGAAGTAGGCGTTGGCGTGGGCGCTGCGCTTGCTGCCATCCATCACGAACAGGCCCTTGGCCGCGAAGCCGCAGCGCTTCATCAGGTCGTTCACGCGGGTCTTGAGCGTCTCGTCCTGCAGCGGTTCGAACTTGTTGAACAACGGCGCGATCAGCGTGGGGTAGAGCACGAGCAGCAGCAGGTTGAACACCATCCATGCCCCCCAGGCCCAGAGCCACCAGGAGGGGCCGGCGGCGCCCATGAGCCACAGCACCAGCGCCGCAATGGGCAGTCCGATCAGCCCGCCGACCACGGCACCCTTGAGCAGATCGCCGAGCCACAGACCCAGACTCATCTTGTTGAATCCGAAACGCTCTTCCAGCCGGAACGTGGACCACCAGCCAAGGGGCAGGGTCAGCACCGCGCCGATGAGCGTGAACGCGCCCAGCAAGGCGAGCTGCTGCCACATGCCGGGCGCCATCCACTGCAGCAGCAGCTGGTTGAGCGCATGCAGTCCACCCAGCAAGGTCCAGCCCAGCAGCAGGGCGGCTTCAACGGCTGATTCGAGGATGCCAAAGCGGGCCTTGGCGACGGTGTAGTCGGCGGCCTTGCGGTGGGCATCCAGCCCGATGGTGGCCGCGAACGGATCGGGGACCCGGTCGCGGTGGCGGACCACGTGGCGGATCTGCCGGCTGGCGAGCACCGTGCGGACGATCAGTCCGCCCACGAGCAAGGCACAGAAAAGGTAGGTGAAGGCGAGGGCGCTGCTGTCCATGGCGAGAGTCTATCGAAGCCGCGCCACCGCTGCCGCGCAGGGGCATGGCGGTCATGGGTGAAAATCGGCGCATGAGCCAAGACCACCTCAACACGGCCGCCGTGGCCGCCGACACCCCTGTGCCTACCCTGAGCAAGAGCGACCAGAACCTGGTCTGGCTCGACTGCGAGATGAGTGGGCTCGACCCTGAAAAAGAACGCCTGCTGGAGATCGCTGTGGTGGTCACCGGCCCCAACCTGGAGCCCCGGGTGGAGGGCCCGGTGTTTGCCATCCACCAGAGCGACGCGGTCCTCAATGGCATGGACGCCTGGAACAAGGGCACCCACGGCAAGAGCGGCCTGATCGACAAGGTCAAGGCCAGCACCATCGACGAGGAACAGGCCCAGGCCGAGCTCCTGGCCTTCATCGGCCAGTACGTGCCGAAAAATGGTTCTCCCATGTGCGGCAACAGCATCGGACAGGACCGGCGTTTTCTGGTGAAGTACATGCCCAAGCTGGAGGCGTACTTCCACTACCGCAACCTGGACGTGAGCACCATCAAGGAACTGGCCAAGCGCTGGAAGCCTGCGGTTTACGACAGCTTCAAGAAACACCAGAGGCACACGGCGCTGGCCGATGTGCACGAGTCCATCGACGAACTGGCCCACTACCGCGAGCACTTCCTCCGGGTGGACTGATCAGCGGCAGAAAACAAAAAAGGGCCGGAGGCCCTTTTTTGTTTTCTGCCGGAGGAGTCCGAGCAGGCTCAGAACACCGTGAGGCTGAACCAGTAGGCCACCGCAGCCACGAAGGCCGACGCCGGGATGGTCAGCACCCAGGCCCAGACGATGTTGCCCGCCACCCCCCAGCGCACTGCGCTGGCGCGCTGCACCGAACCCACGCCAACGATCGCGCCGGTGATGGTGTGGGTGGTCGACACGGGGATGCCCAGCGCCGTGGCCAGGAAAAGCGTCATCGCGCCACCGGTTTCGGCACAGAAGCCGCCCACCGGCTTGAGCTTGGTGATCTTCTGGCCCATGGTGCGCACAATGCGCCAGCCACCGAACATGGTGCCCAGGCCGATGGCCGCGTAGCACGACACGATGGTCCAGGTCGGCGGCGACTTGTCGGCCGATGACGCGTAGCCGGTGGCTATAAGAAGCATCCAGATGATGCCGATCGTCTTCTGCGCATCGTTGCCGCCGTGGCCGAGGCTGTAGGCGCCGGCCGAAACCAGCTGCAACCGCCGGAACCAGCCATCGACCTTAAGCGGCCGCGTGCGGCGGAATACCCAGGCCACCAGGACCATCATCAGCGAGCCCAGGATGAAACCCAGCAGCGGCGAGACGAAGATGAACGCCACGGTGCGCAGCACACCGGTGGCGATCAGCGCACCAGCGCCGGCCTTGGCAATCACGGCGCCAACGATGCCGCCGATGAGCGCGTGAGAGGAGCTGCTGGGAATGCCGTAGTACCAGGTGATCAGGTTCCAGGTGATCGCCCCGCTGAGGGCGCCGAACACCACGTGCGTGTCGATCACCGAGGGGTCGGCGATGCCCTTGCCCACGGTGGCTGCCACGCTGAGCTTGAAGATGAAGATGGCAACGAAGTTGAAGAAGGCGGCGAACACCACCGCCTGCCCGGGCTTGAGCACGCCGGTGGAAACGATGGTCGCAATCGAGTTGGCGGCGTCATGAAACCCGTTCATGAAGTCGAAGATCAGCGCCAGCGCCACCAGCATGACCACGACCCAGAGGGCCGCCTGAACGGTCGTCATGGCAGGACCCTTCCGATCAGGAGTTTTCGAGGACGATGCCCTCGATCAGGTTGGCGACGTCCTCGCACTTGTCGGTGATGGTTTCCAAAAGCTCGTAGATCGCCTTGAGCTTGATCACCTCGCGCACTTCCGGCTCCTCGCGGAACAGCTTGCTCATGGCCGAGCGCATGACGCGGTCGGCGTCCGATTCGAGGCGGTCGATCTCTTCGCAGGTCTTGACGGCGGCTTCGGCTGTCTTGGGCTCGTTGACGTCCTTGAGCAGGCTGATGGCGTGCTTGAGCCGTTCGCAGCACTTGACGCTCAGGTCGGTCAGCCGCGAGATCTCGTCGGTCATGTGCCGCACGTCGTACAGCGCCATGGTTTCTGCCGAGTCCTGGATCAGGTCGGCCACGTCGTCCATGGTGTTGATCAGCGAGTGAATCTGCTCGCGGTCGATCGGCGTGATGAAGGTGGTGTGCAGCAGGCGGTTGACCTCGTGGGTGATGCGGTCGGCCGCGCGTTCGGCGTGGTCCACCTCCTGGTTGTATTTGTCCCTCAGGAGCGGGTCGCTGTAGTGGGCCACCAGCTGCGAAAACGCATGCGCGGCCTTGACGATCTGTTCGGCGTGCTGGTTGAACAGCTCAAAAAAATTGCCCTCTTTGGGCAACAGCTTGCCAAAAAACATGGCGTCTCCGGTGGTGGAATGTGAAAGAGATGTGACGCACAGGCGTCGAATCGGAGGATTTTAGCCGCCGGCACTTTTGCCAAAGGACACGCGTGGGGCCCGCGCAGCACCGGCGCGTCCCAATAACTTGGGGAAAACCCCGATTCGTGCCATAATCGCAGGCTGCCCTTCTAAGAGAAGGGCGGATTTGTGCATCTGCCTCACACAAGAGGCCTCCCGAATGCCCGCCGGCATCGTCAAACGACGCCAAGGCCGGACACGGACGAGGCCACTCGCTGAGCTCGCCGGAGACCCTCCGGCCTGTCCCGCGCGGTACCGTTTGTGGTTGATGTTTTGTAACCACGAACGGATCAGACACCTGCGGGTTCCGGCCAATGGCCGGCATTTCCGATGGCCTGTTCTGTTCAATGACGCCCCTTGTGGCGCCAGGACGAACATGAGCGACGCTTTTGAAGATCGCGGCGAATTCACGCCCGACATTTCCTCCAACGAACTGCTGGCCGAAGCGCCCGTGGCCACGGAACCCAATGCTTTCGAGCTGCTGGGGCTGGCTCCGGAACTGGTGCGCGCGGTGGCCGATCTGGGCTACACCCAGCCCACCCAGGTGCAGTCGATGGTCATTCCCAAGGCCATCCGTCAGGAGCACCAGGCCGACGAGCGTTATGCCGACCTGATGGTTTCCAGCCAGACGGGCAGTGGCAAGACCGCGGCCTTCCTGCTGCCGGTGCTGCACACCCTGCTCCAGCAGCAGGATGCGCGGGCCGAGGCCGAGCGCCTGGCGTTCGAGAAGGAAACCGCCGAGGCGCTGGCCGCCGGCAAGCCCGCCCCCAAGCGCGCCAAACGCAAGGATCCGACCAACCCCCGCAACTTCAAGGCCGCCACGCCCGGCGCGCTCGTGTTGTGCCCGACCCGCGAGCTCGCGCAGCAGGTGGCTCACGATGCCATCGACCTGGTGCGCCACTGCCGTGGCCTGCGCATCGCCAACGTGGTCGGCGGCATGCCGTACCAGTTGCAGATCGCACGGCTGCAGAACGCCGACCTCGTGGTCGCCACGCCGGGCCGTCTGCTGGACCTGCAGCGATCGCAGCAGCTCAAGCTGGACCAGGTGCAGTTCCTGGTGGTCGACGAAGCCGACCGCATGCTCGACCTGGGCTTTTCGGACGACCTGGCCGAAGTCAACCAACTGACCAGCCAGCGCGACCAGACCATGATGTTCTCGGCCACCTTTGCGCCGCGCATCCAGCAGCTGGCACTGCGCGTGATGCACGACGGTGGTAAACACGTGCAGAAGGTGCAGATCGACAGCCCGCAGGAAAAGCACGCCAACATCAAGCAGGTTCTGTTCTGGGCCGACAACGCCGAGCACAAGCGCAAGCTGCTGGACCACTGGCTGCGCGACGCTTCGATCAACCAGGCGGTAGTGTTCTGCAGCACCCAGGTGGAGTGCGATGGCCTGGCCACCGACCTCCAGCAGACTGGCTTCCATGCCGTGGCCCTGCACGGTGCCCTGAGCCAGGGGCTGCGCAACCGGCGCCTGATGGCGCTGCGCAGCGGACAGGTCCAGATCCTGGTGGCCACCGACGTCGCCGCCCGCGGCATCGACGTGCCGACCATCACGCACGTCTTCAACTTCGGCCTGCCCATGAAGGCAGAGGACTACACCCACCGCATCGGCCGCACCGGCCGCGCCGGCCGCGATGGTTTGGCCGTGACGTTCGCCGAATTCCGCGACCGCCGCAAGATCGGTGACATCGAGGCCTACACCCGCCAGCGCATCGCTGTGGAGGTGGTGCCCGGTCTGGAGCCGCGCCAGCGCCCGCCGCAACCCGAGTTCAATGGCCGCGGTCGCCCAGGTGGTGGCCGTCCGGGCAACGACCGTTTCCAGCGCCCCTCCGGTGACCGCTTTGGTGGTGACCGTTTCGGCGGCGACCGCCGTCCGGCACCGCGCGGCCCCCGTGTCGAAGGGCGCTTCGACGCCCCCCGCTTCGAAGGCCGCGACGCCGCGCCGCGCGGCGATGTGCGTTTCGACAGCCGTCCGGACCAGCGCCGCGATCACGCACCTGCGCGTGGCTTCGGCAAGCCCCAGGGTGGGGCGGGCAACTGGGGGCGCGGTGACGCCGGCGCGTCCCGCCCGGCCGGCCCGCGCCGCCAACCGCGCTGAGCGCGGTCAGCGCGTTTTGTTGAACATCAGCGGCGCCAGCCGCTCGATGTAGAACGCAGCGGCACCTGTGGACAGGTGCCCGTAGTCGTAGGAGAGTGGCTGCGTGGCGTCTTCGGACAGCCGGGTCAGGCAGCCCTGGGCGTTGCAGAAGAAGTCCATCCCCGAGATGAACTCGATACCCATTCTTTGGGCACGCTCGCGCATGATCTCGGTCGCCCTGCGCACCTCCGGGTCCAGAAACACGTCATCCAGCCGCAACGGCGGGAGGGCCTGCACAGGCCCTTTTTTCCATTCCTCCAGCAGGATCTGCGGCAGGTGCTTCCTCCAGTAGGGGACGGCGCCCAGCAAGATGATGCGGGGCACGCCCGCCTGTTGAATCTGCTCCACCGTGGCTTCGAGGTTGCGCAGGTCATAGCGCTTGTTGTGCCACCACGAGTAGAGGATCACGATGTCGGGCTTGGTGTCCCGGATCGCCTGGATGTTGGCATCGTTGATGCTTCTGCACAGCGGCCGGGGCTCGATGCCCAGCACCGATGGACAGATGGCGGCGGTGCGTTCAGCCAGACCGAATTCGAAGCGACCTGAATCTTTCAGTGCCTTGAAGCCCGGGTACAGCGAGCCCGCATGCGAATCCCCCCAGAGGAAGACCAGCGGCCGCTTCTGTTCGATGCAGAAAGGCTTGTAGTGAGACGGAGGCAGGCGGTAGTCCAGCATGCAGTCCTTGTCCCGCCATCCATCGACCACGGCCGACCGGCCGCCTGTGGACATGAGGTGGCGCACCAGCTCGGGAATGCGCTGCTCGAATCCGTTGTTGCGGTGGATGGCGAAGCCGGCGACCGCAACCAGGCACAGGCCCACGCAGAGGGCGGTGATGACCACCGTCCCATTCATGCGCCCGATGCGGATCGGCTTCTCGATGAAACGGTGGGTCGTCCACGCCAACACGAAGGCCAGTGCCATCCAGGACAGCGGCTGCTCCCAGCCAGGATCGCCCGTGGACTTGAGGTGTGCAAAGGACTGCAGCGGCCAGTGCCACAGGTACAGCGGGTAGCTGATGAGGCCGATCTCCACCAAGGGCTTGCTCGACAGCACGACCCGGTTGAGCCAGGCCGAGGCGCCCGCTGCGATCAGCAGCGCCGTTCCCAGGGTGGGCAGCAATGCCCACCAGCCAGCAACGGATGTTGTCTCTGGCGCGATGTTCATCAGCGCCAGTGTCAGCAGCGCCGCGCCGATCCAGGCGAGTGCATTCGTGCGCCCTCCAGGCACTTCTTTCTGCCATGTGGCCAGCAGAGCCCCGATCAGCAGCGCGAAGAGCAGGGTCGATGATGGGGCGGACGCTGTGGCGGTCTGGTCGTGCGCCAGATGCAGAAGGACGGACAGCAGCAGCGCAGCAACGGTCCAGCGCATCGCGTTCATGTGCCAGCGGTGCAGCACCCACATTGCAAGAGGCCACAGCAGGCAGAACGGCACCCACACGGTCAGTGGCCAGAGATGCAGCAGCGGCTTGCTGGCAGACCCTGCAGCAAATGGGCCAGCTTCTGCCGTCAGGTTGGTAACGAACGTGCTGCCTGCCACGACCTGCTGGCCCAGTTGGCGGTAGTCGGTCGGCGCCAACAGGAACCAGCCAGCGACCAGCACCGCGGCCAGCACCAGAAGCAGCGCTGGGACGAGGTGTCTGATGCGCCGTGCGCAGAAATCGCCAAGGCTGAACCTCGGGCTCTGCAGCTCTGACAGGACGCTTGAGCAGATCAGATAGCCGGAAACGACAAAAAAGACGCCGAGGCCTGCAAAACCCCCAGCGAGGACGTCGGGAAAGGCCTGGTGGAGCACCACGGACACCACTGCAACCGCCTTCAGGCCATCAAGGTCGGGGCGGAGCGGGGCGATACGGGCTTCGGCAGACATGGGCTGGCGGCTGCACCGGTGGCGCCGGGGAACGGCACGGGCCGAGGTGATCTGCATCCAGGCCTTAAGAGACCCGGATGCCCGGCGATCACGCGTACAGCTGGCGGGCGATGGTGTGCGCCAGGGAGTCGGGCAACTCGACATCGTCGAACATCAGCGTCTGCCCGGCACTCACCGCGCGGGTCAGCACCGCGTCCTGGATCATGCCGATGGGGACGTGGCCCTTGACGTCGGCGATGCGGGCGGCCTCGCCACGAACCTGAAACCCGCCGATAGCGCGGTCGATGCGCGTGCCCGCGGGCATGTCGTGTTTGGCGATGCCCACGATGGAGACCGTCGGGCTGCTGGAGTTGTTCAGCAGCACGCCACCGCCGTGGAGCACCCGTCGCACGGTCTTGATGATTTCGTACTGGCAGAGGTGGAACGGACGCACCAGCACGTAGTAGGGACCGTCGCCCAGTTTGAGGTAGTTCAGCGCCTTCCACTCGGACTTGTCGTGCGTGCCGACCACGAAGACACCCGCGTTGCCCGGTGCCAGCACGTAGTCCGAAATGGCTTGTCCCCGCTCGGCCGCACCGCGTGCCAGTTCGATAGCCGCCTTGGTGACGTCGGTGGCCTTGGGGCCTTCCATGCCCTGGCGCGTGATCGTGCCGCCGAAGCCGTTGGCCACCAGGGCCTGTTCGATCTGGATCTTGGTGCCGTCGGTGAAAGAGGTGGTCTGCTCGACGCTGATGCCCTGCTTGCCGGCCCAGTACGCCATTTCTTCGGGCGTCGGGTGGTGGTTCAGGAAGCCCTTCATGTTGCCGTACACGAGGGGCTTGAAGCCCATCATCACCGCCTCTTCGCGCAGGGCCGCGATCGAGCCGGGCTGGTCGCCTTCCGCCTCGGTGAGCAGACCCTTGTCGGCGAAGTAGGAGCCGGTGGTGACGTGGAACTCGGAGTTCATCGTGACGACCGGCTTGCCGGCCTTCAACGCGATGTCGATGATGCGTGTGGCGTGCAGCACGTCACCGCTGCATTCGACAATCAGGTCGGACTTGTCCAGGAGTTCCTGCTCCGAGTGCGTGAAGCGGTCGGTGCAGGGAAATCCTTCGACGCTGGCAGCAGGGCGCCGGGTGAGCACGGCGCTCAGGGTCAGGTCGGTGGCGTGGTTGTGCAGCAGCCTGGCAAAGCCGCTGGCAATGAAGCCGGTTCCAACCAGGCCGATGCGTTTTTGGGGGCTGTTCATGGTGTGTGATGACAATGGTTTGTGAGGCCGCTCAGACGCTGTAGCGCAGGCGGCTGTCGGATTCCTGCCCCGGCTCTTGCGGCGCGTAGCCGGACACCAGCTCGGTAAGGAGTTCCTTGGTGCCTTCGACGTTCCGCTGTTCGAGCAAGGACTCCAGCTGCTGCAGTTTCTCCAGCAGGACAGGCCAGGCGACGAATTCTTCGTGGGCCTTCATGATGCGGGGATGGGAGGTCGGGCGCGGGTTGTTTCCGATCAGGAGTTCCTCGAACAGCTTCTCGCCCGGGCGCAGGCCAGTGATCTCGATCTCGATGTCGCCTTCGGGGTTGTTCTCGTCGCGCACGCAGAGGCCCGAGAGCTCGATCATCCGGGTGGCCAGATCCATGATCTTGACGGGATCTCCCATGTCCAGCACGAACACGTCGCCGCCCTTGGCCATGGCGCCCGCCTGGATCACCAGCTGGGCGGCCTCGGGAATGGTCATGAAGTAGCGTGTGATGTCCGGGTGGGTCAGCGTGATGGGGCCGCCGTCGCGGATCTGGCGCCGGAACTTGGGAACCACCGAGCCGGAGGAGCCCAGCACGTTGCCGAAGCGGACCATCGAGAAACGCGTTTTCGGAGCCGTGGCGGCCAGCGCCTGCAGCGCCATTTCCGCCAGGCGCTTGGATGCGCCCATGATGTTGGTCGGGCGCACCGCCTTGTCGGTGCTAATGAGCACGAAGTCGCTCACGCCGTGCTCCGCCGCTGCCCTGGCGGCGGTGAGGGTGCCAAGCGTGTTGTTGCGGATGCCTTCGATCGGGTTGTGCTCCACCAGGGGCACGTGCTTGTAGGCGGCCGCGTGGTAGACGGTGTCGGGTTTCCAGTCGGCGAAGATCTCGTTGAGCCGCTGCGCGTCCCGCACCGAGGCCAGCACCGGCACCAGCAAGGTGGTGTTGTCTTCGATCTTCTCCTGCAGTTCCTGCTGGATCTCGTACAGCGCAAACTCACTTTGTTCAATCAGCACCAGCGTGCTCGGGTTGACCGAGAGGATCTGGCGGCACAGTTCGCTGCCGATGGAGCCGCCTGCCCCGGTCACCAGCACCACCTTGTCGGTGATGTTGCGTCCCAGCAGGATGTGGTTGGGTGCCACCGGTTCGCGCCCGAGCAGGTCGTCAATGTCCAGTTCACGCAGGTCGGACGTGCTGACCATGCCCTGCGCCAGTTCGCTGACCGCGGGCAGGGTGCGCACCTGAACATGGGCACGCAACATTTTCGCGATCATTTCGTTGCGTCGGTGGCGGCTGACCGAAGGGATGGCGAGCAGGACGGTGCTGACTTGCAGCGAGGTCACCAGACCCGGCAGGTCGGCGGGGCTGTAGATCGACAGACCGTTGAGCACATGACCATGCAGCCGGTCGTCGTCGTCCAGAAACCCCACCACCCGCATCTCGTGGCTGTTGGTCATGGCCGCCGCCAACTGGCGTCCGGCGTTACCGGCGCCGTAGATCAGCACCCTGGGCAGGGCCACCATCCGCAACTGATTGCGGTAAAGACCTCCAAGCCAGAAACGTGCCAGCATGCGCGACGCGCCGACGGTCAGCAGCAGCAACATCGGTTGGATCAGACCCACCGTGCGGGGCACACCGTCCACACCGTAGGCGGTGAACACCGTGGCAAACAGCAGACCGTATACCGCCGTCGCCTTCAGGATGGTCTGCAGTGCGGAGAGGCCGGTGTAGCGGAAGATGGCCCGGTAGAAACCATTGACCACAAAGATGGGCAGCGCCAGTAGCAGCGACACGCCAACGGCCCACATGGGTTGCCAGTAGCTGTCGCCCGACAGCTTGACCCACTCGCCCAGGCGCAGGTAGTACGACAGCCAGACAGTGAGAATGCACAGGGCGGCGTCCACCGACAGCACCACTACCCGCTTGGCAGGGCGCGGCATGGCCAGAATGGGCTGTGCGAATCGGTTCAGCATCGTGTGGGCGTCGAATCGTGTGTCAGTGGGTCACCCCGTCGCGGCGCAGCACGCGCCACGCCGTGAGGAAAATGATCTTCAGGTCCAGTCCTAGCGACCTCTTCTGCAGGTACTCGGCATCCAGCCGGACTTTCTCGGGAATCGGCAACTCGTCCCGACCGTGGATCTGGGCCCAGCCCGTCAGGCCGGGGACCAGCCGGTGAACACCGGCCTCGGTGCGCAAGGCGATCAGATCGTCCTGGTTGAACAGGGCGGGACGTGGCCCCACCAGACTCATGTCGCCTTTCAGGATGCTCCAGAGTTGTGGAAGCTCGTCCAGACTGGTTTTTCGCAGAAAGGAGCCCACTGGCGTCAGATACCGGTCGGGATCTGACAGCAGGTGGGTGGCCACGGCGGGCGTGTCCAGTCGCATGCTGCGAAATTTGGGCATCTTGAAAATGCGGTTGTCCCGGCCAATGCGATCGCTCCAGTAGAGGGCAGGACCGGGTGAGGTCCAGCGAACCACCAGGGTGATCAACCCGATGGGCAGCAGCAGGATGGCGGCGGCGCACAGCGCAAAGAGCAGGTCGAAGGCGCGCTTCATGCCACCACATCCTGTACCGTGAGACGCAGACCCTGCTCCACTGTCAACCGGGGCGACCAGCCTAAAACCTGCCTAGTATGCCCGATGTCGACCTGCAGCGATCCGATCAGTCGGTCGATTTGAGGGCCTCGGCCCAGCAATTTTCCCGCCATGCGCAGCCAGGTCACAGGCACCGGCCACAGCCGTGCGGGCCGGCCCATCGCACGCGCGAGTGCGCGCACCAGGTCCGGCGTTGAAAGATCCTGACCGTCCGATGCCAGGAAGGTGTGTCCTGCGGCGGCCGGCTGTTCCACACAGCGGAGCAGCAGATCGGTCAGGTTGTCCAGCGCCAGAAGCGAGCGCCGGTTGTCTACAGCGCCCAGCGGAAGCGGCGTGCCGCGGGCCACCGCGTTCATGAGTTTGAGGAAGTTGGCCTTCACCCCGGGGCCGTAGACCAGGGGTGGCCGGACCACCACCAGTTCAAGGCCGGTTCTTCCGGCCACCTCGTGAAGGGCCTGTTCGGCCTCCCATTTCGACTGGCCGTAGGCATCTTCGGGGGCTGGCGCCATGCCAGACATGAACGGGTGACCCGGCACAGTGCGCTCTCCATGCACCTTGAGTGAACTCAGGAACACCAGCCGGCGAACGCCCGCAGCCGCCGCAGCGATGGCCAGGGACCGGCTGCCCTCCACATTGACCCGCCGGTAGGACTGCAACGGGTCAGGGTCGGTGTCCTGCACCATGTGTACCCGGGCGGCGCAATGGACCACGCAGTCGACCCCCTGCAGGCTCTGGCCCCAGTCGGTTCCTGGTCCCAGGTCTCCAACGGCCCAGGTGTCTTCTTCGCCGGACGCGGAGCGTGTGATGGCCCGGACAGAGAATCCGCAGGCCTTCAGGTGCTGGCAAAGGGCGCGCCCGACAAAACCGTGGGCGCCGGTGACGGCCACGATCACGGTCATTGCGGCCGGCGGTCCCGGTTCTCCAGCGTCAGCGAGCGGACCTCTTCCATCAGCTTGCGGTTGGCCGACAGCAGGTCGGCCACAAAAGCGATCAGGATGGTCTGGAAGCCGATGATCAGCAGCGAACTGGCCAGGATCAGGGACTGGATGTGGCCATCGTAGTCCATGGTCAGCCATTTGTAGAGGAACCGCAGGCCAATGATGAAGCCCAGCGTGAACAGGGCGATGCCGATGCTGGCGAAGAAGCGAAACGGACGGTAGATCACGAACACCCGGATGATCGTGACGATGCTGCGCTGGATGTAGGAGGCGATGCTCTTGACCAGGCGAGATGGGCGGAGATCACCGTTGACGCGGATCGGCACCGAGGTGATGGCCATGTTCTTCTGGCCCGCCTGGATGATGGTTTCCAGGGTGTAGGTGTAGTCGGAGAACACCGTCAGCCGGCGTGCGGCGGCGCGGCTCATGGCGCGGAAGCCGCTGGGGGCGTCCGGAATGCTGGTCTTGCTGGCCACCCGCACCACCCAGCTGCCCAGCTTCTGCAGCAGTTTCTTGATCGGGCTGAAGTGCTCGATGGCGGCGATGGGGCGGGCGCCGATCACGATGTCCGCCTTGCCTTCCAGGATCGGACGGGTCAGCGCCGGAATGTCATCGGCGTTGTACTGGTTGTCGGCGTCGGTGTTGACGATCACATCGGCGCCGTGCTCCAGGCAGGCCTGCAGGCCGTTCATGAAGCCGCGTGCGAGACCCTGGTTGCGGGTGTGCCGCACCACGTGGTCGACGCCGTGGGCCAGGGCCACCTCGACCGTGTTGTCGGTGCAGCCGTCGTCGATGATGAGCCACTCGACCTTGTCGAAGCCGGGCACTTCGCGCGGCAGGGCTGCCAGGGCGATGCCCAGGGTGGCAGCTTCGTTGTAGCAGGGGATCTGGATGATGAGTTTCAAGAGGAACTCCGTGGAGGTTGACGGCGTGTGTCGGTGTCGTGCCGGCAGGTCATTGCGGGCACAGGTCGTTCTTCAGTGGGCCCACGCTGCCGTCGCGGTACTCGGCCAGCAGCCGGACATCGCAGGGTGTCAGGGTGGTCGGCAAGTGTCTGGCGGTGAAGGCGAACCCGGTGTTCAGTGCTCGTTGCGTGCCCAGGGCGGCGGCGACATCGTCGCGCTTGATCAGCACCGGAACGGACGAAACGAACTCGTCTCCGGCCAGGATCCAGAGGCGCTGGGCCTGATCGCCCAGTTTGGTGTCATAGACCCAGCCTTTGGCCCGCAACTCCCCATTGGCCAGCGTGAGTGTTTCCACATTGCCTTCGGTGGTGAGGCGGCGGGGGAGGCGGACCGACATCGCTTCGAGCCCGTCGCGGTCGGCGTATCCGATGTTGCGGGGCAGTTCCTGCAGGGCCTGGTGCTGTTTGAGCAGCACCTGCGGAGCAGAGGCCCAGAACACCACAAGAGCACTGGCTGCAAAGAGTGTGGTGACCGTCTGTTTGAACCAGCCGGGCTGGCAGAGCACGAAGAACGGGAACCACAACACCGGCAGCAGGTACATGTAGTAGCGCGGCTGCAGACCCGAGAGCACGCCATTGACGAGGTAGGCGCGGTAGCCGAACACCACGTGGACAACGACGGTGCCCAATGTGGCCAGGGCCATGGCGTCGAACAGCCGGACGGCCATGCGGTTGGAGGTCAACAGGGGCGTGCTGAATCGAGCCACCAGCCAGCCCACGATGGGCAGGCAGACCATCGTGTAGAACACCGGCTGCCAGCGGTCTCCGATGGGGGTGATGCTCAGGTGCGACATGATGCCGTGCAGCCGCCGCCACATGGCGCTGACGTACTCCCGGATGTAGCCGCCCAGGTCGAGTGGCTCTGCGGGTGGTGTGCTGCCGTACAGCCTGCCGGGCGAAGGGAAAACACCTCCGTGCTGAAGCAGGGTGTAGGTGTAGTAGCTGCCCACAACAACGGAGAAGACAGCCAAGTGGAGCCAGAAGCTGCGGACCAGCACCACTGGATGGATGCGCCGGAAATTGCGCAGTCCCCAGGCCCCGAGGAACAGGACCATGAAGACGATGCCCGTGGCCTTCGTGAGGAAAACAATCAACAGGCCGACCAGCAGCACGACCGGCGCCAGGGGGTCCGGTCCCTTGCGGGCGGGATTGGCGAAACGCGCCAGCCCGTAGAACCCCATGGTCATGCCCAGGTACAGCAGGGTGTCGTTGGAGACACTGCCGGCGATGTACGAGAACATTGGCACGCCGGCGCAGGCAAACAGCAGCAGCGCGGTGATGCCTTGTGTCAGCCTCAGTTCCCGGGCCATCAGCACCACGAAAGCCAAGCCCAGTCCCACGAAACCGACACCGATCAGCCGGAAGATCAGGTAGTCCGTCTTCGGATGGAGGGCGAACAGCTTGCCGGCCACGCCCAGGGCGCTGTAGTACAGCGGTGGATGACCCAGGTAGTTGGCCTGGGTGAACCCCATGATCTTTCCGTCGCTGTAGTTCGGCAGAGCCTGCGGCGAGCGGATGCTGTCGTTGATGTACGACAGGTGGGGCATCTCGTCCGGCGGATAGCTCAGCGGCGAATGGCTGGCCATGACCACGCCCTGCAGGATCACGAACACGAGCATGAACAGCGCCAGCGGCATGCCCGTCCAGATGTTCAGCCCTTGGCGGAGGCTGTGGAGGAAGCGTTGGAACATGCGTGGGTACCCTGAGGTCAGGCCGGCTCGCCGTGGCGAACGCGGGGAGGCCAGGCGAGACCGAAGTCCTCGTGATCCAGCGAGAGATTGGGACTGTAAGCCGGGTCGCGGGCCATCATGGCGGGCCAGCGCTTCCACATGTAGTCCACTTCCTTCTGGAATCGGGCTTTCTTCTCCGGGGTGTCTTCGTAGCCCCGGGTGGCCGACTCGTGGTGGAAGAGCAGGGCGTGCGGCGTGAACAGGTTGCGCAGGCCCATTTCGGCGAACCGCAGGCAGAGGTCCACGTCGTTGCAGGCGACCTTGAGGTTGACCTCGTCGAACCCACCCGCCTGGTCAAAGTGTTTTTTCTGCACCGCCATGCAGGCGCCGGTGACGGCGCTGAAGTTGCTTGCCAGCGAGGCCCGGCCGACGTAGCCGTGCGCGTACAGGGAGAAACCCTTGTGGGCATGCCCGGCCCAGCCGCCGATGCCCAGCACGACACCGGCGTGCTGGATGGTGGTGTTCGGATACAGCAGCTTGGCACCCACGGCGCCGATGCCCGGACGGCAGGCCTGACTCACCAGCTCCTCCAGCCAGTCGTGCGAGATCACCTCGATGTCGTTGTTGAGGAAGCACAGCACGTCCCCGGTGGCCTGTGAGGCGCCCAGGTTGTTGATGGCCGAGTAGCTGAACGGAGAATCGTCGCGGATGACCCGGAAGTTGGGCGTTTGGGCCTGTTCGGCAAAGTACGCCAGCGCCTCGGGGTCGTCCGAGCCGTTGTCCATCAGCAGGATTTCGTAGTTCTTGTAGGTGGACTTGTCCCGGATGCTCTCCACGCACGTCCTGACCAGGTCCACCGCATTGCGGGTCGGGATGATGATGCTGACCTTGGGCGCCGGCTTGGGCAGCCGGTGGCGCGCGCGGTACCCATGGCCGATGAACTGGGCCCGGGCGTTGATGCCCATCCGCTTGTAGTGGTCGTTGAGCGCCCGTTCGCCAGCGAGCATGGCGTAAGGCTTGATGTTCAGGTCGGCCGTGGCGGTGCTGCCGGCGTGGGCCCGCCAGTGGTAGAGGATGAACGGCACATGGACGATCTGGTCTGCCTTCACCTTCTCGATCACCCGCAGCACCAGGTCGTAGTCCTGGGCGCCCGCATAGGCTTCACGCAGGCCTCCCACCTCGCGCATGAGGTCGCCACGGTAGAAAGCCAGGTGGGTGACCAGGTTGTGCGAATAGAACAGGTCCGGGTTCCAGTCGGTCTTGAAGTAAGGGTCGTAGCGCTTGCCGTTCTCGTCGAGCTTGTCTTCGTCCGAATACAGCATCCGCGCGTTGGGATGGCGGACGATGGCCTTGACCATGTACAGCAGGGCGTGTGCCGGCAGCACATCGTCGTGGTCCAGAAAAGTGATCCAGTCGCCGGAGGCCAGGGCCAGGGCGCTGTTGGTGGCCGCCGAGATGTGCCCGTTGGTGTCCCGGAAGGTCACCTTGATCCGGGGGTCTTCGGCCATCCACTGTTCCAGGAAGGGGCGAACCTCGGGGTCGGTGGATGCATCGTCGGCAATGCACAGCTCCCAGCGCGGATACAGCTGCTCCCTGACGGACTTGATCGCCTGCCCCAGCCAGTCGAGATTGGCGTTGTAAGTCGGCATCACAACCGACACGAGAGGTCCGTTGGCCATGGATGCTGCTTCCCGCCTCAGCTGCTCAAGCGACGCGCTGTCCAGCGTGTCGTAGCGCCGCACCCATTCCTTGTAGTCCCGGGGGTCGAACGCCTTCGGGGCGTGGTCCGTCACTTCGGCAGTGACCACGGCGGCTTCTTGGGCAGCGTTCGCGTGCAGTGCCTGTCTGAGGGCCATGGACACGCCCTTGCCAGCCGCCAGTGCCTCGCGAAACACCCGCACCGAGTACTTCACGTCTTGCGACAGCACGCTGATCCGCCGCAGCGGCGCTGTGACGCGCCAGCTGGTGGACTGGTACAGGTTCTGGATGTGGGCCGCATGCGCCTTGGCTGCTTCCTCGTGCGCCAGAACCCGCTGGGTCAGCGTCATCACCTGGTGCTGTGCCGACACCAGCTGCAGGTTGCGATCGGTGTAGTCCTGCAGCAGGTCCACGAGCTGCTGCTCGCGGTCTTTGAGTTCTTCGGCCAGTTGCGCGCGTTCCTCCTCGGCGGGCAAAGCGCTGGGGGTGAAGTGGGTGGCGGTGTCGGTGCTTTGCATGTCGTGCGATCAGATCAGGTCGGCTGTGCGCAGCTCGCGCAGGCGGCTGCGGTAGGCCGCTGCCACCGCTTCAACGGAGTAGTGGGCCTGGATGTTGTGGCGGGCGGCCTGGGCCACAGCCCGGGCCTCGTCGCGGTGCTCGAATACCCGGCGCATCTGCTGGCGGGCCTGATCGACATCGGGGTCGCACCAGTACTGGTCCTCATAGAAGATGTACTCGCTTGGCGTCAGCGCGACGCGGGGGCCGTCCACCAGAAAGCTGGTTTGCGGCGTGCAGAAGTCCACGTTGCCTGAGAAGTTGGTGACCACCGTGGGCAGGCCCAGCAGCATGGCCTCGGCGATGATGCGACCGAAGCCCTCGGAGCGGTGCAGCGAGACATAGGCGTCGCACGTGGCCATGAGCTGGGTCAGCTCGACGCGATCCATGGTGCGGTCGATCACCACCATGCGGTCATCTCCGTTGAGCTCGGCCTCCAGGGCCTGCCAGGCGGCCGACGCGCGGTCCAGGCTGATGGCTTTGATCACCAGCCCGACGCCCCGCTCGGCGCCAAAGGCCGCCTTGAACGCGCGCACGGCCGCGATCGGGTTCTTGCGCGACAGCCAGGAGTTGCCGTCGAACATCACGAGGAAGTGAAAGCGGCTGGCCGGCAACCCGAACTGTGCCCGGTTGGCGCCGGTCGGTGCAGGTACCTCCACCGCCAGAGGCATCTTGCGCACCGTCTTGTCGGTGCGCCCTGCAAAGGCGTTGCGAACGAATTCGCTGAACACCCATATCTCGTCCACCGAGTCAATGACACCCATGAGGTGCTCGGGCCAGACGGGCAGCTCCCAGTGCCAGGCCCCCACGTTGTAGGTGCCCGAATTCAGCAGCTGGCGCCCGCCTTCCATGCCCAGACGGATGATTTCCGTAGGGGGGAGGCAGTACAGGGACACTGGCCAGCGCGGCTGCTCGACGATCAGCGATTCCAGCGAATGGTCCAGTTTGGCCGGCCCGGGCATGGGCACGTCGATCACCGCGTGCGGAACGCCCGCGAGCTGCGCCGAACGCACGGCCATGCGCACGTCTTCTGCGATGCCGATCACGCTCCGGGCGTAACCGACGATGTTGAGGCCTGGCTGTTCGGCCGACGGGTCGGCGAAAAGCTCGGACACGCCGGCATACTCGGTGTTGCCGTGTTGTGCCCACCAGGCCAGCAACTGTTCGCAACCCGGCTTCCGGCGCAGGTCAAAGGCCTGCTGCAGGTCGTCGCGTGTGGACCACACCATGTACACCTGATAGGGCAGGGGCATGGCGCAAGCACCGTCCGGCGCCTGCAGGGCGTTGAACCCGGCGGCCCGCTGGTGCAGCTGCCGGCGCAGTGGGATGAGGTTCATCAGCGACCAGGCCGGGACCGCAAACTCTGCGCAGCCACTGCGGTGCCACCACAGCAGGCCGTTGAACCAGTTCTTCTCGGACACCGGGGCGAACTGCGACGGGAGGTCGCTGCGCCCCGCAACGGTCAGCGAAAGCACATGGGGCCAGGGCCATGTGCCGTTGCCGTGCGCATCGACAGCCAACAACTCGGGCGCCAGCCGCCAGTCGACACGCAGATACTCTTTGTGGCCGAAGTTGAACCACCAGCGCAGGAAGCCGATGCGGCCATCCGCGCTACCGATGTCGTACGACCTTTGCAGATCGGGGCGGTCGCCCCAGATCAGGCGCAACGGCTGGGGCAGGCTCTCGGTGAAAGCCTCACGGCCAATGATCGCTTTGCGGCTGTGTTCGTGGAAACCGGGCATCAAGTCGAGCACGGTGGGCCAGTTGCCCCTCAGCGGGAAGGACAGACCGGTGCCCTTTTCTTCCAGGAAGCGGGAAACACTGTAGTTGGAGAGGAAAGCCCGGTCGGCATCGCTCAGTCGCCATTCAATTTCAGGGTAGTCAAGATGCAACTGGCCTTCCCACCGCGCATAGAGCCCGATACGGTCCTGAACGCGATGGGGGTTGAAGTGCTTCAGGTCCGGGCGAATGGCCACCACGACCTGGATGCCCGCTGGCACGCTCATGGGCCAGTCCGTCTGGCCGATGGGCGCCTGAGCAGACCAAGCGGTATGTGATGTCACCAGTGTTCCTGTTTTCGAGAGCCCGGCAGGGGCAGGTCAAGTCCGTGGACGAAGACCCCAGCCGGCGCCCCGGCAGCCCGTCCCGGGCAACCCGCAAGTATAAGTTCGTCGAATGGGTGAAACGGTTCAGGCGTCACTGGCGGCCAGGGTCGTGCCGCATTCAAGGACTCACTTCTTGCAGAGCAAAGCGGTCCAGGGCAGGGGAGTGCGAAGCTCCAGAACGGTGAACTCCGTCGAAACGAACTTGATGAACTGCCGGGTGCTCTAGTGCTGGACATGCCCTGGACTGTTGCCAAAGTCCTTGAAGTAGGAGCCGCGCAAAAAATTGAGAATGCGCCAGATGGGTTCATTGGGGACGCTGAGCAGGAAAAAATCCGCATCCATGGCGCGAAGGCTCTTCAGGCCGGCGGAGGGGTCGGGCAGATGCTCCAGCACCTCACAGCACACCACCAGATCAAAGTGCCCGGGCGGATGGTAGTCCTCCAGCTTGGCCAGCTCCCAGGACACCCGTGGATCGGTGAGTTGATTTCGGGTTTCATTCATCACGGCTTCCGACAGTTCGGTGGCATGAATCCGTGCACGGGTGTCTTTCAGCAGAATCTCGGTGACGTGTCCTTCACCGGAACCGATTTCCAGAATGGATTGCGGATCCGATTGCGCCGCCAGCGTGCCGATCGCACGGTCAAAACCTTGAACCAGGTAGCGGGCCAGCGGGTTCTTGGAGGAGTACTTGTTCCCGATGGTCCCCACCACAATTCCGTTTTCCATCCTCATGTTATTGAACCTGTTTTCGTTGGATTGAACTTCTGAGCCAATATCTGCCGCCCGTCCAGTGTGTTGGAGGTTCAGTCGGCCTCGCCGGTTGATCTGCTGCGATGGACCTGGGCGAGGGACAGCGCGCCCAACCAGAAAAGCACATCACCACCGGCCGTGACGATTCGGCTGACAGCGACGGTCAGCAGTGCCGCGTCGGTACTCATATGGGACGCCAGCAGGCCCAGCAGCACCAGTTCTCGTATGCCGATGCCTGCCGGTGCCCCGGGGACGACCAGGCCCAGCAGCCAGGCGATGATGAAGTAGCTGGCCAGCGCTCCCCACGCGTCGACCTGGTCCACGGATACCGTGTGGGCCACGCCGGCGAACACCAGCCCCGACACACCGAGAAACAGCAGGTACATCAGAAAGGCATGCAGCAGGGGCGCCCCCCAGATGCGGCGGATCACCCAAGCGGAGCCCATCAGCAGAAGGGCAATGCCGGTTACGGCGGCGTCTTGCAGCCGATTCAGCTTGAAATGGGCCGGCGCAAGGAGCAGGAGAAAGGGCGCGGCGGTCATGCACAGGAGCCCCAGTTCCCAGACCGTGGACTTGATGAGCGTCCACGAGGGAACACCTGCGGCCATTCCCAATCCTTGTCTGCCCGCCAGATGAAAGATGTTGCCCGGCAGGTACTTGCCGATCTGTGACAGCCCATACATGCGGACTGCAGAGGAGGTCGAAACGCGAGCACCAAGGTGCGCCAGGATTTTTTGCCATGCCATGGCCAGAAGCCCGCCAGTCAGGCCGTAAATCATGACCAGACCAGCGATGGACAGGTACTGCCGTTCGCTGAACTGGATCGCGTGCAGCGCCTCTTGCTGGGTATAGATGCTTTGCACCACCAGGGCCAGCCCCGCGATGGCCATGACACTGCCTGCTCGATGGAGGAGCTTCTTCAAACCAGCGTTCATGATCTGCCGTGTCCTGTCCGGCTTGTTTCGGGGCGCGTTCGATGGAGCACGCCTAGGGCTTCTTTCTCATGCAGGCGTAGTAGGAAAGACCGAAGGGGCGATAGGTTGCCGGAGAGGTATTTCGGATTTCCCGCATGAAGATGGACAGGAGCAGGCGACTCAGCATCCCCTGGCTGGGCACCGGCTGTTTGTTTTCGTGGGCTGCCCGGGCGAAGTGGTTCCTCATCACCCAGGCCATGCGCGCAGCGATTGCCAAGGGAAACAGCATGGTGTTGAAGTGGCTGTCGGCCAACAGCTCGAAATCCTGGGGAATGATGTTCCTGAAGGTCTTCCGTGTGTAGCGCCGATAGTGGCCCAGCGCCACATCGTGCTGGGTAAAGAACCACTGGTGAGCCGGCACCGTCGCCAGAAACAGCCCACCGGGTTTCAGGTTCTCGGCGATCCACTGAAGCGCTGCGCAATCGTCTTCAAGGTGCTCGATGACGTCGAAGGCGCAGATGATGTCGTAGGTGCGGGCCAGCGAGCACGGAATGCCCTGGGCGATCACTTCCCGCACATCTGGACGACCTCGGAGAACTTCCAGCCCCTTTTTGTCGATTTCCAGCACATCTACCGTACCGAATTTTCGAAGCGCCGGCACGTTCTGTCCCACACCGGCGCCGATTTCGAGAATATCGGGCGACAGGTCATGCCGGGAAACGAAGAAACCCAGCAGGCGCTCGACGAGTGCGCTGCGACCTGTGTGCAGCCAGCCGCTCGATTCGGTGATGTACCTCTCGTAAGCGTTTTCTTTCATCCTGGTAGCGCCTTGTAGGTGGTGCGCTGGACGCGGTGTTTCGGCCTCATGGGAGTGGTTCAGTCCTGTGTTGTTCCAGATCAAGGGCGCCACTGTTGGTTCGCGCTGCAATGAAAGCGTTGAGTTGCTTGGGCTGGTTGAATTTGATGAAAAACTCGGCAATCACGCCCAGCGAAATCATCTGAAGCGAGATCAGGGTGGTCAGGACCCCGAAGGTCAGTAGCGGCCGGCCACCAATGGGTCCTAGCCCCAGAAGCCAAATGACAAACAGGTAGCCCAGCACGCTGAACCCCATCAATCCGATCAACAGTCCGAACCCGCCAAAAAGGTGCCCGGGTTTGTGCAACCAGCGCGTGGTGGCCAGAACCGTGAGCAGATCCAGCATGCCTCGCGTGTAGCGCTCCCAGCCGTACTTGGATGCGCCGTGCACGCGCGGGTGGTGTTCGACTGCAACTTCTCCGATTCGGAAACCCAGGTCGTGCGCGAGGACGGGAACATATCGGTGCAGTTCTCCATACAGCACGATGTTGTCAATCACTTCCCGTCTGTAGCATTTGAAGCCGCAATTGAAGTCGTGCAGGTCAATTCCCGTCAGGCGAGCCGTGACGAAATTGAAAAGCCGGGAAGGGGCGGTTTTCACGATTGGGTCGTTACGGATTCTTTTCCATCCCGATACCAAATCAAAACCCTTTTCCATCATGTTGATGAAGTTTGGAATTTCCTTGGGATCGTCCTGCAGATCGGCATCCATTGTGAAAATCAGATTGCCCTTGCATTCGTTGAAGCCGGCTGAAAGTGCCGCCGCCTTGCCACGGTTGCGCCGCAAACGGATACCTCGAACATGGTTCTCTCTGGTGTGAGACAACTCTTCAATAATTTCCCAGCTGCGATCAGTGCTGCCATCGTCAACAAAAATGATTTCGTGCGACACGATCCTGTCCATTCCGGCGATCGTGGCATTGATCTCGTCGGTGAGTTGTCGCAGCGAGGCCTCTTCGTTCAGGGTGGGTATGACAATGCTGATGATCATGGGGTTCCCGCGCTTGTGGCTGATCGACGTGTGAACATCAGGTTGTGTAGCCCCAGGCCGAGTTTTCGATCATCTTGGCTAATACCTTGTGCTAGCGGCGTTGTGGGGTTGCGCATTCTGAATCCGATGGACACTGCATTCCGTTTCACCAGTTGGCCCACTGGAACTTGAAGGGTGATCGGGCCAGGGGAGGAGAAGGTGTGGTCGTATTGCTTTTCACCATTCAGGAATACCTCGATGCTTTGGCGGGGTTGGTTCCTGGCAAGAAAGGCCGTGGCTGTGATCTGGATTTCGGTGCCATCTGGGAGGTTGTCTGGCAGCGGGATGAGCAGCTCGGCGTATTCCCCGTCGGTCCACTGTCCCCATTCTTCCATGTAGCTCCAGTGGAATCGCGGGATGATGCCATGCTGATTGAACTCGTGAATGCTGATGATCCGGTCGAAGGGAATGGGAACGGGGGCAGAGTCGGTTGTCAGTTCGAACGAGGCATAGGCCGGTTTCTCCGCAGTGGCGACGCTCTGCAGTTCGATCGAGAAAGCCCCCCATCGTTTGGTCTTCTTATCCAGGAGATCAAAAGCTTCATGCTGAAAAAACGATTGATCGAGAGGCAAATCCAGCACTTTTTGGGGTGAAATTGAACCGGTCCAGATAGGGGTGCCACCATTTTTGATGTCGACCCGGGCATGGACCGATGAGTGAATGTAGAGTGCGGGCAGGGCCTGGTCTGCATTGTGTTGATAAAGGGTCAATTGGCGCACGATTTTTCCGTCGACATATTTATCGAGCCAAGTTGCATCTTTTGAGAACAGGCTGGCCTCGGCCGTTGTGTTGTCGACCCTGAAATGCGAGGTGAAGATTGGTATCCAAGGAAGTAAACGGTCCTCGAGCGGGAACAGTGTGGCGGGGGTGTTCAGCAGAAATGTCGTGGGATTTTGAACAAGTTTCCCAGAAGGAGGCAAAGTCCCATGTTGGAAAACCAGGCTGGCAAGCACGGCAGAGACACCGAGCAATTGACTCGGGACCAGTCTCCCGGCCGGTGGCGTTGACTTAATCAACGGGAGCAGCGCGAGCATCAGCAATGGCAGTGCCTGCATCAGGTACCTGGAGCCATAACTTGCACCACCACCAAAGCCGTTGCTCGGGAAGGCGAGGGCATAGAGCAACAGGTACGCAAACAGCCCGATGCAGATCAGCAGTGCGTTGATGTTGCGGCGGGTGAGGGCCGTGAACAGAAAAACCAACGCCACCGGAAAGTAGAGCAGCATGCCCGTTTGACGCCCGAAGATAAACTCGAAGACGATTGTCGGAACCAGTGCCAGGTTACCGGTCATCGCTCGGAGCAAAAAACTGGTGTCGAAGATGTGCCCGAATCCCCCAGTCTTCGGCGAGGTCCATCCTGCTTCCAGTGGAAACGGTGGTTCGCCCACATAAAATCTGATTCCCTGATAAGCCAAAAGATTGCCATCCTGGCTCAGGTTGACTAAGGTGGGAATCAGCCAGCCGGCCAACAACCCGAAGACGATCCAGCCGTAGGTTCTGAATTTGGGGCCAGGCACGCACAACAGCAGGAAGGGGAGGGCGACTACAAACGTCGGCTTCTCTGCCAAGGCCATCCCCAGCAGAAGACCAGCTGCCCACCAGCCCGATGAGCGGTTTTGCGTCAACGCCAGGTAACCACCGGTGTACAGCAGCAAGGCGATGAACAGGTCTGGGTGCACAACCATGGTCCACGCCATGAACGGGCCCATTAGAAACAAGGCAGCCGTCATCAGGTGACTTAGTGTGTATCCGTAGATCCTCCGGGCAATCTGATGGGTGAGCGCTGCCATGATGGCGATAGCCATCAGGTTGAAGATGATGAACCCGGTGGTGCCAAACGCGCCATAGAATGGAGCGTTGAACACAGCGTACAGCGCTGGTTTGGCGAAATAGATTGCTCCGTCGGAGCTTTGCTTCAAAAACATGCCCCGCGGCCCTCGCGCGGCAGGGAACTGAGCGTTGAACCGTTCAAGGTCCTCAAGGGTGTACCGCAGATCGTGGTCGTGCCACAGGCTCATGGTTGCCATGAGATGGGATGACTGGTCGCTGAAAGGTACCCACTCAGTGTCGGGCGTTCTTCCTTTCAGCGCTGCTGTCAGGATCAGCAGCGCAAGAAGCGCCCAGATCAGTCCCCACGCCCTGCGTGTCCAGCCAGGGCTTTGAGCCTCAGTAAGAGAGGGTGTGAGCATTCGGCGCACCCATCATTTCCAGCAAAGTGTCTCGCAGGGTGTACGTCTTCAGGGGGCCAGTGCAGGCCAAGAGCTTGTCTGGGCTTCCGCAGAGGCGGTGCACCTCGTTGGCCCGAACGAAAGCAGGATTGACCGTGACCGCCATCTGGTGTCCTGTGAGTTGCTCCAGCCGATTCATCACACCTTGCAGGCTGTGGGTTTGTCCCGAGCAGATGTTGTAGGTCTCTCCGGGCTGTCCTTTTTCCAGCAACGCCATGTAGGCGTCGCAGACCATGCGCACGTCGTTGAACTCCCGTTCCACATGCAGGTTGCCCAACTCGACGCCGGGCGCCCGGCGGACGAAATGGCTCACCAGCTTGGGAATCAGGAAGCTGGCCGACTGACCCGGTCCGGTGTAGTTGAAGGGCCGCGCGATGACCACAGACAGGCGGTCGGTGTACGTGAGCGCCATGTGTTCCATGGCCAGCTTGCTGGCGGCGTAATGGTTCACCGGTACAGGCGCCTGCTCTTCGGAAATGGGCGAACGCGTGCAGTTGCCATACACATTGGCACTGCTGGCCACCAGCACCTTACAAGGTCGGTCTGCGGAGGGCAGAGCGGCCAGCGCGGCCAGCAAATGGGTGCTGCCCACCGTGTTGACGGCGTAGAACTCGGTGTCGTTGGCGTGGCCCACAAAGCTGATGGCGGCCAGGTGCACCACGGCGTCGACCGGGCCAGCGGCTTGCACTGCCTGCTGCACGGCGGCAGCGTCTGTCAGGTCGGTGGTCAAGGGCTCCACCACATGGCCTGCCTGAGTGGCCTGCTCTTGAAAATGGCGCCCGGTAAAGCCTGAGGCGCCTGTCAGCAGGATGCGCATCAGAACGAAAAGCCTTGTTCGTTGCGACGCAGGTCGGCCTCGACCATCATCTGGCACAACTGCTCGAGGGTGGTTTGAGGCTCCCAGCCCAGCGTAGCCTTCGCGTGTGCGGGATTACCGATCAGCAACTCCACTTCGGCTGGGCGGTAGAACTTGGGGTTAATGCGCATCACGGTCTTGCCCGTGGCGGTGTCGATGGCGGTTTCGTCCTGGGCCGTACCACGGAAATCGACTTCGATGCCGGCGCCCTTGAACGCCATGCGGACAAAATCCCGAACCGTTTCGGTGCGGTTGGTCGCGAGCACAAAAGTGTCGGGCTCATCGGCCTGCAGCATCAGCCACATCCCCTCCACATACTCCCTGGCGAAACCCCAGTCTCGCTTGGCATCCAGGTTACCCAGCTCCAGGCAGTCAAGCTGTCCGAGCTTGATCTTGGCCACTGCATCGGTGATCTTGCGGGTGACGAATTCGCGGCCGCGAAGCGGGCTTTCGTGGTTGAACAGGATGCCGCTGCTGCCGAAGATGTCGTAGCTCTCGCGGTAGTTGATGGTCATCCAGTGCGCATAGAGCTTGGCCACACCGTAGGGGCTGCGTGGGTAGAACGGCGTGCTCTCGATCTGCGGAATGGCCTGCACCTTGCCGAACATCTCCGAGGTGCTGGCCTGGTAGAAGCGGATCTTGCGGTTGACCAGGCGGATAGCTTCTAGCAGGTTGACGGCTCCGAGGCCGGTGATCTGGGCCGTGGTGGTGGGCTGATCGAAGCTCACGCCGACGAAGCTCTGCGCAGCGAGGTTGTAGATCTCGTCGGGCTGGACCTTTTGCACCAGCGCGATGCTGGCGCCCAGGTCGGTCAGGTCGTACTCGACCAGGTGCAGGTTGGGGTGGTTCTGGATGCCGAGTTCCTCGATGCGCCAGAAGTTGACGGAACTGGTGCGGCGGTAGGTGCCATAAACGGCGTAGCCCTTGTTCAGCAGCAACTCTGCGAGGTAGGCGCCGTCCTGGCCGGTGATGCCGGTAATAATGGCGGTCTTCATTCTGAGATGGAATTAACTTTTGACTGACGGGTGCTATTTGCTATTAATTGCATCGGATATCCATGCGGGCATCGGAACTCTAATATTTTCGAATCCTTTTATTAAGTGTTTCGTAAATCCTGGGGTGTTTATGAAGTGCTGTTCTATTGCAAATAGTTGTTGATATTTTTGGGGGTGCTTTTTGTAAAGTATAGCGTCCTTCTGAAAGAATTTTAGACGCTCGACGGAAGACTCTCGTTCTATACTTCTAGGCTGTGCTGGGTGAAAAATGCGCACATCTTTGGCGTACGGTATTTTCCCTAAATTCAATAGGCGCCATCCAAAGTCCGTATCTTCTCGAAAATGTGGGTGATCAAATTGCAGGTCAAAGCCGCCTAGGTATTGAAAGGCGCTTGATCGAACAAATAAATTTGCTGTCATAAAGCCTATGCCCTCAAGGCCTACGTTTGAAACGGGGCGCCAATCAGGATCACCTAAATGATCGGAGTAGATAATGCCCTCCACGCCTACAACATCAGTATCGCAAAAATAATTTCGAGCATTGGCTAGCCAGTCAGCTTCAGGAAGACAATCATCATCCACGAAAGCTAGAATGGAGCCTTGAGCGAGCATAGCTCCAGTATTTCGGGCTCTTACAGCTCCCTTGACGGGGCTGTGAAAATAGGTAAGAGGGAATGAATGGGGAGCTTCTGCTCCTGCCCATCGCTGGGCACTTTGATCCACCAAAACGACCTCAAAATCTCGTTCTACCTGCTGTTCTATGCATGAGATTAATGCATCCAGCTGACTATGTCGTTCGTATGTCGGAACAACTATTGAAAAGAGGGGGCTCGACTGCCCTGCCAATCGTCGACGAGAGTCGATGAAGCAGCCCAACTGCGCCGATATATGTTCCCAAGAATATCCCTCCTCAACGCAGGCTCTAGCTTCTGCGCCAACGACTCGACGTAGTTGATCATCTCGTAATTTTTCGATAGCCAAAGAAAAATCTAGAGCCTCGGGTTCCGCCAAAAGCAGGCATTGTCGACCTGCAGTCTCGATGCCTCGCGCCCCAGTAACAGTTGTTACTACGGGGAGTCCTTTAGACATGAAGTCGAACATTTTAATGTTCGTTCCTGATCCTGAGAGCATCGGATTTATTGCGATATCAGCAGCATAGAACCAACGATTTTTATCATCCTCGTCGATTTGACCCGTTACGAGAACATTGCATGGCATTGACTTAATTTCATTGCCGACGCCGCCTGCAATTACAAAGGTTACGTTCGGGCACATGGGGGCTAGTCGTTCAGCAATGAAGTTGGCCGCTTCAATGTTAGGACCATACGCACTGCCAATAAATATCGCAAGAAAGCTAGTGGTATTGATTCTTAGGTGCTGGCGAGCCTCTTGGCGCTTTTCGGGAGAGGCAATCGGGTCGCGATATGCCATTACACCATTTGGCACTATTCTCATTTTTTCTATGGGAAATCCATAGATGCGATTAAAGCGTAGTAAATCCTCGTGTGAGCATGTCAAAATCCAGTCTGAATGCCATCCTAATTCATTTTCATCTTCTACAACCTGACGCAATAAATCTGCTTCGTGATGATTGTTCTCGTTAAGCAATTGCGCACGAAGGTAGCCCTCTACATTTTGCGAGTCATAAATTAAAATTTGATCCGGCCGTAGCTGATCTTTCACCAAAGGGTATGTCCATGGGTGAGAAAAAATAACTACTTGAGACTTTTTCAGTTCTTCACTACTGGCACTTAGATAGTCCGGTGATAAGTAAGCTTGCTGGCTGAATGCAAGATCAATGACCACCTTGCCGTCAGCCTTTGAGGAAAGGACTCGGGCAGCTTCATGATGGGCTTCGCTCAGAGGTACATCAATCTCTTTTAGATTGCTACTGAGCATGTGCGACCGGTAGCTTTCGCCGGGCCAATCATACGTGCCAACATAAGTGCAACTTAAATCGCTCCCTAAGTTGTGATATAGCCCGAGCAGCCGTTGACGTCCGCCGCCTATGGGTGGATCAATCGGTTGCATATCCAATACGCAAACGTTAGTCTTTTCAAATGAGCGAAAATTGTCGGGCTGGAGACCTGCTTTTGCCAGTTGATATGCAACTTTGGCCCACGACATATCTGCAACTAATTCAAGTCCAGACTTTCCCATTAAACGCGCTTTATCTCTATGGTTCCAGAGCCATTCAAGGCCTTCACGCACTTTGTGAACTGACGGTTCAACCACTAGGCCGGTTTCGAACGGCGATACGAATCTGCACGGTTCCCCTGAATCAGTGCACGTGAGTACAGGTTTTCCGCTTGCAAATGCTTCTAAAGTTACGTACCCATAGTCTTCCCGTAAAGGTGTAAAGGGAACGGCGAGGCAATCGGAATAAAGCTGTACGAGCCTTTCGTCGTCAATCCGACCTACGAACTGTATCCGATTGTCGTTGCTGGCAATTGCTCTTAATTCTTTTTCCGCTTCGCCAGTACCAGCTATAACTAATTTTAATGGTAAATCCGATTTACGGATCGCATTTATGACTAGATCAATTCTTTTCCAGGAGTGTAGTCGTCCTGGCAGGAAAAAGTAGTCGCCATACTCTCCAGTTTTGAAATTGTTGAAGCCAAGTGGTGGATGAATTACCTCGCACTTCAAGCCGCGCCAGCGATACAGGCGGTTGGCAACTTCATGTCCAATGCTGTAGCGAGCCTTAATTCTTGAAATTGCTTCGTAGTCAATTTTATGAAGGATTGATCTCTGACTTAAAATCAAGCTGTCCTTTGATTTGAAGGCTTGATCGAACATGTCATCAAAAACACGAACTGTGTGTACAAGATAGAGTACATGGTTAGGATGCGAGACTGCATAAGTTGGGACCTTGGTCGATACAACAAGATCATAGTCTTTTAGGTCTAACTTCGCGCACTCTTCGTAGTTTTTGATAATTGTTTCGAAGTTGGGTTCTTCTGCATTTACTCCGATAAAGTCTGCTTGACAGCCGATGTCAAGAAACCCGCTAAGCAATCCATCGTAAAACCGTTCTGCCCCTCCTGTTAATCCATTGGATGCTTTTGTGCCTAAAATTGCAACCTTCAGACCCTTGGTGTTGATTTTCGAACAGGTGTTATCAAATATGGTCATTTGGATGTCCTTCTTTGATCATTCAGTTCGGCGTAAATCTTAATTAATATTTCGTCTGCACTTCGCTTGCGACTGGCGCTAAGCGTTTCTTTGTAGGTCGAAATGTTATTTTCTGGGCTGGGGGATGGTGCATTCTTTTGCTGGGTATGATTTTGGGCTGTGTGGGGGTATCGCCTATGGATCGCTAATAACTTATTTCCTAAGTATGGAAATGAAGTTATTATTGTTAATATGGTAGCTTTTAGCTTGGGTTGATTGGCGATCCAGTTCCTTAGCTTTAATAGAAACTGTCTTGCGGTTCTGCGTGGCCTGCTTCCGGGTTTTAAAGTCGCCCAAGCTATCAAACCTGTGGTTAACCACCTAATTTTTTTTGATACTTGTCGAAATGGCCCTGTGATTCTCCAAGATGTGCTGTTGAGCAGGTCATTCATGCGCTGCTCGGTGGCGGCGGTCAGGTGCTGGTAGTGCTGCAGCGTGGCTTCGAAGGTGGTGATCAGCTCGCGGGTAAGACGAGCGTCTGCAAATGCCTGCTGCGCGACGCTGGAGGCCGCCTCGGCGGAGGAGAGGGCCTGCTGCGCGACGCTGGAGGCCGCCTCGGCGGAGGAGAGGGCCCGTTGCGCGAGGCTTCGGGACGCATCTATTTGCTGGACACGACTGGCGTCATACCGCGTGGCCAACGTGTGTAGAGTCAGACCATGGTCGGTGGCAAAGGCTTGATCAAACTGGGCCAAGATGTGTGCTTTGGCTCGCTTTTGAGCCACGACGGCGTAGTCAGGGCTCGGGCCGCCCAGCACATCCTCTAGATTTGGCGAATGGGCAGTGTCCAGCCGTGGGTCTTGCTGCAGCCTGAGGATCTTGGTGCGGGCAAAGCCATAGTGCTCAGGCAGAAATGCCAGCAACATGGGCGGGATGGGGCGCTGGTGCGTCGGATCGTAGAAAAACGTGTGTGCGCCCACCTGAAGGTTCTCAGGGTTGGGTGTCTCCATGATGAGCAGACCACCAGGCACCAGCACGCGAAGGGCCTGTTGGACGAGTTGCTGTAGCGCTTCAAACGGGATGTGCTCCACCATGTGGAATGCAGAGATGACACCAACGCTGGCATCGGGCAGGCTCTCCAGATAACCAATGGCGTCAGCCTTGTGGGCATTCAGGTGCAATTGCTCGCATGCCTTGAGCATGCCTTCGTCCAGGTCCACGCCTGTGGCATCAAAGCCTTCACGGTCCAGCAGTTCGAGCCATTCACCACGGCCGCAGCCCAGGTCCAAGGCGTTGGGTTGTCCGCTGACCTCTTTGATTGGGCGAACGAAGGGCAGATAAACGTCCAGACGCGACAAGATCAATTCGCGCGAGCCGCGGAACTTGTCTTCGAAGGCCCTGTAAAAATCAGCACTCATGGCAGAACTTCAATCGAAGGGGAAAGCCAGTTGGAGCCAATAAATTCCGGCTTGCTGGTGTTGATGACATTGAAGACCAAGGCCAGGTCTTTCCATTCGTAATTCTTGCTGACGTGTGTGTCTTTGGTATGCAGCGCCGTGGATACCGAATAGGTGCCGGGCCCCAGGTTGGCCTGAAACTTGAAGCTCAGTGTGGTGTCGACATTGGCGCTCAGGTTATGCAACACCTGTTTCAGATGAAAGGTGTTGGTACCAAACACCACCTGGCCCAAGCGGTCCTTGATCATGAAACCGGTGACCAGTTCAGGGACGGCATCGGTTGTCCGGACAACCAGCCGCAGTTCGACGGCTTGGCCGACGCTGACTACCTCTATGGAATTGTCTTCTTCATTCAGCAAATCAATGCGTTTGATGATGGCTTCGCCACTGCCTGAGATGGTTTGCGTCTTGCCGCTCTCGGTGGCTATCTGCTTGACAGTGCCTGACTCCTTGTCGGCAATCAGCGCGTTATAGGCGTCCATGACCGCCTCGGGTTCCCCCTCCAGTGCCACTTTGCCAGCGTTGAGCAGGATGGCGCGGTCACACACCGCTTGAATCGCAGCTTTGTCGTGGCTGACGATGAGCAGGGTGGTGCCTTGCTCCCGAAACTTCCGGATGCGGTCAAAGCTTTTGTGGACAAAGTAGGCATCGCCCACCGACAGGGCTTCGTCCACGATCAGGATGTCGGGCCGTATGGCGGTGGCCACGCTGAAGGCCAGGCGCATCTGCATGCCGCTGCTGTACACGCGCACTGGTTCGTCAATGTAGTCGCCGATTTCGGCAAAGGCCTCGATGTCGGGCATCAGGCGGTGGATTTCTTCCACCGTGTAGCCCAGCAATTGCCCCGCCATGACGGCGTTCTGACGTCCGGTGAAGTCGGGGTGGAAGCCCATGCCCAGTTCCAGCATGGCGGCCACGCGCCCGGTCATCTGGACCGACCCAGTGGTGGGCCGCGTGGTGCCCGTGATCATCTTGAGCAGGGTACTCTTGCCGGCGCCGTTGATGCCGATGATGCCGACCGCCTCGCCGGGGTTCACGGTGAAGCTGATGTCCTGCAGCACCCATTTGAGGGTGTGCCGTTTGGGGTAGAAGGGCAGCAGCCATTCGGCCAGTCGCGCGCGGCGCGACTTGTATTGCTTGTAGGCCTTGCCCAAGTGGGAAACGGAGATCGTGCCCATGTCGTGTCCTGTCAGCAACGTCTCAAAGTTCGTCCACCATTTCGCCGGCCCTCCGGCGGAACAGATACAGCCCGTAGGCGCACAGCAGCACCGACAACACCGCCACCGGCCATAGGCTGTACCAGTTGGGCCAGCGGCCATATACCAGTACCTCGTGGTAGGCCGTGATCAGCCGGAACATGGGGTTCCAGCGCATGTAGGCCTGACCTTCCGCAGGCAGGATGGACAGCGGGTAGACGACGGGTGTGAGCCAGAACCAGAAGGTCAGGAAGATGCCGAAGAACTGCCCGACATCGCGAAAGAAGACGTTGAGCATGCCCAGCGTGATACCCAGGCCGATTGCAAAGGCCACTTGCAGCGCCAGCAGCGGCACCATGGCAGCGAAGGCCAGGCCCGGAAAGTTGCCGCTGATGACCAGGAAGATCACGAACAGGCCGAACACGATGGCGAAGTTCAGCAGTGCGTTGCTGACCACGATGACGGGCAAGCACAGCCGTGGAAAGCTGAGCTTCTTGAGCAGGTTGGCGTTGGCTACGAACATGTTGGTGGCGCTGTTGGCGATCTCTGCGAACAGTCCCCAGGTCAGCAGGCCCGCGCACAGGTAGATGCTGAATGCGTAGGCCCCCTCCACCTGGGGCAGGCGTGCCTTCATCACCTCAGAAAAGATGACCGTGTACACCACGATCATGGACAGCGGATTCAGTATGTTCCAAGCCGCACCAAGAACGGAATTGCGGTACTTGGACTGGAACTCGCGCTTGACGCTGCCGAGGATGAAGCCGCGGTAGGCCCAAAGGGCTCGGAACACCTGCATCACGTCCTGCCGTACACGTCGGCCAGGCGAACGATGTCATCTTCGCCGAGATAGCTACCGCACTGTACTTCGATCAACACCAACTCCCCTTCGCCGATGTTGGTCAGGCGGTGGCGCTCCTTCAGAGGGATGAACCGATACTCGCCTGCACGGGTGGCGAACTCGGCTTCTCCGATCTGGACAAGGGCATCCCCCTGCACGACGACCCAGTGTTCGGCGCGTTTGTGGTGGTACTGGAGGCTCAGGCTCTGGCCGGGCCGAACCGTGATGCGTTTGACTTTGTAGCCGTCCTCTTCCTTGAGGGTGGCGTAGGTGCCCCACGGACGCTGCACTGCGGCGGGCAGCGTGGTGGTCTGGTGCGCGGCGTTGTCAGGGTGCCGTTCCTTGAGCATCTCTACCACGCGCTTGACGTTCTGAGCCTGTTCTTTGCTGGCCACCAGCAGGGCGTCGGGTGTGTCCACCACTACCAGGTCCTTGACGCCGACGGTGGCGATCACCTTGTGCCCGTGGCTTTCCACATGCACGTGGGTGCCCGTGGTAGCGACCGCAGCCCAGTGGATGTCTTTGGTGATGCCAATGGTGTTGCCTGCCGCGTCCGCCGAGTGCGCCGAAGCCACCGAGGGCCATGCGCCGACGTCGCTCCAGCCAAAACGGGCTGGCACCAGCATGACGTTGTCCGCTTTCTCCATGACCGCGTAGTCGATGCTGATGTCGGGCTGAAGGCCAAAGGTGTGCGCGTCGAAGCGCGTCACCTGGGTTGCCCCGACTGCGCCGGTCGGTGGCAGTGCCGAGGTGCCGCCGCTGTCCAACACCGTTTGCGCCGTCTCCAGCACGTCCGGGGCGTGTTTTGCGAGCGCCTCCAGGATGACTTTTGCGGTGAAGCAGAACATCCCGCTGTTCCAGTAGTAGCGGCCAGTGGCCAGGTACTCCTTCGCGGTGGCGAGATCAGGTTTTTCGACAAACTGAAGCACCGGCTGCGCCTGACGTCCAACTTTGGCGACCTCAATGTAGCCAAACCCCGTTTCGGGGCCTGTGGGCTGAATGCCGAACACCACCAGATGCCCCTCGGTTGCGTGCCGGGCTGCTTCGAGGGCGTTGGCCACAAAAGACTCTGTGTCGGGAATCAGGTGGTCGGCCGGCAGCACCAGCATCACGGCGTCGTCGCCATGCAGCTTCCGGCAGGCCAGGGCCGCCAAGGCGATGGCCGGTGCCGTGTTTCGCCCCTTGGGTTCGAGCAGGTAGTGAGGATGAGGCGGGTCCGACATCTCAGCCAGCAGACCCTGGGTCAGGAACAGATGGTCCTGGTTGGTTACCACGATCAGGTGGTCGGTGCCACAGGCTTGACCTCGGCTGATGGCCTGTTCCAGCAGGGTCCGACCACCCAGCTTCATGAATGGCTTGGGGTAGGCCTGCCGCGATGCGGGCCACAGGCGGGTACCTGCTCCGCCGGAGAGCACAACGGAAACGAGTTTCATCGGTAGTCAATCATTCCTGGGGGTATCAGTCGAAAACTTCGGCGTTCTTGAGCAGCAGGGCCGCCTGATCCTTGCCTGACAGGTTGGGTGTTCCCGTGAATCCCCAGTCAATACCCAGGTCCGGATCGTTCCAGAGGATGCTGCGCTCGTGAGCGGGGGCGTAGTAGTCGGTGGTCTTGTAGAGGAACTCGGCGCTGTCGCTGAGCACGACAAAGCCGTGCGCAAAGCCCTCGGGCACCCACAGCTGGTGCTTGTTCTCGGCCGTCAGGTGAGCGCCCACCCATTTGCCGAACGTGGGTGAGGAGCGACGGATGTCGACCGCGACGTCGAACACCTCGCCCTGGACCACGCGCACCAGCTTGCCCTGGGCCTGCTGCACCTGGTAATGCAGCCCGCGCAGCACGCCCTTGATGGACTTGGAGTGGTTGTCCTGCACGAAGCGCACGGGGCGCCCCACCGCTTCTTCAAAGCGGGCGTGGTTGAAGCTCTCGAAGAAGAAGCCGCGTTCGTCGCCGAACACCTTGGGTTCGAACAGGATGACTTCGGGGATGGACTGTGGGGTCGCTTTCATGGGCTCAGCGCAGCTCGTCTTTGATGATCTGTTGCAGGTACTGGCCGTAGCCGTTTTTGGCCAGCGGCTTGATCAGGCGCTGCACCTGCTCGACATCGATCCACTTGCTGCGGTAGGCGATTTCTTCGGGGCAGGCCACCTTCAGCCCCTGGCGCTTCTCCAGGGTGGCGATGAACTGGCCGGCTTCGAGCAGGCTGTCGTGGGTGCCGGTGTCCAGCCAGGCGTAGCCGCGGCCCATCACTTCGACCTGCAGCGAGCCGGCTTCCAGGTACAGGCGGTTGAGATCGGTGATCTCCAGCTCGCCGCGGGCCGAGGGCTTGAGGTTCTTGGCCAGCTCCACCACCTGGTTGTCGTAGAAGTAGAGGCCCGTGACCGCGTAGTTGCTCTTGGGTTTCGCCGGCTTCTCTTCCAGGCTGAGCACCTTGCCCGAGGGGTCGAACTCGGCGACGCCGTAGCGCTCGGGGTCGTGCACGTGGTAGGCGAAGACGGTGGCGCCGTCCGGACGGCGCGTGGCGTTGCCCAGCAGGGCTGCGAAGTCGTGGCCGTAGAAGATGTTGTCGCCCAGCACCAGAGAGGAGGGGGCGTTGCCGATGAACTGCTCGCCGATGATGAAGGCCTGGGCCAGGCCGTCGGGGCTGGGCTGCACGGCGTACTGCAGGTTCAGGCCCCACTGGCTGCCATCACCCAGCAGATCGGTGAAGCGAGGGGTGTCCTGCGGGGTGGAGATGACCAGGATGTCGCGGATGCCGGCGAGCATGAGGGTGCTCAGCGGGTAGTAGATCATCGGCTTGTCGTACACGGGCATGAGCTGTTTGCTCACCGCCTGCGTCACGGGGTACAGGCGCGTGCCGGAGCCGCCGGCCAGGATGATGCCTTTTCTGTTCATGGCGTTCTCAGGATCTGTTGCAGGATGTGGCCCAGGCCTTCCTGCCAGTGCGGCAGTTCAAAGCCAAAGGTGGAGCGAAACAGGGTGGTGTCCAAGCGCGAATTCGTCGGGCGTCGGGCTGCCGTGGGGTACTGGTCGGAGCCGATGGGGTGTACTTCGTTGGGAGTGACGCGCAGGGCGTGTCCCGTGCGCAGTGCGTACCCGATCACGAAGCGGGCGTAGTCGCACCAGCTGGTTTCCCCTCCGGCCGTTGCATGGTAGAGGCCGTAGGGGAAAGGCTCCGTGCCCGTACGTTGCAGCTGGCGCACCAGATGCGCGGTCACATCGGCGATCAGCGCGGCAGAGGTGGGTGCCCCGAATTGGTCGCTGACCACGCGCAACTCGTCGCGCTCGGCCGCCAGGCGGAGCATGGTTTTGGCGAAGTTGTTTCCGTGAGCTCCGACCACCCAGCTGGTGCGCAGCACGATGTGCCGCGGAGTGCTGCGCATCAAGGCCAGCTCGCCATCGCGCTTGCTGCGCCCATAGGCCCCCAGAGGGGCGGTCGGATCCGTTTCCACGTATGGCGTGGCCTTGTGGCCGTCAAAAACGTAGTCGGTGGAGTAGTGGATGACTGCGGCGCCCAGACGCGCGGCTTCCTCACCCATGACGCCGGGGGCGATGGCATTGACCGCGGTGGCGAGTTGCCCGCCGGCTTCATCTTCGGCACGATCCACCGCGGTGTACGCGGCAGGATTGACGATGAGGTCCGGGCACGAGGCCCTGATCAGGGCTCGCAGCGCCTGTTCGTCGGCCAGGTCGCAGTCGCTTGAATCCACTGCATGAACGGTGCCCAGTGGCGCCAGGGCTCTCTGCAACTCAAACCCGACCTGGCCGTTTTTGCCGGTCAGGAGAATCTTCATGCAAGCGCTCCGTACTGCTGGCCGATCCAGTTCCGGTAGTCGCCGCTTTGCACGTGCGCCACCCAGTCGGGATGGTCCAGGTACCACTGCACGGTCTTGCGGATGCCGGTGTCGAAGGTTTCCGCAGGCTTCCAGCCCAGTTCTCGGTGGATCTTGGTTGCGTCGATGGCGTAGCGGCGATCGTGGCCCGGCCGGTCTTTCACGTAGGTGATCTGAGTGGCGTAGGACTGGCCATCGGTGCGGGGACGCAGCTCGTCCAGCAGTGCGCAGACCGTCTTGACGATCTCGATGTTGGGCTTTTCGTTCCAGCCGCCCACGTTGTAGGTTTCACCCGTTGTACCGGCTTCGAGCACGCGGCGGATCGCGCTGCAGTGGTCCTTGACGAACAGCCAGTCGCGCACCTGCATGCCGTCGCCGTAGACCGGCAGCGGCTTGCCGGCCAGGGCGTTGACGATCATCAGCGGGATCAGCTTCTCGGGGAAGTGGTAGGGACCGTAGTTGTTCGAACAGTTGGTGGTCAGCACCGGCAGGCCATAGGTGTGGTGGTAGGCGCGCACCAGGTGGTCGCTGGCCGCTTTGGAGGCCGAATAGGGGCTGTTGGGCGTGTAGGGTGTGGTCTCGGTGAACGGAGCATCGTTCGGGCCGAGCGTGCCGTAGACCTCGTCGGTCGACACGTGCAGGAACCGGAAGGCCGACTTGGCTTCAACTTCGAGGGAGCCCCAGTACGCGCGCACGGACTCCAGCAGATGGAAGGTGCCGACCACATTGGTCTGGATGAAGTCCTCCGGCCCGTGGATGGAGCGGTCGACGTGGCTTTCTGCGGCGAAGTTCACCACTGCCCTGGGCTTGTGTTCGGCCAGCAGGCGGTCCACAAGGGCGCGATCGCCGATGTCACCCTGAACGAAGATGTGTCCGGGGTTGCCCTGCAGGCTGGCCAGGTTCTCGGGGTTGCCGGCATAGGTCAGCTTGTCCAGATTCACGACGGGTTCCTGGGACTGTGCGACCCAGTCGAGCACGAAGTTCGCGCCAATAAAGCCTGCGGCGCCGGTAACCAGAATCATCTTTTCTCCTGCTTGGTGTGTCGGGCGAGATCGTGGAAGTCCGTCACCCACCCATCGGGATGGAGCGGCTCTGAAGGGCTTGTGTCTTGAAAGGGTGGCTATACCTGTGGCAGGCGGCCCAGGTGCTTGCCAAAGTAGCGCGCCATGCTCGCAGCATGCCAGCGCATGTACCGGAAGTTGTGCCGGCTGGCGCGCTGGGCCTCATGCACCACCGTGACCCCCGGATCGCACATCACTTTCCAGCCCGATTTCCACAGGCGGGCGCAGATGTCCACATCCTCGTAATAGAGGTGGAATTTAGCATCAAAACCTCCCACATCCCGAAACGCCTGGGCGCGAAACAGCAGGAACATACCGGCCACCCACTCCACCGGGAGGGCATCCGAGTGGGGCGTCAAGTGGTAGCGACCATCGTTCACGCCAGCGAGTTTCTGCGCCAGGTTCCAGGGTGTGGGAAAGCGCCGCGCGTTGTCCTCAGGCTGTCCGGCCGGGCCAAGCACCAGCGGAGCCACCAGCCCCACCGTAGGGTCTTGCATTGCGGCCAGGAGGCCCGGGAACGGGTTGATCGGCAAACGGATGTCGGGATTCACTACGCAGTAGAACGCTTGTTCGCATCCCTCGAAAGCTTGGTTGTGGTTGCCCGCAAACCCCAACGGCAACGGGTTGTGGTGCGCGAGGACAGTCAAGCCGGGTGGTGGGTGCATGGGCGCGTCCGGGATGTTTTCCGTGACCACCAGTTCAGCCACTTCGGGTATTCCGGCCAGGTCCTGCAGGAACTGGTTGGCCAGTCGGGCCTGGCCGTGGCTGACCATGGACAGGCGGATGCTCACAAGCGCCTCAGCACGCGGTAGATCAGGCGCTGCAGGGGCGGAAAAGGCAGCGACAGCTGGGATGCGAGCCAGGTGGTGAGCCGTTGGCGGGCGGTCAGCTCAGCACCGAACCGGGCCAGAAAGCCTCGCGCCTGGCGGGCGTTGAGACGAAAGATCTCGCCGTGCCGGTCGTCGAACAAGCGGTGCACGATGGTCTTGAAGGCCACGGGTTTGTCTTGCGCCTTGGCGCCGATGGCATTGCTGGCGTGCTGGCGGTAGTCGATCAAGGACTGGTCCAAGTACCGGCGGCTGCCCAGGGCGCTGGCCACCAGCGACAGCCACCAGTCGTGCATGATGGCTTCGGGCGGGACCGGCAAGGCCTTCTCCAGCAAGGCTCGGTTCATCAGGCTGGTACACCCTGTCAGCGTGTTGCTCAGCAACTGGGCTGGCAGACTGCTGAGATCTGGGCGCAAGCCCTGGTACCGGGCCATTGATGGGGCGATCTCCCGGCCGTCCTCTTCGATGACGCGCAGGTCGCTGTGCACCAGCGCTGGGGCACCGGGGCGGGCTTGTTCAAGCGAGCGGATGGTGGCCAACCCGATGGCCACCTTGTCGTCGTGCCAGACGTCGTCCTGGTCGGAAAGCGCGATGTAGGCCGCGCGCCCGAACCCGGACGGCTCCAAGTCCAAGGCCAGTCGCATGAGGCACGAGAAGTTGCCACTGGCGCCCAGGTTGCCCAGGTCGTCCTCGACCACAGTGATGCGCTCGGGCCAGCGCAGTCGGAGCTCGTGCAGCAGCCCAGGTGATCCGTCGCTCGATCCATCGTCGCGGCACAGGATGTGGGTGCTCACGCCGCTCTGATTCAGGATGGATTCCACCTGTTGCGTGAGGAAGCGCTGGCCGTTGTAAACCGGCAGCAGCACCAGCACCCAGGTCGAAGCAGGGTCAGAATAGGTAGGAACGGGAGACTGGCTCATGGAGGGTGATGGGTGGATCGCCGGGGCCTGGTCAGAGCTGGTTGAGGGCCAGGCCCAGCCAGAACGAGGCGCGGCCGGAACGGGTCTGCCGCCAGAGGCCGCTGTGGCGTCCGGCCTGCATGCGTCCGATCAGATCGGGGCGGCGGCGCATGTCCTGGAACTTGCGCAGCACGTCCAGCGCCTTGGGCTGCAATTCATTGGCGATGTCGTTCATGGCCGCCTCCGTCTGGTCGCCCCAGGTGCGGTACTGCCCCTTGAACAGCATGCCCATGCGCAGCACCTTGTCCCAGGAGCGGCCCTGCGATCCGATCAGGTTGTCGGCATGCTGGCGGTAGAGCAGACAGGGCTCCGGATCGAAGTGCATCTGACCGCCGCAGCCGGTGACGACCTGGTATGCCGTCCAGTCGTGCAGGACCGAATGCTCGGGTTTGATCCGGCGCATCAGCCGCAGCAGCGGCTGGTTGAAAACCATGGTGTTGCCGCTGGCGACGTTCTGCAGCAGGGCGTTGCCGAAGCCCAGGGGGCGTTGTGGCAAGCGGCTCACGCCGATGGGCTCCAGTCGCTCGTTGACCAGGCGGGTGCGCGCCGCATACAGCGCCGGCTGGCCCGTGGTCGGCCGCAGGGCCCGCAGTGCCTCCACGGCGCGGGAGAGCTTTTCCGGTAGCCAGACGTCGTCCTGGTCGCTGAACGCGACAAGGTCGTGGCTGGAGGTGGGCTCGACGGCGCGCAGGAGGTGAAAGAAGTTGGCTGTGGAGCGCCGCCCGGGTCCCTTGATGACCCGGATGCGGTGGCCGCCATGTTCGTGCGAGAAGGCTTCGCACAGACGCACGGTGTCGTCTGTCGATCCGTCGTCGCTGACAGTCAGCGTCCAGTTGGGGTGGGTCTGGCCTGCAATCGACTCCAGCTGCTCACGGATGTACCTGCCACCCTGGTAGGACGCCAGCAGCACATGAACGCAGGGCGCGGCACCGGACGCTTCACTCATTCGGCGGTGCGACGCGTACCCAGCACCTCGTGCAGGATCGCGGTGAAGCGTTTTCCGAAGGTCTCGGTGGCGCACTGCTGCCTGAACACCCTGTGGCCGGCGGCCGCGATGCGATGGCGCAGCGGCTCGTCGTTCTTGAGGCGCAGGATGGCATCGGCCAGCGCCTGAGGATCGGCGGGGTTCACCAGCAGCACGCTTTCGCCGTCCTTGAGCAGCTCCTGAACGGGCTCGTTGCGGCTGGTGATCAGGGGTTTGCCCACGCCGATCGCCTCGACGACCTTGTTGGTCAGCACCAGCTTGGCGCGCTCGTTGTCGCCGAAGATTCCCAGGCACACATCGGCCCGGGACATCAGCTCGGCCAGCTTGGCGTATGGCACTGGGTCCAGAAACTTCACATGCGGCAGGCCAAGTTCGCGGGCCAGTTGCATGTCCTCTTCGTAGGTCAGGCCTTTGCCCACTATCTGGAACTTCACACCATGTGGTTCCAGCAGCTTGGCGGCCTTGAGGATGTGACGCACGCCATGGAACGGGATGTATTCGCCATGGAAGTGCACGAGGAACTCGCCATCGGCGGGCCGCAAAGGCCCCGGCTTGATCACGCTGTCGTCCACGGCCAGGAAGAGCCGGCGGAACTTGCTGGTCTCGGTGTGGATGGTGCGCCCGAAATGGCCGATGACGTGGTGGCTGTCCAGGATGGACAGCTTCGTCATCTTGTAGGACAGCCAGTCGCTGAGGCCATAGATGCGGGCCTTGAACGAGCCGGGGGCCGCCTTCTCCCGGTCGAACACCATCGTGTCGTACGTGGTGATGTACATGTCGAACAGGATGGGCTTCCAGGTCAGCAGCCGCACCAGCGGCGCGAGCAACTGGCCGTAGAAACCCACCACAACCGCATCACAGCGGGGGGCGTTCAGTAGGGTCTTGAGCAACAGGCCCGGGTAGTGCTTGAATGACTTGTTGGGCGGCAGGCATTCGATCACCTCAAAGCCGTTCTGGCGCATGGCGTTGAGCACGATGCGGGTGCGTGAGTAGGCGGCCTCCCGTCCGGCGACATACAGGATTTTCATCAAGGGCGGATCAGAAGCGGAGGTTGGCCTTGAACACCACGCTCTGTGTCTTGCGCACGTCCTGCAATTGGGCGCCGTAGGTGGCGCTGAACTGGAGGTGGCGAGCCACGTCCATGGTGGCCTGCAGACCCAGCTGCGTGCGCTCGACCTTGGACAGCGGGAAAATCTCGCGCTGCACGACGTTGGGAGAGCCCGACTCGCGCATCGACACGGTCACGGTGTCGCGCGACAGGCTGGAGGTGTGGTGCAGGCTGCCGCCGAAACGCAGCTTGCGCTGGCCGCTCAGGCTGATCGGGTCGGTCTGCAGGTCCACGCCGATGCCCGAGAGCCACTCGTTGACCCGGTTGGAGCTGAACAGCACGTCGGTGGTGTAGAGGGTGGAGGTCAGGGCCGGGTCGAGACTGTGCGACTGGTTGGTCAGCGACACCCAGGGCGTGACGCTGAAGAACTCGCCACGCATCGGGTAGCGCATCTTGTTCTCGAAGGACCAGGTGCTGCCGCTCTGGCGGTTTTCCAGCGTGCGCCGGACCAGACCGTCCTGTGCGTGGCTGGCAAACTTCAGGTCCAGGTGGGAGACCTGGCTGCTCATCACCCAGCCCGACACCGGCTTGTTCCAGTACAGCGACACGGCGTCGGAGGTGTACTGCTTGGAGTTGCGTTGCTCGGTGGTGGACAGGTACTTGGCCTGGTCCTGCTGGAACACGGCGATGCCCATGCGGCTGCTCTGGGCGTTGTCGGCCGATCCGACGCGCATGTCGAAGGCCAGGCCGGTCGGCGCAGAGCCTTGCGGCGTCTGGGCGAACGGCTGGAACACCCGGCTGTTGCGTGCGTTGAACTGGAAGGCATCGCCCTCCCGCAGGCCCAGCGGCAGCAGCCTGAAGCCAGGCTGCAGGGTCTTCTGTTCGGCCATGGACAGCACCAGCGTGCCGTTGTCGATGTCCTGGTTGATGCGCCCGGCCGAGTCGGCGCCGGCGCTCACACTGTTGGCCCAGTCCCAGCCGCGGGTCAGGTAGTGCTGGTAGACGCGGGTGATGATGTCCTGGCCCCGGTTGCCGAAGTGGGTGGCGTCGTGGTAGAGCGTGTCCACTGCCGAGCGGGAGGGGTTGGCCGTCGAGACGTTGTTGAAGCCGAACTTGCCGGGTTCGTTGAAGACGCGCTGGAACACGGTGTACATGTCCACCGCGATCACGTTGGGTGTGGCGTTGGCCACCGAAGCGATGTAGTTGTTCCAGCCGATCACCTGCTGGGAGGCCAGCGACGACACGCCCGGTCCGCGGCCCCAGTCGTGCAACTGGGTGACAAACAGCCGGCGGTTGTCGGCCGCGGCACCGGCCGCGATCAGGCGCGCCACGCCATCCGAATAGCCTTTTTTGGCATTGGTGAGGTTGTTGTCCGGCGAGCCGTTGCGACCCATGTCGTTGTGGCCCAGGTAGACCACGGTCAGATCCCGGTCGGCGATGGCGCTGCCACGGTTCTTCCAGTTGTCGATCTGCTTGTCGAAGGCGCGTGCTTCGCCGTAGCTGGCGCGTGCACCACCGATCGCATAGATGTCGGACTTCGTGACCGTGCCCCGGCCCTGCATCTGCGTGGCCCAGTTGATGGTGCCGATGGAGTTGGTGAAGTTCGGGTCGGAGTAACTGTCGCCGAACACCCGCATGGTGTTCACATGGACCTCACCCAGCGAGCTGCCACCGCTGCTGCTGTAGGGGTTGGCCACCGAAGGGGTGGAGCCGCCGGAGCTGGCGCAGCCGGTGATCAGGGCCGTGACTGCCAGGGTCATCGCCGACAGGGCATGGTGTGACTTCATGAAGGTTCTCCCCGAAAAGTGTCTGGTGGGTCAGTCGCTGCCGAACAGGTCGCGCGTGTAGACCTTGTCCTGCACATCGGCCAGTACTGGCGTGAGGCGGTTGGTGATGATCACGTCCGATTCCTTCTTGAAGGTCTCGAGGTCGTTGACCACCGGCGAGTGGAAGAACTCTTCTTCCTGCAAGGCGGGTTCGTAGATGATGACGCGGACGCCTTTGGCCTTGATCCGTTTCATGATGCCCTGGATGCTGGAGGACCGGAAGTTGTCCGAGCCCGCCTTCATGATCAGCCGGAACACGCCGACCGTCTTGGGCTTCTGCTTCAGGATGCTCTCTGCGATGAAGTCCTTGCGCGTGGTGTTGGACTGGACGATCGCCTGGATCAGGTTTTGCGGCACGTGCTGGTAGTTGGCCAGCATCTGCTTCGTGTCCTTGGGCAGGCAGTAGCCGCCGTAGCCGAAGGACGGGTTGTTGTAGTGGTTGCCGATGCGCGGATCGAGGCCGACGCCCTCGATGATCTGGCGCGAATCCAGGTTGTGCGCCGCGGCGTAGGTGTCCAGCTCGTTGAAATAGGCCACCCGCATGGCCAGGTAGGTGTTGGAGAACAGCTTGACCGCCTCGGCTTCGGTCGAATCGACGAACAGCACCGGAATGTCCTGCTTGCGAGCACCTTCCTTGAGCAGCCCGGCGAAGGTCTCAGCCCGCTCCGAACGCTCGCCCACGATGATGCGTGACGGGTACAGGTTGTCGTGCAGGGCCTTGCCTTCGCGCAGGAACTCGGGCGAGAAGAGCAGGTTCTGGCAGCCGGTCCGATCGCGCACCTGGGCGGTGTAACCGACAGGCACCGTGGACTTGATCACCATCACGGCCTGCGGGTTGATCTGCATCACGTCGCGGATCACCGCCTCGACCGACCGCGTGTTGAAGTAGTTGGTCTCGGGGTCGTAGTCGGTGGGCGTCGCAATGATGACGAAGCTGGCGCCTTCGTAGGCTTCGTGCTTGTCCAGCGTGGCGCGCAGGTTCAGCGGCTGGTGGGCCAGGAAGTCTTCGATGTCCGCGTCGACGATCGGACTCTTGCGCGCATTGATCAGCGCCACCTTCTCGGGAACGATGTCCAGAGCGACGACTTCGTGGTGCTGGGACAGCAGCACGGCGTTGGACAGCCCGACGTAGCCGGTGCCAGCAACCGCAATCTTCATGGGAAACCTTGTGAAAGAGCTAGGCCTAAAACCTTGGAATTTTGCCATAGGGGCCTCTGATACCCTTATGGGTTCCTTAGTTAGGCCAGGATTCCCAGCGCGAACGGAAGGCTGGCCATGCCCAGCAGCGTGGACAGGGTCACCAGACCAGCCACATAGGGCCCGTCGTAGCCCATCCTGGCCGCCAGCACATAGCAGCTGGAGGCCGTCGGCACGGCGGAGAACATCAGCAAGATGGTGGCCTGTGCCGGGTCGAGACGGAAGGCCATGGCCAGCCCGAAGGCGAGCAGCGGCATGCCCAGATGCTTGACGCACAACACCATCGCGCCGAGTCGCTTGGCCTTGGTCAGGCTGCCCAGACGCATACCCGCGCCAGCGGCCATCAAACCCAGGGCCAGCGAGGCCTGCCCGATGCGGTTGACCGTCGGTTCCAGCCAGGGCGGAACCGTGAAACCGAGCAAATTGGCGACGAGCCCGCTGGCGGTGGCGATGATCAGCGGGTTTCGCACCAGCTCGCGGGCGAGGCCCTTGTTGGCGCGGCGGGCCATCGGCCATACGGCGCCCACGTTGAACAATGGCACGCAGACGCCGATCAGCACCGCAATCATCAGCAGCCCCTGGGGGCCTGCGATCTTGTCGGCCAGTGCCAGGGCGATGAAGGAGTTGAACCGGAACCCCACCTGTGCGCTGGCGGCGTGCAACCGCGGGTCCAGCCGGCGCCCCAGCCAGGGCCAGTGAGGCAGCGAATAGGACAGCGCGATGCCACAGATGCCCAGCGCCAGGCCGGCCGCCATCAGGCTGGAGGCGGCACCCAGGTCCAGCGGGCTCTTGACGATCGAGTGGAAGAGCAGGACCGGGAACAGGAAGAAATACACCAGGCTTTCCAATGGCTCCCACACCGTCCGGTTCAGGGCAGTGAAGCGGCAGACCAGGTAGCCGCAGAGGATCAGCGAAAAGTCCGGAAAGAGCAGTTGGGCAAAGTTCACCGGGCGAGCATAGCGCCCGGACGTGCCTGCTTCCGGGGGTTTGTACTTATGTAGTCTCCCCATGGTCAACCGGGTGCAGCCTGTCTACAGTCCCGGGGGGCTGGCAGGGGTAATATGACCGTTGCTATTGTTTTGTGTACAACGAAGGAGAGATCGCATGTTTGCTCGCCGTTCCCTGATGGGGCTGGGTCTGGTTGCCATGTCGCTGGGTGCGACCGGAGTGGCCTGGGCGCAGGCCTACCCGACCAAGGTCATCCGCCTGCAGGTGCCGTTCGCACCAGGCGGTACGACCGACATCGTCGCGCGCGTCATGTCCGAGCCTCTGGCCAAGTCGCTGGGTCAGAGCGTGGTGGTCGAGAACAAGGCTGGTGGCGGCGGTGTGATCGGCGCCACCGAGCTGGCACGTGCCGCCGCCGACGGCTACATCATCGGCATGGCCACTGTGTCCACCACGGCGGCGAACCCGGCGATCAATCCCAAGATTCCGTACAACACGCTCACCGACTTCACCCCCATCACCAACATTGCCGCCACACCCAACGTGATCGCGGTGCACCCGAGCTTCCCGGCCAAGGACTACAAGGCCTTCATTGCCGAGCTCAAGAAGAGCCCCGGCAAATACAGCTATGCCAGCTCCGGCACCGGTGGCATCGGCCACCTCCAGACCGAGCTGTTCAAGAGCCTCGCGGGTGTGTTCATGACCCATATTCCCTACCGTGGCGCTGGTCCGGCCCTGAACGACACCGTGGGCGGCCAGGTGCCCATCATTTTTGACAACCTGCCGTCGGCCCTGCCGCACATCAAGGCTGGTCGCCTGGTGCCCATCGTGGTGGCCGCGCCGCAGCGCCTGCCGGTGCTGCCCGACGTGCCGACCTTCAAGGAAGTGGGGCTGGAGCCTGTGAACCGCATGGCCTACTACGGCCTCATCGGCCCCAAGGGCATGCCGAAGGACGTGGTGGACAAGCTCTACAACACCACCAAGACGGCCCTGACGGACCCGGCGGTCCGCAAGCGCATCGAGGACACCGGTTCGCTGATCGTGGCCAACACACCCGAGCAGTTCACGGCCCAGATCAAGGCCGAGTACGAGGTGTACAAGGAAGTCGTCACCAAGCAGAAGCTCTCGCTGGACTGATGGACCCCACGGCGCTCGCGCGCAGCGAAGAGAGCGCGGGCGCCTTTGTCGATGCCCTCTGGCTGGAGGAGGGCCTCTCGCGCAACACGCTCGACGCCTACCGGCGCGACCTCGTGCTGTTCGGCCAGTGGCTGGCGGCCCATGGCGCGCGTTCCCTGCCGCAGGCGGGCGAGGCCGACATCCATGCCTACTTCGCCAACCGCCACGCCGAGACCCGGGCGACCACCGCCAACCGGCGCCTCACGGTGTTCAAGCGCTATTTCCGCTGGGCACTGCGCGAGCGCCTCATCGACGCCGATCCGACTCTGCGGTTGACCGCGGCGCGTCAGCCGCTGCGCGTGCCCAAGACGCTGTCCGAAGCCCAGGTCGAGGCGCTGCTGAACGCACCCGACACCGCCACACCGCTTGGCCTGCGCGACCGCGCCATGCTGGAGCTGATGTACGCCAGCGGGCTGCGGGTGAGCGAGCTGGTGACGCTGCGCACCTTTCAGGTCGGCCACCAGGACCACGTGCTGCGGGTCACCGGCAAGGGCAACAAGGAGCGGCTGGTGCCGTTCGGGCAGATCGCGGGCGAGTGGCTGCAACGCTATCTGAAGGAGGGCCGCCCCGAGATCCTCGGTGGGCAGGCCAGCGAAGACCTGTTCGTCACCGCGCGCGGCAGCAAGGCCGGTGAGGCCATGAGCCGGGTGATGTTCTGGAACCTGGTCAAGCGCTACGCGCTGGCCGCCGGCATCACCTCGCCGCTGTCGCCCCACACGCTGCGCCACGCCTTCGCCACCCATCTGCTCAACCACGGCGCCGACCTGCGTGCCGTGCAGATGCTGCTGGGGCACGCCGACATTTCGACCACCACCATCTACACCCATGTCGCGCGCGAGCGGCTCAAATCGGTCGTGGCGCAGCACCATCCGCGCGGCTGAGGGGATGGTCCTGGGGGTATAACCCGGGTATGGATGGCTTCTTGCAAACCCCCGTGGCGCAGGCCGCGATGCTGGCGCTGGCCGGCGCGCTGGCGTTCTGGCTGAAAGACGTGCCCGGGCTGGTGGTGTCCTGGGGCAAGCGCTTTTTCATCTCCACACTCACCATCGACTCGCGCGACGAGTTCCTGTTTTCGGCGCTCGTGGAGTACATGGACACCCATCCCTCGCTGCGGCAGGTCAACCAGTTCACGGCCCGCAGCGTGCGCCAGGGCACGGAATACCAGAGCCTGGCCGAGGACCTGCGGGCCGGCCAGGCGCCCCGGGCCTATCTGTCGCCTGGCGAAGGCCTGCACATCCTCTGGATCGACGGCCGGCTGGTCTGGATCCGCCGCGAACTGCAGGTGACGCAAAGCGTGTTCGAGCGCATCAGCCTGTCGCACTTCGGTCGCTCCGGTGACTGGCTGTCGGCCTTCCTGCAGCGCGCCATCGACGCGCGCGCAAGCCGCGAGAGCGACACGCTCTCGGTCTATATCCCCAACCCGTTCCACGGCGGCGACTGGATGCGGGCACGGCTGGGCTCGCGCCGCCCGCTGTCGTCTGTGGTGCTCAAGGCCGGGCAGGCCGAGGCGCTGCTGGCCGACCTGCAATCGTTCTACGCTGCCCACGAGCGCTATGCGGAACTGGGCATTCCCTGGCGGCGCGGCTACCTGCTCTATGGGCCGCCGGGCACCGGCAAGACCTCGCTGGTCACGGCGCTGGCGTCCGAGCTGCACCTGAACGTCTGCACGCTCAGCCTGGCTTCGCCCATCGTGACCGACGAGAAGATCCACACCCTGCTGGCGGCGGTGCCGCAACGCTCGCTGCTGCTGATTGAGGACGTCGACGCCTTCTTCCGCCAGCGCGACGCGGCGCACGCCCAGGTGAGGCTGTCGTTCTCCGGTTTCCTCAATGCGCTGGACGGTGTGGCGACGCAGGAGGGCAATGTGCTGTTCATGACCACCAACCACGCCGAGCGTCTGGACGAGGCGCTGATCCGTGCCGGGCGCATCGACGAGCGGGTGGAACTGGGCGCCTGTGACGAAGAGCAGCTGCGGCGGCTCTACCTGAAGTTCGACCCGGACGAGGTGGCGGCGCTGGCGTTCGCCTCGAAGCACGCCCCGCAGGGCCTGTCGCCGGCGCAGGTGCAGGGCATGCTCATGCGCCGCTTTGGCGAAACATTTGGCAAGCCCCCACGCTCCGCCGTTGCGCGGGTCGCTGCCCCCCGAGGGGGCTGATCCGTCTTGGGGCGGCCCGGCGCCGGATCGTGTTTTCAGCTACTGGGGCGGTCGCTGCACCAGCTCCACCAGCAGCCCCTGCTCGGTGACCGTGATCTGTCCGGGCCGCAGGCCCAGCAAGTCGGCCATGGCGGCTTCCTTCTGTGGCAGCTGGTAGAGCACCACTTCGCGCAGCGACTGCTCGGCCAGAGCCGGGGCGTAGGTGTTGAGCAGGTCCACCGCCTCGGGCTGAAGGCCGGGGAACCGGAAGCGGTAGACCTTGAGCTGGTGGGCCCGCAGCGAGCGGTCGCTGTGTTCGTAGCGCAGCGCGAAGTCGACCGTGAACCTGCCTTGCTGGGTGCGGGCCAGTGCCGCGCCGGCGGCGGTCACCGGCATCTCGGCGCGCAGCCGGTTCTGCGCCGGCAGCAGGCCCAGGCGCGGTGCGCCGAGGTCCAGGTTCACCAGGCCGGCGACCGGGTAGCGCACCGGAAAGCGTTTGGCCACCTCGGTCTGCAGCAGGTCCTGCGGCACCGTGATGCGGGGCAGGGCGGGGGGCGGTTCGGCCGACGCGGCGCCGGTGGTCTGCGCCAGGCTGTGCCCGCACAGGCCCACCGTCACCAACGAAAGAAGCAGGCGGCGGCGCACGCGGACTCCGCTCAGCGGTAGAACACCTCGACCGGGCCCTTGAGCTGGATCAGCACAGGCTGGCCACGGCGGTCCACCGTCTTGCTCGACTGCACCTTGACCCAGCCTTCGCTGATGCAGTACTCGGCGACATCGAAGCGCTCCTTGCCGTTGAAGCGGATGCCGATGTCGTGTTCGAACACGGCGGCCACATGGTGGGGGCTGCGCGGGTCGATGCTCAGGTGGTCGGGGAGTTCGGGGCGGGCGGTGTCGGACATGGCGGCGGCGTGCGGGAATCGATAAAGCGCGATTGTCCCGCATCACGGCCGGCGTTCAGTCCTCCAGCACGCGCACCTTCACGCTTTTACCCTTGACCTTGGTGGTGGCCAGCCGGCTGGCCACCTGCTGCGCGATGGCGCGGTCCACCGCCACGTAGGTGGACCATTCGTTCACGTTGATCTTGCCCACCTGTTCCCGCGTGTAGCCCAGGTCGGCGGTGAGCGCACCCAGCACGTCACCGGGGCGGATCTTCTCCTTGCGCCCGCCCTGGATGTGCAGTGTTGCCATGGGGGGCTGCAGCGGCTCGGCGCTGGCGGGCACGAGTTCGCTCACCGGGTGCCATTCGGACTCGCGTTTCTGCAGCTGTTCGATGCGGCCCACGTAGCCCATCTCGTCCATGCTCACCAGGTTCAGCGCCAGACCGCTCTCACCCGCCCGGCCGGTGCGGCCGATGCGGTGGATGTGCACCTCGGGGTCGGGCGTCACATCCACGTTGATGACGGCGGCCAGGCTGGCGATGTCCAGCCCGCGCGCAGCCACGTCGGTGGCCACCAGCACGCTGCAGCTGCGGTTGGCAAAGCGCACCAGCACCTGGTCGCGCTCGCGCTGCTCCAGTTCACCGAACAGGGCCAGCGCGCTGAAGCCCTGGGCCTGCAGCACGGCCACCAGGTCGCGGCACTGGGCCTTGGTGTTGCAGAAGGCGATGGTGCTGGCCGGGCGGAAGTGCAGCAGCAGCTGGCCCACCACGTGCAGGCGCTCCTTGTCGCTCACCTCGTACCAGCGCTGTTCGATCTGCGCGCTGCTGTGCTGGGCCTGCACGGCAATCGTCTGCGGATCGCGCATGAACTGCGCCGCCAGCTTGGCGATGCCTTCAGGGTAGGTGGCCGAGAACAGCAGGGTCTGGCGCTCTTTGGGGCACTGCTTGGCGACTTTGACGATGTCGTCGAAGAAGCCCATGTCCAGCATGCGGTCGGCCTCGTCCAGCACCAGGGTGTTGAGCGCGTCCAGTTGCAGGCTGCCGCGTTCCAGGTGGTCCATGATGCGGCCCGGAGTACCCACCACGATGTGTGCACCGTGTTCCAGCGTCGCCAGCTGACCGCGCAGCGGCACGCCGCCGCAGAGCGTGACAACCTTGATGTTGTCCTCCGCGCGCGCCAGGCGCCGGATTTCGGTGGTCACCTGGTCGGCCAGCTCGCGCGTGGGGCAGAGCACCAGGGTCTGCACCGCGAAGCGCCGCGGGTTCAGGTTGGCCAGCAGGGCCAGGGCGAAGGCGGCGGTCTTGCCGCTGCCGGTTTGGGCCTGGGCGATGAGGTCCTTGCCGAGCAGCGCAGGGGGCAGGCAGGCCGCCTGGATCGGCGTCATGCGCAGGTAGCCCAGTTGCTCCAGGTTGGCCAGGGTGGCGGGTGAGAGCGGAAGCTGGCTGAAACCGGCGTCGGAGGATGCGGCGGGGGAGGCGGAGGTCATCCGCGATTATCCGCACATGCCGGCTGCTGGGTGTTCAGGCGCTCAGGGTGAAGTGGAAGGCCGCCCCCAGCCCGGGCTCGGAAAACGCCCAAACGCGACCGCCGTGGCGCATGACGATGCGCTGCACGATGGTCAGCCCGATGCCGGTGCCGGTGTATTCATCCTCCCGGTGCAGGCGCTGGAAGGGGCCGAACAGGCGGTCGGCCGAGGCCATGTCGAAGCCGCAGCCGTTGTCGCGCACGAAGAACACCGTTTCCCCGCCGAGCGTCTTGGCACCGACGTCGATGCGCGTGATCTTGCTGTGGGCGCTGAACTTCCAGGCGTTGCGCATCAGGTTGTCGAGCAGGGCGCGCACCAGCGTCGGGTCCGCCATGGCCTCGAGCTTGGGTGAAATCCGGATCTCGGCGACACGTTGCGGCTCGGACTCCATCAGCTGGCTGGCGATCTCGCCGGCGATGCCGCTGATGTCGACCAACCGCAGCTGCATGGGCACCTGGTTCAGGCGGGCCATGTGCAGCAGGGCGTCGATCAGCGCCCTCATGCGCTGGCCGGTGGCGGCAATCCGCTGGACCAGGTCGATCCCGTCCTGGTCGAAGCGGGTCGGCTGTGTCTGCAGCAGCATTTCGCTCAGGCCGATGATGGCGCGCACCGGCGCTCGCAGATCGTGCGCCACCGAATAGCTGAACGCCTCCAGCTCCTTGAGACTCTGGTGGAGCTGATCGGTGCGCGCAGTGACCAGATGCTCCAGGCTCTCGTTCAGGGTCTTGAGCCGCAGTTCGCTCTGCTTGCGCTCCGACACGTCCTGCACCACCCCGGTCACGCGGTGGTCGGAGACGTGGCCGGCGTCGATCTTGATCCACCGGGGCGTGCCGCCTTCTGCGAGCACACGGAACTCTTCGCTGAAATGCCTGAGGTCTTTCAGGCAGTGGTGGAGTTTGGCCGCGATGGCGTCACGCTCGGTGGCGTCCACGCGCGCGAGCAGGTCGGGCAGTGTCAGCGGCTGGTCGTGTGGCCAGCCGATCAGGTCGGCGGTGCGGGGCGACGGGGTGATGGTGGTGGTGGTCTTGTCCAGCTCCATGACCCCCAGGCTGGCGGCATCGAGTGCCTGCTGCAGCAGGCGTCGGCTGTCGTTCAGCTCGTTCTCCAGTCGCTGGCGCTCGAACGCCATCTGGATGGTGGCGTGCAGCTCGCGCTCCGAAAAGGGCTTGAGCAGGTAGCCGTAAGGTCGTGTTCTGCGGGCACGCTCCAGGGTCGAGTCCTCGGAGTAGGCCGTCAGGTAGATCACCGGGACAGCGTGCGTCTCGCGCAGCTTCGCGGCCACCTCGATGCCGTCCATGTCGCCCTGGATGTGGATGTCCATCAGCACCAGGTCGGGCCGCATCTGCGACACCAGGTCAATGCTCTCCTGGCCCGAGACCGCGATGGCGGGCACGTCGTACCCCAGCATCGACAGGCGCTGCTGCAAGTTGAAGGCCACGATGCTTTCGTCTTCCACCACGAGGATGCGGGCGGGCTGGTTCATGGCGGGCCTCCGGGATGGATGTGGACGGTGAACCGGGTGGGGTCGGCGCGCTGCACCTCCAGCGTGCCCTGCAACTGGCGTGTCAGCAGCCGCACGAGCTGCAGGCCCAGCGAACCGGTTCGCTCCAGATTCTGATCCTCCGGGATGGCGACGCCGTCGTTGCTGATGGAGAGACTGACACTGCCATCCTCTGCCTGCTCCAGCACCACCTGGATGGTGCCGCGCCGCTGGCCGGGAAACCCGTGCTTGAGCGCGTTGCTCACCAGCTCGTTGACGATCAGGCCACAGGGTATCGCCTCGTTGATCGGCAGCTTGACGTGGGTCGACTCGATGTTGATCGCAACATGACCCGCCACCATGCCGTAGGAGTCCATCAGGCTGGGCAGCAGCTCGCCCAGGAACTGCTGGAAATCGACCCGGGCAAAGTCGTGCGACTGGTACAGCGTCTGGTGGATCATCGACATCGAGCGGATGCGGTTCTGGCTGTCGCGCAGCATGGCCACCAGATCCGGGTCGCCGATCTTGAGCATTTGCAGGTCGAGCAGGCTGTGGATCACCTGCAGGTTGTTCTTGACCCGGTGGTGCACCTCTTCGAGCAGCAGCTCCTTCTCGCGCAGTGCGTCGCTGATGCGGCGTTCGTTCTGCTTGCGCTCGCTCAGGTCCAGGATCACCGACAGGATCATCGGGCCCTCACCGGTGTCCACCGGGTTGATGCCGATCTCCACCGGGAACTCGCTGCCGTCCTTGCGCAGTCCGCTCAGATCGCGCCCGGCGCCCATCGGTCTCGCGGTGGCCTCGGTCTGGAAGCCGCGCCGGTACCCGGGGTGTGCGTGCCGGTAGCGTTCTGGCACCAGCATTTCCACCGGCTGTCCCAGCATCTCTTCGCTCGTATAGCCGAAGGTGGCCTCGGCGAGCCGGTTCACGCGGGTGATCATGCCTTGCTGCGTGACCACGACCATGGCCACCGGAATGCGGTCAAACGCCTGTCCGAGGTATTCGTCCAGCTGGATGTTTCGTGTGCTCATGGCCAACGTGCGGGAGTGATGCCAGGTGGTGGCCCAGCATAAAGGGGAATGGACCCCGCTGCGCGTGAAAAAACCGCCCGGGCGCGAGTCGCGCCCCTTGCTTGATACAAACGAATTCGTTTTCGGCTCAGGCGCTGAGCAGATAGTCCAGTTCGGCCTGGCTGAAACCCGCCGCCCGGCGCGCCTCGTCGTTGAAGGGCGGGCGCAGCCGGGGCGCCGTGTGCACGCGCGCCAGGTGCCGGTAGTGCGACAGCGGCTCCAGGCCCTGCCGTTCGCACAGCCAGCCATACCAGCGGTTGCCGATGGCCACATGCCCGACCTCGTCGCGCAGGATGATGTCCAGGATGTCCACGGCGCGCAGAGCCGCCGGGGTGTCCACCTTGCGCAGCCGGGCCTGGATCAGCGGCGTAGCGTCCAGCCCGCGCGCTTCCAGCGTGCGCGGCACCAGGGCCATGCGCGCGGTGATGTCGTGCTGCGTCTTCACGCACATTTCCCACAGGCCGTTGTGAGCGGGAAAGTCGCCGTAGTCGTGGCCCAGGCTCTGCAGGTGATCGCGCAGCAGCCCGAAGTGGTTGGCCTCTTCATCGGCCACGAGCAGCCAGTCGCGGTAGAAGTCGGCGGGCATGCCGGGGAAGCGCCAGACCGCGTCGAGCGCCAGATTGATGGCATTGAACTCGATGTGGCAGACCGCGTGCAGCAGGGCGGCCAGGCCTTCGGGCGTGAACGGCGAGCGCTGCGCCACCGCCATGGGCGGCACCAGCGCCGGCTGTTCCGGGCGGCCGGGCAAGACCCGGTCATCGGGCTCATGGATGGACTTTGCTGGCGCCAGTGCCGCTTCACGCGCGGACTCGTCGGGCAATGCCAGCAAGCGCTGCCACAGCGCGTGGGCCGCCTGCGCCTTGGCCTGCGGGTCCGGCAGGCACAGGGCGTCGAGCGCCGCCTCGCGCAGGCTGGGTTCGGTGCTGGGGACGGTGGGCATCCCTACAATTCTAGGTTTGCCCCGCAGCCCACAGGAGACCTTCGCATGGCGATCTATGAACTCGATGGCACCCGCCCGCAGTTGGCCGAATCGGCCTGGGTGGCCGAGAACGCGCAGGTGATCGGCGACGTCCAGCTCGCGCCCGGCAGCAGCGTGTGGTTCGGCGCCACGCTGCGCGGCGACACCGAGCCCATCGTGGTGGGCGAAGGCAGCAACATCCAGGATGGCTCGGTGCTGCACACCGACAAGAACCTGCCGCTGACCATCGGTCGCCACGTCACCGTGGGCCACCAGGTCATGCTGCACGGTTGCACCATCGGCGACGAGTCGCTGATCGGCATCGGCGCCATCGTGCTCAACGGCGCGAAGATCGGCAAAAACTGCCTGGTCGGTGCGGGTGCGCTGGTCACCGAAGGCAAGGAGTTCCCCGACGGCTCCATGATCATCGGCAGTCCGGCCAAGGCCATGCGCCAGCTCACGCCCGAGCAGATCGAGGGCTTGCGCCGCAGTGCCTTGCACTACATGGAGAACGCCGAGCGCTACCGCCAGGGCTTGAAAATAATCGGCTGACCCCGATCTGCCAACGTTCTTTTTCTGAAAGCACAGAGTGTCCGAACTCCACAAATTCCTGTTTGAAGGCCTGCCGGTGCGCGGCATGCTGGTGCGCCTGACCGACAGCTGGCAGGAAATCCTCCGCCGTCGCCAGCAAGCCGGTGGCTACCCCGAAGCCGTGACCGAGCTGCTGGGCGAAATGGCGGCAGCGGCCACGCTGATGCAGGCCAACATCAAGTTCAATGGCGCGCTGATCCTGCAGGTGCAGGGCGATGGTCCGGTCAAGCTGGCCGTGGCCGAGGTGCAGCCCGACCTGGCCCTGCGCGCCACCGCCACCGTGACTGGCGAGGTGGCGGCCGAGGCGCCGCTGTCGCACATGGTCAATGTGAACAATCTCGGCCGCTGCGCCATCACGCTCGACCCCAAGGACCGTCTGCCGGGCCAGCAGCCCTACCAGGGCGTGGTGCCGCTGTTCGGCGACCGCCACGAGAAGCTGGAAAGGCTCAGCGAGGTGATTGAGCACTACATGCTGCAGAGCGAGCAGCTCGACACGCGCCTGGTGCTGGCCGCCAACGACCAGGTCGCGGCGGGTCTGCTGATCCAGCGCCTGCCGCTGCAGGGCGAGTCCAACCTGGCTGGCGCGGGCGCGGTGGCGCGCGACGAAGACCAGATCGGCCGCAACGAGGACTACAACCGCATCGCCATCCTGGCCGCCAGCCTCAAGCGCGAGGAACTGCTGACCCTGGATGCCGACACCATCCTGCACCGCCTGTTCTGGGAAGAGGACGTGCGCCGCTTCGAGCCGCAGACCGGCGCCGACGGTCCGCGTTTTGCCTGCACCTGCTCGCGCGAGCGCGTGGCGGGCATGCTCAAGTCGCTGGGGCGCGAGGAGGTCGAGTCCATCATCGCCGAGCAGGGGCAGGTGGAGGTGGGCTGCGACTTCTGCGGCGCCCAGTACCACTTCGATCCGGTCGACGCCGCGCAGGTGTTCCTGCAGGCGGCGGCCCAGCCGCCCGTCGCGGGCGGCACGCACTGAGCCCTTACTTCAGGACTTCGAGCACATCGTGGCAGGCGCCCATGGTGTGGTAGTCGACCTTGCCTGCCGGGCTCTTTTCGTCCGAGTACTTGCGGTTGTCGGCCGTCAGGATGCGCCACCAGGCGCCGTGCTCGTGGTCCACGAACTGGCGCCATGAGTAGGCCCAGAGGTGCTCGTAGGCCGCCCAGTAGCGCGGCTCGCCGGTGACGGTGGCCAGCCGCGCCGCGGCGGCCAGCGACTCGGCCTGGACCCAGAAGTACTTGTCGCTGTCGCAGATGCTGCCGTCGGGCGCGAAGCCGTAGTACAGGCCGCCGTGTTCGCCGTCCCAGGCCTTGTGCATCGCGGTGTCGAAGAAATGGCGGGCGCGGTCGATCAGGGCCGCATCAGGGCGGCGCTCGTGCAGCTGCAGCAGCAGCTTGGTCCATTCGGTCAGGTGGCCGGGCTGGAAGCCCCAGGGCCGGAAGATGTTGGTCTTGTCGTCCTTGTTGTAGTCCCAGTCCACCGACCAGTCGGCCTTGTAGTGTTCCCACACCAGCCCGTCGGCCAGACCCGCCTGTCGCACGGTGATGTGTTCGGCCAGCAGCGCGGCGCGGTCCAGGTAGCGCGCCTCGCCGGTGGCGTCATAAGCCGCCAGCAGGGCCTCGCACAGGTGCATGTTGGCGTTCTGCCCGCGGTAGGGCAGCACGCGCCAGTCGGCCGTGGCTTCGTCGGCGTACAGACCGTGGGCCGGCTCCCAGAAACGCTGCTCCAGCAGGTCGTAGGTCTGCGCGATGCCGGCTTGTGCGCCGGTCACGCCGGCCATGTGCGCGTGGGCGTGGGCCAGCAGCACGAAGGCCAGGCCATAGGCGTGGTTGGTGGCGTCCTGCACGCGGGCCTGGCCGTCCCGCCAGTCGAGCAGCCATGCGTAGCCGCCGGTGTCCGGGTTGCGGTGCACCGGCAGGAAGTCGAAGGCCTGCTGCAGCGCGATGCGCACCTTTTCTCCACCGAGTCCGCGGCGCGCGGCCATGGCCAGTGTGACCACGTAGCGCGTGCTGCTCACCAGGTGCCGGGTGTGGGCGTCGTAGACGCTGCCGTCGTCGCGCAGGAAATGGAACAGCCCGCCGTTGGGGTCGATGGCGCGCGGCAGGTAGAACGACAGCGTGTCTTCGATGTGCCCGCGCAGGAAGGCTGGCGAACGGAAGTCGGGCAGGGGTGTTGCAGGAATCATGGGCGTGCGTCTCCAGTGTGGTTGCGTGCCAGCAGGCCGCTGAACAGCCGGTGCTCGCAGGCCGGGTCGCTGCATTTGTCGCAGCTCCAGGCGCGGCGGCCGCTGGTCAGGGACGGTTCGGTGGCGGTGAGGTCCTGCCCCAGGCAGCGGCCGATGGCGCGCAGGGCTTGTTCGGTTCGGGCCTGTCCGAGGCCGTGGATGGTCTGGAAGGCCAGTCCCGCGGCCTGCAGTTCGCGCCGGATCGCTGCGTCCACCGCATCGCGCACGGTGGGGCTGTCGCGGAAGAACCCATCGGCGACCCAGGGCAGGTCCAGACCCATGAGCAGGGTCAGGTTCACGCGGCGCTGCCAGGCCAGGGCCTCGTGCCAGAGCGAGTGGTCCTTGAAATAGAGCTCGCTGTAGGCCGCGATCACGAGCGGAGAGGTGTCGGCGACGACGATGTCCACCCCATGCAGGGAAGCCATCTCGTCGGTGAGGCGGGCCTGCTCGCGGGCCACGGCGGCCTGCTCGTGCGCGTGGGGCGCACGGCCCTGCTGTTCGCACCAGTGGCGCAGGTGCTCGGGCACCAGCTCGGCGGTCAGACCCGTTTCCGCGAGGTGCCCGCACAAGGCACGGGCCAGGGAGGTCTTGCCGGTGGATTCGCCGCCGAGCAGCGTGACCACAAGTGCCACGGTGCGGCTCAGGGCTTCTTGTGGGCGATCTGCACGAAGATCTCGTTGGGCCGGACCATGCCCAGATCGTTGCGGGCCAGTTCTTCGACCATGCCCAAGCCTTCTTCGAGGTCGCGCACCTCGTTGGCCAGCCGCTCGTTGCGCTGCCGCGCTTCCTGGTTGACCGACTCCAGCGCGGCCAGTTCGGTCTTCATGCGAGAGACCTTGGGCACGCTGCCCCGGCCGAACCACAGCTGCGCGTGCAACACGAGCAGCAGCGTGATCAGCAGGCCGGGGACGATGCGATGTGCCATTGGACTGGATGGGTTGGTCTGGCGACCCTGGAGCCGCCAGTCCTGATCACTTCAGGTTGTAGAAGGCCGCACGACCGGGGTACACGGCCACGTCGCCCAGGTCTTCCTCGATGCGCAGCAGCTGGTTGTACTTGGCCATTCGGTCCGAGCGCGACAGCGAACCGGTCTTGATCTGGCCGGCGTTGGTGCCCACCGCGATGTCGGAGATGGTGCTGTCTTCGGTTTCACCCGAGCGGTGGCTGATGACGGCGGTGTAACCGGCACGCTTGGCCATCTCGATGGCGGCGAAGGTCTCGGTCAGGGTGCCGATCTGGTTGATCTTGATCAGGATCGAGTTGGCGATGCCTTTCTCGATGCCTTCTTTCAGGATCTTGGTGTTGGTGACGTACAGGTCATCGCCCACCAGCTGGACCTTCTGGCCCAGGCGCTCGGTCAGATGCTTCCAGCCATCCCAGTCGCCTTCGGCCATGCCGTCCTCGATGGAGACGATGGGGTACTTGTCGACCCAGGTGGCCAGCATGTCGGTCCACTGCTCGGCGGTGAGTTGGATGCCGCCTTCGCCTTCGAGCACGTACTTGCCGTCCTTGTAGAACTCGCTGGCGGCGCAGTCCAGGCCCAGGGCGATCTGTTCACCGGCGGTGTAGCCGGCCTTGTCGATGGCCTGCAGGATCAGCTGCAGCGCGGCTTCGTGGTTCTCGACCGAGGGGGCAAACCCGCCTTCGTCGCCCACGGCGGTGCTGATGTGCTTGTCGTGCAGGATGGCCTTGAGGGCGTGGAACACCTCGGCGCCCCAGCGCAGGGCTTCGCGGAAGCTCGGGGCGCCCACGGGGATGATCATCAGCTCTTGAAGGTCGAGCGAGTTGTTGGCGTGTGCGCCGCCGTTGATGATGTTCATCATGGGCACGGGCATCTGCACCGCGCTCATGCCGCCGAAGTAGCGGTACAGCGGCAGGCCGGCTTCTTCAGCCGCAGCGCGGGCCACGGCCATCGACACGGCCAGCATGGCGTTGGCGCCCAGGCGGCCCTTGTTCTCGGTGCCGTCCAGGTCGATCAAGGTCTTGTCCAGGAAGGCCTGCTCGGAGGCGTCCAGTCCCAGCACGGCTTCGCTGATCTCGGTGTTGATGTTCTCGACGGCCTTGAGCACGCCCTTGCCGAGGTAGCGCTTCTTGTCGCCGTCGCGCAGCTCGATGGCCTCGCGCGAGCCGGTGGAGGCGCCCGACGGCACGGCCGCACGACCCATCACACCCGATTCCAGCAGCACGTCGCATTCGACGGTGGGGTTGCCACGGCTGTCCAGGACTTCGCGGCCGACGATATCAACGATTGCACTCATGGTTTCTACCTTTGGAACAAGTCAAAAAAGAAATCGGAACGGGGTGTTCAGACACCCTCAACGGCAAACATGCGGATCGAACCCGCGCCCTCGCGCAGTTCGCGCGCACGGGTGTAGGTTTCGGAGTGGTAGTAGGCCTGTGCGGTGGCGATGTCCTTGAACTTCAGCACCACGACCCGCTGCGGGAGCCAGCCGCCTTCCAGCGGTTCGACGCGGCCACCGCGCACCAGCACCTCGGCGCCAAATTCCTGCATCGCGCGGGTGCTCCACTCGCGGTAGACCCTCATCTGTGCTTCGTCGGTGATGGTCACCTCCGCAATGATGTACGCACTCATTGGAAATCGTTCTCCAGCAGCGGATTTGTTTTGGTTACGGAATCGAGCGCGACCAGGGTTTCCAGCAGCGCCTTCATGCGGCCCAGCGGCACCGCGTTCGGTCCGTCGGACCAGGCCTCGGCCGGCTTCGGGTGCGTTTCCATGAACAGGCCGGCCACACCCACGGCGACACCCGCGCGGGCCAGCACCGGCACCATCTCGCGCGCACCGCCGCTGACGGCACCCAGACCACCGGGCTTCTGCACCGAGTGGGTGACGTCGAACACCACCGGCGCGCCGGACTTGCGCATTTCGGCCAGGCTGGTCATGTCGGCCACCAGGTTGTTGTAGCCGAAGCTCACGCCGCGTTCGCAGGCCAGGAATCGGTCTTCCGACAGGCCGGCGTCCTTCGCGGCGGCGCGGGCCTTGTCGATGACGTTCTTCATGTCCCAGGGGGCGAGGAACTGGCCCTTCTTGATGTTCACCGGCTTGCCCGACTGCGCCACGGCGCGGATGAAATCGGTTTGGCGGCACAGGAAGGCCGGCGTCTGCAGCACGTCCACCACGGCTGCGACCTCGGCCACCTGCGACTCGTCGTGCACGTCGGTCAGCACGGGCAGCTGCAGCTGGCGGCGCACTTCGTCGAGGATCTTCAGTCCCGCGTCCAGTCCAACGCCGCGCTGGCTGCTGCCAGACGAGCGGTTGGCCTTGTCGAAGGAGCCCTTGTAGATCAGCGGAATGCCCAGCGCGCCGCAAATTTCCTTGAGCTGACCGGCGACATCGAGCGACATCTGCAGACCTTCGATGGAACAGGTGCCCGCGATCAGGAAGAAGCGCCGGTCCAGGCCGACGTCGAATCCGCAGAGTTGCATGGCGGTGTTCCGATCAGGCCTTGGCGGCCTTCTGGTGCTGGACCGCCGCCTTGACGAAGGCGTTGAACAGCGGGTGACCGGCCCAGGGAGTGGACTTGAACTCGGGGTGGAACTGCACGCCGATGAACCACGGGTGCTCGCTCTGCGGTAGTTCGACGATCTCGGTCAGCTGTTCGCGCTGGGTCAGAGCCGAGATCACCAGACCGGCCTTACGCAGCTGGTCGAGGTAGTTGACGTTGGCCTCGTAGCGGTGGCGGTGGCGCTCGGTCACCACGTCGCCATAGATGCTGTGCGCCAGCGTGCCGGGGGCCACGTCGGAGCTCTGCGCGCCCAGGCGCATGGTGCCGCCCAGGTCGGAACTGGCGTCGCGCTTCTGGATGCTGCCGTCCGCGTCTTTCCATTCCTCGATCAGTGCGATCACCGGGTGGGGCGTGGCGGCATCGAACTCGGTGCTGTTGGCACCTTCGAGGCCCGCGACGTGGCGCGCGTACTCGATGGTCGCAACCTGCATGCCCAGGCAGATGCCGAGATAGGGCACCTTGTGCTCACGCGCGAAGCGGGCGGTGGCGATCTTGCCTTCCACGCCGCGCTGACCGAAACCGCCGGGCACCAGGATGGCGTCGTACTGTGCCAGCTTGGTCGCCACATCGGCACCCTCCATGGTTTCGGAGTCGACGTGGTCGATCTTGACGCGCACATGGTTGCGCATGCCGGCGTGGCGCAGGGCCTCGTTGACCGATTTGTAGCTGTCCGAGAGGTCGACGTACTTGCCGACCATGGCGATCTTCACCTCGCCTTGCGGGTGTTCGGTCTCGTAAACCAGGTCGTCCCAGCGCTTGAGGCTGGTGGGTGGGGTGTTCAGGCGCAGCTTGTCGCAGATCAGGCCGTCCAGGCCCTGCTCGTGCAGCATGCGCGGCACCTTGTAGATCGTGTCCACGTCCCACATGCTGATCACGCCCCACTCGGGCACGTTGGTGAACAGCGAAATCTTGGCGCGCTCCTCTTCGGGAATGCGTCGGTCGGCACGGCACAGCAGGGCGTCGGCCGAGATGCCGATCTCGCGAAGTTTCTGCACCGTGTGCTGGGTCGGTTTGGTTTTGAGCTCACCGGCCGCGGCAATCCACGGCAGGTAGGTCAGGTGCACGAAGGCCGAGTTGTTCGGGCCCATGCGCAGGCTCATCTGGCGCACGGCTTCGAGGAAGGGCAGGGACTCGATGTCGCCCACCGTGCCGCCGATCTCGACGATGGCCACGTCCACGGCATCGGGCGTGCCGATGCCGGCGCCGCGCTTGATGAACTCCTGGATCTCGTTGGTGACGTGCGGGATGACCTGCACGGTCTTGCCGAGGTAGTCGCCGCGGCGTTCCTTCTCCAGCACCGACTGGTAGATCTTGCCGGTGGTGAAGTTGTTGGTCTTCTTCATGCGCGTTTCGATGAAACGCTCATAGTGACCAAGGTCCAGGTCGGTTTCGGCGCCGTCGTCGGTGACGAACACCTCGCCGTGCTGGAAGGGCGACATGGTGCCCGGGTCCACGTTGATGTACGGGTCGAGCTTGATGAGGGTGACTTTGAGGCCGCGCGATTCAAGGATCGCAGCCAGGGAAGCAGAAGCAATGCCCTTGCCAAGGGAGGACACCACACCGCCGGTGACGAACACGAATTTGGTCATGACTCGGGCGAGCCGGGCGCTCGCAGGAGGTGGAAATGGCGATTATAGGCGCCACCCCCCTGTTGGCCCGGCCGCACGGACCGGTCACGACACGGTCGGTCCGCGGGCTGTGGTGCTCAGCGGTTGCCGCGCACCCGCAGCAGGAAATTCCTCTCCAGCTTGCCGCCGCCACTGGCCTGGGCCGTCACCGTCACAAGGAAGTCCTCGTCCTGGCCGGAGGTGTTGTCGTAGCACTCGGGAAAGCCCTTGCAGGTCTGGGTGATGAGGCCGGTGCTGCTGTTGATGCGCAGATTGGTCAGCAGTGCCGCCACCGCGCTGCCCGAGGCGCTGACGCCGTCCAGCTTGAACGAGTAGCTCAGGGTTTCGCCGGCGGGCGGGGTGGCCGAGGTGTCGATGGCCCAGCGCGACTGGGTGGCGGTGCTGCCGGCGTACGCGGGATTGACCGGGCCGAAGTCGGCCTCGTTGCCCGAGTAGAAGCTGCCATCGGGCCTGATCTTGTCCAGCGGGTGGTAGCTGTCGCTGTCGGCAAACCAGACGTTGGCCAGGGCACCCCCCGTGGGCGCTTCGCCTTCCGGTCCGTCGGAGCCTCCTCCACAGGCTGCAAGGGAGGCCAGGACAAGGCTGGCGCTGAGGAGCATGGGAAGGCGGGTCAAGTGCATGGCCAAGGGTGTCCTGATATGGAAGGTTGGTCAAAGCGCAGATTATGGGTTCGCGCGGCCGTGGCCTGCTGGCAGGCGTTTCAAACTGCTACATTGCGGCCATGAGTGAACTCGCCGGCAAACACATTGTCCTGGGGCTGTCGGGCGGGATCGCCTGCTACAAGGCGGCCGAATTCTGTCGCGCCCTGATCAAGGCCGGCGCCACTGTCCAGGTGGTCATGACCGACGCGGCCACCCAGTTCATCACACCGGTCACGATGCAGGCCCTGTCAGGTCGCACGGTGTTCTCGTCCCAGTGGGACAACCGCAACGCAGCGGGCGTGGACAACAACATGCCCCACATCAACCTGAGCCGGGAAGCCGACGCGATTGTGGTGGCCCCCGCCAGCGCCGACTTCATGGCCAAGCTGCTGCACGGCCGGGCCGACGACCTGCTCAGTCTGATGTGCCTGGCGCGCCCGATCGACAAGGTTCCACTCATCCTGGCGCCTGCCATGAACCGCGAGATGTGGGCCCACCCGGCCACGCAGCGCAATGTGGCCCAGCTCAAGGCCGATGGCGCCACGGTGCTGGACGTGGGCGTGGGTGATCAGGCCTGTGGCGAGATTGGCGACGGGCGCATGCTCGAACCGGACGAACTGCTGTACGAGCTCATCCGCTTCTTCACGCCCAAGCTGCTGGCCGGCCACCAGGTGCTGGTCAGCGCCGGCCCGACCTTCGAGGCGATCGACCCGGTCCGGGGTCTGACCAACCTGTCCAGCGGCAAGATGGGTTTTGCCATTGCCAGGGCCGCGCACGAGGCGGGCGCCCATGTGACGCTGGTGGCTGGGCCGGTGAGCCTGCCGACCCCCCGAGGCGTGGGGCGCATCAACGTCAAGTCCGCGCTGAACATGCAGAAGACGCTCGGCGTACTGAGCCAGAACGCCACGGTGTTCATCTCGGCCGCCGCGGTAGCCGACTGGCGTCCGGCCGACATCGCCGTGCAGAAGATCAAGAAAGACGGTTCCGGCCAGGTGCCGACCCTGGGCTTCGTCGAGAACCCCGACATCCTGGCCGGCATTGCCCAGACCGCCCGCGCGCAGAGCCGGGCGCTGTACTGCGTCGGGTTCGCCGCCGAAAGCGAGGACCTGCTGGCCCATGCGCAGGCCAAGCGCGTGCGCAAGGGCGTGCCGCTGCTGGTGGGCAACATCGGTCCCGACACCTTTGGCCAGGACGACAACGCCCTGCTGCTGGTGGATGAGCAGGGCAGTTCGGAGCTGCCCCGGGCGTCCAAGCTGCAGCTGGCGCGGCAGCTCGTGGTGGAGATCGCGCGGCGTCTGCCCAACCCCTCGCCGCTGCCAGCCACGACCTGACCTGGTAACGCCGGTTGCCCGGTGTGGGTAAGCTCGCTATCATCGAATAAGCAATTGCTTATTCGATGATTTGGAGGAGACGCCCATGCCATCCCGAATTCCGACCCATCGGCCCCCGGTGCCAGGGACACCTTCTGTCGCTGTCAACGAATCCCGGCGCCACTGGGTGCGGACCGCCGCCGGCCTGGGGGCCGCCGGGCTGGGCCTGGCCCTGGTACCAGAGGTCCGGGTGTTCGCCCAGCAGGTGCAGGAATTCATCGAAGGCCCGCCGGTGCCGGACGTCAAACCCGAGCAGCTGTCGCCCCACGTCTGGATGGTTTACGCCAAGGAGGGCTTTCCGACACAGGACAACCAGGGCCTGATGGCGAGCGTCATCTTCGTGGTGACGCAGAAGGGCGTGGTGGTGCTGGACAGCGGCGCCTCGCTGCAGATCGGTCAGATGGCGATCCGCATGATCAAGACCGTCACGCCCAAGCCGGTGATCGCGGTGTTCAACAGCCACTACCACGGCGACCACTGGCTGGGCAACCACGCGTTTGCCGAAGCCTATGGCAAGGACCTGCCGATCCATGCGCTGGCGTACACGCGCGAGCAGATCGCCGGTCAGGAGGGCAACCTCTGGCGCAGCCTGATGGAGCGCTGGACCAACCAGGCCACCCTGGGCACCCAGGTGGTGGCGCCCAACCGGACCGTCGAGCACGGACAGGTGTTCGACTACGGCGACGTGCAGATCCGGCTGCACCACTACGGTCGGGCCCACACGCCGTCGGACCTGTGTTTCGAGGTCGTGCAGGACAAGCTGACTTATGTGGGCGACATCGCGATGGCGAACCGCATCGCCAACATCGACGACGGTTCCTACCCAGGCACCTTCAAGTACTACGAGGCGCTCAGGAGCGCCGCGGGCGACCAGCTCTGGCTGCCCGGTCACGGCCGGGGCAGCAAGGACCTGCTGGACACCTATGGCACGTTCATGCGGGGCATCTGGGAACCGTGTGTGCAGGCGGTCAAGGACGGCATTCCGCTGGATGGCGCCAAGGCGCTGGTGATGAAAGACCCCCGTGTCGCCAGCCGCGCGAAGACCATGGACGGCTTCGACAGCAACATCGGCAAGTACACCAGCCTGGCCTACCTGGAAGCGGAGAAGGAAGCGTTCTGAACCTTCAGGCCCACCAGGGCAGCAGCCGCTTCATCGCGGCGACCTCACCCGGATGGTCGGGCAGGTAACCGGTCATCGACTGCAGGCGCTGCTGCCAGCTCGCGCTGCACAACATCTTCAGCAACGCTTGCACCGGCGCCTGTTCCAGTGCCGATTTCAGGCACACCAGCAGGTAGCGCTCGTCCGTCAGCGGCACAAAACCGAGTCCCTGGATGCGCGCTGTGTACTCTGTGCCCAGGCCCACGTCGGCTTCGCCGCTGGCCACGGCCTGGGCCACCGCCGCATGGGAGCTTTCCTCGCGGTCGAAGCCGTTGAGGTCGGCGCTGCTCAGGCCGTCCTGGCTCAGCAACTCCTCCAGCAGCAGCCGGGTGCCGGTGCCGATGGCGCGGTTGACGAAGCGTGCGCGCTGCTGCGACACATCGCGCAGATCGCGCAAGCGCAAGGGGTTGCCGGGCGCCACCATCAACCCCTGCGAGCGGCGCGCAAAACCGATGATCTTGTGTGTGCCGGGCTTGAGCAGCGGGCGGTAGGTGCGGGCGCTGCGGCTGTCGGCGTCCGCAAACGGCTGGGTGTGGAAGCCCGCCAGCAGGCAGCGGCCTTCGTTGAGGGCGCGGATCGCGTCGACGCTGCCGGTGAAGCGGATGTCCAGATGCACGCCGGGCTCGTTCGCCGTCTGCGACGAGGCGGCCAGTTCCTGAAGCTCGGCCAGCGCATGGTCGTGGCTGGCGTACAGCGTCAGGACCTCGCGGGGGCGCTGCGCGTCGTCGAAAGCCAAGGCAAAGGCCCGTTCCAGCTCCGCGCGCAGGCTCTCCATCTGCGGGCCCAGCCGCGCCTGGGCCAGACGCTCGGCCATCAGCAGGCGCTGGCCGAAGGGTGAGAGCAGGGCGGACTGCCCGCGTTCCCAGACCAACAGTTCGCGCCCGAGCTGCTGTTCCCACTCCTTGAGCTGGCCCCAGACATGGCGGTACGAGAGGCCCAACTGCCGGGCTGCCGCGGAAATCGAACCCTGCTCGTGCACGGCGTGCAGCACATCCATCATCGGGTTGCTCAGCAACGCCGAGCCCCGCCCGCGCTCCGGGCGTTCGGCCATCAGCGAATAGGACATCGCAATCCGTTTCATGGGCGTCGAGTGTGCCTGAGAGCTTCCATATGCAAACAAGTTCCTATGTTGATTTGTTCATACCGAGTTGCCACGTACTCTCAAACCCGTAGCGCCCGCTTATGCTGCGGCGCAACGTATGAACACTTTTTCCGATAGCGCAGTCACCGCGCTCGAACTCATCCTCTCGGGCGATGCCAGTCTCTGGGCGATCGTGACGCGCTCCCTCGCCGTGAGCGCCACGGCCTGCCTGTTTGCCTGCGGCCTGGGACTCTTGCTCGGCGCCTGGCTGGCGGTGGCGCGGTTCCCGGGGCGGCCGATGGTGCTGACCGTGCTCAACACCTTCCTGGCCATTCCGTCGGTGGTGGTGGGCCTGGTGATCTACCTGCTGCTTTCGCGCTCCGGCCCGCTGGGTTTCCTGGGCTGGCTGTTCAGCTTCCAGGCCATGGTGCTGGCGCAGGCGATCCTGGTGCTGCCGCTGGTCACTGCGCTCACGCGCCAGGTGGTCGAAGACGCCGACCGCAGCCACGGCGAGCAGCTGTCTTCGCTGGGAGCGGGTCTGGGCCTGCGCAGCCTGCTGATGGCCTGGGACGAGCGCTACGCGCTGCTCACGGTGCTGATCACCGCCTTCGGCCGCGCGGTGTCCGAGGTGGGCGCGGTGATGATCGTCGGCGGCAACATCGACGGCTTCACCCGCGTCATGACCACCGCCATCGCGCTGGAGACCAGCAAGGGCGACCTGCCGCTGGCGCTGGGTCTGGGCATCGTGCTGCTGGCGGTGGTGCTGCTGCTCAACAGCCTGGTGGCGCTGCTGCGCCGCTGGCGCGAACACCTGGACGGTGGCGATCTGCGGATGGCCACGACATGAAGGTGGAACTCTCCGCGACGGGCGAGGTGTTCGGCAGCGCGGGCGCAGCGCCGGCCGTGCTGACGTTGGCGTCGGTCCACGTGAGTCTCGGGCCCGCCGCGCAGGTGGAGGCGCTGCGGAACATCACGCTGGCCATCCACGCGGGCGAGCGCGTGGCCCTGGTCGGCCCCAACGGCTGCGGCAAGAGCACGCTGCTGCGCACGCTGCACGGCCTGCTGCCCATCGCGCAGGGCCGGCGCGAGGTGCCCCATGCCTCGCGCATCGCCATGCTGTTCCAGCGCCCGCACATGCTGCGCATGTCGGTGCGGCGCAACCTGCAGCTGGGCCTGTGGCTCAGCGGCGTACCCTGGGGACAGACCAAGGAACGCGCCCGACAGGCGCTGGAGCGCGTGCAGCTGGCGTCGCTGGCCGAGCGCAACGGCCGCGCGCTGTCGGGCGGACAGCAGCAGCGCGTGGCGCTGGCGCGGGCCTGGGCGCTGCGGCCCGATGTGTGGCTGCTGGACGAGCCCACCGCGAGCCTGGACCCACACGCCAAGCGCGATGTCGAGGCGCTCATCGCTGATTTCGGCGACGAAGCGCCTGTGCCTGGCCACCTGCCGCCCACGCTGGTGTTCGCCAGCCACAACCTCGGCCAGGTCAAGCGCCTCGCCAGCCGCGTGGTCTACATGGAGCAGGGGCGCGTGCTGGCCGACCTGCCCGTGCAGCAGTTTTTTGATCAATCCCTGCTGGAAGAGCGCTTTCCGCAGGCCAGTGCTTTTGTCAAAGGAGAAACCACATGAAGTCGTTCACCACTTCCCGTCGCACCGTCGTGCAACTGCTCACCGCTGCCGGCCTCGTGTCGGCTGGCCTGCTGGGCGCCACTTCCGCACTGGCCCAGAGCAGCATCGTCGTGGCCTCGACCACGTCCACCGAGCAGTCGGGCCTGTTCGGCCACATCCTGCCGGCCTTCAAGCAGGCCAGCGGCATCGACGTCAAGGTGGTGGCGCTGGGCACCGGCCAGGCCATCGACATGGCGCGCCGCGGCGACGCCGACGTGCTGTTCGTGCACGACAAGGCCGCCGAAGAGAAGTTCGTGGCCGACGGCTTCGCCGCCAAACGCCAGGAGGTCATGTACAACGACTTCGTGCTGATCGGCCCGAAAGCCGACCCCGCCGGCACCAAGGGCAACGACATCGTGGCCGCGCTCAAGAAGATCGCCACCGCCAATGCGCCCTTCGTTTCGCGCGGCGACAAGAGCGGCACGCACGCGGCCGAGCTGCGCTTCTGGAAGATGACCGACACCGATGCCAACAAGGGCAGCGGCTACAAGGAATGCGGCTGCGGCATGGGCCCGGCCCTGAACATCGGCGCGAGCAGCGGAGCCTACGTGCTGGCCGACCGCGGCACCTGGCTCAACTTCAAGAACCGCGCCGACATGGCCGTTCTGGTGGAAGGTGACAAGCGCCTGTTCAACCAGTACGGCGTGATGCTGGTGAGCGCCGCCAAGCACCCGCAGGTGAAGACGGCCGACGGCCAGAAGTTTGTCGACTGGGTCACCGGCCCCGCCGGCCAGAAGGCCATCGCCGAGTACAAGATCGGCGGCGAGCAGCTGTTCTTTCCGAACGCCACGAAATGACAGTGCGCCTCAGCGCACCATCGCCACGCCCTTGATCTGGGCGTAGACCAGCTGACCCGGCGCCAGCGCCAGGCGCCGGGCCGACAGGCTGCTGATGCGAGAGAGCAGGGTGGCGCCCTGGCCGTCGGCGCCCAGGCGCAGGCTCACCACCACCTGCGCCGGGGCGTTGTCCGTCAGGCTGTCCACCACCGCCGGCAGCACGTTGAGCACGCTGGTCTGCGCAGGCATCACCAGCGACAGGCTCACATCCCGCGCCTGAATGTGCAGGCGCGCGCGCGTGCCAGGCTGTGGCACGCCCTGGCGCGACTGCGGCAGCAGCAATTGCCCACCGTCGATGTCGTAGACCGCGAGCTGGTCCGCGGGCGAATAGCCGCTGCAGTGGCCCTGCAGCACCGAGACCGCACTGTCACCGCGCGCGAGCGGCAGGTTGCTGCGCGTGAGCATCTGGGCCAGCGGGCCGTCGGCCAGCACCCGGCCCTCTTCGAGCAACACCACGTGGTCGGCCAGCCGCGCCACCTCGTCCAGCGAATGCGTCACATAGACCACCGGCACGTCCAGCGCCTCGTGCAGCTGCTCCAGCCAGGGCAGGATCTCGGCCTTGCGCGCCGTGTCCAGGGCGGCCAGCGGCTCGTCCATCAGCAGTAGCTGCGGGCTGGTGGCCAGCGCGCGGGCAATGGCCACGCGCTGGCGCTCGCCGCCCGAGAGCTCGTGCGGCCGGCGCTGCAGCAGGTGGCCGATGCCCAGCAGCTCCAGCCCGTGGCGCCAGTCGTGCCGGCGCTGCGCGGCCGGTGTGCGGTCGAAGCCGAAGCGCAGGTTGCCCTCCACCGTCAGGTGGTCGAACAGGCTGGCCTCCTGGAACACATAGCCCAGCGCGCGCCGGTGCGTGGGCAGGAACACGCCGCGCGCGCTGTCCTGCCAAGTCTGGCCGGCCACCACCACCGCGCCGGTGGCCTGGCGTTCCAGCCCGGCGAGCACGCGCAGGCAGGTGGTCTTGCCACTGCCCGAGGGGCCGAACAGCGCGGTGATGCCGTGGCCCGGCAGGGCCAGCCGCACGTCCAGCGCGAAGTCGCCCCGGTCCAGGCGGGCGTTCAGGGTCAGTGTGGTCTTGCTCATGAGGTGCGCACCCGGCGCGCCTGCCGCGCGTTGTAGACCTGCAGCGTCATCAGCACCACGAACGCGAACACCAGCATCACCGCCGCCAGCCGGTGGGCGTCGGCATACTCCAGCGCCTCAACGTGGTCGAAGATCTGCACCGACACCACCCGCGTCACGCCCGGGATGTTGCCGCCCACCATCAGCACCACACCGAACTCGCCCACCGTGTGCGCGAAGCTCATGATGCAGCCGGTCACGATGCCCGGCCGGCACAGCGGCAGCACCACATGAAAGAAGCGGTCCAGCGGTGAGGCGCGCAGCGTGGCCGCCGCCTCCAGCGGCCGCTCGCCCAGGGCCTGCATGCTGTTGAGGATGGGCTGCACCATGAACGGCAGCGAATAGAACACCGAGGCCACCACCAGCCCGGTGAAGGTGAAGGGCAGGGTGGGCAGGCCCATGGAAACCATCCAGGCGCCGATGGGCCCGTTCGGCCCCAGCCCCACCAGCAGATAGAACCCGAGCACCGACGGCGGCAGCACCAGCGGCAGCGCCACCAGCGCGCCCACGGGCCTGGCCACCCAGCTGCGCGAGCGCGCCAGCCACCACGCCAGCGGCATGCCCAGCAGCAACAGGATCAGCGTGGTCAGCGCAGCGACTTTGAAGGTCAACCAGAGCGCCTGGAGGTTGTCCGGGGTGAGGAACATGTCAGAGGTCGTAGCCGTAACTGCGGATCAGGTCCTTGATGTTCGGGCTCTGCAGCAGCTTGAACAGCTCTTTCGCAGCCTCGTTGTTCGCTCCCCGCTTGAGCAACACCGCGTCCTGCCGGATGGCGTCGTAATGGGTCTGCGGAATCACCCACATCGCCCCCCCCTTGAGTTGGCCGCCTTCCAGCACCTGCGACATCGCCACAAAGCCCACGTCGGCGTTGCCGGTCTTCACGAAGTTGAAGGTCTGGCCGATGCTCTCGCCCTGCACCAGCTTCGGCGCCAGCGCGTCCTTCAGGCCCAGCTTGTCCAGCACCTGCAGCGCGGCGGCGCCATAGGGCGCGGTCTTGGGGTTGGCGAAGGCCACCTTGCCCAGGTCTGACGCCTTGAGCACCGCGCCCTGGCCATCGACCCGGCCGGGCTTGACCGACCACAGCACCAGCTTGCCGGTGGCGTAGGTGAAGCGCGTGCCCGACTGCGCCAGACCGTCCTTCTCCAGCATCTCGGGGCGCTCGTTGTCGGCCGAGAGGAAGACGTCGAACGGCGCGCCGTTCTTGATCTGCGTGTAGAACGCGCCCGACGCACCGGTGGAGATCTTCAGCGTGTGGCCGCTGGTCTTCTGCAGTACCGCGGCGATGGCCTTGATCGGCTCGGCGAAGTTGGCAGCGACGGCCACCTGGGCTTCGGCGGCGTGGGCGGCGGTGTGCGTGAACGCGGTGCACAGCAGGACGGAAAGGGCAGAGAGCAGCAGACGCATGGGCACCTCGGTGTGAAGCGGAATGGTGGCGGGGATCGTTATCCCAAAATGGAATAGCGAGTGTAGCGCGTGGCCAGCCGGGCAGAATCGCGGCATGACAGACGCACCACCGCCGGCCGAACAGCCCCGCAACCTCCTCCACGGCGTGACCCTCGAGGCCATGGTCCGCGCACTGGAGGCGCACTACGGTTGGGACGAGCTTGCGCGGCGCATCCCCATCCGCTGCTTCGCGATCGACCCGAGCGTCAAGTCCAGCCTGACGTTCCTGCGCAAGACGCCATGGGCGCGGGAGAAGGTGGAGGGGCTTTACCTGTTCATGCTGCGGGAGGCGCGGCGGTCGCATCGGGGTGGCGTCAGAGGTTCCCAGGGCGGTGGCTGAGGAGCAAGGCCGCCGTGTCATTGGCGGCAAAGCAGCGATTGCCGTGGTTCGGGGGTATCCGCTCCAGGACTGCTTTGGTAGACGAGGCGGTCATTCAAATACCTTCAGCGGTCCTGTCCAAAGACGAGCTTCACCTTGGGATGAATCGGCAACAAGCAAGTTGCGCCCACCTGTGTGATGGCACTGATCCCGAGGGTGCCGCTCAGCCGCGAAACAGTACTCACCCAGCACCCTTGCTTCAAGATCGCAGCATTGGAATTCAGAGTGCCCATGTCATCTACGACGAATGGCTCTCAGGTGCTCTATGTCCCGATGCACGGGATCTGATATCGCAACGTCGCCCCTCAAAAGGCCTTGAGCTGTTTTTCGGGGTATAGAATAAAAACTGTTGGTGCTCGCAGTGCTGTTCAGGCATTGCAGTTCAACGGGAAGCAGGAGGGCGAGTCCCACACGGACGAACCTAACCTGCGCTGCCCCCGCAACGGTAAGCAGACGGGTGGTCCAAGGCATTGCCAAGGCCCCCATTTCTCAAAATTTCGCCACTGGGTCACACCGGGAAGGCTTTGGGAAACGCTCTGCCAGCCCGGATACCGGCCAACAAGGAGGCTGCGCCCCAAAGCGCAGCCGCATTACCCAAACACCGTCGGGGAAGGCGGTGAGGGGTCTTCGCCGGTGTCCTCATGTCGTCCCTTCGCATGTTTTTGCGAGTCTGTGCCAGCGCCTGCGCCTGCGCGTGCGCTCGCCGGGGGCTGCCCGTTCGCCGCTGGAACCTGTCCTCGCCTCTCCCTTGGGTCTTTGCCGACTTTTCAACCGCGTTGTGTCCAACGCATCCAACCCAAGGAGTCACTTCATGCACATCGAACCAGGTCTGGTGGACGGGGCCAAGCTCGCCCTGAGTTACGCCACCGCGGCCGCCTGCATCGGCTACACGGCCAAACTGTCGGCCGACACGTTCAGAAAGGACGGCGCAGCGGCCCTGCTGTTGCGGGCCCTGCTGGCGACGGCGCTGGTGTTCTGCTTCTTCGAGGTGCTGCCGCACCACCCGGTGGGCGTGTCCGAGGTTCATCTGATCCTGGGCACCACGCTGATGCTGCTGTTCGGCGCGGCACCAGCGGCCATCGGGCTGGCCGGCGGCCTGCTGGTCCAGGGCCTGTTCTTCGCACCCTTCGACCTGCCGCAGTACGGCATGAACCTGACCACGCTGCTGGTACCGCTGTTCGCCACCGCGGCGCTGGCACGGCGCGTGATTCCCGACCAGATGGCCTATGTGGACCTGCGCTACAGACAGGCCCTGAAGCTGTCCCTGGCCTACCAGGGCGGCATCGTGCTGTGGGTGGGTTTCTGGGCGCTCTATGGGCGTGGCCTGGGCGTCGACAACCTGGTGAGCATCGGCAGCTTCGGCGCCGCCTACATGAGCGTGGTGCTGGCCGAGCCCCTGATCGACCTGGCCGTGCTCGCACTGGCCAAGACGCTGCGCGGCCTGCAGGGCAGCGCGGTGGTGGAGCGCCGTCTGCACCAGGCCGCCTGACCGGGGGCGCAGCATGGGCCTAGGAACGGTCTGGTTTGTGGGGGCGGGTCCGGGCGATCCGGACCTGGTCACGGTCAAGGGGCGCGACCTGATCGCGCGTGCGGGGGCCCTCCTGTTCGCCGGTTCGCTGGTGAACGAGGCGGCCACCCGCTGGGCACCGCCGGGTTGCCTCATCGCCGACAGCAAGGACATGACGCTGGAGCAGATGTCGGCCTGGCTGATCGCAAACGCGGCGCGCTGCGACACCGTGGTGCGCCTGCAGACCGGCGACCCGGCCCTCTACGGCACGCTCATCGAACTGGTGCAGCCGCTGGATGCGGCCGGTGTGCCGGTGAAGGTGGTGCCGGGCGTGTCCTCGGCCATGGCCTCGGCGGCGGCGGCGGTCGAGAGCTTCACCCTGCCCGAGGTCACGCAGACCACCATCTTCACGCGGGTGGAGGGCCGCACGCCCATGCCCGACGGCGAGGACCTGGCGGCGCTCGCGGCGCACCGCACGACCTTGTGCATCTTCCTGTCCATCACGCTGCTGCACAAGGTGGAGGCCGGTCTGCGCCAGGCCGGCTGGCCCGACGACGCGCCGGTGCTGGTGGTGCACAAGGCCAGCTGGCCCGGCGAGGAGCGCATCGTGCGCGGCACGCTGGCCACCATCAAACAACAGTGCCGCGACGCCGGCATCGTCAGCCAGGCCATGGTGATCGCCAGCCCCACGCTGGGCGCGCGCCACTGGCCCGAGCTGACCAGGTCCCGGCTCTACGACCCGGGCTTCACACACCGCTTCAGGAAAGCCACGACATGAACGACACCACGATCCTGCTGGTGGGCCACGGCTCGCGCGAGGACTCCGGCAACCAGGAAATCCGCGACTTCGTCGACCAGTGGCGCACCCGCCAACCGGCCTGGCGCATCGAGGTCTGCTTCATCGAATTCGCCGCGCCCTCGCTGCACGACGGCCTGCTGGCCGCGGCGCAGTCGTCGCGCCGCGTGCTGGTGCTGCCGCTGATCCTGAACGCCGCCGGCCATGCCAAGATGGAAATTCCCGAAGCCATCGAGCACGCCCGCGGGCACGCACCCGACGTCGAGTTCCTCTACGGCCCGCACCTGAGCGCCTGCGACCCCATCCTCGCCATCCTCAAGCGCCGCCTGCGCCAGGCCATGGCCTCGCTGGACATGCCCGACCCCACCACCACCGGCGTGGTGCTGCTGGGCCGGGGTTCGTCGGACCGCGGTGCCAACGGCGACATGGCACGGATGGCGCGCTGGCTGCAGGAGGACAGCGACCACGAGCTGGTGGACCTGGCCTTCACCGGCATCACCTGGCCGCGGCTGGAGCGCGTGGTGCAGCGCCAGGCGCTGATCGGTCTGCGGCAGGTGGTGGTGCTGCCCTACTACCTCTACACCGGCACGCTGATGCAGCGCATCCACCGCCAGGTGGACCACCTGCGCGCGCAATACCCGCAGATCCGTTTTGCCTGCGGCACGCACTTCGGCTTCGAGAAGGAAATCTTCGGTCTGCTGGAACAGCGCGTGCACGACCTGCTGGCCGGCGTACCCGACAGCCGGCTGCCCTGCGACGGCTGCAGCTACCGCGAGATCGCGCACGACCTGGGCCACGGGCATTCGCACGAGCACACGCACACCGCCGTGCATGTGCATCCGCACACCGCACAGGTGCAACCTGCATGAGCACCGTCAACACCGTCACCGAGCAGCTCACCGACGCCGGCCAGGCCATCGAGCACGACAGTTTCGCCATCATCGACGCCGAGGCCGGCCCGCACGGCTACAGCGAAGACCAATGGCCGATCGTGCGGCGCATGATCCACGCCAACGCCGACTTCGAGTTCAACGGCCTGACCGACTTCCACCCCGACGCGGTGCGTGCGGGCGTGGCCGCGATGCTGCGCGGCGGCACCCCCGTGGTGGCCGATGTGGAGATGATCTGCTCGGGCCTGTCGCGGCCGCGCCTGGCGCACTTCGGCATGGCCACGCACCAGTTCATCAGCGACGCCGACGTGATTGCGCAGGCGCAGGCACAGAACACCACCCGCGCCGTGCAGGCCATGCGCAAGGCACACCGCCTGGGCCTGCTGCAGGGCGCCGTCGTCGGCATCGGCAACGCGCCCACCGCGCTGATCGAACTCGTGCGGCTGATCGTGGAGGATGGCGTGCGCCCGGCCCTGGTGGTCGGCATGCCGGTGGGCTTCGTGTCGGCCGCAGAGTCGAAAGACCTGATGGCGCAGATCACCGACGTGCCCTGGATCGTCATCCGCGGTCGCAAGGGCGGCTCCACCCTGGTGGTCGCCGCCCTGCACGCGCTGCTGGCGCTGGCCGAGGCGCAGCAACGCGCCGAGGGCGCCTGAATGGAAAGCACCACCCCGCGCGGCACCCGCACCGGCTTCACCACCGGCGCCTGCGCGGCCGCGGCCGCCCGGGCCGCCGCACAGGGACTGGAAACCGGTGCGGTGCCCGATGCCATGGAGAGCCTGCTGCCCAACGGTCAGCGCGTGCGTTTTGCCGTGCACGACGGGCGCTGCGATGCGCACAGCGCCCACGCCATGGTGGTGAAGTTCGCGGGCGACGACCCGGACTGCACCGACGGCGCCCACCTCACGGTGGACCTGCGGCTGCTGCCCGGCCAAGCGGGCGAGATCAGCTTCGTGGCCGGCGACGGCGTGGGCACGGTGACGCTGCCCGGCCTGGGGCTGGCGGTGGGCGGGCCGGCGATCAACCCGGTGCCGCGCCAGAACATCGCCGACAACCTGCACGAGGCCGCGCCGCGCCTGCTCGCGCAGCACGGGCTGGAAGTCACGGTGAGCGTGCCCGGCGGCCAGGAGATGGCGAAGAAGACCACCAACGCGCGGCTGGGCATCCTGGGCGGTATCAGCATCCTGGGCACCACCGGCATCGTCAAACCCTATTCCACCGCCGCCTGGCGGGCCAGTGTGGTGCAGGGCATCCAGGTGGCGGCCACACTGGACCACGGCGTGGTGGCGCTGACCACCGGCGGCCGCACCGAGACCTTTGCCATGCAGACGCTGCGTGCGGAACGCCCTGGCCTGCCCGCCGCCTGCTTCGTGCAGATGGGCGACTTCCTGCGCTACGCGCTCGACGAGGTGGTGGTCCAGGGCCTGCCCGAGGTGGTGCTGGGCGTGATGGTGGGCAAGCTCACCAAGATCGCCCAGGGCGAAACCATCACCCACGCCAACCGCAACGTGGTGGACACCGACCTGGTCGCCGACATCGCCCGACAGATCGGCGCCACGGCCGAGGACTGCGCGGCCATCGCGGCCGCCGAGACCGCGCGCTTCGGCGCCGAGCTGATGGTCGAACGCGGCCTGGGCCCGGCCTTTCACCAGGCGCTGGCGCAGCGCGCCATCGACACCCTGACCGCGCCCGAGCGCTACGGCCACGCCTTTGCGCTGCGCGTGCTGGTGTGCGACTTCAGCGGTCAGCCGGTGGCCGACGTGCGTTCGGCCCCCGCCGAGGCGCGACCCCGCCCCGCCACGGCCGGCCGCACCGGCATCGGCCACACCCACCACTCCGACTTCGACACCGAATGAACGATCTTCCCTCCCACGATCCCAACCGCTGCCGCGTGATCGGCGTGCTCGACGACGGCGTGGCCAGCCTCGGCGCCACCGCGCTGGCCCACCTGCGCACGGCCGACGTGGTGATCGGCGGCGCGCGCACGCTGGCGCTGTTCCGGCACACGCTCAAGGCCGGCGCCGTCACCCACGACCTGACAGGCCGGCTGAAGGCCGTGCCCGGCTGGGTGCGCGCGGCGCGCGAGGCCCACCAGGCCTGCGTGGTGCTGGCCACCGGCGACCCGCTGTGCCACGGCATCGCGCCCTACCTGGCCCAGCACCTGTGCCTGGACGCGCTGGAGATCCTGCCCAACCTGTCGACGCTGCAACTGGCCTGCGCCCGCGTCGGTCTGGCCTGGCAGGATGCGCGCATCGTCTCTGCGCACGCCGCCGATGCCGGCGAGTGGCAGCGCGGCGCCCCGCCCACACACGGCCTGTACGCGCTGGCCCAGGCCCTGCGCGCCGAGCAGCGCCTGCTGCTGCTGACCAGCCCGGCGAACAGCCCCGACCGCATCGCCCGCCTGCTGCTCGCCGAAGGTCTGGGCAGCGACTTCCACATGGCCGTGGCCGAAAACCTGCTGCAGGCCAACGAACAGGTGCATGCGCAGCTCAGCCCCGCCGACGCGGCCCGCATGCGCTTTGCCGAGCTGAACGTGGTGCTGCTGTGGCGCACCCGGCCGCGGCCACAGCCGGTGCGCTTCGGTCTGGCGGACAGTGCCTTCGAACAGCGCCAGCCCGAGAAGGGCCTGATCACCAAGCAGGAGGTGCGCGCCGTCAGCCTGGCGCGGCTGCAGCTGCGCACCGACAGCGTGGTCTGGGACATCGGCGCCGGCAGCGGCTCGGTGGGTCTGGAAGCCGCCCGCCTGTGCCCGCAGGGCCATGTGTTCGCCATCGAGAAGAACGAGGCCGACCACGCCATCGCCCGGCGCAACCACGCGGCCTTCGGCGTCAGCAACTACACCTTGCAGCACGGCAAGGCGCCCGAGGGCCTGGAGGACTGGCCCGACCCCGACGCGGTGTTCATCGGTGGCTCGGGCGGCGAGCTGGCCGGTCTGATCGCGCAGGTGTTGCGGCGCCTGCGGCCGCAGGGCCGGCTGGTGATGAACTTCGTGACACTGGAGAACCTGGCCACCGCCACCCAGGCCCTGCAGCAGCTGAACGCCGACTGGGACGTGCTGCAGCTGCAGGCCGCGCGCAGCCGCCCCATCCTACACATGCACCGCATGGCCGCCGAGAATCCGGTGTGGCTGGTGTGCGCCGGCGTGGGCCCCATGGGCCACGGCGAACACGGGCCGGTGGTGGCGGCGGAGGAGACGGCGCATGGCTGACCTTGCCCCCCCCATCGCCCCCCGCATGGGCACCCTGCACGGTATCTCGCTCGGCCCGGGCGATCCCGGCCTGATCACCCGCGCGGCCTGGGCCGCGCTGCAGCGCCGCGACGCCATCTGGGTCTACCCGGTGCGCAGCGGCAAGACGCCCAGCTATGCGCTGGACATCGTGCAGCGCGCCGGGCTGGCGCCGCCCGAGACCCACACGCCGCTGCTGTTCCCGATGACGCACGACGGCGAGAAGCTGGCGCGCGCCTGGCTGAAGGCCGCGCACACCGTGCTGCCCTGGCTGCAGGCCGGGCGCGACGTGCTGTTCCTGGTGGAAGGCGATGCGTCCACCTACGCCACCTTCGGCCACCTGGCGCGCACCCTGCGTGGGCTGGACCAGCGCGTGTCCGTTGAAGTGATCGCCGGCGTCAACTCCTTCACCGCCGCCTGCGCCGACGTCGGCGAACCCTTTGCCGAACAGGACGACACAGTGGCCATCGTGCCGGCCGCCTACGGCGTGGGCGCGGTTGACCGGCTGCTGCCCGACTTCGACACCCTCGTGCTGATGAAGATCAAGCCGCTGATCGAGGACCTGCTGGACTGGCTGCAGGCGCGCGACCTGCTGGGCGGCGCGCATTTCGTGGAGCGTGTGGGCGCGCTGGACGAGCGCCGGCTGTCCGGCCCCGAACTGCTCACGCTGCGCGGCAGCAAGGTCAGCTACCTCTCGCTGCTGATCGTGAAGAACCCCCGCCGCGTGCGCGGCGAGCGCATCAAGGGCTGCCTGAAAAAGAGCGGTCCGCCACCACTGGAGACCGCCCCATGAACCCGGACATCACCAACGCACCTCCCCGCGTCTGCCTGGTCGCCATCACCAAGCACGGCGTTGCCCAGGCGGCCACGCTGGCGCGGCAGTTGCCGCAGGCGTCGCTCTGTGTCACGGCCAAGTTCACCGACGCCACCCAGGGCCTTTCCAACCCGGTGCAGGCCTACGAGGGTGCGTTCAAGGACCAGATCGGGTCGCTCTTCCAGGCCTTCGACCAGATCGTGTTCTTCGTCTCACTGGGTGCAGTGGTGCGGCTGATCGCACCGCACCTGAAGAGCAAGGACGAGGACCCCGGCGTACTGGTGGTGGATGACGCCGGCCAGTTCGTCATTCCCGTGCTCTCGGGCCACGTGGGCGGCGCCAACGCCATGGCCGAGACCGTGGCCGCGCTGCTGGGTGCCACGGCGGTGCTCACCACCGCGTCGGACGTGGGCAAGACCATTCCCGTGGACATCCTGGGCCGCGAGCTGGGCTGGCGTGTCGAGGCCCCCAAGATCAACATCACCCGGGTGTCCGCCGCCGTGGTCAACGAAGAACCGGTCGCCCTGGTGCAGGAGGCCGGCAGCCCGCACTGGTGGACCCGGCCCACGCCACTGCCGCAGAACATCCACCGCCACACCTGTCTGGAAGACGTCGACCTGGGTCGCTACCAGGCGGTGCTGTGGATCACCCACCGCCCGGTGGGCGAAGCGTTGTGGCAGACGCTGCACGAACGGCTGGTGGTGTACCGCCCGCCACAGGCCGCGGGCACCAGCGCCACCACCGGGGCCGCGGCATGAAGGTGGCCCTGGGCATTGGCTGCGACCGCGGCACGCCGCTGGCCACGCTGGAGCGCGCGGTCGACGAAGCCCTGGCCATGGCCGGTCTTCAACGCCGACAGGTGACCGGCGTGGGCAGCATCACGCTCAAGGCCGACGAGCCCGGGCTGCTGGCGCTGGCGGCGCAGGCCGGCTGGCCGCTGCACTTCTACCCCGCCACCCAGCTGGCCGAGGTAGTCGTTCCCCACCCGTCGGAGACCGTGCGCCGCCACACCGGCACCCCCTCGGTGTCCGAAGCCGCCGCCTTGCTCGCTGCGGGCACCACCGAGGCGTTGGCCCTGTGCGTCGAGAAACACCGGCTGCGCGGCGAAGACGGGCGCAACGCCACGGTGTCGGTGGCGCGGGTGGAGCCTCGCGCGGCGACCCCGCCACTGATGGCCCATGCCGATCCCGACCGCCGCTTCACGGCCGCCGAGCGGGAAGCCATTCAGTCGCTGATGCAGGTGCGGCGCGACATGCGCCACTTCACTGCCGGTGCACAGATCGGCGGGGACGTCCGGGCACGCCTGCAGTCGGCGCTGCTCGCCGCTCCGTCGGTGGGCCTGATGCAGCCGCTGCGCGTGCTGCGCATCACCGACCCCGCGTTGCGCGAGCGGCTGGCCTCCACCGTGGACGAGGAGCGCATGCGCACCGCGCAGGCCATGGGGGCCCGTGCAGCCGAGTTCCTGGCACTGAAGGTGGAAGGCGTGCGCGAGTGCGCCGAACTGTGGGCCCTGGTGCTGGCGCCAGACGACGGCACGCTGTTCGGTCGCCGCACGCTGGCGAGCGAAATGGCCTGGTGCTCGGCAGGCGCCGCCGTCCAGAACCTCTGGCTGGTCGCACGCGCCGAAAACCTCGGTCTCGGATGGGTGTCGCTGTTCGAGCCTGTCGACCTGCGCAGGCTGCTGGCGCTGCCCGAGGGCGCGGCGCCGCTGGGCCTGCTGTGCATCGGTCCGGTGGACCGCTTCTACGACACACCCATGCTCATCCAGCAACAGTGGCGCCAGGCGCGTCCGATGTCGGCCGTGTTCACCGAGAACGGCTGGGACCCGTCCTGGAACACCGGCGGTTGCGCCACACCGGAACACTTGCCGCAGGGCTGATCGCCTTGCCATTCAACGCTCGCTTGTCACAAGGAACGAAATGACCACCGACACCTCTGTCACTCCCCCGCGCGACGCGGGCACCACCGGCACGGCCGGCAGCATCAGCCTGGTGGGCATCGGCCCCGGTCACACCGACCACATGACCGCGCGTGCGCGCACCGCCATCGCCGAGGCCGATGTGGTTGTGGGCTATGTCACCTACATCAAGCTGGTGGCCGACCTGCTGGACGGCAAGGAGGTCGTGCGCAAGGGCATGACCGAAGAGCTGGACCGCGCCGTGCATGCGCTGGAAGCGGCCCGTGCGGGCAAGAAGGTGGCGCTGATCTCGTCGGGCGACGCCGGCGTCTACGGCATGGCCGGCCCGACCTACGAGGTGCTGTTCCAGGCTGGCTGGACACCGGAAGACGACGTGGCAGTGGAGATCGTGCCCGGGGCCTCGGCGATCAACGCCTGCGCGGCTTTGGTCGGTGCGCCGCTGACGCACGACTTCTGTTCCATCTCGCTGTCCGACCTGCTGACACCCTGGCCGGTGATCGCCCGGCGCCTGGACGCGGCTGCTGCCGCCGACTTCGTGGTGGCGCTCTACAACCCCAAGAGCGGCCGCCGCACGCGCCAGATCGTCGAAGCGCAGCGCCTCTTCCTGCGCCACCGCCGGGCGGACACGCCGGTGGCGATCGTCAAGAGCGCCTACCGCCGACGCCAGCACATCGTCCACACCACCCTGGACCAGATGGCCGAACAGGACATCGGCATGCTCAGCACCGTGCTGATCGGCAACAGCAGCACCTTCCTGCGTGCCGGACTGATGGTCACCCCGCGCGGCTACGCCAACAAGTACGACGTGGACCAGGGTTTCGAGACCCGCGAGGGCGAAAAAGCCGGCCGCTCGCTCTCCAGCGGCCTGCTGGGCTGGATCGAGGGGCTGCGGGCCGAGCACGCAGCCGGCGCGGGCCTGGCCGAACTCGCCAGCCGACACCGCCTGCCCGCCGACTACATCGAACAGGTGCTGGCGGCACCCGACGAACACGCACCGGCCGAGGCCGGCACCGAGGAAACCGAGGCATGAGCAGCACGGAAAAACCCCGCATCGGCGACTACCGCCGGCACCTGCTGGTCTGCACCGGCACGCGCTGCACGCAGGACGGCGCGGCGCAGGCCCTGTTCGACAGCCTGGGCGAGAAGTTCAAGGCCGCCGGGCTGCACGAGGGCGCGCAGCGCGTCAAGCGCAGCCGCGTGAGCTGTTTTGCGGCTTGCAAGGGTGGCCCCATCCTGTGCGTTCAGCCCGACGGCACCTGGTACCACGGCGTGACCCCCGACAACATGGACCGCATCATCCGGCAGCACCTCGTGGGCGGAGAGGTGGTCGCTGATCTGGTGTTCCACCAGGGACCGGGGGTCATCGATGGCGAGTGAGACACCGGCCGCTGGCTCGGTCTGCATCGTTGGTGCCGGGCCGGGACCGGCCGACCTGATGACGCTGCGCGCGCTGAACCGGCTGCAACAGGCCCAGGTGGTGGTGCACGACCGGCTGATCGCCGAGGATGTGCTGGCGCTGATCCCGGCCACCGCCCGGCGGGTGTACGTCGGCAAGGCCCTGGGACACCACGCCGTCCCTCAGGAGGAGATCCATGCGCTGCTGGTGGCGCATGCGCGCCAGGGCCTGCGCGTCGTCCGCCTCAAGGGCGGCGACCCCTTCGTGTTCGGACGCGGTGGCGAGGAAGTGCTGGCGCTACAGGCGGCCGGCATTGCGTTCGAGGTGGTGCCCGGTGTGACGGCGGCCAGCGGCTGTTCGGCCGCCGCGGGCATTCCGCTGACACACCGCCACCTGGCGGCCAGCTGCGTGTTTCTGCCGGGCCATCTGGCGGACGCCCAGGCCAGCCACGACTGGCAGGCTCTGGCGCGCGCGGGGCAGACTCTGGTGTTCTACATGGGCGTTCAGCGACTGGCGCAGATCGCCCAGGCCTTGATTGCCCATGGACTACCGCCCGACACACCTGCGGCCATCGTCCAAGACGGTACCCGACCTACACAGCGTGTACTGGCCCACCCTTTGCGCCTGTTGGTCGAGATCGCTCCTCCGTATGGTCCACGACCGGGCTTGCTCATTGTTGGCGAAACGGTGCGACTGAGTCCGTCATATGAAGGAAATGCGCGTGTCTGAATTGGCGGCATGGGCGCTGACGCTCCTTGGAGCTGATCGCTCCTGCAGGGCGCAGAAGGCAATTTGAGGATTCGGACACATTTGCGCCAGCCAAGGCAAGCGTTGCACTGCTGTATCAGCGGTCATTGAGTCGGACGCTACGGGTGACAGCAGACTGCCTTGACCAGACTCAGGCCCCCAGCCCTCCCGCGACACCGCTGCATGGAACAATTCAGCGATGACCGCCACCGCCCCTCACGCCTCACTCTCCGAAGCCCTGGGCCACGCCCCCGCCGACAAGCGCCTGGAAGTCCTGCGCCGCGTGGCAGAGACCGGTTCCATTTCGCAGGCCGCGCGCGACGCGGGCATCAGCTACAAGGCGGCCTGGCAGGCCATCGACACGCTGAGCAACCTCAGTGGGCAGACGCTGGTGGAACGCACGGTGGGCGGTTCGGGCGGTGGCGGGGCGCGCATCACGCAGCAGGGCCTGCAATTGCTCTCCCTGGCGGACGAGCTGGCGCGGGCGCGGGCGGCGGTGCTCTTGCGGTTCTCCGGCGGCGCCGCCTTGCCGATGGGCTTGGGCCTGCGCACCAGCATGCGCAACCAGCTGCCGTGCCGCGTGGAGGCGGTGGAGCCGCTGGGGCCTGACGACCCCGCTGTGCTGGTCCGCTTGCGCACGCCGGGGCAGGCGCTGCTGACGTCCAGCATCACGCGCGAGAGCGCCGATCTGCTGGCGCTGGCCGCGGGGCTGGAGGTGCTGGTGCTGTGCAAGGCGACGGCGGTGCGCATCGGCCGTGGTGAGGTGGAGGACGCGCCTGGCCAGTGTGTGTTGCACGGCCGCATCGAGCGTCTCGCGCGCGGGCAGGGACGTGACGAGGTGGTGCTCTCGCTGGACGGTGGCGGCCAGTGGGTGGGCTTTGCGGATCACCCGTTCGCCGCGCGCAAGGGGCAGCGGGCCTGGGCCACGATGGTTTCCAGCGCGCTGGTGGTGGGCCTGGCGGGCTGACACGCTGGCCAACTTTGGCAGCGTGGTTCATATGAACAGGTGTGCCGTGGCAGCTTGACGCAGTGCGCGCACTGCTGGGCCTGAATGGCGCAACCCTTCGGATTGTGCTGTCAAAAAAGTGAGCAGTTGTCTCAGATTGAGCCACACCGGCCGTGTGGCACGGATGTTGTGAACAGACAGGTCAGCCGATCCGGCTTTGTTCACAACCACCCCTTTCAGAGGACGACACATGATCTACGCAGCTCCCGGCGCCGCAGGCGCCAAGATCACCTACAAGCCCAAGTACGACAACTTCATCGGTGGCAAGTGGACGCCTCCGGTCAAGGGCGAGTACTTCGAGGTCATCACGCCCACGACGGGCAAGCCCTACACCATGGCCGCCCGTTCCACCGCGGAAGACGTCGAGCTCGCCCTTGACGCCGCCCACGCCGCGGCCGAAGCCTGGGGCAAGACCGATGTGACGACCCGCAGCAACCTGCTGCTGAAAATCGCCGACCGCCTGGAAGCCAACCTGGAGCTGCTGGCCTACGCCGAGACCATCGACAACGGCAAGCCGATCCGCGAAACCCTGAACGCGGACATCCCGCTGGCGATCGACCACTTCCGCTACTTCGCCGGTGCCCTGCGTGCGCAGGAAGGTGGCATCTCCGAGATCGACGAGAACACCGTGGCGTACCACATCCACGAGCCGCTGGGCGTGGTGGGCCAGATCATTCCCTGGAACTTCCCGATCCTGATGGCCGCCTGGAAGATTCCGCCGGCCCTGGGCGCCGGCAACTGCATCGTGCTCAAGCCCGCCGAGTCCACGCCCATCAGCCTGCTGATCCTGATCGAGCTGATCGCCGACCTGCTGCCCCCGGGCGTGCTGAACGTGGTCAACGGTTTCGGCCGCGAAGCCGGCATGCCGCTGGCCACCAGCAAGCGCATCGCCAAGATCGCTTTCACCGGCTCCACCTCCACCGGCCGCGTGATCGCGCAGGCCGCCGCCAACAACCTGATTCCGGCCACGCTGGAACTGGGCGGCAAGTCGCCCAACATCTTCTTCGCCGACATCATGGACAAGGACGACTCGTTCCTGGACAAGGCGATCGAAGGCATGGTGCTGTTCGCGTTCAACCAGGGCGAGGTCTGCACCTGCCCGAGCCGCGCGCTGATCCAGGAGTCGATCTACGACAAGTTCATGGAGCGTGTGCTCAAGCGCGTGGCCGCGATCAAGATGGGCAGCCCGCTGGACACCGACACCATGATGGGCGCGCAGGCCTCCAAGGAACAGCTGACCAAGATCCTGAGCTACCTGGAGCTGGGCAAGGCCGAAGGCGCCGAGGTGCTGATCGGCGGCGAGCAGGCGAAGCTGCCCGGTGACCTGGGTGGTGGCTACTACGTGCAGCCCACGCTGTTCAAGGGCCACAACAAGATGCGCATCTTCCAGGAAGAGATCTTCGGCCCGGTGCTGGCCGTGACCACCTTCAAGGACGAAGCCGAAGCCCTGGCGATCGCCAACGACTCGCTGTACGGCCTGGGCGCCGGCGTGTGGAGCCGCAACGGCAATGTGGCTTACCGCATGGGCCGCGCCATCAAGGCCGGCCGCGTGTGGACGAACTGCTACCACGCCTACCCCGCGCACGCCGCCTTCGGTGGCTACAAGGAGTCGGGCATCGGCCGCGAGAACCACAAGAACATGCTGGGTCACTACCAGCAGACCAAGAACCTGCTGGTGTCCTACTCGGAAAACAAGCTCGGGTTCTTCTGATCCCCACAAGGGTTTCGGATCACAAGGGGGAGGCGGGCAACCGCTTCCCCCTTTTGGCTTTCAGAACAAGGAGACGGACATGGTTGAAAAAGTGATTGCAACGCCAGCGGCGCTGGAGCTGATCGAATTCCTCAAGACCAAGCACGGCCCCGGCCTGATGTTTCACCAGAGCGGCGGCTGCTGCGACAACAGCGCGGCCAACTGCTACCTGCTGGGAGAGATCACCATGGGTCAGGGCGACGTGCTCCTGGGCACCATCGGTGGATGCGAGTTCTACATGAGCAAGTCGCAGTACGCCACCTGGCGCCACACGCAGCTGATCATCGACGTGATCGAAGGCCACGGCGGCACCTTCTCGCTCGAAGGGCCGGAGGGCAAGGCCTTCCACACACGCTCGCGGGTGTTCACGGACGAGGAGATGGCCGAGTTGTTCCATTCCTGAACACCTGCGGCCCGGGGCCGCATGGCATGGAACTTGTTGGAAGATCGGCCCCTTCCGGAGACAAGAACCATGACCCCACGCCCCACTTTCACCCTGCGGCGCCTGAACGCCGCGCTGCTCATGGCGCTGGCCGGCACCGCCGGCGCCCAGACCCTGCAGGAGGTGGTCGTCAGCGCCTCGCGGCAGGAGCAGCAGAGCTTCGACGCGCCGGCCTCGGTGCAGGCCGTCGGCCAGGACGCCATCGAGGCCGCCGGCCCGCGCGTGAACCTGTCCGAGGTGATGACCCGGGTGCCCGGCATCACGGTGCTGAACCGCCAGAACTACGCGCAGGACCTGCAGCTGTCGATCCGCGGCTCGGGCTCGCGCTCGCCCTTCGGCATCCGTGGCGCACGGCTGATCGTCGATGGCATTCCCGCCACCATGCCCGACGGCCAGGGCCAGGCCTCGACCATCAGCCTGCCCTCGGCCCAGCGCATCGAGGTGCTGCGCGGTCCGCTGGCCCAGCTCTACGGCAACTCGGCCGGCGGCGTGCTGCAGGTGTTCACCGCCGACGGACCGGCAAAACCCGAGGTCCGCTTCAGCGTGGATGCGGGATCCGAACAGCTGCGCCGCTACGGCCTGCAGGCGGCGGGGCAGAGCGGTTCGCTGAACTACGTGATCGACCACAGCGACTTCTCCACCGAGGGCTGGCGCGTCAACAGCGCGGCCAAGCGCAAGCACACCAACGCCAAGCTGCGCTGGGCGGCCAGCGACGCCACGAAAGTTACCCTGGTGGCCAATGCGTTCGACCAGCCCGAATCGGGCGATCCGCTGGGCCTGACGCGCGAGCAGTTCGAAGCCAACCCGCGCCAGGCGGTGGCGAACGCCACGCTCTACAAGGCCGGCAAGGACGTGTCGCAGAACCAGGTCGGCCTGGTGGCGGAACACCAGCTGGATGCCAAGAGCGAACTCTCGGCGCGGGTCTACGCGGGCCAGCGCGACCTGGACAACCGGCTCTCGATTCCGCTGATGGCGCAGACCTCGCCCACAGCGGCGGGCGGCGTGGTGCAGCTGGACCGCAGCTACAGCGGCACCGGCCTGCGCTACGCGCGCCGCATCGCGGCGGGCGAGGGCGAGGTCCGGCTGAGCGCGGGGCTGGACGTGGAGCGCATGCGCGAGCGCCGCCGCGGCTTCATCAACAACTTCGGCGAGCAGGGCGAGCTCAAGCGCGACGAGGACGACAGCGTGGACAGCACGGGCGTCTACACCCAGGCCGACTGGGCGATCAACGAAGGCTGGAGCGCGGTGGCCGGCCTGCGCGCCAACCGGGTGAGCTTCAAGGTCGAAGACCACTTCATCCGCGACGGCAACCCCGACGACAGCGGCCGCACGCGCTTCACCGCCACCAACCCGGTGATCGGCCTCACGCGGCACCTCAGCCCCGACACCAATGTCTACGCCAACATCGGCAAAGGCTTCGAGACGCCGACGCTGACCGAGATCGCCTACACGGCAGACGGCAGCGGCCCCAACCTGAATCTCAAGTCCGCGCGCAGCACCCACGTGGAACTGGGCCTGAAGACCAAGCTGGGCGAGGGCCAGCGGCTGGACGCCGCGCTGTTCCACATCGGCACCACCGATGAAATCGTGGTCGCGTCCAGCAGCGGCGGGCGCACGGTCTACACCAACGCGGGCAAGACCAGCCGTTCGGGCATCGAGCTGGCGCACAGCGCGCAGTGGAGCCCCGAGTGGCGCACGCACCTGGCGTTCTCCACGCTGAATGCCCGCTTCGACCAGGCCTTTGCCAGCAGCAGCGGCGCCACCGTGGCCAAGGGCAACCGCATTCCCGGCACGATGAACCGCACGCTGTTCGGCGAGCTGGTCTGGCAGCCGCGCGCCTGGCCCGGCTTCACGACCGCGCTGGAGGTCGTGCACCGCGGCTCGATGGTGGTGGACGACGTGAACAGCGACCGCACCGACGCGGCCACGCTGTTCAACCTGCGGCTGGGCTGGGAACAGAAGCTGGGCGCGTGGAAGCTGCGCGAGTACGTGCGCGTGGACAACCTGGCCGACAAGGCCACCATCGGTTCGGTGATCGCCAACGACGGCAACCGCCGCTTCTTCGAGCCGGCGCCGGGTCGGCAGTGGGGTGTCGGCGCCACGGTGAGCTACGCGTTCTGAACCCGGCCGGGGTTCAGAGCCCCGGCTTCTGCAGCGCCTTCAATACCTCTGTCTGGAAATCCGGGCCTTCGGCGGCGGCCATGAAGGCGCCGATGGCGCCGTCGAAGCGCACCGTGCCCTGGTGCAGCAGCAGCAGCCGGTCGGCGGTCTTCACTTCTTCGATGAGGTGCGTGGCCCAGAGCACCGCCAGACCCTGGTCGCGGCACAGGCCGCGCACCGTGTCCAGCAGCTGCTGGCGCGAGGCCGGGTCCAGGCCCACGGTGGCCTCGTCCATCAGCAGCAGGCGCGGGCGGTGCAGCAGCGCGCGCACCAGCTCCACCTTGCGCCGCGTGCCGCCCGAGAGGCTGCGCACCACGGCCTTGGCCTGGTCCTGCAGGCCGATGGCGGCGAGCTGCGCGTCGATGCGTTCTCGCGCCGTCTTGCGCGGAATGCCGTGCAGGTCGGTGTGGAACAGCAGGTTGGCCATCACCGTCAGGTCCAGGTCGAGCGCGCTTTGCTGGAACACCACGCCCAGGCCCGCCAGCGCACGCGCCGGCTGCTGGCGCATGTCGTGGCCGAGCACGGTGATCGTGCCCTGGTCGGGGGTGAACAAACCGGTGAGCAGCTGCAGCAGGGTGGACTTGCCGGCGCCGTTGGGGCCCAGCAGCGCCACCATCTCGCCGGCTTGCAGCGACAGGCTCACGCCCTTGAGTGCGGGTTTGCCGTTGTAGGCCTTGTGCAGGCCCTCGGCCTGCAGCACGGAGTTGAAGGCGGGCGGTATGGGTTCGGTCATGAGGCGGTCTTGGCCAGCAGGTTCATGCGTGCGAGCAGCTTCTTTTCGCGTTCCACGGTGGCGAGCACGGCCTGGCGGTAGTCGCGCGTGCCCAGGTAATCGAGCGACTGATCGTAGCGGGCGAGCGCGCTGGCATGGCGCTCACTGAACATGGCCTTGTGGAACACGTCGTGCAGCTTCTGAACCACTGCGGGCGGTGTGGCGGCCGGCGCGGCCAGGCCCCATGGCGAGGTGTAGACCGCCTGCGGATAACCCAGTTCGCGCATGGTGGGCGCGTCGGGCCAGCGCGGGTTGCGCGTGGCGTTGAAGGTGGCGAGCACGCGCATCTGGCCTTTCTCGACCCAGGGCGCGAAGCCGGTGGAGTTGACGCCCGCCATGATCTGCGCGCCCGCGATGGCCAGCATCTGGTCGGCCGTGCCCTTGTAGGGCACGTGCACGTACTTCACGTTGTGCTGCAGCAGGATCTCTTCCATCGCCAGGTGGGCGGTGGTGCCGATGCCGGTAGAGCCCAGGATCAGCTCACCGGGGTGTTTGATGGCCCAGTCGATCAGCTCGGTGGCGCTCTTGAACGGACTGCTGGCCGGCACCAGCAGGCCGAAGCTCACGCCCGAGACCTGCAGGATGGGCGCGAGGTCGGTCACCGGGTCCCAGGGCACGTGGTTCATCAGTGCGTGGCGGTAGACCGTGATGGGCACCTGGCCGATGGTGTGACCGTCGGCCTCGGCCGCCTTGAGCGCGGGCGCCACCAGCGTGCCGGCCGCGCCGGGCTTGTTGACCACCAGCACCGGCTGGCCCAGCAGCGGCTCGGCCTCTTCGCAAAGGATGCGGATCGTCAGATCGGTCTGACCGCCCGCGGGCCAGGGCACGATGAGTTGCAGCGGCTTGCTGGGGAAGGGCGCCTGGGCCCTCGCCAGCGGTGCGGCGGACGCCAGGGCCAGCGCACCCGCCCGGAACAGGATGTCGCGGCGCGTCGGGTGCCGGGCCTGGGGTGTGTCGCGACTCAGGGTTATCCCTGTGTCATTTTTGAACGCTGGGAACAGCGGGGTGTGTCTCATGGCGGGGCCTGATAGTCTCCTGTCCCTCGGAGAGCCCTCGGGACGGTGCATCTTCAGGCAAATTCTGTTCCCGCAACAGCCCATGACCCACTGGCACCGAATTTGCAGAGGCATCGCGCGCCCGTGGCGATGCCCGCCCGGCCGCTCACCGTTTGACAACACCAAGGAGACAAAGACATGGCCGTCCGTACCACCGCATTCCGCCGTTCCCTGCGCCCCCTGACCGCGGCCCTGTGTGCCGCCGGCGCCTCGCTCGCCTTCAGCCTGCCGGCCCACGCAGAGAGCAAGGTGTATGTGTCCAGCGAGAAGGACAACAAGCTCTACGTGTTCAACACCGCGGGCGAGCGCCAGGGCGCCATCGACGTGTGCAAGCGGCCGCGCGACATGAGGTTCAACGCCGATGGTTCGCAGATCTTCGTGATCTGCGGCGACAGCAACGCCATGGGCGTGGTGGACGTGGCCGGCGGCAAGCTGGCCGGCACCGTGCCGCTGGGCGAGAGCCCGGAGATGTTCGACCTCAGCCCCGACGGCAAGACCGCCTATGTGTCGGTGGAGGACGACAGCGTGCTGGGCGCCTACGACATCGCCACGAAGAAGCCGGTGTTTGAAGTGAAGACCGGTGGCGAGCCCGAGGGTGTGCTGGTCACGCCCGACGGCAAGACGGCTTACGTGACCTCCGAAGTGGCCAACGTCGTCCATGTGATCGACCTGGGCACGAAGAAGGTGACCAAGAACATCAAGGTCGGCAAGCGCCCGCGCCGCTTCGTCATGTCGCCCGACGGCGGCGAGCTGTGGGTCACCAACGAACTGGACGCCACCGTGAGCGTGGTCGACACCAAGACCCACACCGAGAAGCAGAAGATCAAGTTCGAGGTCAAGGGCATGCGCCCGGCCGACATCACCCCCGTGGGCATGGCCATCAGCCCGGACGGCAAGAGCATGTGGGTGGGCCTGGGCCGCGCCAACCACGTGGCCGAGGTGGACGTGGCGAGCAAGGCGGTGAAGAACCAGGTGCTGGTGGGCAAGCGCGCGTGGGGCCTGGGCTTCACGGCCGACGGCAAGACCCTGTTCGTGGCCAACGGCCTGTCGGACGACATGACGCTGGTGGACACGGCGTCGGGCAAGGCACTGAAGACGGTGCCGGCCGGGCGTGTGCCGCACACCATTCTTGTGAGCAAATGACAGAGCCTGTGGCCCACCCCCATCGCTTGCCCACTTCGTGTGGCCGCTCCGCCCCTCAAGGGGCAATGCCTGCGGCCCGGCAAAGCCGGTTCCGCGGCATTCTGGGCTTGGGTTTGTGGTGTGCCTGCGTGTGGGCGTCGGTGCCTGCTCCAGCGCTGGCCGCCACCAAGGTCACCATCGCGGTGGTGTCGCTGGACGGCGACCCGCGCCACGCGCCGCGCCGGCTGGAGAAGGCCTACCCCGGCCACCCCACCGGGCGCGCCATCGACGGCGTGCAGCTGGCGGCCGAAGACTCGGCGTTTGAGCTGGACGCCGCCGGCATCGCGCTGGAGGTGAAGGACGTGGTGCTGCCCAACGCCGCGGGCCTGACCAAGGCCTTGGCCGAGCTGAAGGCCGCCAAGGTGCAGCACGTGGTGGCCGACCTGCCGGCCGCCGAATTGCGTGCGCTGGTGCAGGCGGCGCCGGCCGCGCTGGGCGGCGCCATCGTGTTCAACGCCGCGGCCGACGACGACGCGCTGCGCGGCGCGCAGTGCGCGGCGCACCTGCTGCACACCGTGCCGAGCCGCGCGATGCTCAGCGACGCGCTGGCGCAGTACCTGGCGGCGCGCAACTGGCGCAAGGCCCTGGTGCTGCAGGGCCCGCTGCCGGGGGACGCACCCATGCTGGAGGCCTTCAACCGCTCGGCCAAGCGCTACGGCATCAAGGCCACGTCCACCAAACCCTTCAAGCTCACCGGCGACCCGCGCGAGCGCGACCTGGGCAATGTGCGCCTGCTCACCGGCAGCGACCGCGAGCACGAGGTGGTGGCGGTGCTCGACAGCGACGGCGAGTTCGCGCGCACCGTGCCCTACGCCACGCAGTTGCCGCGGCCGGTGGTGGGCGCCAGCGGCCTGGTGGCCGTGCCCTGGCACCCGCTGTGGGAGCGCAACGGCGGGCCACAGCTTTCGCGCCGCTTTGCGAAGGAACACAAGCGCCCCATGACAGGCCACGACTGGGCCGCCTGGATCGCAGGCCGTGCCGTGGCCACCGTGCTGGTGGACCTGCCCAAGGCGCCGGTGGCCCAGCAGCTCAAGGCCCTGCGCGGTGGGCCGGTGGCGGTGGACGGCTTCAAGGGACCGCGCCTGTCGTTCCGCGCCTGGGACGGTCAGCTGCGCCAGCCGATCTTCCTCAGCCATGTGGACGGCGTGATCGGCACCGCACCGCTGGACGGCGTGCTGCACCCCAGGGAAGTCATGGACACACTCGGTGTCGACGAAGCGGAAAGCGCATGCAAACAGCGACCCTGACCACGCCCGACGCGGCGCCCGCCCTGCTGCCGCACCTGCTGCGCGCACTGCGAGCGGTGGTGGGCCGGGAGATCGGCCGCTTCCTGCGCCAGCCCTCGCGCCTGGGCTCGGCCCTGGTGCGGCCGCTGCTGTGGTTCGTGGTGTTTTCGGCCGGTTTCCACAACGTGTTCGGCGTGGCGATTGCGCCGCCCTACGAGACCTACGTCGAATACAAGGAATACATGGTGCCCGGCCTGCTGGGCATGGTGGCCCTGTTCAACGGTATGCAGAGTTCGCTCTCCATGGTCTACGACCGCGAGATGGGGGTGATGCGCCTGCTGCTCACGGCGCCGCTGGCGCGCGGCTGGCTGCTGGCCTTCAAGCTGCTGGCGGGCACCGCGCTGTCGGTGCTGCAGATGGTGGTGTTCCTGGCGATCGCGTGGGCCTTCGGCGTCGAGCTGCCGCTGCTGCACCTGCCGGCCGCGCTGCTGGCCATGGTGTGTGGCGCGGTGATGCTGGCCTCGGTGGGGCTGGTGCTGTCGGTCTATGTGAAGCAGCTGGAGAACTTCGCCGGCACGATGAACTTCGTGATCTTCCCGATGTTCTTCATCAGCCCGGCGCTGTACCCGCTGTGGAAGCTGGAGGAGTCGGGCGCCTGGTGGCTGCTCAAATTGGCGCAGGCCAACCCCTTCACCCACGCGGTGGAGGCGATCCGCTTTGCGATGTACGGGCAGTTCAACACCATGGCCTGGGCGGTGGTGCTGGGCTGCACGGTGGTGTTCTTTGTCGCCGCGCTCTGGGGCTACGACCCGCAGCGCGGTTCGATCAGCAAGAAGCCTGGCGGTTGAGCCAGGCCCGGAGATCCAGCCATGCGCCTTGCTTCCAACCGCCGCCAATGGCTGCTGTCGACCGCCGCCCTGGTCGGCGGGGCAGCGCTGGCGCAGGACGACCAGACCGGCGGCGATCCGCTGGGCTCGATGCAGTACCCCAGCCTGCGCGAGCAGACCATTGGCAAGGCCACGGCGACGTTCAGCGACGCGGTGATCGTCAAGGGGCCGGCCTTCGCCGACGACGCGATGAACGTGCCGCTGCTGGTGGACGCGCGGGCGCTGTCGGCGGTCGGTGGCGGGGTGGTGCGCATCAAGGTGTCGGTGGACCGCAACCCGGTGCGCCAGGTGCTGGACTTCGAACCCCTGCGCGCGCTGCCCATGCTGGCCTTCCGCATCCGCATGGAACAGGCCTCGCCGGTGCGCGCCTTTGTGCAGACGAAGGACGGCCAGTGGCACGTGGGCAGCACCTGGGTGCAGGCGGCGGGCGGCGGCTGCACGGTGCCCGGCATCACGCGCGCCGACGGCTCCTGGAGCAAGACGCTGGGCCAGGTGCAGGCGCGCTTCTTCAACAACGTGATTGAGGGCAGCCGCCGCCTGCGGCTGCGCGTGATGCACCCGATGGACACTGGTCTGGTGGCCGGCATCCCGGCCTTCTACATTGAGCAGATGGAGCTACAGGACGCGGGCGGACAACCCTGGTGGCGCATTGCGCTGCACGAACCGGTGTCCGAGAACCCGCTCATCACCTTCGAGCTGCCGCCACAGTCGCCGCCAGCCTTTCGTTTGCTCGGCCGCGACAACAACGGCAACCGCATCGACGCCGAGGTGAGGGCATGAGGCGTCTGTCCACCACGCTGATGGTGTTGTGTGCGGCTGCCGTCCAGGCTCAGACCGTACCGGTTCCGGCGTTCAGCTCAAAGCCCGATCTGGCGCGCGCGGACTACGACCTGAAGCCGCGCCAGATTGCCACGGGCACCTGGGTGATCGAAGGTGAGGTGGCCGACTTCTCGCGCGCCAACGGCTGCAACATCATCAACACCGCCTTCATCGACACCGGCGACGGTGTGGTGGTGATCAACACCGGGCCGTCGCGGTTGTACGGCGAGCAGCAGCGGCGCGCCATCGAACGACTGACCAAAGCGCCGGTGCGCAAGGTGCTGCAGCTCAACCTGCACCCCGACTACTTCTTCGGCCACCAAGCCTGGGCCGACCGGCCCACCGAGGCGCTGGCCGGCACCATTGCCGGCGCGCGCGCCGAGGGCGGCGCCTACGCCGACAACCTGTACCGGCTCTGTGGCGACTGGATGCGCGGCACCGAGTCCACGCCCTCGCGCGAGGCCATCGACCCCAAGAACCTGCCGCAGACACTGTCACTCGGAGCGCACAAGCTGGAGCTGATGCGCCTGCACGGCCACACCGCCGACGACCTGGTGGTGCTGGACACAACCACCGGTGTGCTCTTTGCGGGCGGCCTGGTGTTCACCGAGCGCGTGCTGACCACGCCGCACGCCGACTTCGCCGCGTGGCTGGCCAGCCTGGACACGCTGGAGCAACTGCTGGCCACTGGCAAGGCCAAAACCGTGGTGCCCAGCCACGGCCCGGTGCACGAGGGGCTGGCCGGCCTGCGCCAGACGCGCGACTGGCTGCAGTGGCTCACGAACCTGATGCAGACCTCCGCCGAGCGTGGCCTGGACCTGGGAGAGGTGCTGCGCACGCCGGTACCCGAGCGCTTCGCGAAATGGGCTGCGCAGCCTGCGGAACTGCAGCGCTCGCTGACCCAGTGGTACCCGCGCTACGAGCAGCGCGTGCTCGCTGCGCCGCAGCGGTGACACATTTTTGAACAGTGTCACAGAGGTGTCCCGGCCACTGTGGCGCGGTTGGCGCAGTTGATGCCTTCGAGGACCGCTCCCGGGGCCTCCAGCGCGCTCAAACGTCGGTGTAAACCCTAGGCCTTTCGGGGCCGGCCCGCTGGCACGGATGTTGCCCTTTGCTGTCTGTGATGTGTACGCCAGGCACCGGAGGGTCGGAGCCACGAGCGGTCCGGCGGCACCCACCACAGAAAAGCCATCAACCCTCGAACGAGCAGGAGACCCACAGTGAAACGCACCCTACTGAGCCTTTTGGTCATGGCCGCCACGGCCCACGTCAGCGCCCAGGGCGTGACCGACGCCATGATCGCCAACGACGCCGCGACGCCCGACAACGTTCTGAGCTGGGGCCTGGGCACGCAAGGCCAGCGCCACTCCACCCTGACGGGCATCAACGCCAAGAACATCAACAAGCTGGTCCCGGTGTGGTCCATGTCCTTCGGCGGCGAGAAGCAGCGCGGCCAGCAAAGCCAGCCGCTGGTCCACAACGGCAAGATGTTCGTGACCGCGTCCTACTCGCGCATCTACGCGGTGGACAGCAAGACCGGCAAGAAGCTCTGGAAGTACGAGCATCGCCTGCCCGAGGGCATCATGCCCTGCTGCGACGTGATCAACCGCGGCGCCGCCCTGTACGACAACCTGGTGATCTTCGGCACGCTGGACGCCCAGCTCGTGGCCCTGGACCAGGACACCGGCAAGGTGGTGTGGCGCGAGAAGATCGACGACTACTCTGCGGGCTACAGCTACACCGCTGCGCCCCTGATCGCCGAAGGCCTGCTGATGACCGGCGTGTCCGGCGGTGAGTTCGGTGTGGTCGGCCGCGTGGAAGCGCGCGACCCCAAGACCGGCAAGATGGTCTGGACGCGCCCGGTGGTCGAAGGCCACATGGGCTACAAGGACGGCAAGGAAAACGGCATCACCGGCACCACCAACGCCACCTGGCCCGGCGAGACCTGGAAGACTGGCGGCGCGGCCACCTGGCTGGGCGGTACCTACGACCCCAAGACCAAGCTGGCCTATTTCGGCACCGGCAACCCCGGCCCCTGGAACAGCCATGTGCGCAAGGGTGACAACCTGTACTCCGCGTCGACCGTTGCCATCGACGTGCAAAGCGGCCAGATCAAGTGGCACTACCAGTCCACGCCCAACGACGGCTGGGACTACGACGGCGTGAACGAGTTCGTGACCTTCGACATGGACGGCAAGCGCGTCGGTGCCAAGGCCGACCGCAACGGCTTTTTCTACGTGAACGACGCCGAAACCGGCAAGCTGCTCAACGCCTTCCCCTTCGTGAAGAAGGTGACCTGGGCCACCGGCATCGACCTCAAGACCGGCCGTCCGAACTACGACCCGGCCAACCGTCCTGGGGACCCGACGGCCGCCGGCGGCGACGGTGCCAAGGGCAAGTCGGTGTTCTCGGCCCCCGGCTTCCTGGGTGGCAAGAACCAGATGCCGATGGCCTACAGCCCCAAGACCGGTCTGTTCTACGTGCCCACCAACGAATGGGGCATGGAGATCTGGAACGAGCCCATCACCTACAAGAAGGGCGCGGCCTATCTGGGCGCCGGCTTCACCATCAAGCCGCTGTTCGACGACCACATCGGTTCGCTTCGCGCGATCGACCCCAAGACCGGCAAGGTGGCCTGGGAAGTCAAGAACGAGGCCCCTCTCTGGGGTGGCGTGCTGACCGCGGGTGACCTGGTGTTCTGGGGCACGCCCGAGGGCTACCTGAAGGCCGCCGACGCCAAGACCGGCAAGGTGGTGTGGCAGTTCCAGACCGGCTCCGGTGTGGTGGCGCCTCCCATCACCTGGACGCAGGATGGCGAGCAGTACATCTCGGTCGTGTCCGGCTGGGGTGGTGCGGTGCCACTGTGGGGTGGTGAAGTGGCCAAGAAGGTGAACTTCCTCGAACAGGGCGGCTCGGTCTGGACCTTCAAAGTCATGAAGTGACCCCCCTGCGCCGCTGACGCGGCTTCCCCCCTGGGAGGGGGGACCACATCAGAGGCCCGGCGGAGCCGGTTCCTCGGTGTGTGCTGGATGGGGCACTTCCTCCGATGATGTTCTGGAGGGGGCCCTGTCCATTTTTTCGTCTGTTGTTTCTACCGGTTTCTGATCATGCGCACTTTTCTTCTCCTCTCCAGTCTTGTTCTCTCCACCGGCGCTGCCCACGCGGTCGATGAAGCGGCCGCGATCGAGCTGGCCAAGAACAATGGCTGCCTGTCCTGCCACTCGGCCAAGGAAAAGATCGTCGGCCCCGCCTACAGCGATGTGGCCGACAAGTACAGGAACGACAAGGACGCCGTGGCCAACCTGGTCCAGGCAATCCAGTACGGCAGCAAGGGCAAGTGGGGCCGCATCCCCATGCCCGCGCACCCGAACATGAGCGCGGCCGACATCAAGACCCTCGCGCAATGGGTCATGACCGCCCAACACTGACCGCGCTGGTCGCGGCGGTGCTCAGCATGGGCGCCGCGGTGGCACAGCCAGTCCTGCCCGAGGGCGAGAGGTCCCTCGTGGCGGTCACGCGCGACGGGCAACGCACCCGCATCGGAGCCGTCACCTTCGGCCCCGCCAGCGGAGGTCGGTCGAGCTTCCAGGTGAAGATGGACCACGCGGTGATGCGCGACCACTTCCTGTCCATGCGCGAGTTCAAGTGCCTGCCGGCGGCGCAGGAAATCACCTGCTTCGTGCCCTATCCGTATCCGCACCCGGGCACCGTGAACGTCAGCGATTTCGGCTGGCTGGAACACAACCTGCTGTTCTTTTTCAAGCAGCCGGCCGACTTCGGCGCCAAGCTGTGGAACGGTGTCATCTTCAGGTTCGCACCGACGCCGGCGGGACTGGTGGGCACACCGCAGGCGGTGGACCTCAACCGCATCGGTGTACCGCCCGAAAAGTCCGACGTGCCGCCCTACGGCCGCTTTGACCGCGACGACTTCGCGCCCGGCGCGCGCTGGGTGCAGGAACTGCGGATCGAGTGAAGAGGGTGTGGGCGCGCGGCCCGCGCGCCCATCTCAATCCTTGTCGCAGTCCGATTTGCCCAGCGCGTCGCAGTCGTCGTCGCTCTCGTCCGAGTTGTCGTCGTCGTGGTCGTCCCCATCGTCATGGTCGTCGCCATCGTCGTCGTGGCAATCGGACTTGCCGGTGGCGGTGCAGTTGTCGTCGTTCGCATCGTCATCCGACTCATCGTCACCGTCTTCAGTCTTGACGCGGCTGGCCACCAGGACGCCGTTGGTCATGGTGCCGTAGACCTCGACGCGCATGCCCACGCTCAGCGTGCGCGGGGCGGCGCTGGCGTCCACGGGGATGCCGTCCACGCTGAAGCTGGAGGGGCTGGCGTAGGCCGTCACTCGACCTTCGAGCTCGTTCGGGTTGGCGTTGTCGTCGTCGTGGTCGTCGCTGTCATCGAGTTCGACCTTGCTCGCCTGCAGCGTGCCATTGACCATTTCGCCGTGGACCTCCACGCGGCTGCCGGTGGTCATGCCCTGGGGCGTGGCGCTGGAGCCACTCGCATCCACCGGAATGCCATCGACGCTGAAGCTCTGCGGGCTCTCGTAGCTGGTCACGGTGCCGGTGAGGGAGCGGCCGCTGGCGGTGGTGCTGCTGCTGTCTCCGCTGCCACCACCGCAGGCGGCCAGGCCTGCAACCAGCAGGGCGGTGATGATCAGCCGCCCTGCGGTCAAGGACAAGCGGGTGGGCGTGGTGGGGGTGTGCGTCATGGTGAAGGTTCCTCGGTGTTGTTGTGAATGACGGCCATGCAACGCACGCCAGCGGGGTGTGGCGCAGTCGCTCGCGTCGGCGCACAAGATCAGGGGCGAGCATTAAGACAGGCTGAAATGGCAAAGGGTTTTTCAAGGCTTACCTTTGGTTGCGCCGCATCCGGCCAGGGCGCTGGCCTGTAACAAACGGACACCCAGGGTGGTACCCCGGTGGGTAGCATTCGTGCTCCGTCAACCACACAGGACAACGACTATGAAGACACCCCACACCACCTCTCTGACCAGTGGCCTGCTGGCCGTCGCCGCGGTGGTCTGCATGGGCGCAGCCTCGGCCGCCGACGTGGTGGTGACCGTCGGGACCACCCCGACGCCGACACCCACCGCGCCGACCACCTCGCCCTCTGCCCGCCAGCAGGAACTCACCATGCAGCTGGCCAAGGCCGATCTCAGCAAGCAGGGCATCACCGAACCGACCACCGAACAACTGGCCCTGGCGGCCAGCAACGTGCAGGCGCTTCGCGACCAGGGCATGGGCTGGGGCGCCATTGCGAACAGCCTGGGCCTGCGCCTGGGGGCGGTGGTCAGTGCGGCCAACCGCGCCGATCAGGCCGAGAAAGAAGCTCTGCGCAAGACCAAGCCGCGCGACACGGTGAGCACCGATGCGCCCGAACAGGACCGCGTGGGCCTGGCCCTGGGACGTCCATCCGATGCGGGCAAGGGCCGCAGCGACGGCGCCGGCTCGTCGGGCAACGCGGGTGGCGGCAAGGGCGGTGGCAACGCCAGCGGCGGCGGTGATGGTGGCGGCGGCAAGGGCGCCGGCAACTCCGGCAATGCGGGCGGTGGCAAAGGTGGAAGCAACGCCGGTGGCAACCGTGGCGGCAACAGTGGCGGCAAGGGTGGTGGCAACGGCGGCGGAAACGGCGGGGGCAAGGGCGGCGGCAAGAACTGATCGCTGACGTGGGCCGGGTTGCTCAGCGCAGCTGCTCGGCCCGCAGCGTGCCGCCGGTCATGAAGCCCGCCGGCACTTGCTCTTCGCGTTCCAGCTTCACCAGCCCCTCGCCTTTGCAGTACCACTCGCGGCTGATCAGGGGCACGTCGGTGAAGCCGTTCACCGGGTCGGTGTAGAGATTCAACCGGGCCTGGCCCACCACGCGCAGGCAGGGTTGGTGCGCGCTGCCGTCGGCCAGCGTCACCATGTCGTCCACCGCCTCGATGCGCCAGGTCATCTGCACCTTGTGCGTGTACTTCAGGTCGCGCGGGTGTTCGTTCCTGCGTTGCAGGAGGTAGGGCACGGTGGCCGTGGTCCATTCGGTGCCGACCGCGTAGGGCGCCTTGAGCACCCACATGGGTTCGGCATCGGCCGTCGGTTCGCTGTCGATGTCGGTGCGGGTCGCGATGCGGCGCACGCCCTGGTCGTCGACCTTCAGGTAGTAGCTCACACCGGCCGAATGATGCCGCACCGCGACCGGTTGGTCCTGGAACACCACAGGCTCGTCCACGCGCATCACCCACTGTTCAGGATCGCGCGGCTCGTCCATCTGGTAGCTCACCGACATCGTCTGTTCGTCGCCCACGCGCAGCGGGAACCACTCGCTGCCCATGTCACGGCCGCTGCAGGCGGCCAGCAGCGCCAGCGGTGCGCAGAAAAGCAGGTGGCGGCTCATTTTTCGGGCAATTGGGCGCGGGGCAGGTCGCGCAGCTTGATCTCGACCTTGTCGTTGCCCGCCGGGCGCAGCCAGGGCAGGCTGCCGGTGCCGCGCTTCGGTTCGGTTTCGCCCAGCTGGGTGTTGCCGTCGCGCGCCTTCTTGATACCGTCGCCCAGGATGCGGTGCAGGTCCTTCTCGTAGGGCAGCTTGAACTGGCGGGGCATGGCCAGCGGCGCATCGTCCTTCATCGGATGCACCCAGAGAAAGATGGCGCCTTCGTGGCCACGGCCGGGGCTGGGCTCGTCAAACACCGCCGAGAGCAGCACGAACTGGCGCGGCAGCTCGTCCTCGGCCGGCCAGCCGGCCAGGCCGCGGAAGGTCTGGAACGAGAACACATAAAAACCGCTGACCAGCACGACCAGCGAGGCCTTCAGGCCCCAGTGCCAGCGTGTGCCCAGGCACAGGATCAGCAGCAGGAAGGCCAGCAGCGCGTAGGCGATGGACAGGAGCAGCAACTGTGAGGAGACGGCAGGGATCATGGTTCTTGTTGTGGTGGGGTTCAGAGCCCGGCGCGCTGCACGATGGTCTTGGGCGTTGTCGACAGGGCCAGCACCTGGCCCGCGTCGTCCAGCGTGAAGCGAACCAGTGTGCGTTCGTCGCCCTTGCGCGGGATCTGCTGGGTGCCGGTGTAGACGATTTCGGCCTGCGGATTGACCTTCACCACCGCCACCGTCACCTCCACCGGCTGCTGGTCGCCGCTGTCGTAGTAGTGGGCGTTGACCACGTACTCGCCCGGCACGATGCCGCGCAGGGTCACGATCTCCTGCCGTATGGCACTGGTGATGAGCTTGCCGTTGACCAGCACGCTGTTGTTCTTGGCGCCGCGGTCGTCGCGGTCCAGGTGCAGCATGCCGGCGTCGCGCTGGCGGAACCACAGCGTCTTGCCGCCGGGTTCGAGCACCCAGGTGTCCACGTCGTTGGGGTTGTTGTCGGGCCAGGAGACCGTGACCATGAACTCGGCCTTGGCCGGCACGTCGCCCGCCTTGCGGGCCTGCGGGTTGAAGGCCAGGATGGCGATGACAAAACAGAAGACGAACGCGATCAACATGTTGAACAACATGTCGTAGAACGGATCGGCCTCGGTGTCACGAATCGGCCGGCCGATCGCCATCGCGCAGTCCTCCGTTCGTGAGCGAGAGCGCCAGCGCGTCTGCCACCAGGGCGTCGGCAAAGCGGTCCAGCCGCATCAGCTGCAGGCCCAGCAGGATGTTGCCGGTCAGGCCTGTCACGGTGGTCAGCAGCGCGATGCCCAGGCCGCCCGTCAGGCTCTTGAGCAGCTGCGCGCTCTGGCTGGGGTCGAAGCTGTCCATCTGGCCCAGTTGCAGCGCGAGGATGGAAAAGCCGATCACCTTGCCCAGCAGGCCGAGCTTGAGCTGGATGCCGTTGAGCCACCAGGCCATCTCGTGCGGGCCGTGCGCGCGCTCGCCCAGCACCTGCAGCCAGGACGCCCGGTCGGCGCTGGGCCTTGCGGTGCCCTGCAGGAACTCACCGCTCCAGCCGTGCGGCTGTCCCGCGTCGAGCGCACTGCGCTGGCGGCCCAGGTCCCAGGCGCGGCGCCCGGCCCAGAGCGAACAGCCGATGAACAACACCACGATCACCAGCGTCAGGTGCGTCGGGTCGGCCTCGACCAGCCGGTGCCAGGCACCCGCGCGCCAGAGCAGCCAGGCCGCGAACACCAGCAGACCCATGTAGGCCAGCCAGAGCAGGAACAGGCCCTGGTCCGCGCGCTCGATGTTCAGTGTGGGCCGGCCGGCGCCGGGCATGCGCCGCACCAGCAGCGCGCCGAACATGCGGTGGGTGGAGGTGTTCATGGGTTCACGGCGCACGGCCGCCCGAAGCCGTGAACGCGCCCCCTTGGGGGGCAGCGACCGCCGCAGGCGCGGAGCGTGGGGGCTCGTGCAATGCCTTCGACTCGGCGTCGCTGCGGAACACGATGGGGATGTTGCGGTGCTTCGGTGCGTCGCGCACCACCGCCACCACCTTCTGATGGTGGGCCGACTTGCTGCACACCGGGTCGGTCTCGGCCGGGTCGCCGGTGAGCAGGAAGGCCTGGCAGCGGCAGCCGCCGAAGTCCTTGTGGCGCTCGTCGCAGCTGCGGCAGGTAGGCTTCATCCAGGCGTCGCCGCGGTAGGTGTTGAAGGCGTTGCTGCGCTGCCAGATGTCGGCGATGGACACGTCCTTGACGTTGGGCAGCGCCAGGCCAGGCAGGTCGCGCGCGTTGTGGCAGGGCATGGCCAGGCCGTCGGGCGCGATGGACAGGAACACTGCACCCCAGCCGTTCATGCAGGCCTTGGGGCGTTCCTCGAAGTAGTCGGGCACCACGAAGAGCACGCGGGTCTTGTGGCCATCGGTCTTCGCGTCCTGCTCGGCGCGGAAGGCGTTGACCTCGGCTTCGGCGACCTTCAGTTCCTCGGCCGTGGGCATGAGGTGGTCGCGGTTGATCCAGGCCCAGCCGTAGTACTGGGTGTTGGCCAGTTCCAGGTACTCGGCCTCCAGCGCCACGGCCATGTCAATGATCTTGCGCACGTGCGGCAGGTTGTGCCGGTGCAGCACGCAGTTCATGACCATCGGCCAGTCGTGCGCCTTGATGAGCTTGGCCACGCGCTGCTTGAGGTCGAAGGTCTTGGTGTGGCTGAGGAAGTCGTTCAGCTCCTTGGTGGAGTCCTGGAACGACAGCTGCACATGGTCCAGGCCGGCGTCCTTGAGCTTCTGCGCGCGGGCCGGGGTGAGGCCCACGCCCGAGGTGATGAGGTTGGTGTAGTAGCCCAGGCGGTGCGCCTCCTGCACCAGTTCTTCGAGGTCGTCGCGCAGCAGCGGCTCGCCGCCGGAGAAACCCAGCTGCGCCGCGCCGAGCTTGCGCGCCTGCGTCATCACGTCCACCCACTGCGCCGTGGTCAGCTCGTCGGTGACTTTGGCGTGCTGCGTCGGGTTGTAGCAAAAGACGCAGTGCAGCGGGCACTGGTAGGTCAGCTCCGCCAGCAGCCACAGCGGCGGGCCGGCGGGGATGGGCGCAGCGCTCAGAAGATCAGTCGATCCAGCCACGGCGTTGGCCCTCTTCGAGCAGGTTGCGGACTTCAGGGCCGATGCCCTGCGCGTTGAACGCGGCTTCCAGCTCAGTGACGATGGCATCGACCGAGCGCTCGCCATCGCAGCGCCTGAGGATCTCGGCGGCGCTCGGGTTGAGCTGCACCATGCCTTCCGGGTACAGCAGCACCCAGCGCGACTGCGCCTCTTCGTACTGCAGCCGGAAACGGCGCGAGAGCTTCGGGCGGGTGGGCAGGGCGGTGTTCACTGGCAGGCCTTTTCAATGGCGTCGAGCATCGTCCACAGAATGTCCAGCTTGAACTGCAGGATGTCCAGCGCGTGGTGCTGCTGCTCGCGCGTCTGGAAATGGGCGAGGGTGACGCGCAGGCCGTGTTCCACGTCGCGGCTGGCCAGCGGAATGCGGCTGCGGAAGTAGGCGAGGCCGTTGGATTCGATCCAGGGGTAGTGCGTGGGCCAGGTGGCCAGGCGGTCCTTGTGGATCTGCGGCGCGAACATCTCGGTGAGCGAGGAACACACCGCTTCCTGCCAGGGCGCGGTGGCGGCGAAGTGCACATAGGCGTCGCAGGCGAAACGCACCGCGGGCACCACGTGCTGCAGCGACCACAGTTCTTCGCGCGAAATGCCCACGGCCTCGCCCAGCCTTGTCCATGCCTCGATGCCCCCTGCCGCAGAGCCCTGGTGGTCGCCATGGCCGTCGTGGTCGAGGATGCGCTCGACCCACAGGCGCCGGTGTTCGCGGTCGGGCATGTTGGCCAGGATGGCGGCGTCCTTGCGCGGGATGCAGATCTGGTAGTAGAAGCGGTTGGCCACCCAGCAACGGATCTCGTCGGGCGTGCAGCCGCCCGAGTTCATGCGCACGTTGAAAGGGTGGTGGATGTGGTAGCTGCGGCCCTTGTCGCGCAGCTGGGCCTCGAACTCCTGCGCGCTCCAGGCGGGCAGGCCTTCGTGGGGGCGGTGGTGGCGGGCGATCTCCATGGCGTGCTCAGAAAGAAATGTCCATGCCGTCGTGGGCGACCTCGATGCCGTGGGCCGTGAGTTCGGCGCGCTCGGGCGAGTCTTCCACCAGCATGGGGTTGGTGTTGTTGATGTGGATGAGCACCTTGCGCACGCCGGCGGGCAGGCGGTCCAGATGTTCGACCATGCCGCCCGGGCCGCTTTGCGGCAGATGGCCCATGTCGAGTGCGGCCTTGGCCGAGAGGCCCAGGCGCTGCATCTCGTCGTGGGTCCAGAAGGTGCCGTCGACCAGCACCACGGCGCAGCTGCTCATGAGCTCGATCAGATCGTCGGTGACCTCGGCCAGGCCGGGCGCGTAGAACGCCTTGGCGCCTGTGGCCGGGTTGGTGATCAGCAGGCCGATGTTGTCGCCCGGCCGCGGGTTGCCGCGGAAGGGCGAGTACGGCGGCGGCTTGGACGACAGCGAGACGGTGTGCAGCTGCAGGCCGGGCAGGGCGGTGATGTGCACCGCGCGGCCGTCGATGGGCAGCTCCTGCCGCTCGGTGCCACAGTAGTGCGAGAGGATGCCGGTGATCGGGAAGCCGCTGCCGATGTCGGAGAAGACCTCGGGCGTGGCCAGCAGCGGCAGCGGCGTCTTGCGCTCGCGCAGCATCAGCAGGCCGGTGACGTGGTCGATCTGCGCGTCCATCAGCAGCACGGCGGCGATACCGCTGTCGCGGATGGCGCGGGCGGGCTGCAGCTCGGGGTTGTCGCGGATCTGGGTGAGGATGTCGGGCGAGGCGTTGACCAGCAGCCAGTCCTGGCCGTTGTCACTCACCGCAATCGACGACTGGGTGCGGGTGCGCGCTTTCAGCGTGCCGCGGCGCAGGCCGCTGCAGTTGGGGCAGTTGCAGTTCCACTGCGGGAAACCGCCGCCGGCGGAGGAACCAAGAACGCGGATGCGCATAGACTGGATTGGGAAGAAAAAAGGCGCACGTGTGGGAACACCCGTGCGCCTGAGGTCGCTCGTCGCCGGTGGTCAGCGGTTGGCGATGTACATCGTGATTTCAAAACCGAAACGCAGGTCGGTGAAGGCGGGGGTGGTCCACTGCATGTCTTGTCTCCAGTTGGGGTTGGCATGAATCGTGACTGCTGACCTGCCTGCACTGTTGCAGTTCAAGCCGCACCCGATGATCAGCAAAAACGATGCCACCGGACAAGGCCCCTGGCGCCGCCAGCGCGACTTCGATCTCGGGGCGCCGCACCGCATGGCCTGGCACCTCGGGGGAAACCCTGGGGGCGAGCCCTGGCTGCTGCTGCACGGCGGTCCGGGCAGCGGTGCGAACCCGGGCCTGCTGGCGCCGCTGGATCTGCGCCGGCAGTGCGCGATCGCGCCCGACCAGCGCGGCAGCGGCGGCAGCCGCCCACGCGGCAGCACGCTGCGCAACCACACGGCGGCGCTGGTGTCCGACCTCGAAACCCTGCGGCAGCACCTGGGGCTGGAGCGCTGGTCGCTGCTGGCCGGTTCGTGGGGCACGGTGCTCGCGCTGGCCTATGCACAGGCCCATCCGCAGCGGGTGCAGCGGCTGGTGCTGCGCGGGGCCTTTGCGCTGTCGCGGCGCGAGATCGGCGGCCTGCTGCAGGGCGCGGCATCAGGGAAGACCCTGAGTGTGCCTGCGGCCGTCTGGCCAGCCTCGCGCAGCGTGTCACTGCCCGCGCTGCTGGCCCGTCTGCGCCAGTTGCTCCAATCCGGTACACCCGCTGTTGCAGGTCTGCGCGCGGCGCGGCGCTGGGCCCTGCTCGAATCGCGCGCAGCGGCCCGGGGCATGTGGCGCGCGCTGCTCGGTGCAGGCCCCGTTGTGGCTGGAGCCCGACCGGTCTGGGCTGCTCAGCGGCGGCGCGAGCGGCGTCTGGCGGCCGGGTTCCAGCGCCGTGGCGACCGCTCCGACCGCACGGACCGGGCGCTGCGGCGCAAGTTCCGCATCCAGTCCCACTACCTGTTGCGGCGCGGCTTTGTGCGCCCCGGCTGCCTGGACAGGGCGGTGCGCGCGGTCGCGCTCGCGGGTGTGCCGGTGGACTGGGTGCACGGCGCGTTCGACGCGGTGTGCCCGCCGCAGAACAGTCGGCGCTGGCAGGCGCTGATGGAGCGCCTGTCGCCCGGTCTGTCGTCGCTCACGTTCACCCGCGCCGGCCATCTGGGGCATGAGCCGGACACGCTGGCGGCGCTGCGCGAGAAGGTGAGGCGGTCATGAACGTCGGCGTGAACGCGTGGTGTCGCCGGGCGCTGGCCGCACTGCTGCTCGTGCAGGCGGTGTCTGTGCTGGCGGCCACGGATTGCAGCAGCCCGGAACCCGTGCCCTGGCGCGCCGTGGCGCCGGGCGCCTGGGTCTGGCTGCCGCCGGACGGAGGCGATGTGTCGCCCGCCAACGCCGGCCATGTGCTGCCCATCAGCGTGCTGGTGTCGGGGCGCCAGGCGCTGGTGATCGACCCCGGGCCCAGCCACCGAGACGGCGAGCGGGTGCGGCGTTCGCTGGCCTGCCGCTTTGGCGCGCAGGTGCGCTGGATCGTCAACACCCACGCGCATTCCGAGAACGTGCTGGCCAACTCGGCGTTCGCCGCCGACGTGGCGGCGGGGCGTACGCAGATCCTCGCAACCGCCCCGACCCGCGAGGGCATGGCGTTGCGCTGCCCGGACTGTCTGGCGAGCCTGACCCAGCGCGTGGGCGACGACGCGATGGCCGGCACGCGCATCGTGCTGCCCACGCGCACGCTGTCCGAAGGCGAGGTGCTGCGCCTGGGCCGCTGGCGGCTGCGCGTGATGCGGGTGGAGCATGCGCACACCGAGGGCGACCTGGTGCTGTGGGATGCGCGGCAGCGTGTGCTGTGGGCCGGCGGGCTGGTGTACCAGGGCCGTGTGCCGGAACTGGCACAAGGTCATCTGGACGGCTGGATCGCGGCGCTGGACCGCCTGCAGGCGCTGGCGCCACAGCAGGTGATCGCCACCACATGGTCGGTTGCTCCAGCGTCCGGCTTCCCGCCCGCGCTGCAGGACACTCGCGCCTACCTCGCCGCGCTGCGCGAGAAAACCCTGCAGGCCATGGACGCCGGCGCCCAGCCGCAGGAGATCGACCGCGTCGCCTTGCCCGCCTTCCGCACCTGGGCGGGCTACGAGGCGCGGCACGGCTTCAACGTGCTGCGCGCCTGGCGCGAACTGGAGCCGGTGTGGATGGACCAGGCGAAACCCGCCAGATGATCCAGCAGCGCAGGGGAGTCAACCCAACAGATCCGGCGGTAGCAGGTGCTTCTTGCGGTAGATCGTGTTGCGCGAGACGCCCAGCGCCTTGGCCGCGGCCGACACATTGCCGCCGTGCAGGCGCAGCATCTGCGCCATCGCACTGATCGCCACGTCCTGCAGCTTCTGGCCGTCCACCGCCGGTTCGGGCATGGGCGGCGCGCTTGGCAGCTCGGGCAGCGAGGCGTCGACGGTCGGCACCGGCGTGCTCATGCGCTGCGCCACCGGGTGTGGCAGGCCGTGTTCCAGCTCTTCGAGGAAGTCGTCCGGCAGGTGCTCCATGTCGATCATGCCGGCGCAGCCGACCATGACCACCGCCGTGCGCAGCAGGTTGTGCAGCTGGCGGAAGTTGCCCGGCCAGTGGTAGCGCTTGAAGATGTCCATCACCCGCGGTGCGATGCCGATGTTCTGCCCGTTCTCGCACAGTGACTTCACGATCTTCTGCACCACCAGGTCGAAGTCGGTGCGCTCGCGCAGCGCCGGCAGCCGCACCACCAGGCCGTTGAGGCGGTAATAGAGGTCTTCGCGGAAGTCGCCGCGCGCGATCATGTCCTTGAGGTTCTTGTGGGTGGCGCTGACGACCGCCACGTCCACGTCGACCTCCTTGCCCGCACCCAGCGGGCTCACGCGCCGCTCCTGCAGCACGCGCAGCAGCCGCGCCTGCAGGTGTTTGGGCATGTCGCCGATCTCGTCGAGGAACAGGGTGCCGCCGTTGGCCTGCAGGATCTTGCCGATCGAGCCCTTCTTGCGCGCACCGGTGAAGGCACCTTCCTCGTAGCCGAACAGCTCCGACTCGATCAGCGTGTCCGGGATCGAGGCGCAGTTGACCGAGACGAAGGGCTGGCCCGAGCGGTTGGAGTCGCCGTGGATGGCCTGCGCCAGCAGGTCCTTGCCGGTGCCGGTTTCACCCAGGATCATCACCGGGATGTCCTTGCCCGAGACCATGCGCAGCTTGTGGATCACGGCCGAGACCTGCGGGTCCCCGGTGTCCAGGTACTGCAGCGTGGACAGATGCGGTTTGCGCGGCACCACCTTGGCCACTGCGGGCGACGGTGTGGCGGCGGCCTGTTCCTCGGCCTGCTGCGGCGTGACCGGCATGGGCCGGCCGGCGTTCCAGGGATTGGCCGCCTTGATCTTGACGCGGCACCACACGGCCACGCCGTTGTGCAGCACCAGCTGCTTGGGCGTGGGCAGGGTGCCGCTGAACAGGTCGACCAGCGAGGAGATCGGGATGCCGAACAGCGAAGAGAAGGTGTGGGCCTTGAGCGCGGCAAACGGCAGGCCGATCTGGAACTGCGCGCTGCGGTTGGCCGAGATGAAGCGGCCTTCGGGCGAGAACACCGCGATTCCTTCGACCAGGGTCCCGAGAAACTCCGAGCGGGTGTGGAAGTGCACCCGGATCGCCTTCGGGAAGATGTCGGCGAACATGTGGTTCTCGATCATCTGCGCCGACATGCGCACCAGGGCGAGGGTGTGCTGGTGGAAGCTGCGCTGGTCGCCGGTCACGTCCAGCGCGCCGATGACCTGGCCGTAGGGGTCGAAGATCGGCGAGCACGAGCAGGTCAGGAACTTGTTGGCATTCAGGAAATGCTGGTTGCCATGGACGGTGAGCGCTTCCTCTTCGGTCAGCGCGGTGCCGATGGCGTTGGTGCCCTTGGTCTGCTCGGACCAGTCCATGCCCGGCATCAGGGCCACGCGCGAGGCCTTCTCCAGAAAGTCGTTGTCGCCCAGCGAGTGCAGCACCATGCCCTTGGCCGAGGTCAGCAGCACCATGCTGTGGGTGTTGGCGATCTGGTCGTAGAGCGTTTCCATGACCGGTGCCGCGTGCTGGAACAGGAAGCGGTTTTCGTCCAGGGCGCTGGTCAGGTCGCCGCGCAGCGGGCTGGAAAAGTCGGGTTCGCTCTGTTCGGTGATGCCAAATGCACGCGAGCGCTGGTGCGACTGGCCGATCGGATCGTGACCGGCCTCGTGGGGGGCGGAAGGCATGTTGACACGCTCTCGGCCGGGTGGCGTGTACATGGCGGCATTCATGTTGTCTCCAGGGTCCGGGGGAAGGCCTCCCCAGTAATCCATCGACCAGTTCGGCTCAATGGGGCCGAACTGAAGGGGGTCGTGGTCGTTGCTGTCCTGACTCATGTGATTTTCTTCATATCTGTGCCACGAATCAACAGTGGGAAATCCCTGAATGAAACAAGCTGTGGCAGGTGCCTCCTTCCGGTACAAAGCAAATCCCCGGCCAGCCCGAAGCAGCCTGTTGTGCCCGTTCGGAATGGGACAGTGGTTGGGGCGTGGAACAACAGGGTGGTTCAATTTGGAACACATGGTCGTTGCAATCGGGCCGGGATGTGGGTGGTACAGGGGCGGTTCTTTTTGTGGCCCGCTTATTGCTGACCGGGTGTCAGAAGCCTCTTTTTTCTGAACCTGGAGACAAGCCCATGAACGTCCGTTTTTCCCTCGCATCCCGACGCGCCGTCGCCCTGCTGGTGGCCGGCCTGACCGCCACTGCGGTGTACGCCCACGGGGACGTGGTCCCGCAGGCCGTGGACACCAGCACCCTGCCGCAGCTGGGCGCCAAGTGGCTCGATGCCAACCCCTACAACGAGCAGAGCCCGGCCCGTAAGGAAGCGCTGCGCATCGGCACCTCGGCCTACAACCAGAACTGCGCCCGCTGCCATGGCCTGGAAGCCATCTCCGGCGGCATCTCGCCCGACCTGCGCAAGATGGACAGCGACTGCTCCGGCCTGGCCGACGCGGCCAAGAAGGCCTCCTGCATGAAGGAGATGGACGACTACTTCATCTCCACCGTGCGCCGCGGCCGCGTGCGCGACGGGCGCGTCTACATGCCGCCGTTCGAAGGCACGCTCACGCAGGAAGCGATCTGGACCATCCGCACCTACATCGAGACCCGCCGCGAACCCTGAGCCCGCGCCACCGGACGGGCCGTCAGCTACAACATCACAGAGAGACAAGACCCATGACCGACTCCACCCTGAAGACTTCCAGAGGCCTGCGCCGCCGCGAAGCCCTGGCGCTGCTGCCGGCCGCGCTGGCCATGCCCTGGCCGGTGCTGGCGCAGACCGACCTGAGCGACCTCGCGCGCATCCGTGCGAACGGGGCGCTCAAGGTCGCGGTGTACAAGGACAACGCGCCGTTCTCCAGCGGCCCGGCCACGGACATGACGGGCCTGGACGTGTCGCTGGCCGAGGCGCTGGCCCGGCAGATGAACCTCAAGCTCTCGCTGCTGCCGTTCGACGCGGGCGAGAACATGAACGACGACCTGCGCAACATGGTCTGGCGCGGCCACTACCTGGGCTACGGCCCGGCCGACGTGATGCTGCAGGTGCCGGCCGACCGCTTCCTGGCCAACGGCAACCCGCAGGTCACGATCATGGCGCCCTACATGCGCCAGTCCAATGTGCTGCTGCACGACAGCCGGCGCCTGGCCTCGGCCGCTTCCCCCGAAGACCTCAAGGGCCTGCCGCTGGCGGCCGAACGCGGCGCGGGCGCGGCCAGCGTGCTCATGGGCTACGGCGGTGGGCTGTTGCGCAACCAGGTCTCGATCTACCCCTCGGGTGTCGAGGCCGCGCAGGCGGTGATCGACGGCAAGGCTGCAGGCGCGTTCGTGCTGCGGGCGCAGGCCGAAGCCGCGCTGTTCCAGCGCAAAGCCTCGGTGGACCAGTTCCCGCTGTCCAAGCTCAACCTCAACAACGGCATCGCCGACACCGGCTGGCCGGTGGGCATGGCGATCAAGGCCGCCCACAAGGACCTGGCGGCCGCACTGGACACAGCGATGAAATCGCTGCGCGAGAGCGGTGAGCTGCTGGCCATGTTCAAGCAGCACGGCTTGACCCTCACAGCCCCCTGAAGCCGCGCAGCGGCGCAGGGGGGTTACTTCTTTTTCGTGAGTTTTCGGTAGACGGTCGCGCGGCTGATGCCCAGCGCGCGGGCCGCTTCCATCACGTTGCCGCGTGCGTCTTCCACCGCGCGGCGGATCAGGGCAGCCTCCACGTCTTTGAGCGGCACGCTGTGGCTGGCCGGGCGCGGTGAACCGGAGACGCGGCCCGGCCCCTGGGCCAGCAGCTGCAGCCGCAGGCCGGACCACAGCGGCACCTCGAAGGCGGGGCGCTGCGCGCGGGCGGCGTCGAACAGGCCATCGGTGGGCACCGCGAAGACTTCGCTGCAGTGCATCGCGCCCTGCTGCGGCATGAGGCCCAGCATGTCGGAGGCCGCGCGGTTGGCTCCGATGATGCGGCCGTCGTCGTCCACACACACCAGGCCGTCGTTGTCGTCGCCCAGCACGCGGCCCGGCCAGTTCAGGCGCAGCAGCATGCGGTGCGGGCGTGAGGTGGTCAGCGCGTTCTCGATGCTGCGCGCCGACTGCGTCACCAGGTGCTTGAGGGCGGGTTGTTCCGCCACGTCGACGCCAGTGAGATCCAGCATGCCGACGCAGTGGCCGTCCGGCCCCCAGATCGGCGCACCGGCGCAGCTGAAGGCGCCGTTGTCGTGGAAGAAGTGTTCGCCGCGGTGCAGCCAGACCGGCTCATGGTCGGTCAGCGTGGTGCCGATGGCGGTGGTGCCGACGGCCCGCTCGGAGAGGTCGACCCCCACGCGCGCGATGGCCGCGGCCCGCGGGTTGTTGCGGTCGACCGGGCCGTCCACGTCGATCACCGTGCCGCGCGCGTCGGTCAGGATGGCGAAGTAGCGGGTGTGCACCATCGCCCGCGAGAGCGAGCGGATCACCGGCGCGGCGGCCTGGATCAGGGGCTGGCTGACCTCCAGCACATGCCGCATGGCGCTGGCCGACACCGGCTCGAAGGCCACGCGCTGGTGCGGGTCCTGCCCCATGGCCAGACAGCGCCGCCAGGAGCGCTCGATGGGCGCGGCCAGCCAGGGCGAGGGGGCGCTGTCGCGCGCCTCCAGCACAGACAGGCGCGCACGTTCGATCAGGGCCAGACGCTGGTCAGGGAGCAGGGGGGATTGGACGGTGGTGGTCACATCGGCCTCGGCGTTCGTGGGCGGAACAACAGTGTTGCAGATTGAGACAGTGCCCGGGCAGGCCCCCGGACAATGCACCTCTTTTGCAGTCAACCGCAAGTCACATGCCACGCCGCGGCCGGGGCCGCGGCGCTCAGGCCACGCGGGACGCGCTGAAGCAGACGGCGCCGCCTTCGTCCGCGCTGCGGGGCTGGAGCTGGTCCTTGGCCGGGCCGACCTGGGCGTCGCGCGGCAGCGCCACGCCGTTCTTCACCGCCAGCACCTCGGCCATGATGCTGACCGCGATTTCCGAGGGCATCTTGCTGCCGATGTAGATGCCGATGGGGCCGCGCATGGCGGCCAGGCTCTCTTCGGTCTGGTCGAAGTGTTCGATCATGCGCGCGCGCCGGGCCTCGTTGTTGCGGCGCGAGCCGATGGCGCCGACGTAGAAGGCCTCGGTGCCCAGGGCTTCGAGCAGGGCCAGGTCGTCCAGCTTGGGGTCGTGCGTGAGCGCGATGACGCAGGTGCGGCGGTCGACACCGAAGGCCTGCACCACGTCGTCGGGCATGCCGGTGAGCAGCTTGGCGCCGGGCACGTTCCAGCTGCCGCGGTATTCCTCGCGCGGGTCGCAGACCGAGACCGAGAAGCCGCAGAAGATCGCCATGGTCGAGAGGTACTCGGCCAGCTGGCCGGCGCCGATCAGCAGCATGCGGTACTCGGGCCCGAAGGTGTTGCGCAGCACCTGGCCGTCGTCGCTGAGCGCCTCGGGCCGTTCGCAGGGCGCGACCGTGACCCGGCCGGTGGCCAGGTCGGTGCTGCGCTGCATCAGCCGCCCCTCGCCTAGCGCCGTCACCAGCGTGGCCAGCGCGTCGGCGTCGGGGTTGAACTCCAGCATCAGCTCCAGCGTGCCGCCGCAGGGCAGGCCGAAGCGGTGTGCCTCGTTGGCGCTCACACCGTACTTCACCCGCTCGGGCGGGCCGTCGGGGATGTCGTGGGTGCCCGCACCCGCAGCGCCGTCCGCACGGCGGTAGCGGTAGATCAGGTCGTCCTCGATGCAGCCGCCCGAGACCGAACCGATCACGGCGCCGGTCTCGCACAGCGCCATGATCGAGCCGACCGGGCGGGGCGAAGACCCCCAGGTGCGGATCACCGTGGCCAGCAGCGCACGCTGCCCTTGCTGGCGCCATTGCAGCAGATGGCGCAGCACCGTGATGTCGAGGTTTTCCATGGTGTCTCCAGTCCTGGCAGGTATTGTGCGCGGCGAAGCCTTCAGCGGCTGAGCCACCACAGGGCCAGCAGCACCACACCGCCCGCGATCCAGACCCAGGCGGGAATGCCGCCGCTTGCCGCGGGGGCCTCGGCCACCGGTGCCTCGCCCGCCGCAGCGGCCTTCGCCGCCGCGTCGCGCGCGGCGTAGGCCTCGGGGTGGGCCTGCTGCATGGCCTCGTCGAAGCGCTTGAAGAAGTCCTCGGCCATCGACTTGGCGGTGCCGTCGATCAGGCGCTGGCCCAGCTGCGCCACCTTGCCGCCGACGGTGGCGTGCACGGTGTAGTCCAGCGTGCAGCCGCTGCCGTCGGGCGTGAGCTTGACCGCCGCGGTGCCTTTGCCGAAGCCGGCCACGCCGCCCTGGCCTTCGAAGTTGATCTTGTAGGACTCGGGCGCCACGATGTCCGAGAGCAGGATCTTGCCGGCGAACTTGGCCGCCACCGGCCCGATCTTGAGCGCCATGCCCACCGCGTACTGGTTCTCGCCCGTGGCCTCGACCTTGTCGCAGCCCGGGATGCAGGCCTTGAGCACGGCGGGGTCGTTGAGCGCGTCCCAGGCCTGCTGCTGGGTGATGGCCAGTGAGCGGTTGCCTTGCATGTCCATGGTGGTGTGTCCTCTTTCTTGTGGGGTCTGAACGAAGGGCTCAGCGCCGCAGCACCGCCGCGATGCTGGCGGCCAGGTCTTCGAGCTTGCTGAGGTTGTGCACGGCCAGCATGCCGTGCGCGTGGGTGTGCAGTGCGGCTGCGCCGCGGGCCAGCGGGGCATAGCCCTCGAAGCGCAGCAGCGGGTTGAGCCAGAGCAGGCGGCCGCAGCGCCGGCGCAGCCAGGCCAGCGATTCGGACAGCGCCGTGGGCTCGCCGGTGTCCAGGCCGTCGCTGACGATCAGCACCAGCGTGCGGCGGCCGACCAGGCGGCGCGCGTGGTCCTGCTGGAGCGCCTGCAGCGAGGCGCCGAGCTGGGTGCCGCCGGCGAAGTCGGCGATCAGTTCGTTGGCGGCGACCAGCATGTCGTCGGTGTCGGCGAGCCGGAACGCCGGCGTGAGGTCGGTCAGCCAGGTGCCGAAAGCGAACACGTCGCGGCGCCGGTGGTGGCGCGTGGCCGCGTGCAGGAAGGCCAGCAGGAGCCGGGTGTAGCGCTCCATCGAGCCCGACACGTCCACCAGCACCATCAGGGGTAGCGGCTGCTCGCGGCGTGAGAGCTGCGGCAGCTCCATCAGCTCGCCGCCGTGGCGCACCGCGCGGCGCATGGCGCGCTGCCAGTGGGGGCGTGTGCCGCCGGGACCGGGCCGGGTGCGGCGCGAATCGTAGGTCGGCAGCGGCAGGCGGATGTCGCGCGCCAGCCGCTCCACCATCCGGTACTCGGTGCCCGAGAGCGTGTTGAAGTCGGCGTGGTGCAGGCGCCGGATGTCGCTGGCCGTCATGGCGGCGTCGAACTCGACCTTCTGGTCTTCCTGTTTCGGCTTGGCCTGGTGCCCGTAGCTTTTCTGGGGCGACAGCGCTTCGCGCACGCGCGGCCGGCGCTTGCTCGGCTCGGCCTTGCCCTCGGCGCTGGGCAGCAACTGCGACAGCAGCTTCTGCGCGATCTCGGGGTTGCGGAAGTAGGTGTCGAACAGCTCGCGGAACACCAGGCGGTCCTGCTCGCGGGCCACGAACACCGCCTCCATCGCCGCGCTCACGTCCTCCTTGCGCTCCAGCCCGACCGCCATGGCGGCGCGCGTGGCCAGCGCGATGCGCGAGCTGTCCACGCGCACGCCGGCACGGCGCAGCGCGCGGCCGAAGCCGGCGATGTTGTCGGCCAGTTTGCCGGTGCGGGAATCTCCGAGCTGCATGAGCGGCGGACTCAGGCGGGCGTGTCGGCCGGCTTGAGCAATTCGGCGGCCATGTCGCGCGTGAGTGCGGCCACGTCCTCGCGCTGCTTGAACAGGATGCCGGCGGTGTCGCTCAGCACCTCGGGGTCGACCGCCAGCGTGTCCAGCGCCACCAGCGCTTTGGCCCACTCGACGCTCTCAGCGATGCCGGGCGAGCGCTGGAAGGCGTTGGCGAAGGGCTGGCTGCGCAGGCGCTGCACCACGTCGGCCACCTGGGTCGCCAGCGCGGCCGAGGCCTGCGGCACCTGGGCGCGCACGATGTCCAGCTCGCGTTCGCGCTCGGGGTAGTCGAGCCAGTGGTAGAGGCAGCGGCGCTTGACCGCGTCGTTGAGCTCGCGCGTGCGGTTGCTGGTGAGGATGGTGACCGGCGGGCAGGCCGCGCGCACCGTGCCGAACTCGGGGATGCTGACCTGGTACTCGCCCAGGTACTCCAGCAGAAAGGCCTCGAAGGGCTCGTCGGCGCGGTCGACCTCGTCGATCAGCAGCAGCGCGCCGGGCTCGGGGGCCTGCAGCGCCGCCAGCAGCGGCCGTTTGATCAGGTAGCGCTCCTGGTAGACCTCGCGCTCGATGCGCGCCACCTCGTCGGCGCCGCCGTCCGTGTGCGCGACCTCCAGCCGGGTCTGGGCGGCGCGCATGTGCAGCAGCTGTGCGGCGTAGTTCCACTCGTAGAGAGCCTCGCGCTGCTCCAGTCCGTCGTAGCACTGCAGGCGCAGCAGGGCGCGGCCCAGTGCCACCGACAGCGCCTTGGCCAGCTCGGTCTTGCCGACGCCCGGTTCGCCTTCGAGCAGCAGCGGGCGCTGCAGCTTCAGGGCCAGGAACACGGCGGTGGCCAGGCGGCGGTCGGCGTAGTAGCCGGCCGACTGCAGGGCTTGCATCAGGGCATCGATCGAGGCGAAGGCGCTCATGGGGATGTTCTGTGAAGGAAAAAGGGCCCCGGGTCGGTGAACGCGGGGCCCTGGCGGTGACAGCCGGAAATCAGGCCAGTTGGGCGACGGCGCGCTGGGTCAGCACGCTGATCAGGTTGGCGCGGTAGGCCGCGCTGGCGTGCAGGTCGCCGCTGCAGTCGTCGGCGCTGACCTTGACGCCGGCGGCCGACTGCGGCGTAAAGCTGGCGTTCAGCGCCGCTTCCAGACCGGCATGGCGGAACACGCCGTTGCCGGCGCCGGTCACGGCCACGCGCACGCCGCCGTCGGTCTGCGCCACGAACACACCGATCAGCGCAAAGCGCGAGGCCGGCTGGTTGAACTTCAGGTAGGCCGCCTTCTTCGGGATCGGGAAGCTGATCGTGGTGATCAGCTCGCCGTCTTCCAGCGCGGTGCTGAACATGCCCTGGAAGAAGTCGTCGGCGGCGATCTTGCGCTTCGTGGTGTGCACCGTGGCGCCCAGGCCGAGCACGGCGCTGGGGTAGCAGGCGGCGGGGTCGTTGTTGGCGACCGAACCACCCATGGTGCCCATGGCGCGCACCTGCTTGTCGCCGATGTGGCCGGCCAGGTGGGTGAGGGCGGGAATGGCGGCAGCCACCTCCGCGCTGGTCGCCACGTCGATGTGGCGCGTCATGGCGCCGATGACGAGGGCGTTGCCTTCGCGGCGGATGCCGGCGAGTTCCTTCACTCCGCCGAGATCGACCAGGTTGCCCGGGTCGGACAGGCGCAGCTTCATCGAGGCCAGCAGGGTCTGACCACCGGCCAGGGGCTTGGCGCCGCCGGCGGCGGCCTTCTGGGCGTCGGCGAGGGACGCGGGTTTGTCGAGCGTGAATGCGTACATGGTGTCCTCCTCCCGGTCAGGCCTTGGCGGATTGAATGGCTTCCCACACGCGCCCCGGCGAGGCGGGCATGTCGAACTCGGTGACGCCCAGCGGTTTCAGGGCGTCCAGCACGGCGTTGATGACGGCCGGTGGCGAGCCGATGGCGCCGGCCTCGCCGCAGCCCTTGGTGCCCAGCGGGTTGTGGGTGCAGGGGGTGCAGATGGTGCCGATCTTGAACTCGGGGAAGTCGTCGGCGCGCGGCATGGCGTAGTCCATGAACGAGCCGGTCAGCAGCTGGCCGCTTTCCTTGTCGTAGACGCAGTTCTCCAGCAGTGCCTGGCCGATGCCCTGCACGATGCCGCCGTGCACCTGGCCCTCGACGATCATCGGGTTGATGATGGTGCCGAAGTCGTCGACGGCGGTGAACTTGTCGACGCGGGTCTTGCCGGTCGCGGGGTCCACCTCGACCTCGCAGATGTAGGTGCCGGCCGGGAAGGTGAAGTTGGTCGGGTCGTAGAACGCGGTCTCGTTCAGGCCCGGCTCCAGCTTGTCCAGCGGGTAGTTGTGCGGCACGTAGGCGGTCAGCGCGACCTGGCCGAAGGTGACCTTCTTGTCGGTGCCCTTGACGGTGAACTCGCCGTTGGCGAACTCCACGTCGGCGTCGCTGGCCTCCATCAGGTGGGCCGCGATCTTCTTGGCTTTGGTCTCGATCTTGTCGAGCGCCTTCATGATGGCCGCGCCACCGACCGAGATGGAGCGCGAACCGTAGGTGCCCATGCCGAAGGGCACGCGGCCGGTGTCGCCGTGCACCACGTCCACCGCGTCCACCGCGATGCCCAGACGGGCGGCCACGACCTGGGCGAAGGTGGTTTCATGGCCTTGTCCGTGGCTGTGGGAGCCGGTGAACACGGTCACGCTGCCGGTGGGGTGCACGCGCACCTCGCCGCACTCGAACAGGCCGGCCCGCGCACCGAGCGCGCCGGCGATGTTCGACGGCGCGATGCCGCAGGCCTCGATGTACGAGCTGTAGCCGATGCCGCGCAGCAGGCCCTTGGCCGCGCTGGCGGCCTTGCGCTGCTCGAAGCCGGCCACGTCGGCCATGTCTTCGGCCTTGGTCAGCGCGCCCAGGTAGTCGCCCACGTCGTACTGCAGGGCCACCGGCGTCTGGTAGGGCCAGCTGTTGATGAAGTTGCGTTTGCGGATCTCGGCCTGCGACAGGCCCAGGTCCCAGCCGCAGCGGCTGACCAGGCGCTCCAGCAGGTAGGTGGCCTCGGGGCGGCCGGCGCCGCGGTAGGCGTCGACCGGCGCGGTGTTGGTGAACCAGGCGTCCACCTCCACATAGATCTGCGGGCAGGTGTACTGGCCGGCCAGCAGGGTGGCGTAGAGGATGGTCGGCACCGCGGACGCGAAGGTCGAGAGGTAGGCGCCCATGTTCGCGTCGGTGTGCACCCGCATCGCCAGGAACTTGCCGTCCTTGTCCATCGCCATCTCGGCGTGGCTGATGTGGTCGCGGCCGTGCGCATCGGTCAGGAAGGACTCGCTGCGTTCGCAGGTCCACTTGATGCTGCGGTTGGTCTGCTTGGCGGCCCAGGTCAGGGCCACGTCTTCGGCGTACAGGAAGATCTTCGAGCCGAAGCCGCCGCCCACGTCGGGCGCGATCACGCGCACCTTGTGCTCGGGCAGGCCCAGCACGAAGGCGGTCATCAGCAGGCGCTCGACGTGCGGGTTCTGGTTGGCGACGTAGAGCGTGTATTCCTCGGTCGCGCGGTTGTAGCTGCCGATGGCCGCGCGCGGCTCCATGGCGTTGGGCACCAGGCGGTTGTTGGTCAGGTCGATCTTCGTCACGTGCGCAGCCTGCGCGAACGCCGCGTCCACCTGGCCCTTGTCACCGATGGCCCACTTGTAGCAGTGGTTGTCGGGCGCGGCGTCGTGCAGGGCGGGGCCCTTGCTGGCCTCGCGCATGTCGATCACGGCCGGCAGCACGTCGTAGTCCACCTCCACCGCCTCGGCGGCGTTCTTGGCCTGCTCCAGCGTGTCGGCGATCACCATGGCCACCTGATCGCCCACGTAGCGCGCCTTGCCGATGGCCAGGATTGGGTGCGGCGGCTCCTTCATCGGCGTGCCGTCGGTCGAGGTGATGAGCCAGCCGCAGGGCAGGCCGCCCATCTTGCCGTCGATGTCGGCGCCGGTGAACACGGCCACCACGCCCGGCATGGCCTTGGCGCGGCTGGTGTCGATGCCCTTGATGGCGGCGTGCGCGTGCGGGCTGCGCACGAAGACCGCGTAGGTCTGCGCGGCCTGCGTGATGTCGTCGGTGTACTGGCCGGCGCCGGTGAGGAAGCGGTAGTCCTCCTTGCGGCGGACGCCTTCGCCGATGTGCGGCAGCTTGCTGAAGTCGGATGCACCCATGTCGTGTCTCCTCAGGCCGAAGCCATGTCGGCCTTGCCCTTGAGCACGGCCTTGACGATGTTCTGGTAACCGGTGCAGCGGCACAGGTTGCCTTCGAGCAGCTCGCGGACTTCCGTCTCGTCGGCCTCGGGGTGGTGCTTGCAGAGGTCCACCGCGCTCATGACCATGCCCGGGGTGCAGAAGCCGCACTGCAGGCCGTGGCATTCCTTGAACGCCGCCTGCATCGGGTGCATGGCGCCGTCGGCGGCGGCCAGCCCTTCGATGGTGGTGATCTCCGAACCGCTGACCTGGGCGGCCAGCACGCTGCACGACTTGATGGCGCGGCCGTCCTTGATGACGGTGCAGGCGCCGCACTGCGAGGTGTCGCAGCCGATGTGGGTGCCGGTGAGCTTGAGGTGCTCCCGGAGCACCTGGACGAGAAGGGTATTGGGCGGAACGTCGACCGACCGGGCCTGGCCGTTGACCGTGAGCTGAACCTGCATCTGTGTCTCCTGATGGTTGGGGCCTCTTGGGGTCCTCAAACAGTGAAACATCGCAGCGCCGCGGCGATTTGAGTGTTAACCCTCAATTGCAAATTGCGGTCTGAAACATTCTCAAATTGAGACGCTTGAAAAGGCAATGAAATGCATTGATTTCAAAGGAAATTTGTGAAATCAGCTGCATTTCTAAGCTATGTATTCCGATTCCTATGTTGGGTGGTGTTATTTCGCCGGATGAACGTTGTTGATTCGGTAATTCCGTTTGAAATCAAGGCGTTGTGCAGGGCAGCATGTGGCAGTCTCAATCTGAGACTTTCTGATAGCGGCGCGGAGCTTTTCGGGTTAACCCTGACGAAGTGGCTGTGCTTCACGTCAACAATCGTATGAACACATGGTCATAGGTCTCCTGATGGGCCATGTGTGCCCCACCACCGGAGAAACTACATGCAGAAAACACTCCACATCAACGCCGACAAGTGCACCGGCTGCCTGCAGTGCGAAATGGCCTGCTCGTTCGAGAACTACGGCACCTACGCCACCTCGAAGTCGCGCATCAAGGTCTTCGACTTCCACCACACCGGCAAGAAGGTGCCCTACACCTGCACCCAGTGCGACGAGGCCTGGTGCCTGCACGCCTGCCCGGTGGAGGCCATCACGGTCGACAAGGTGACCGGCGCCAAGGTGGTGAACGAAACCACCTGCGTGGGCTGCAAGGTCTGCACCATCAGCTGCCCCTTCGGCACCATCAACTACGTGCAGGAAACCGGCAAGGTCCAGAAGTGCGACCTCTGCGGCGGCGAGCCGGCCTGTGCCGACGCCTGCCCGACCGGCGCCATCACGTTCATTGATGCCAACTGGTCTGGCATCGACAAGATGAAGCAGTGGGCCGACAAGCTGGGCAACCAGGCGGCCGCCTGATCCCCCAACACATACAAGGAGCATCAACATGTCTTGGGCTGGAAAAATCCTCCGCGTCAACCTGACCGCGGGCACCGTCACATCCGAACCGCTGAACATGGAGTGGGCCAAGGCCTACCTGGGTTCGCGCGGCCTCGCCACCAAATACCTCACCAGCGAAATCGACCCCAAGGTCGACCCGCTGTCGCCGGAGAACAAGATCATCTGGGCCACCGGCCCGCTGACCGGCACCATGGCCTCCACCGGCGGCCGCTACACCGTGGTCACCAAGGGCCCGCTGACCGGCGCCATCGCCTGCTCCAACTCGGGCGGCTACTGGGGTGCCGAACTCAAGATGGCCGGCTGGGACATGGTCATCTTCGAAGGCAAGTCGGCCAAGCCGGTCTACCTCTACATCAACGACGACGTGGCCGAGCTGCGCGACGCGGGCCACCTCTGGGGCCAGAGCGTCTGGAAGACCGAAGAGATGCTCAAGACCAGCCTGCAGGACCCGCTGCTGCGCGTCTCCAGCATCGGCAAGTCCGGTGAAGTGGGCGTGCTGTACGCGGCCGTGGTGAACGACCTGCACCGTGCGGCCGGCCGCTCGGGCGTGGGCACCGTCATGGGCAGCAAGAACCTCAAGGCGATTGCCGTGCGCGGCACCAAGGGCGTGGGCAATGTGCGCGACCCCAAGGCCTTCATGGCCGCCGCCAAGGCCGCCAAGAAGGTGCTGGCCGACAACGCCGTCACCGGCCAGGGCCTGCCCACCTATGGCACCCAGGTGCTGATGAACGTGATCAACGAAATCGGCGGCTTGCCCACGCGCAACCACCGCGACGTGCAGTTCGAGGGCGCCAAGGACATCTCGGCCGAAGCCATGGCCACGCCGCGCGCGACCGACGGCAAGAAGCACCTGGTGACCAACCAGGCCTGCTTTGGCTGCACCATCGCCTGCGGCCGCATCTCCAAGATCGACGAGAGCCACTTCTCGGTGGCCAACAAGCCCGAGTACTGGGGTGCGTCGGGTGGTCTGGAATACGAAGCCGCCTGGGCCCTGGGCGCCGCCAACGGCGTGAACGACCTCGAAGCGCTGCAGTTCGCCAACCTGATCTGCAACGAAGAGGGCATGGACCCGATCAGCTTCGGCGCCACCATCGGCGCCGTGATGGAGCTGTACGAAATGGGCGTGCTCACCAAGGAGCAGATCGGCATCGAAGCGCCGTTCGGCTCGGCCAAGGCGCTGTGCGAACTGGCTGTGATGACCGCCAAGGGCGAAGGCTTTGGCAAGGAGATCGGCCTGGGCTCCAAGCGCCTGACCGCCAAGTACGGCCACCCCGACCTGTCCATGAGCGTCAAGGGCCAGGAATTCCCGGCCTACGACGGTCGTGTGATCCAGGGCATCGGCCTGGCCTATGCCACGTCCAACCGCGGCGCCTGCCACCTGCGCGGCTACACCATCGCGTCCGAAGTGCTGGGCATCCCGGTCAAGACCGAGCCGTCCGAGAGCGCGGGCAAGCCCGAGCTGGTCAAGGCCTTCCAGGATGCGACCGCGGCCTTCGACTCCGCCGGCATCTGCATCTTCACCAGCTTCGCCTGGACCCTGGCCGACGTGGCACCCCAGGTGCAGGCCGCCTGCGGAGAGGAGTTCACGATGGAACACCTCAACCACATCGGCGAGCGCATCTGGAACATGGAGCGCGAGTTCAACAACGCCGCCGGCTTCACCAAGGCCGACGACAACCTGCCCAAGCGCCTGATGACCGAAGCCGCCAAGACCGGCCCGGGCAAGGGCACGGTCAGCAAGCTCGGCGAGATGCTGCCCAAGTACTACGAAGTGCGCGGCTGGGACACCGAAGGCCGTCCGACGGCAGACACCAAGGCGCGCCTGGGTCTCTGATCCTGCGCATCGGGGACTGATGCACCGAAGAAGCGGTCCCCGTGACCGCTTCTTTTTTTGGAGTTTGGAGAACAGAACATGACCCACCACGTCATCCTCGGCGCCGGCCCGGCCGGCGTCATCGCGGCCGAAACCATCCGCAAGCACGCACCCAAGGACCAGATCACCGTCATCGGTGACGAGAACGAAGCGCCGTATTCGCGCATGGCCATTCCCTACCTGCTGATCGGCAAGGTCGGCGAGGAGGGCACACACCTGCGCCACACGGCGGGCCACTTCGAGAAGCTGGGCATCACCGTGCGGCGCGGGGTGCGCGCCAAGGTGCTGGATTCGGCCAAGCGGACCATCGAACTGAGCGACGGCAACACCATCGCGTTCGACAAGCTGCTGATCGCCACCGGTTCCTCGCCTGCGACCCCGCCGATCCCCGGCATCAACGGCCCCGGCGTGCACAGCTGCTGGACGCTGGCCGACGCACGCGCCATCGCCAACCTCGCCCAGCCCGGCGCCAAGGTGCTGCAGATGGGCGCGGGCTTCATCGGCTGCATCATCATGGAAGCGCTGCAGCAACGCGGCGTGGAACTCTCCGTCGTGGAGATGGGCGACCGCATGGTGCCGCGCATGATGGGGCCGACGGCCGGCGGCATGATCAAGGACTGGTGCGAGACCAAGGGTGTGAAGGTCTACACCGGCGCCCGGGTCGAGGCCATCGAACGCGGCACCGGCGCTGAAAAGGGCCTGCTGGGCAAGATCGCCGAAGTGGTCGGCATCGGCCAGAGCGCCATGCCCAGTGGCCGGATGACGGTGCGCCTGTCCACTGGTCAGCAGCTTGACGCGGACCTGGTCATCAGCGCCACCGGCGTCAAGCCCAACATCGGTTTCCTGGAAAATTCCGGCGTGCGCTGCCTGGTCGGCGTGCTGACCGACGAGCACCTGCAGACCAACGTGCCGGGCATCTACGCTGCGGGCGACTGCGCCGAGGCCTTCGACAAGGTCAGCGGCAAGACCATCGTCAGCGCCATCCAGCCCAACGCCGCCGAACAGGCGCGTGTGGCGGCGCTGAACATGGTCGGCCAGCAGGCCGAACTGATGGGCGTGACGCAGATCAACGTGCTCGACACCCTGGGCCTGATCTCCAGCAGCTTCGGCAACTGGGAAGGTCTGCCGGGCGGCCAGCACGTGGAGCTGACCGACAAGGCCAACCACAGGCACCTGAGCCTGCAGTTCAAGGGCGACCAGATGGTGGGCTGCAACAGCGTGGGCTGGACCGAGCACGTGGGCGTGATGCGTGGCCTGGTCGAGGGGCAGGTGAAGCTGGGCGAGTGGAAAGACCGGCTGATCGCCGACCCCACGAAGCTGATGGACGCTTACCTGTCCGCCGCGCAGGGCCAAGGCCACTGGAGTGGTGCAGCCGATGACCGGCGCAGGGCATGATCCTGGCATGAAGATCACCTTCAAGCTCTTTGCCACGCTCACCGACCACCTGCCGCCCGAGGCCCGGCGCAGCAACCAGATCGAACTGGATGTGGCGCCCGATGCGCCGATCAGCCAGATCATCGAACCCTTCGGCCTGCCGCCGAAGCTGGTGCACCTGGTGCTGGTCAACGGCAAGTACGTCGCTCCCGAGCAGCGCCTGAGCGCGACGCTGAGCGAGGGCGACGTGCTTGCCATCTGGCCGCCGATCGCCGGCGGCTGAGCGCCGCTGCGGACCAGTCCCCATGCAATCGGATTACCCCGAACGGTTCGAGCGCGACGTCGGCTGCAGCGAGGCCGAGTGGCTGGGCTGGATGCCGCGGGCGCTCGGGGCCCATGCCTGGCGGCGCGAGGGGGCGCGCATCACCGTGGACATTCCCCCGGGCGCGCTGGACATCGCCTGGGAGCCCCTGCCCGAGCGCCGCATCGCGCTGCTGCGCATGCAGCGCTTGAAGGTGGTGTTCGCCTTCCGCGGGCTGGATGCGGACCAGCGGCGGACGTTCATGAAGCCCTTTGACCTGAGCCTTCAGCGCGGCGGCGGTTGAACTTTCGTGTCATCGTCAACGGGGCCCTGAACGCGGAGTCCTGCTTCGAGAGCCGCGCCAGCCGCCTGCTGGACAAGTCGCTGAGGGCGGAAGAGAAAACCGGCCTGCTCCCTCCCCATATGCCGGCCGAGAAACGCAAGGCCTGCGAGACCCTGGCCCGCCATCGACCGCAGCAACGTCCGCTACTGAGTCCCGCGCGGAGGGGGCGGTCCTGCTAGGCTGCAGGGCCATGAACCTGCTCACCTCCATGCGCTACCTGGTGGCGCTGCACGACCACCGCCACTTCGACCGCGCGGCCAAGGCCTGCCACATCACCCAGCCGGCGCTGTCGAATGCGCTGCGCGCCCTGGAGCGGGAGCTGGGCACGCCCATCGTGCGCCGCGGCCGCACCTACTCGGGCCTGACGCCCGAAGGCGAACAGGTGCTGGCGTCCGCGCGCCGCATGCTGCGCGAACACGAAGCCCTGCAGCAGTCCCTGGCCAGCCAGCAGGACCAGCCCGTGGGCAGCCTGCGGCTGGGGGTGGTGCCGTCGGCCGTGCCGGTGGCCACGCGTTTCTGCGCACTGCTGCAATCGCGTCACCCCGGCATCGCGCCGGTGCTGCTGTCCCTGCCGTCGGGCGAGATCGAATCGGGCCTGAAGGCCCTGACGCTCGACCTGGGCCTGGGCTTTCTGGAGCGCGTCAGCGCCCGCGGCAGTGGCTTCCAGGTGTTTCCGCAATACCAGGAGCGCCTCTACCTCGTGACCCAAGCGCCCCGTGCGGTGCGCGCCAAGTCACCGCCGCCCAGCCGCATCGGCGAGCCGCTGGCCTGGGCCGACACGGTTGGATTTGATCTTTGCCTGCTCACGCCCGACATGCACAACCGCAGCATCGTCGATGCCGCGTTCGCCCGCGCGGGTGTAGCGGTGAAGCCGGTGATGGAGACCAACTCCGTGCTCTCGCTGGCGCTTGCAGTGCGCACCGGCCCGCTGGCGAGCGTGATGCCTGGCGCCCTGGTCTCCAGCCTGCGCGAACAGCCGGGTCTGCTGTTCCGGCCCCTGGTGAAACCCGAGGTGCAGACCCCGGTCGGCTTCCTGGTGCGCCGCGAGGTGGCGCTCACGCGCACGCAGGAGGCCGCGCTGGCGCTGGCCCGCGATGCGGACTGGCGCGCCGAGCTGGCCGCCACCAGCGGTTCATTCAAGACTTGAATGAACCCATGTCCCAAACCAATTTGACGGCACGCTGCGCAACCGACACAGTGCGGCGATGAGTTCGTCCGCCATTCGCACCATCCCGATCGTCCCTTCGCGCGGCCCCGCCGCCGAGGTCCGTCCGCACGACGCACGTCCGCAGAAGCGGGCCCGCGACCGGCTCAAGGGTCGCCAGGCCACGCCCGAGGCCCTGCAGGCGCTGCGCGCCCTGATCGGCGAGCGGCCCGAAGAGGGCCACCGCCGCGACCTGCTGATCGAACACCTGCACAGCATCAACGACGCGCACCACGGCCTGCCCGAGGCCCTGCTGGTGGCGCTGGCGCAGGAGATGAACCTGCCGGTGGCCGAGGTCTACGAGGTGGCGAGCTTCTACCACCACTTCGAGGTCCTGCGCGACGGGCAGATCGGGCCGGCGGTCACGGTGCGGGTCTGCGACTCGCTCAGCTGCAGCCTGGCCGGCGGCGGTGAGCTGCTGCAGCGCCTGCGCGTCCGGCTGGGCGAGGGCGTGCGTGTGCAGGCGGCGCCCTGCCTGGGGCGCTGCGCCCAGGCGCCCGTGGCCCAGGTGGCGCAGGCGGCGGTGCCGCACGCCAACGAGTCCAGGGTCGAGGCGCTCGCGCAGCGGGCGCTGGCGGGTGAAATCCTGCCGCGCGAACGCGTGCCCGAGTTTGTCGATCTGGCGGCCTACCGCGCCGGCGGCGGCTACCGGCTGGCGACGGCGGTCGCGCAGGGCGCGCACGACCCCGAGGTCCTGATCCAGACGCTGGAGCACGCCGGCCTGCGCGGCCTGGGCGGAGCCGGTTTCCCGGCCGGCCGCAAGTGGCGCATCGTGCGCGGCTTCGCGGCGCCGCGCCTGATGGCGGTGAACATCGACGAGGGCGAACCCGGCACCTTCAAGGACCGCCACTACCTCGAACGCGATCCGCACCGTTTCCTGGAAGGCGTGCTGATTGCTGCGGCGGTGGTCGGCATCGACAAGGTCTACATCTACCTGCGCGACGAGTACCACGACTGCCGCGCGCTGCTGCAGGAACAGCTCGCCGCGCTGCAGGCCGACCCGCCGTACCCGCTGCCCACCATCGAGCTGCGGCGCGGCGCGGGCGCCTACATCTGCGGCGAGGAGTCCGCGATGATCGAGAGCATCGAAGGCAAGCGCGGCGAACCGCGCCTGCGCCCGCCCTACATCGCCGAGGTCGGCCTGTTCGGCCGGCCCACGCTGGAGCACAACTTCGAGACGCTGTACTGGGTGCGCGAGATCGTCGAGCGCGGTGCCGACTGGTTCGCCTCGCACGGCCGCCACGGCCGCAAGGGCCTGCGCAGCTTCAGCGTCAGCGGCCGGGTGCGCGAGCCCGGCGTCAAGCTGGCGCCCGCGGGCATCACGCTGCGCGAACTGATCGACGAATTCTGCGGCGGCATGGCCGAGGGCCACACGCTCCACGCCTACCTGCCCGGCGGCGCCAGCGGCGGCATCCTGCCGGCCAGCATGGCCGACATCCCGTTGGATTTCGACACCCTGCAGCCGCACGGCTGCTTCATCGGCTCGGCGGCGGTGATGGTGCTCGGCCAGCACGACAGCGTGCGGGAGGCCGCGCTCAACGTGATGCGCTTCTTCAAGGACGAGAGCTGCGGCCAGTGCACGCCCTGCCGCGTCGGCACCGACAAGGCCGCGCGCCTGATGGCGTCCGACACCTGGGACCAGGACACGCTGCGCGACCTCGCCGACGTGATGGGCGACGCCTCGATCTGTGGCCTGGGCCAGGCCGCTCCCAACCCGATCCGCTCGGTGTTGAAGCACTTTGCGCACGAGGTCGGAGGTGCAGCATGAACCGCCCGCTGAGCCCCGAGCAGCTGATGCCGGTGAAGCTGAATTTCGAGCTCGATGGCCGTGAGGTCGAGGCGTTTGAAGGCGAATCGATCTTCGACGCCGCGAAGCGCCACGGCACCGAGCTGCCGCACCTGTGCCACAGCGACCCGCTGCGGCCCGACGGCAACTGCCGCGCCTGCGTAGTCGAGGTGGCGGGCGAGCGTGCGCTGGCCGCCAGCTGCTGCCGCAGCGTGACGCCGGGCCTGAAGGTGCTGACCGACAGCCTGCGCGCGAAGAAGTCGCGCCAGATGGTGCTGGAGCTGCTGCTGTCCGACATGCCCGACCAGGGCCACCAGTGGCTCGACGCCGATGGCCGACAGCCGCACGGCGAGCTGAGCGACTGGGCGCAGCGCGAAGACGTGTCGGTGCGGCCCGCGCTGCAGGCCCTGCGGCGCGAACAACCTGCGCCCGACCTCTCGCACCCCGCGATGGCGGTGAACCTCGACGCCTGCATCCAGTGCCGGCGCTGCGTGCGCGCCTGCCGCGAGGAGCAGGTCAACGGCGTGATCGGCTTCGCCGGCCGTGGCGGCCACGCCGAGATCGTGTTCGACCTGGGCGACGCCATGGGCGCGAGCAGCTGTGTGGCCTGTGGCGAGTGCGTGCAGGCCTGCCCGACCGGCGCGCTGTCGCCCAAGAGCCTGGTGGGTTCGCAGGCGGTGGACCGCTCGGTGGACTCGGTGTGCCCGTTCTGTGGTGTGGGCTGCCAGCTCAGCTACAAGGTGCGCGACGGCCAGATCGTGGCGGTCGAGGGCCGCGACGGCCCGGCCAACCACGGCCGCCTGTGCGTCAAGGGCCGCTTCGGTTTCGACTACGTGCACCACGCCGGCCGTCTCACGGTGCCGCTGGTCCGCCGCGAGGGCGTGCCCAAACACGGCGACGCGATCCCCGCGCGCGACGCCGACTGGCGCGACACCTTCCGGGAAGCCACCTGGGACGAAGCCCTGGAACTGGCTGCCGGAAAACTCAAGGCGCTGCGCGACACGCACGGTCCGAAGAGTCTGGCCGGCTTCGGCTCCGCCAAGGGCACGAACGAAGAGGCCTACCTGTTCCAGAAGCTGGTGCGCACCGGCTTCGGTTCCAACAACGTCGACCACTGCACCCGCCTGTGCCACGCCTCCAGCGTCGCGGCGCTGCTCGAAGGCGTGGGCTCGGGCGCGGTGAGCAACCCGGTCAACGACGTGGCGCACGCCGAGCTGATCCTGGTGATCGGCTCCAACCCCACGGTCAACCACCCGGTGGCCGCGACCTGGATGAAGAACGCGGCGCAGAACGGCACGCGCATCGTGCTGGCCGACCCGCGCATCACCGACATCGGCCAGCACGCCTGGCGCACGCTGCCGTTCCGGCCCGACACCGACGTGGCCCTGCTCAACGCGATGATCCACACCGTGATCGACGAGGGCCTGGTGAACCAGGACTTCGTCGCGCAGCGCACCACGCACTACGAGGAGCTGGCGCAGAGCGTGGCGCGCTTCAGCCCCGAGGCGATGGCGCCGGTCTGCGGCATTCCCGCGCAGACGATCCGCGAGGTGGCGCGCGCGTTCGCGACCGCGAAGGCCGCGATGATCCTCTGGGGCATGGGCGTGAGCCAACACGTGCACGGCACCGACAACGTGCGCTGCCTGATCGCGCTGTGCGCCATCACCGGCCAGATCGGCAAACCGGGCAGCGGCCTGCACCCGCTGCGCGGCCAGAACAACGTGCAGGGCGCGAGCGACGCCGGCCTGATCCCGATGATGTTCCCCAACTACCAGCGGGTCGACAACGCGGCGGCCCACGCCTGGTTCGAGGACTTCTGGGGCACGCCGCTGGACCGCGCGCCGGGGTACACCGTGGTCGAGCTGATGGACAAGGCGCTGGCCGACGACAGCGACCCGCACAAGCTGCGCGGTCTCTACATCATGGGCGAGAACCCGGCCATGAGCGACCCCAACCTGAACCACACGCGCCACGCGCTGGCCTCGCTGGAACATCTGGTGGTGCAGGACATCTTCATGACCGAAACCGCCTGGCTGGCCGACGTGATCCTGCCCGCCAGCGCCTGGCCCGAGAAGACCGGCACCGTCAGCAACACCGACCGCATGGTGCAGCTGGGCCGGCAGGCGATCGACCCGCCGGGCGATGCGCGCGCCGACCTCTGGATCATCCAGCAGATGGCGCAGCGCATGGGTCTGTCGTGGCGCTACGAGGGCGAGCACCACGGCGTGGCCGCCGTCTACGACGAGATGCGCCAGGCCATGCACGCGGCCATCGGCGGCATCCGCTGGGAGCGGCTGGAGCGCGAGGGCAGTGTGACCTACCCCTGCCTCACCGACGACGACCCGGGCCACCCCATCGTCTTCATCGACCGCTTCCCGACCCAGGACGGCCGGCTGCGGCTGGTGCCGACCGAACTGGTGCCGGCGGACGAGACACCCGATGCGGACTACCCCATGGTGCTGATCACCGGCCGCCAGCTCGAACACTGGCACACCGGCAGCATGACGCGCCGCGCGACCGTGCTCGACGCATTGGAGCCCGAGGCCACGGCCAGCCTGGCCGCGGCCGACCTGGCGTGGCTGGGCGTGAGGCCGGGCGAGCGCATCACCGTGCGCTCGCGCCGGGGCGAGGTGACGCTGCGCGCGCGGCAGGACGATGGCACCGCCGCCGGCTGCGTGTTCATTCCGTTCGCCTACTCGGAGGCGGCGGCCAACCTGCTGACCAACGCGGCGCTGGACCCCTTCGGCAAGATCCCGGAGTTCAAGTACTGCGCGGTGTCGGTGCAGAAGGCGGGGTGATGCTTCATACCCCGGGGAGAATGGCTAAGATGAAGCCACTTGTCCCACTCCATCGGAAAACGCCATGAGCGACAACGCCAGTGTCACCATCACCCGCCAGTCCGGCTACCAGTTCCTGGTCGACTTCGGCGAGACCCTCCCGCAACTGCTGGCCGACGAGCCCGCGCCGCTGGGGCAGGGTGCCGGGCCCGCACCCGACCACATGCTGCTGGCCGCGGTGGCCAACTGCCTCAGCGCCAGCCTGCTGTTCTCGCTGCAGAAGTTCAAGCAGGACCCGGGCGCGCTGATCGCCACCGCCACACCGGAGATGGGTCGCAACGAGAACAAGCGCCTGCGCATCCAGCGCATCCATGTGCAGCTGGAGCTGGGCAAGACCGCCGCCGAACTGGAGCACCTGGACCGCGTGCTCGCTCAGTTCGAGGAGTTCTGCACCGTATCCATGAGCGTGCGCCAGGGCATCGCCATCGACCTGCAGGTGCGCGACGGCGCGGGCGCCGTGCTCAAGGGTTGATCAGCCGACGATGCGCGGCAGGTGCGCTGCATCAAATAGTCGGTCGCCGTCCGCCTGGACAATCGGGGTAGAGTGATGCCTCAGGCTACCCCGGCCTGTATCCGATCGAGACGGTGAACCGATGCGACTGACCCAGTGGACCGATTACAGCCTGCGTGTGCTGATGTACTGCGCGGCCTGCGAAGGCCGTGCCCAGCCGCCCACCGTCAGCGAGATTGCCGAGGCGCACGGCATCTCTCGCAGCCACCTGACCAAGATCGTGATGATCCTCGCCGGCCATGGCTGGCTCGCCACGACCCGGGGGCGTGGGGGCGGCCTACGGCTGATGGCCGACCCGCGCCGGCTGACTCTGGGGCAGGTGATCAGGGAGACCGAGCCCGACCTGAACCTGGTCGAGTGTTTCGATGTCCAGCACAACACCTGCCGCCTGAACGGCTACTGCCGGCTCAAGGGTGCGCTGGGTCAGGCCATGCAGGCTTTTCTGGTGGCGCTCGATGGCGTGACGCTGTCCGACCTGCTGGCGCCCACGGCCCGGTCGGCCGCGGTGGCGGGGCAGTTGCCGCACCTGATCCCGATCCAGATGGCGGCGCTGCAGCGCCCGGCAGCCAAAGCGGCGCCCGCCCCGAAGAAGCCGGTCCGCCCGGCGACCGCCCGCAAGACGGCCAAGCCGCCCCCCGCCAAGGGTTGAAGCCCCGAAGGGGCGGGGCGCTCAGGCGGCCTGCAGCCGCTGCGCCATGCGGCCGCGGGTGTGCACCTCGCCCGCCGTGTCCACGAGCAGACTGTCGACCCCCGGCAGCGAGGCCATGAGGTCCAGGCCGCGCGCTGGGCCGCCGACCATGGCGGCCGCGCCGATGCCGTTGACGGCGGCCGTGTCGCGGGCCACCAGCACCACGCCACGCACCCCCTCGGTGGGCCAGCCGGTGCGCGGGTCCAGCACGTGGTGGTAGCGGCGGCCGGCCTGCCGGAAGCTGCGTTCGTAGTCGCCAGAAGACGCGACGCAGCCGTCGCGCAGCGTCACCACGCCCAGCAGCTTCTCGGGTGCGCGCGGATCGCGCAGGCCCACGCGCCAGTCCTGGCCGTGGAGCTGGCCACGCGTGAGCACGTCTCCGCCGCCGTTGATCATGGCGTGGCGGATGCCGTGGTGTTCCAGCACCTGCATGCCGGCCTGCAGCACGGGCAGCTTGGCCACGCCGCCCAGGTCGATGCGCATGCCGGGGCGGGCCAGCCGCACGCGGTCGCCCTCGATGCGCACATCGCGGTGGTTCACGAACCGGCGTTCTTCCAGCAGCTCCTGTGCCGAGGGGCGGCGGGGCTGCGCGGGGTCGAACGACCAGCCGTCGTAGGCACCGACGCTGATGTCGAAATCGCCGCGCGTGCGCTCGGACAGCGCGGCGGCCTGCCGCAACACGGCCAGCAGCTCGGGCGGTGCCTGCACCGATCCACGGCCTGCCTGCCGGTGCAGGGCCGAGACCAGGCTCTCGCTGCGGTAGCGGCTCATCAGGCGTTCCTGCCGCTGCATCTCGGCCCAGGCGGCCTCGATGGCGCTCGCGGCGTCCGGCGCGTCAGGAACCACCATGTCCACCCGCGTGCCCATCAGCACCCGGCTGTCGCGCCGGACCCCGGCCAGGGCCAGGCCCGGATGGAGGCTCCAGCCGGCCACGAGCAGGCCCAGGCCGGAGAGGAGGTGGCGTCGGTGCAGGTTCATGGCGTGGCCCGGTGATCGGTTACTGCGACAGCGCGACCATGTGGTCGACCGCGGCCTTGACCTCGTCATCGGTCAGGGATGCGCCACCGCCGCGCGCGGGCATCATGCCCTTGGCGCCGGTGAAGCCTTCCAGGGCGTGCTTGTACAGCGTGTCGTTGCCCTGGGCGATGCGCGGACCCCAGTCGGCCTTGTCGCCGGGCTTGGGGGCGCCGGCCACACCAGCGGCGTGGCACAGGGCGCAGGTGCTGCCATACACCTTCTTGCCGACCGCGTTTTCGGCCACCGGTGCAGGGGCCGGGGCTGCCTCAGGGGCGGCGGGAGCCGCTGCAGGAGCGGCCGGTGCGGTGCTGGCGGCAGGGGCTTCGGCGGGCTTGTCGCCGCAGGCTGCCAGGGTCAGGGCGCAGCCGAGGGAGAGCAGGAGGTGTCGTGCGTTCATGGGAGCTTTCTTTGAAGAAGAGGAGACGAGCAGATTTTAATATGCATTCAATATGAATCTTAAAAACTTGACTTGACGGTGATCAAACCGCGGCGTCGTGGCCCTCGTGGGTCTGCGGGGCAAGCCGCTGCAGCTCGGCCGGCAGCGTGCGCCGCAACGCGTCGGCACCGACGGCGGTGCCGCCCTGGCGGGCGATGAAGGCCGCGGCCGCGGCCGCGCTGGCAAACGCGGGCAGGTTGCCCGAGCGCATGGGACCCAGGGTGCGCGAACCGTGCACGTACACCGCCTGTTGCGCGGGCACCCAGGCGCCGGTCTCCAGGTCGGTGGCGTACATCGCGAGGATGCGGCTGGCCTGCTGGCCCACGGTGTAGCGCGGCACGTTCTGCAGGTAGAGGAACAGGCTGAGCGGCGAGTCGAGGTACTGCACGTCGCCGTTGGAAAAGATCACCTGCGCCGCCCAGCGCGGCTGGCGGGCCGGGAACATGCCGCAGACCGGGCAGCGTGCGTGCTCGGGAATGGGGCGCGCGGCCGCCACCGGGAGCCCCGATGCCGGATCGAACGCGAAAGGCGGCGCGACCAGGCAGATGTCGTCCGGCGGCGCCGTGCCCGGTGCGGCACGGGACGCGCCGGGCGGCCACCAGCGCTGGGCCGCGCCGGTCAGCAGGACCGCGCCACCCGCCACCGCCAGTCCCAGGATGCTGCGTCGTTCGAGCATGCTCACATGCGCGTGTCTTGCTGCGCACCGCCGCTGAGATCGACCATCGCGGGCTGGATCTCGGCAAAGCGCAGCGCCCGGCCGCCCTGCTGCTGCACGAAGGCCTGCGCATCGGCATCGCTGGCGAAGCTGATCGCGGTGGGGCCCATCGAACCCCTGCGCCGGCTGCCCAGCACATAGACCGCCTGGCGGGCGTCGATCCAGTGGCCGCGGGGCTGTTCCCAGTCGGCCTTGGCCATGTCCTGCACGAAGGCGCTGACCACGGTGCGCACCTGCTCGGGCGCGAGCAGGGTGGACAGCAGTTCGGTGGTGTCGCAGAACCACTGCACCTCGGCCACGTTGGCAAAACGGATCTGGCCCTTGGGGCCGGGGTAGTCGGAAAGCAGCATGCCGTCGAGCGAGCAGCTGGAATGCGGCTGGATCTCGGCCGGTGCCTGGGCTTGCGCGGACGAGGCGGTGTCCTGCCCGCAGCCGGCGAGGCTGAGGGCCGCGAGACCGGCCAGGCCGGCGCAGCCGCACAGCAGGCGGCGGCGGTTCACGAAGGGGAGGTCGGGGGTCATGCGCGGAATCTCCAGGAAGCAATCAGCAGGGGCCCGGCGATCCAGGCCAGCATGGCGGCCGTCAGCCCGCCCACCTGGCCCATGGCCGGTGGCAGGATGCTGGCCAGGCCGTACAGGCGCTGGGCATCGTCGAGCGAAAACACGTTGAGGATGCGGAAGATGTCGGCCGGGTTGAGCAGCAGCAGGTAGGCAAAGGCCTCGCCACCGACCTGGCCGCCGGTGGCCACCAGCAGGCCCAGCAGCAGCAGGTCGAACACCAGCACCAGGCCGAACCAGAGTGCGATCGCCAGGCCCGAGGCGCGGGTGCGGTCGCGCGCCAGTACCGACAGCAGCACCGCCAGGCTCAGGAAGGCCAGGCCCAGCAGCACCGAGCTGAGCACGAAACCGCCGTAGTGGTAGAGCGCGCTGGCGCCGAAGCGCTGGTACAGCACGCCCGCCACCAGCGCGAAGCCGGCCACGGTGGACAGCGTCAGCGCCGCGGCCAGGCCCAGGTACTTGCCCAGCAGCAGTTCCAGCCGGGTGATGGGCAGGGCCAGCAGCAGGTCCAGCGAGCCGCGCTCGCGCTCGCCCACGATGGCGTCGAAGCCCAGCAGCAGCGCGATCAGCGGGATCAGGTAGATCACCAGGCTGACCAGGCTGGCGATGGTCAGCTCGATGGAGCGTGGGCCGATCTGGCCCTGCGCGGCCGAGCCGAAGTAGGTGATGAGCAGCGAGAACGCGGTGAACACCACGGCGACGGCGAGCACCCAGCGGTTGCGCAGGCGGTCGCGGAATTCCTTGGCGGCCAGCGCCTGCATCTGGTGCCAGGTGAGGGCGGGGGTCATGCGGCCTCCTTCAGACCGAAGTACACGTCTTCCAGCGAGGGCTCCTGCACCTGCAGGTCGGCCAGCCCGGCCTGGCCCAGCCAGTGCAGCACGGCCATCTTGTGGGCGCGGTCGCAGCGCAGCACGCGCTGGTCGGCGGCCACGGGTTGCCAGTCGAGCGTGGCGCCCGCCAGCGCGTCGGGCCGCTGCTGGTCGAGCGCGTGCAACTGCCCGGGCGAGCCGGTCAGCACGAAGTTCAGGGGCATGCGCGAGCGCTCGCGCAGCGACTGCACCGAGCCCTGCGCGCAGACGCGGCCGTTGCTGAGCATGGCCAGCGCGTCCACGCGCTGCTGCAGCTCGGCCAGGATGTGCGAGCTGATGACCAGCGTCACGCCCTGCTCGCGCAGCACGTCCAGCTGCTCGTAGAAAGCACGGATGGCGGAAGGGTCCAGGCCGGTGGTGGGCTCGTCCAGCAGCAGCAGGCGCGGTTCGCCCAGCAGGGCCTGCGCGAAACCCAGGCGCTGGCGCATGCCCTTGGAGTATTCGCGCACGGCCCGCTGCCCGGCCTGGCCCAGCCCCACGCGGTCCAGCAGCTCGCCGCACTGGCGCTCGGGCGCGCCCTTGAGGCGGGCGAAGAAACGCAGCGTCTCCAGGCCGCTGAGGTTGTCGTAGAGCACCAGGTTCTCGGGCAGGTAGCCCAGCGTGCGCCGCACCGCGCGGAAGTCTGGCCCGTTGACCAGGCTGCCGCTGATGCGGATCTGGCCACGGCTGGGCCGGATCAGGCCCAGCACCAGCTTGAACAGGGTGCTCTTGCCGGCGCCGTTGTGGCCGATCAGGCCGAACAGCTGGCCGCTGGGCACGGTGAGGTCCACGCCGTCGAGCGCGTTCAGCGGCGCCTTGGCGCTGCCGTAGGTCTTGGTCACGCCTTCCAGGCGCAAGGCATCAGCGCTGTGTGTGTTCACGCCAGGTGCTCCATTGAGGGTGGGCCGGCGCCATGGCCGGGTGGGGGTCGACCACGCTGGGCACGCGCAGGACGGGGAATTGCTGGCCGAGGATGCGCAGGGCCTCCACGGCGGGGCTGCCCATGAGCAGCTGGACGATGGGGTGGCGCCACTGCAGGCGGTCGACCAGGTCGTTGGCCTCGTAGCCCACGTCGCCGACGCCGTCGCCGTTGCGGTCCCAGCCGCGGTAGTTGCTCCAGTGGTTGCCCTGGCCCGGCTCGGGCCGGCCCCAGGGCTCGTCGCGCGCGCCCACGTAGCGCACCTGCTCGCGGTTGGCGATGAAGTCGTTGCCCACCACCTGGTTGCGCGTGGAGCCGGCCGAGAGGTGCACGCCGACGCGGTTGTTCACCACCAGGTTGCCGCGCAGGGTCACGTACTCCACGTCGTAGATGAAGAAGCCGCGGTCGTTGTCGGCCACCACGTTGCCCTCGATCACCGAGTCCTGCATGGTGCGCAGCATGATGCCGTGGTCGGTGTTGCCCCAGGTGCGGTTGCGCTGCACCACCTGGTCGCGCACCTCCATCAGCGCCAGGCCGCCGCGGTTGTTGTAGCTGTCGTTGTCTTCCCACAGGTTGTGGTACGAGTTCATGTAGTGCGTGCCGTAGCGGCTGTGGTGCAGCCGGTTGCCGCGGAACTCGGCGTGGTGCGAGACGTCGACGTAGAGCGCGTCGCGCACGAAGCCGATGTTGTTGCCGACGATGCGCGCGCCTTTGGTGTTGTAGAGCTGGATGCCGTTGCCGCGCTGCGCGGAGTTGAAATCGCGCAGGCCGGTGATGAGGTTGTGTTCGATGCGCACGTCGTCGGCCTTCTCGATCCACAGGCCGAACAGGTTGTAGGTCAGGTCGCAGCGGCGCACCACCGCGCGGTGCGCGCCGGGCTGGAGGTAGATGCCCGCGTTCTGGTCCTTGAGGCTGGTGCCCGAGTCGCGCACGATCAGGCCTTCGATGAGCACATCGGGCGCGGTGACGCGGATGGTGTCGCCCTTGCCGCCGCCGCTGAGCGTGGGACGGCCGACGCCGCGCAGCGTCAGCGGCTTGTCGATGCGCAGGTTCACCGCGTAGAAGCCGCGCTGCACCTCGACCACGTCGCCGGCCGCCGCCTGCGCCACCACGGCTTGCAGGTCCGCGCCGGGCGCCACGGGCCAGACCGCGGCCCAGGACGGGCCGGCCAGCGCGAGGCCGGCCACTGCCAGCCACGCACGCAACCGCGCACGCAGTTGCACAGGCCAGTGGGTCACGCCAGCGCTCCCAGCGACTTGAGCAGCAGGAACAGCGTGGCGCCGATCAGCAGGTTCTTGAATCCGACGTAGCTGAGCATGTCCATCCAGTTGGCCTCGCGGTAGCGCGCACGCCACCAGGGGCCGTCCTTGACCACGCGCTTGCCCTGCATGCGGATCAGCACCTCGTACACGCTCCAGCCGAACCACCAGCCGATGATGGCGCTGGCCGAGAGCCGGCCATCGGCCGCCAGCACCCAGGCCGCGGTGGCCGCCAGCGCCAGCGACAGACCGGCGTAGGCCAGGGCGCGCTGGTTCTGCCAGCCGTCGCGGCTCCAGGGCCAGAGGTGGTGCACCAGCTCCTGCCAGAGACCGCGCACACCAGGGGCTCGGCCGCCCGGCCAGGGCTGGGCCGGTGGCGTGGGCATGCGGGGGTCCGGACCTTGTGCGGCCTTGGCGCTGACCTGCGATACCGCGGGGATCACCGTGAGCGGGATGTAGTAGCCGTCCCGGCCAATGGGCGTGATCAACAGGCCGTCGCGCTCGCGCCGCTTGCGTTCCTTGGCCAGCGGCGGGCAGCCCTTCTCGTCGGTGTAGAGCACCATGCAGTCCAGGCAGTGCAGGCACTCGCGGTGGTCGATGCGGCCGTCGGCGTCGATGGCCTGGGCACCGCAGCCCACGGCGCAGGCCTTGCAGCTGTTGCAGTCCTGCTTGCGCCGCAGGCCGAACCAGCGGAAGGTGCTGGGCATGGCCAGCGAGGCGCCCAGCGGGCAGATGTACTTGCAGTACGGCCGCTCGATGAAGATCGACAGGCCCAGGATGGCCGCCACGAACAGGCCATAGGGCCAGCTGCGGTTGGTGATGCCGACCAGGAAGGTGGTCTTGAATGGCTCCACCTCGGCCAGCACTTCGGCCAGGCCCATGGAGAACATCGACACCACCAGCAGGCCGAAGAAGATCGCGTACTTCAGCCACTTCAGCCGGTCGTGCAGGCGCTGCGGCACCCGCCGCTGCCAGCGTTTGAGGCCGATCTTGCCGGCCACCTTGTAGATCGCCTCCGACAGCGAGCCGAACGGGCACATCCAGCCGCAGAACAGGCCGCGCCCGAACAGGAACACGGTGACGATGATGAAGATCCAGAACACGAAGATGAACGGGTCGGACAGGAACAGCGACCAGGTCCACTGGAACAGCAGCGAATGGAACCAGGTCAGCACCTGCGTGATCGAGGGCTGGGCCATGACGCCGAAGCCGACGAAGGTGATCGACAGGGCCCAGGCGCTGTACTTGAAGGCGTTGACCGGCCACTTGTTCTTGTGCGTGGAGCGGCGGGTGAGCTGGTCGCGCAGCGCGTAGACCACGGTGACGGCGACCAGCAGCGCCACGAACAGGGCGATCTCGACGGCGCGGGATTTCCAGATGCGCACCCAGGGCGCCTCAGGTTCCTGCACCACCGGCCGGCCGCCCTGCAGCAGTTCGTCGGGCAGCCAGTACCGCGCTTCGAAGTTGGCGAAGCTGCGGTGGCCGGTCGCGCGGTCCACCCGGTTACCCAGGAAGGCCAGGCGCCAGGGGTGGGCAGCCGAGAACGCGCCCTTGCGGATGATGAAGATGCCGGACTCGGTGGGCGACGGCGCACCGTCGGCCTCCAGTCCGTAGAGGTTGAGGTAGTCCAGGTCGCGAAAGGTGAAGGCGTCGGCGCCCTGCTTGACCTGGATGCGGTCGTACAGCCCGCCGCGCACGAATCCCGAGCCCTTGAACGACTCCTGGCCGGCGCTGCGGATGACGAAGAAGGCGTTGTCGCCCGGTTTGAGCTGGTCGTGCAGATTCTCGAACCCGCGCTCGCCGATCAGGCTGCGGCCGGTGTCGGGGTGGTTGAGGTCACCGAACCACAGTTCGATGAAGGGCTCGGGGCTGCGGTCCAGCCCGACCTGTTCGGGCATCACGCGCAGGCGCTGCACCGCGCCCATCTGTTCCAGTTCGCTCCAGTTGTAGCGGCGCTTGTGTTCCACAAAGCGGGCCGGCTCGCGCACGGTCGGCGCGATGATGCCGACCTGCCGCGCCACGGCCGAGCCGGAGAGCTGCATCACCTGGTTCTGTGCGATCACGGTCACCGTGGCACCGGAGATGGCGTCCACGCCCAGCACGTTCTCGTCCGGGCGCGAGGGACCGACCTCGATCGTGTCCTTGACCGACTTGCCCAGGTACTGGTTGTTGAAATCGACAAGCGCCTTTTCGGGAATGCCCAGCAGCAGGATGGGCTCGGAATGTTTGAGCACCTTGACGCCGACATAACGGCCCTGCAGGTCCATGCCGATCAGGGTCACCACCGGTTTGCCCGAATACGCGGGTGTGTCGGTGATGTCGGTGGACAGCATCACATAGCCCAGCAGCCGGCGCTTGCCCGGTTGCTGCGGGTCGGCCTCGCCATAGGCCTCGACATAGGGCGGCTGGCCCATGCGGGACGAGAAGGCCTGGGCGCCGGGAAACACCTCGGTGCAGGGCACGCGCTCGCACAGCGCGGGGTGGCTGGCCAGGTCGTCGGGGAGTTTGGCTTCGTAGGACTGGGCGTGGGCCACACGGTCCACGGGCATCAGGGTCAGCAGACCCAGCCAGAAGGCGGCCAACGCAGAGGCCAGCAGGCGAACAGTCGACATCTTCAATCTCTCTGTTGTCGCCGGCGGCGGGGCATCACGGTGATGCACCGCCGCCGGCGGACAGCTTCCCCTGGCGGGGAAGGGGCCTCATCGGCCCGTCGTTACGCTTCCACGATCATGCGCGAGCGCATCTCCAGGTGCAATGCGTGGCAGAAGTGCGTGCAGTAGCACCAGAACACGCCCGGCTGGTCGGCGATGAACGTGACCGACGCCGTTTCCTGCGGGTTGACGATGAAGTTCACGTTGTAGTTGGGGATCGCGAAGCCGTGGGTCAGATCCTCGATCTTGTCCAGGTTGGTCAGGATCAGCGTGACCTCGTCGCCCTTCTTGACCTTGAACTCGCGCAGGCTGAAGGCCGGCGCCTGCGAGGTCATCTTCACCGTCACCTTCTTCCCGTTGCGGAACACGCCCGACTCCTTCGGGTCCTTGACGGCGTTCGGGAAGTCGTCGAGCGAATAGACCTGCTTGGGCTTGACCAGGTCGCGCTTGAAGATGATGAAGTCGTGCGGCTCGCCGCGCACCGGGTGGTCGCCCATGAGCACCATCTTCTCGCCCGAGATGTCGATCAGCTGTTCGTTCTCGGCGTGCAGCGGGCCCACCGGCAGGAAGCGGTCCTTGGAGAACTTGCAGCCCACGGCGAGGTACTTGCCGTCGGCGGCCTTGGTCTCGGACTGCGAGGCGTTGATGTGGCCCGGCTGGTAGTGCACGTCGATGCGGTCGACCACGTACTTGGCGGCCTTGTCGCCGGCATGGAACTTGATGGCGGCGTCCACGTTCCACTTGACCACCTGGCTGTCCAGGAACAGCGTGGTGTAGGCGTTGCCGCGGCCGTCGAAGGCGGTGTGCAGCGGGCCCAGGCCGAGTTCAACCTCGGCCACGATGGCGTCGTCCAGCTTTTCAAGCTTGCCGTCGAACCACTCCAGCACCTTGCTGAGCTCGATCACCGTGGCGGTAGGCGAGAGCTTGCCCGCGCAGATGAAGTACTTGCCGTCGGGGCTGGCGTTCACGCCGTGGGGGTTCTTGGGAACCGAGACATACGCCGTCAGCGCCGTCTTGGGATCCTTGTTGGCTTCGTGTGTGCCGTCCACCACGGGCACTTTCGATGTGCCGATGGTCTTGAACTTGCCGGCCTTGACGGCCTCTTCGATGCGGGCGATGTTGAAAAACAGGCAGGCGTCGCGTTCGGCGGACATCATGTCCTCGTACTTGGCGCCCATTTCGATGTTGTACTGGTTGGTGGCCGCCAGCTTGCCGTCATACGACGTGGCGGTGAGGTCGCAGTTGCCATCGATCAGCACCTGCCAGCGCACCTCCATCGATTCGGCGTCCACGCAGGTGAACATCGAGCGGTACTTGCTGCTGTCCTCGGTGCCCGTGTTGGGCAGGGGGATCGAGAACTCGGCGCCGCAGAACACGCGTGTGGTGTAGTTGATGGCCGGATCGACCGGGTCGGCCTTGTCCGGGAAGATGCCATGGAAGCCCTGCACGTTGGGCAGCTGGGTGATCTTGTCGCAGACGAAGTAGTCCAGGCGGATGCGGGCCAGGCGGCTGTTGATCTTGTCGTTGATCCAGGCGTAGCGGCCGTCGTAGTTGCCGTCCTTGTAGGAGGCGTGGGTGTGGTGCGTGTCGGCGACGGTGTAGCGCAGCGAACCATCGGCCTTGGTGCCCATGATCGCCTTGGATTCGTTGGTGATGCCCCAACCGACCAGTGCGTCGGGTACGAAGCAGGGGATGCGCAGCAGTTCGCGGCCGGAGGGCATGCCCAGCACGCGCATGTCGCCCGTGTGGCCACCGCTCCAGAGACCGTAGTAGGTGTCGAGTTCACCGGGCTTGAGGTGGCCGGCGGCGGCTCCCGAGGCAGCGTGCGCCGCATCGGCGGGGGCTGCAGGGGCGGCGGGTGTGGCGGCTGTTCCGGCGGACTTGTCGGTGCAGGCCACGGCGCCGATGGACAGACCCGCCAGCGCGGCGGTGTTCAGGAACTTGCGACGCCCCCAGGCGGCGCGGTCTTGATCGTTGGAAATGCTGTCGTCTTTCATGTGAAAACCTCTAGGGTTGGGCTTGGGAAACGGGGTGGCCCGCGCGCGGGTGGCGGCGTGGCCTCGGGAACGGGGTGGCGTGTGGCCGTGGCGACGGCACGCTGGTGATGGCCAAAGTCCAGCAGCCAGGCGTCACTGATGGGAGGCGGGGAGGGCAGCGCCGTCGGCAGACACAGCGCGCAGTCCAGGGCGTGACCGGTGGTCGCCGGTGCGCCTTCGTTGTCGAGGTCCACCCACTGCAGGCCGGTGCTGCTGCAGACCGTGGTGCTCTGCGGCGGCTGGATCAGTGGTGAGGCGAACACCAGCGACCAGCTCACCAGCAGGCACCACAGCACGGGGCATTGGCAGCGGCTGCGGAGTCGGCTCAGGAAAAGCATGGGCGGACTATAGGTCCGATATGCTTCATAAAAAATGAATCTTTAAGGGCAATTGACATTCGTCAATTGCGCTCCCCGGTGGTGTGGTGCGCAGACGTCAGTGGCGCCGTGTCAGTTGGTCGGACCGAACCAGGTACCGGCCATCTTCATGCCCAGCAGCGTGAGCGCCAGCGAGCCCAGCAGGTGCAGCGCCGCGGTGCCGAAGGCCAGCAGGTAGCGCGCGTGCTGCAGCATGGACACCACCTCGGCCGAGAAGGTGGAGAAGGTGGTCAGCGCGCCGAGGAAGCCGGTGACCAGGGCCAGCCGCCAGGCCGGGTCCAGCTGCGTCTGGCTCTGGAAGAACACCACCGCCACGCCGATCAGCCAGGCCCCGATCCAGTTGGCAGCCAGCGTGCCCCAGGGCAGCACGGCGTGGCCCTGGTTGAGCCACAGGCTCAGCTGCCAGCGCGAGAGCGCGCCGACGCTCGCTCCGAGGCTGATGGCAACGATTTGCAGCATGGATCAGGCGCCGCTGAGCGTGTCAGAACGGCGCGTCGCCGTCGCCCACGGCGGTGACGGCTTCCTGCTTGGGTTTGGCCGGCGCCGACGCGGGCTCTGCACCCGGCAGCGCCGCGCCGGGCTCGATCTCGCCGCCCAAGGCTCCGATCAGCGCCGGGATCAACTGGCTCAGCTCGCCGGTGGCCAGGGCCACGTCGGTGTCGAAACCGCTCTCGTCGTCGTTGGGCCGGTCGTCGAACACGCCTTCCAGAAAGGCCAGCTTCTTCAGCTGCATGGATTCGGTCAGCGTGAAGCCGATGCGGCCTTCCCAGCTGAGTGCCAGCCGCGTGGGCAGCTTGCCTTCGGTGAGGTGCTTGCGCACCTCGTCGGTCAGCAGGTGGTGGCGCGTGAACTTCACGGCAGATTTCTCTTCGTCAGCCGACTTGAGCTCGCACTCGCGCTCGACGTTGAAGCCTTCGGGCCAGTCGTTCTCGGGTTCGGTGGTCGCCAGCCACTGCGTCATCGCGGTCTGCGGCGTCATGGCGGTCTGCAGCAGGGTGAGGGCCAGGCCGTCGAAGGCGCGCACCAGCGCGGTCACGACCTCGTCGTTCTTGCCCTGGCTGCCGGCGTCGGTGACCAGCAGGCCGTTCTTCATGTCGAACCAGACCCAGACGCTGCCGCGGCGCGGAAAGGCCTGGGGCAGCAGTGCCTGCAGCGCGTCTTCGCGCAGTTCCTTGGTTTCCTTCTTGCCGGGCTTGCGGCCGGTGGTGGCCTCGATGTGGTCGGCCGCTTCCTGCGCCTTTTCCTTCACCACGGCGCCGGGCACGGCCTTGGTCTCGATGACCAGCTTGAGGATGCGCTGGCCGTTGACCGATTCGACCAGCGGGCCATGCTCCTCACCACGCGGTTCGGCCCAGCCGACCGACTTGTCCTGCGAGGCGCTGCAGGGCACGAAACGCGCCGCGTCCAGCGCGGCCTCCATCGACTCCAGCGTCGCGTCCCAGCCGGGCGCGATGCGGTAGATCGTCACATTCTTGAACACGTATTTCCTTGGGTTGCAGGCCGTCAGCGGCCGACCTCCCCTGCCGGCGGCAGGAGAGGCCTGGGATCTGGGCGTTCGATGATACCGAGCCGGTTGGTATGTCCAGGCGTTTGCCTATACTGCCGACGGAACAGATCGGGCAGGGCGGCCAACAGATGTGCACCAGCGACCCTGCCAGCAAAACATCAAGGAGGTGTGTGTGCATGAGTTGCCTTTCAACCGCGGCGCCCGTCTGGCCTGCGCCATCGTCATGTGGGGGACGCTGATGGCCTGCCAACCCACCGCCCCAGCCGCGCCGGCGCCGGGCGCATCCGCTGCGGCCGACCAGCCCACCGGCGTGCAGAAGAACGACCGGTCGGAGCAGGCCCACCTCTTCAAGCTCAATCCCTCGCCTCGCCGGGTGTTCGAGGTCACGTTCGAGATCCACGATGCGCCGGGGCCGCTGATGGCGGTGCGGGGCAGCGCCGGTTACAGCGCGCCGCAGGCGCCCAACTGCACCTTTGTCACCAATGCCTGGGCAGGCACCTGGGGCACGCCGTTCAAAGGTCTGAGCCTGCCCGTCACACCCGCTGGTCCGAATCGCTTCGTGATGACGGTGGCGCTGGATGCCATGCTGGACGAGGACTACTACGGCAAGGGGGTGTGCCGCTGGGAGATGGGTGGCGCGGGGGCGGGCTTTGCTGCCAGTGCGTCGGAGGAGGACACGCGCTATGGCCTCAGCCTGGATGCGAAGGAGTTCGTGGACGGTGCCACGTACCGGCAGTACTACTGGAAAGGGGACTATCCAAAGCTGGAGACGCGCGATTCGGCTGTTTCCGTGGGCAACCCCGGGCGGCGCGATCCTGACGGCTACAAGGAGCCCTTCCGCTCCAACCTGTTCTCCATCACCGCACAAGTGAAGGCCAAACCATGAGTGTCTCCAGTCAGCAATATGCAGACTTGGCGTGGCATGTGTACAAGCCAGCGCAGTCTGCGAATTACGACCGTGGCGATGATTCGGCCCCAAAGGTCGTCTCGGACGGTGTCACGTTCCATGTCCGTGCCCATGTGGACAACCCCAGGACCGGGTACCAGGGCACGATTTACCAGCGCCGCGACACGGGCGAGTTGGTGGTTGTCCACAGAGGCACTGAGTTTGATCGGGAGGCGTTCAAGGACGGCGCTTTGGCAGACGGTGGCATGGTTCTCAATCGTTCCAACCTCCAAGCGGAGGATGCAATAGCCCTGACGCGCGAAGCTCTCCGTTTGAAAGTGGCGGATGAGGCGCGGAACTTGACTTCTGGCCCTGTCACCACCACCGGCCACTCGCTGGGCGGCACGCTGGCCCAGGTCAGCGCCCACCACTTCGGTCTCAAAGGCGAAACCTTCAACGCCTATGGCGCAGTCAGCCTGAGCTGGCGCATTCCCGAGGGCGGGCACTTGGTCATCAACCACATGATGGCGGGCGACGCGGTGAGCGCGGCCAGCCCGCACTTTGGAGAGACACGGATCTATGCCCGGCCCGAGGAGGTGAAGACGCTGCTGTCCAAGGGCTACGACAACCAGACCCACTGGAGCGACTCGCTACGTCCCTATTCTCCGGCAATGTGGGCCGCCGGAATGACCCCGCCCAGCACCCTCGGTGCGGCGGTGGCGCTGGGGGGCAGCCACAGCATGCACCACTTCGTGGAGGTGGACGCCGGCGGCCAGCCCGACCGCTCCATCCTTGCCAATCCGCAGGCGCGCAGCCTGGCGCAGCAGCAGGCGGTGCAGATCGGCGAGTACCGCCGGGACGTGCGCCAGATGCGTGGCGTGCTGACGGCGGTGTCTCGCGGCCTCGATGGCAACGCCCGCGATGCCATCGACACGATCCGCGGACCGCTCGAACCGGGTGAACCTGCCCAGCGCGAGCCGCGCAAAGGCGCCGCCCTGGACCCGGCGGCCTTGCCCGAACCGACCCGGCGGTTGCTCGACGACAGCAGGGGCCATGTGCAGCGGCTGGCCGACCAGCACGGACTGCCCTGGGACCAGGGCATGGAGAACACGGTGCACGCGGTGGCGCTGGGCGCGCGGGAGGCCGGTCTGTCGCGCATCACCCACTTGCGTGCGGATGGGGGCCAGATCCGCGTCGCGGAGTTCGATGGCCTCGGCTTGAAGGAGGGGGCCGTCGATGCGCGGCAGGCGGCCAACAGGCCCGTGGATGAATCGTTGCAGCGGCTGGCCGCGGGCGTGGAGCCGGTCGCCGAGGTGGCGGCTGTTCAGCCCCAGGAAAGACAGGCCCCGGTCAGGGCCTGAGCACCGCAACGCCCACCCTGGTTCTCGAAGGACCGCCTCAGACCAGTGCCGGCAAGCCCGCCAGGCGGTGGCCGGCCGCTTCCAGCGCGGTGCGGATCGCCCGCGCAGCGGCCAAGGCGCCGGGGCCGTCGCCGTGCACACAGATGCTGTGGATGGGCGTGGGCAGGCGCTCGCCTTCGGCGGTGAGGATGCCGCTGGCCTCCAGCATGCGCTGCACATGCCGCACGCAGTCGGCGGCGTCGTGCAGCACCGAGCCCGGTTGTGAGCGTGGCGTCAGCTGCCCGTCGGCCTGGTAGGTGCGGTCTGCGAACACCTCGCGCGCGACGCGCAGGCCGGCGGCTTCGCCCGCGCGCTCCAGTGCCGAGAGGGCGGGCGCCAGAAGAATCAGCTGCGGGTCCAGCGCCTTGACGGCGCGCGCCACGGTGGCGGCCATGGCCTCGTCGGCGCAGGCCATGTTGTTCAGTGCGCCGTGCGGCTTGACGTGGGTCACGCGACCGCCTTCCGCGGAGGCCATGGCCTGCAGCGCGCCGACTTGGTAGAGGATGGCCGCTTCCAGTTCCCTGGGCGAGAGCTGCATCACCCGCCGGCCGAAGCCCTGCAGGTCGGGGAAGGCCGGGTGTGCGCCCAGGCTCACGCCGTTGGCGATGGCCAGGCGCACGGTCTCGCGCATCACCACCGGGTCGCCGGCGTGGAAGCCGCAGGCGATGTTGGCGCTGTTGATGACGGTCAGCAGTTCGGCGTCGCTGCCCATGGTCCAGGCACCGAAGCTTTCGCCGAGGTCGGCGTTGAGGTTGATGGGGCTCATGGTGTGTCCTCTCCGGGGTGGGTGGCGAGCATGCCGGAAATCAGGTTGCGGCCGTAGAGCGCGGCCTCGTCGATGTGGCCCGGCGGCAGGAAGGCCTCGCGGCCCGCCAGCCATTGCTGCCAGCGCGTGCGCTGGGCGGTCAGGGCCTCGTGCGCCTGTTCCGCCGTCACGGGCGCGAAGCGCACACGCGTGCCCGGCCGCAGGTGCGCCAGCCGCGGCAGGTCGGCGGTGATGACGGTCGCGATCTTGGGGTAGCCGCCCACGGTCTGGCCATCGGCCAGCAGCACGATGGGCTGGCCGTTGGCCGGCACCTGGATCACGCCCGGCGTCACGCCGTCGGACACGATGTCGGCGGCGTCTGCGCTGGTGTGCGCGAGTGCCTCGCCTTCCAGACGCAGGCCCATGCGGTCCTGTGCGGGTGTGGCCTGCCAGTCCTGCGCGAAGAAGCTCGCCAACGCGTCGGGGGTGAAATGGTCGTCCTGCGGGCCAGGCATTACGCGGATCGGGCCGGTCTCGGGCTCCCAGGGCGAGCGGCAGCGCCACTCGCGCGGGTCGCCGCTGCCGGTCTCGCCGCAGGGCAGCACGTCGCCCGGCTGGAAGGCGCGGCCCAGCACACCCGACAGGCCGGCGCGCCAGTAGCTGGCGCGGCTGCCGAAGGCCGGCGCCAGGGCGATGCCGCCTGCCACCGCCAGGTAGGCGCAGCCGCTGTCGGCGCTGCCCAGCTGCAGGGTCTCGCCCTCGTGCAGCGTGGCGGTCTGCCAGGCGGGCAGGGGCGTGCGGGCGCCGTCCTCTCGCATGCGCTGCGCGCCGATGCGGCCGGCCAGCGCGACGCGCACGGGTCCGCGCTTCACCCGCAGCGCCGTGCCGACGCCGCGCAGCTCCAGCACCGCCGCGTTCAGATCGTTGCCCAGCAGCGCGTTGGCGGCCCGGGCCAGCGGCGCGTCGAGCCAGCCCGAGAGCGGCAGGCCGTGGTGCCGGTGGCCCGGACGGCCCCGGTCCTGCACGGTGGTGCCGATGCCGGGCTGCAGGACTTCCAGCTGGCCGCTCATGTCGCAGACTCTTTCAGGAAGGTCTCGCGCGGCAGGCCGTTGGCGATCTCGCGCGCGAGCCGGTCGTGGGTGGCGCGGTCCACCGCGGTCCAGCGCACCTCGTCGCCTGCGGCGAGCATGGCGGGTTGTTCGGTCTGCGCCGGGTCGAACAGCACCACCGGCGTGCGCCCCAGCAGGTTCCAGCCCCCCGGGCTCTCCCAGGGATAGACCGAACACATGTCCAGCGCGATGGCCACCGACTTCGCGGGCACCTTCTGTCGCGGCGAGGGCAGGCGTGGCGTGACCAGCGTGGGTGGCAGTCCGCCCATGTAGGGGAAGCCGGGCTGGAAGCCGAGCATGTAGACCCGGAAAGCGGCGCCCAGCAGCTGGCTGATCACCTCGGACCGGCTCAGTTGCTTCAGCTCGCACACGCGCGGCAGGTCGGGTGCGAAGTCGTCGTCGAAGCACACGGGCAGCTGCCACTGGCGTCCTTGCACAGTGGTCTGCTGACCCTCCTGCGCCATGGACAGCAATTGCCGGCCCAAGGCAGTGGCGTCGCCCGCCCAAGGGTCGAAATGCACCGTGAGCGAGCGGAAGGTCGGCACCACATCGGTCACCGGGGCCAGCAGCGGATCGTTCTGGCGCGCGGCCGCGACCCGCCCGGCCAGGCCCATGACGCGCGCATTGGTTGCCGCGTCGATGGCGTGGCCGAACTCCACCGTCCAGGCGCTGTCGCCCAGGGGCAGCAGACGTGGGGTCATGACGCTCACAACGACGCCGCCGACCGGGCGGCCTGGTCGTACATGCCCGAGAGCACGCGCAGCAGGCGCGCCAGCTCGCCGATGTCCTTGTTCAGTGCATCGTCGGCGTGCAGCGCCTGGATCAGGCATTGCTCGCGGATCTCGCGGTAGCGCTGGACGAAGGCGCTGCCGGACTCGGTGGCCGCGTAGGTCACTTCCTTGCCCGACTTGCTCGATGCCACCACGCCCAGGCTCGCCAGCTTCTTGAGCGAGTAGTTCACCAGGTGCGTGTCCTCGATGTTCATGATGAAGCAGATGTCGGACAGGCGCTTGTCCCTGGCCCGGTGCGTCACGTGGTGCAGCACCAGCACGTCCAGCGGCATCAGGTCCTTCAGCCCGGCGGCGGCCATGCAGTGCACCACCCAGCGGTGGAAGGCGTTGCTGGCCACGATCAGGCCGAACTCGAACTCGCTCATCTCCGCGCTCTGGGGCGAGACCAGGTGCGCAGAGGACACGATGGGCGATCGTGGTGCGGCGGTGACTGGCGTGCTGCTTGCTTGGGCTGACTTGGCCATGGGTCGGTTTCCGTGGTGGGCGGGCGCCTGTATTTGACGACAATTTACCAACGATTTGTCAACAATAAGGGAAAACACTGGTCACAATCTGTTGCCATGACCCCTACAGTGCATGCACCCGTCTTCTGCGGTCGGTGCCGCGGTTTGTTCAACCTGCAACTGGAGCTTTCATGAAACGTCGCGCTTTCCAACTCTCCATGGCCTTCGCTGCCATCGGCCTCTCGACCTCGGCGTTCGCCCAGGCCAAGTGGGACCTGGCCACCGCCTACCCGGCGAGCAACTTCCACACGGTCAACATCAACCAGTTCGTGGCCGACGTGGACAAGGCCAGTGGCGGCAAGCTCAAGATCACGGTGCACCCCAACGCCGCGCTGTTCAAGGCGCCCGAGATCAAGCGCGCGGTGCAGGGTGGCCAGGCGCAGGCCGGCGAGATCCTGCTGGTGAACTACCAGAACGAGTGGCAACTGTTCGGCGCCGACGGCCTTCCGTTCGTGGCCGACAGCTACGACGAGGCCGCCAAGCTGTGGAAGGCGCAGCGCCCGTTGCTGGAGAAGAAACTGGCCGAGCAGGGCATGATGGTGCTGTTCGCCGTGCCGTGGCCGCCGCAGGGTGTCTACAGCAAGAAGCCGCTGAACAGCGCCGCCGACCTCAAGGGCATCAAGTGGCGCGCCTACAGCCCCGCCACCGCCCGCATCGCCGAACTGGTGGGCGCACAGCCGGTGACGGTGCAGGCCGCCGAAGTCAGCCAGGCCTTCGCCACCGGCGTGACCGAAAGCATGATGTCCAGCGGCTCCACCGGTGCCGACGCCAAGCTCTACGAGCATGTGAAGTACTGGTACGACACCCAGGCCTGGCTGCCCAAGAACGCTCTGCTGGTGAACAAGAAAGCCTTCGACACGCTGGACAAGCCCACGCAGGACGCGGTGCTCAAGGCGGCTGCCGACGCCGAGACGCGCGGCTGGGACGCCAGCAAGAAGGCCAACACCGAAAGCCTGGACAAGCTCAAGGCCGGCGGTATGCAGATCCTGCCCGCGCCAGCCGCGCTCAAGGCCGACATGAAGAAGGTCGGCGACACCATGCTCAAGGAGTGGCTGGACAAGGCGGGTCCTGAGGGCCAGGCCCTGGTCGACGCGTTCCGCAAGTGAGCGGCGGCAGCAGCATGCGGCGCGCGCTCGACGCTCTGTACGACGGCTGCGCCTGGCTCGCGGCGGTGTTCATGATCGGCGTGCTGGTCATGGTGCTGCTGTCGGTGCTGGGGCGCCAGTTCAATTTCCATGTGCCGGGCACCGACGCCTACGCGGGTTACAGCATGGCGGCGGCCGGCTTCCTGGCACTGGCGCACACGCTCAAGCGCAACGAGCACATCCGCGTCACGCTGGTGCTCGGCAAGCTCACAGGCGGTGCGCGCCGGGGCATGGAGCTGTGGTCGCTGAGCGCGGCGGTGCTGCTGTCCGGCCTGTTTGCCTGGTTCTCGCTGCGGCTGGTGATGCAGTCGCACGAGTTCAACGACATCTCCACCGGCAACGACGCCACGCCGCTGTGGATTCCGCAGCTGGGCATGGCGCTGGGCACGCTGGTGCTGCTCATCGCGTTTGTGGACGAATGGGTGCTGGAACTGCGCGGCCAGCGCCAGCACATCGGCGGACCGGAGACGCGCCATGAATGAGATGCTGGTCACCGGTTTTCTGATCGTCGCGCTGTTCCTGCTGCTGGGCAGTGGGGTCTGGATCGGCCTGACGCTGGCCGGCGTAGCCTGGATCGGCATGGAGCTGTTCTCCTCGCGCAGCGCGGGCGACGCCATGGCGGTCACCATCTGGGGCTCGGCCAGCAGCTGGACACTCACCGCCTTGCCGCTGTTTGTGTGGATGGGCGAGATCCTGTTCCGCACCAAGTTGTCCGAGAACATGTTCAAGGGGCTGGCGCCCTGGGTGAATGCGCTGCCGGGCCGGTTGCTGCACACCAACATCCTGGGCAGCACCATCTTCGCCGCGGTGTCCGGCTCCTCGGCCGCGACCTGCGCCACCATCGGCAAGATGACCATTCCCGAGCTCACCGAGCGCGGTTACCCGCCCGAGCGCGTGATCGGCTCGCTGGGTGGCGCCAGCACGCTGGGGCTGCTGATTCCGCCCTCGATCGTGATGATCGTCTACGGTGTCGCAGCCGAGGTGTCGATCGCCAAGCTGTTCGTCGCAGGCGTCATTCCGGGCTTGCTGCTGGCGGGCCTGTTCAGCGGCTACCTGATGGTCTGGGCGCTGATGAACCCGGACAAGATTCCCGAGGCCGACGCCGGCATGAGCTTCACCGAGAAGCTGCGCGCGTCCAGCGAGCTGATCCCGGTGATCCTGCTGATCGGCGGTGTGATCGGCTCGATCTATGTCGGCGTGGCCACTGCGACCGAGGCGGCGGCCATCGGCGTCGTCGGTGCGCTGCTGCTGTCGGCCTACCAGAGGTCGCTCTCGTGGCAGAGCTTCAGGGATGCGCTGCTGGGCGCCACGCGCCTGTACTGCATGATGGCCCTGATCCTTGCGGGCGCGGCCTTCCTGACGCTGTCGATGGGCTACATCGGCCTGCCGCGCCACCTGGCCGAATGGGTGGGCTCGCTGGGCCTGTCGCCCGGCCTGCTGCTGGTCGCGCTGGCGCTGTTCTACATCGTGCTTGGCTGCTTCCTCGATGGCATCTCGATGATCGTGCTGACCATGGGTGTGATCATTCCCACGGTGCAGGCCGCAGGCATCGACCTGATCTGGTTCGGCATCTTCATCGTGATCGTGGTCGAGATGGCGCAGATCACGCCGCCGGTGGGCTTCAACCTGTTCGTGCTGCAGGGCATGACGCGGCGCGAAATCAACTGGATTGCGCGGGTCTGCATGCCGTACTTCCTGCTGATGGTGCTGGCGGTCACCCTGCTGTACTGGTTCCCGCAGATCGTGATGTGGCTGCCGGGGAACATGTGAGCACGCTGTTCAGGCGCGCAGGAAGCGCTGCGGCCTGAACGGGTGCGGGTCGATGGCGCTCGGTTCGCCCAGCATCAGCTGCGCCAGCAACTCGCCGGTGCCCGGGCCGGTGGAAAAGCCGATGTGCTGGTGACCCAGCGCCAGCCACAGCGCCTCCTGCCCCGGGCATTCACCGATCATCGGCCTGCAGTCGGGCATGGTGGGGCGGCTGCCCAGCCAGTCGGGGTCGGAAGTGCGGTCACCCAGCGGCATCGCTTCCCGCGCAGTGCGTTCGGCCACCTCGAGTTGCGCCTGGTGGGGCGGCGCGAATTGCGCGTTCAGCTCGACACCCGTGGTCAGCCGCAGCCCCTGCGCCATCGGCGCCAGCACGTAGCCGCCAGCGGTGTCGTACACCGGCCGGCACAGCGCTGTGCCCTCGGCGGGGTGGAAGTGGCGGTGCTGGCCGCGCTCGAAGCCCATGGGCAGGCGCAGGCCGAACTGCCCGCGCAGGAAGTCGCGCGACCAGGGGCCAAGCGCCACCACCACATGGTCGGCTTCGAGCGGTGTGCCGCTGCGGGTGTGAACCGTCCAGCCGCCGCTGTGGCGATGCAGCCCGGTGGCCTCGTCCGTGCGCACCGCGCCGCCGAGCGCCTGGAGCCAGGCCGCATAGCTGCGCACCACCTCGCCGGGGCTGTCGACCGAGCTGGCGTCCTGCACCCACAGCGCGCGCGGGAACATTGGCTTCAGGTGGGGCTCCAGCTCGTGCAGCGCGGCCGCATCCAGCACGCGTGTGGCCACGCCGAAGCGCGCCAGCGTCTCGCGCCCGAAGGCGCCACTGTCGAAAGCGGCCTCGCTGCGGTAGAGAAACAGCCAGCCGTCGTCGCGGCGGCGGTGTGCGATGCCCGCCTCGGCCATCCAGCGCCGGTGGACGGTGCCGGAGTGGCGGATCAGCGCGTCCAGCGCGGTGGTGGTTTCCTGAAAGTCGGCAGCCCGCGCATGGCCCAGAAACGACAACCCCCAGCGCCACTGGCCCAGCACCCACGGCAGGTGGTAGCGAAAGCCCGGGTTTTTCCCGCGCAGCAGCGCCGGCAGCTGGGCCCACAGCCCTGGGTGGTTGAACGGCATCAGCGAACTGCGCGCCAGCACGCCCGCGTTGCCATGCGAGGTGGCGGCGCCGGGACCCAGCGGGTCGAGCACCGTGACGTCCATGGACCGCTGGCGCAGCGAGAGGGCACAGGCAATACCCACCATGCCGGCGCCCAGCACCACAGCGCGCTGCCCTGGTCTGGCCTGCGTCATGCTTCAATCACCTTCTTGTTGCTTCGGATGTGGACGCACAGCTTATCGCCATGAATGGTTCGGACAGCAGTGAAAAGGCCTTTCTCGGCGTGATCGTGCTCGACACGCGCTTCCCGCGTCCGCCCGGCGACATCGGCTGTCCGCAGACCTGGACGCGGGCCGGCATCCCGGCCCGGCTGCGTGTCGTGCCAGGGGCATCGGCACGGCGCGTGGTGCAGCAACAGGACCCGGCACTGCTCGGCCCGTTCATCGACGCGGCCCGCTCTCTGGCGGATGACGGTGCACGCCTGATCTCCACCAGCTGCGGTTTCCTCGCCGGGTGGCAGGCCGAACTGCAGGCCGTGGTCCCGGTGCCCGTGATCACCTCCAGCCTGCTGCAATGTGCCGACCTGCCCGCACCGGGCATCGTCACCTTTGACGCGGCCTCGCTGCACCCATCCCTGCTGCGCAAGGCCGGTGTGCCCGCCGGAACACCCGTGCAAGGCCTCGCTCCCGGCTGCGAGCTGCAATCGCGCATCCTCGCCGATGACTCGGTGCTGGACCTGGCGCAGGCGCAGCAAGATGTGGTGGCGGCGGCCATGAGGCTGGTGTCGCGGCACCCGCAGGTGCGGACCGTGGTGCTGGAGTGCACCAACATGCCGCCTTACCGTGCGGCCGTCGAAGCGGCGACCGGTCGGCCGGTACACGACCTGGAGACCTGGCTGCTGGCCGTCTGGCGCCGTGCTCAGAGTTCTTCGACGCGGCGAGCCGGGTAGCTGTCCCAGCTCTGGCAGCCCGGGCAGTGCCAGAAGTGCTGGCGTGCCTCGAAGCCGCAGGCGGCGCAGCGGTAGCGCTTGAGCGGAGCGGCCGCATGTTCGAGCGCCGCCTGGACCCGCTTCTGGGCAGCGGGGTCCGACAGGGTTTCGCCAGCCAGCCACTGGGTGGCCGCCACCAGGGAAGGTTCCCGCTCCAGGTGGCTGAGGTAGTGCCTCCGGGCCGCTGTCGCGCTGCCGCTGAGCGTGGCCAGCGCCTCGGTGATGTCCAGCGAGGGGCCGTGGGCCTGCGCCTCGTTGAGCAGGGCGATGGCTTCCTGCTGGCGCCCGGTGGCGATTGAAAGGTCGGCGATGGGTCGCGCCGCCAGCGGAAAGCCCTGCGGCGCATGGCGCACCAGTTGCAGCAGCGTGTCGAATGCACCCTTGGTGTCGCCCTGCTGCGCTTTCAGCGCCGACAGCGCCATCCAGCCGCGGACCATCTGCGGCGCGCGCTCCACCGCCTTGTTGAGCAGGCGCTGGGCCTCCGCGGCGTCCCCCTGGCTCATGGCCAGCTCGGCCTCTTCACAGAGGTAGTGCGCAAGGCGGGGCGTGAAGCTGCCCTGGTGGGTGTCCTCCAGGCGCTGGGCGAGGATCTGCGCCTGGGGCCAGTCGCGCGAGCGTTCGGCGATCGACAGCAGCGCCATCAGGGCTTCGCCCTCGTAGGCAGACCCTTCCAGCTTGTGCAGGGCGGACTCGGCACGGTCCAGCAGGCCCGCCTTGAGAAAGTCCAGCGCCAGCGCATGCTGGGCGCGGTCGCGGTCCTTGCGGCCGATGTCGGCGCGGGCCAGCAGGTGCTCGTGCACCCGCACGGCGCGGTCGTAGTCGCCGCGGCGGCGGAACAGGTTGCCCAGTGCGAAGTGCAGCTCGGCGGTGTCGGGGTCTCCTTGCACCGCCTCGATGAAGGCGTCGATGGCCTGGTCCTGCTGTTCGTTGAGCAGGTGGTTCAGGCCCCGGAAATAGGCCTTGGGCGTCTGGCGGCTTTCCATGCGCCACTGACGCAGGTCGAGGCGTGAGGCCAGCCATCCGAGTGCAAAGGCCAGGGGAAGGCCCCAGAGGAGCCAGGTCAGGTCAAGTTCCATTCGGGGGGCGGGACGCGGTGGACACTGCGTCCGGGACGGCAGGAGGCAAGGGTATGGGTGCGGTTGCCGGTCGGGCTGCTGAACGCCGACGCGCCCGCAGCCACAGCGGCAGCATCACCACCACACCCAGCACCACGCCCAGGAGCAAGGCGCACAGAAGAATCAGCACCAGCGGGGCCTGCCAGCGGGCTCCGAAGAACAGGTGCATGGTGACCGTGTCCTGATTGTTCAGCGCGAAGGCGAACAGAACAAAAAAAATGGCTGCATTGAGCAGCCACGTCAGGTATTTCAAATCATCCCCTCTGTGGTGGGACGATTGTAGCGATCAGGCCGTATTTTTCGGCTCTCGACCCAGGATCTCCGCCGTCTTGGCATCCACCTGCTCGCGCAGGGCTTTGCCAGGCTTGAAGTGGGGCACCCGCTTCTCGGGGATCATCACGCTCTCGCCCGAGCGCGGATTGCGTCCGATGCGGGGCGAGCGGCGGTTGACAGAGAAGCTGCCGAACCCGCGGATCTCGATCCGGTGGCCTTTCACCAGGGCATCGCCCATCGCGTCCAGGATCGCCTTGACAGCGAACTCTGCATCGCGGTGGGTGAGCTGGCCGAACCGGCTGGCCAGTGCTTCGACAAGGTCGCTGCGGGTCATGACTGAACTCGGGCGTTGGTGTGTCCGGAACAGCGCCGGGCCCTGCCGGTGCGTGAAGCACCGGCAGAAGCCTCAGGCTGGATCTCAGTTGTTGCTGTCCAGCTTGGCCTTGAGCAGGGCGCCCAGGTTGGTCGTACCGGCGTTGCCGGTGTTCTGGTTCAGGCTGGCCATGGCTTCGTTCTGGTCGGCCATGTCCTTGGCCTTGATCGACAGCTGGATGTTGCGGGTCTTGCGATCCACGTTCACCACCACGGCCGTGACTTCGTCGCCTTCCTTGAGCACGTTGCGGGCATCTTCCACGCGGTCGCGGGAGATTTCCGAGGCGCGCAGGTAGCCGATGACGTCTTCGCCCAGGTCGATCTCGGCGCCCTTGGCGTCCACAGTCTTGACCTTGCCGGTCACCACGGAGCCCTTGTCGTTGACCGACACGAAGGTGGTGAACGGGTCGCCGTCGAGCTGCTTGATGCCCAGGGAGATGCGCTCGCGCTCGACGTCGATGGCCAGCACGATGGCTTCGACTTCCTGGCCCTTCTTGAAGTTGCGCACGGCGGCTTCGCCCGGCTCGTTCCAGGACAGGTCGGACAGGTGCACCAGACCGTCGATACCGGCGGCCAGACCCACGAACACGCCGAAGTCGGTGATCGACTTGATCGGACCCTTGACGCGGTCGCCGCGCTTGGTCTGCTCGGCGAACTCGTGCCAGGGGTTGGCGCGGCACTGCTTCATGCCCAGGGAGATGCGACGCTTGTCTTCGTCGATGTCCAGCACCATGACTTCGACCTCATCACCCAGCGACACCAGCTTGGACGGGGCCACGTTCTTGTTGGTCCAGTCCATTTCGGAAACGTGCACCAGGCCTTCGATGCCGGGTTCGAGCTCCACGAACGCGCCGTAATCGGCGATGTTGGTGATCTTGCCGAACATGCGGGTACCTTGCGGGTAGCGGCGGGCCACGCCCATCCAGGGGTCGTCGCCCATCTGCTTCAGACCCAGCGAGACGCGGTGCTTCTCGGTGTCGAACTTCAGGATCTTGGCGGTGATTTCCTGGCCAGCCGTCACCACTTCGCTCGGGTGACGGACACGGCGCCATGCCATGTCGGTGATGTGCAGCAGGCCGTCGATGCCACCCAGGTCCACGAACGCACCGTATTCGGTGATGTTCTTGACCACGCCGTTGACGATGGCACCTTCCTTCAGGGTTTCCATCAGCTTGGCGCGCTCTTCGCCCATGGAGGCTTCCACCACAGCGCGGCGGCTCAGCACCACGTTGTTGCGCTTGCGGTCGAGCTTGATGACCTTGAATTCCAGGGTCTTGTTCTCGTAGGGGGTCAGGTCCTTGGTGGGACGGCTGTCGACCAGCGAGCCCGGCAGGAAGGCGCTGATGCCGTTGACCATGACCTTGAGGCCGCCCTTGACCTTGCTCGAGGTCGTGCCGGTGACGAACTCGCCGGACTCCAGGGCCTTTTCCAGGGCCATCCAGGAGGCCAGACGCTTGGCCTTGTCGCGCGACAGCAGGGTGTCGCCGAAGCCGTTTTCGACGGAGTCGATCGCCACGGACACGAAATCACCGACCTGGACTTCGAGTTCGCCCTGGTCGTTCTTGAATTCGTTCAGAGGCACGTAGGCTTCCGACTTCAGACCGGCGTTGACCACCACGTGGTTGTGCTCGATGCGCACGACTTCGGCGGTGATGACCTCACCCGAGCGCATTTCTGCGCGCTTCAGGGACTCTTCGAAGAGGGCGGCAAAAGATTCAGACATTGAATTTCCTATGACCACCTGGCGTCGGACAGCAGCAGCACCGAAGGAGGGTGCGCGAGGAATCGACGTGTGGGCGGCGTTGACGTTGCGGTGCGTGACACCGCGGGTTAAGTGAAAGAACCATGGGGCCTGCGGGCTGTGAACACCCGGCGGGGCCTTCTGGGCCATCGAAAAAGGCGGTTCAGTTGCCTGGAACCGCCGTTGTGCCTTGCCACCAGTCAAGAACCAGTTGCACCGAGGCTTCGATGCTCAGGTCCGAGTTGTCCAGCAACTGGGCGTCTTCCGCGGGCTTCAAGGGTGCGTGTGCACGGGACATGTCCCGGTGGTCGCGCGCCTTGAGGTCTGCCAAAAGGTCGTCGATGCTAGCAGAAATTCCCTTGGAAATCAATTGTTTATGGCGTCTCTGGGCCCGTTGTTCGGCGCTGGCGGTGAGGAACACCTTCAGGCCTGCGTCCGGGAAGATCACCGTGCCCATGTCGCGCCCATCGGCCACCAGCCCCGGCAGGCGCCGGAAGCTTTGCTGCAGGCCATGCAGCGCCGCCCTCACCGCCGGGTGCTGGGACACCCGGGAGGCCATGCCCCCGGTGGATTCCAGCCGCAACGGATCGGTGATGTCCCGGCCGGCAAGGTAGACCCGGTGATCGCGGAAGGCCAGGGGCAGATGGGCTGCCAGGCGGGCGAGGGCCGTTTCATCGTCCAGGTCCAGTCCGGCGTCCTGTGCGGCCAGGGCCGTGGCGCGGTACAGCGCGCCGGAGTCCAGCAGGTGAAAACCCAGTCGTCTGGCAACCTCGGAGGCCAGCGTGCCCTTGCCTGAGGCGGTAGGGCCATCAATGCAGATCACAGGGATGCGCGCCGCCGGTGTGGCACACAGCTCGAACAGGGTTTCGAAGTAGTCCGGGAAGGTCTTGGCCACGCACTTCGGGTCCTCGATGCGCACGGTGACGCCATCCGGATTGAAGGCGGCCAGCGAAAAGCACATGGCGACGCGGTGGTCGTCGTAGGTGTGGATGCTCGCACCCGTCCAGCGGGCGGGCGGCGTAATGCGGATGAAGTCTGCACCTTCCTCGACTGTCGCTCCCAGCTTGCGGCATTCGATGGCCATGGCCGCGATCCGGTCGGTTTCCTTGACGCGCCAGCTCGCGATGTTGCGCAGTGTGGTGGTGCCGTCGGCGTAAAGCGCCATCACCGCGAGCGTCATGGCGGCGTCGGGGATGTGGTTGCAGTCCAGGTCAATGGCCTTCAGGGGCCACTTGCCTCGCCGGATGTGCAGGCGGTTGGCTTCACCCGTCACCTCGGCACCCATCATCCGGGCCGCCTCGACGAACCGGATGTCGCCCTGTATCGACGACAGCCCCACGCCCTCGATGGTCACGCCATCTGTGCCCTCACGGGCAGGCGCCAGCGCACCCAGCGCGATGAAATAGCTCGCCGACGAGGCGTCTCCTTCGACGTGGACCAGCCCGGGCGACACATAGCGGCTGCCGGCGGGGATCGTGAATCGGGACCATTCGTCGCGCTGCACGTGCACACCAAACCGCTCCAGGAGGTTGAGCGTGATCTCTATGTAGGGCTTGGAAATCAGTTCGCCGACTACGTCGATTACCACCGGGCGCTCTCGCGCCACCAGCGGCAGGGCCAGCAGCAGCGCCGTGAGGAACTGGCTGGAAACGTCGCCCCGCACCCGGATGGGCTGGTCCAGACGAAGCACAGAAGGTGTGCCATTGCCCAGGCGCAGCGGCGGGTAACCCTCCTGACCGAGGCAGTCCACCGGGCAACCCAGCTGGCGCAGCGCGTCGACGAGGTCGCCGATGGGCCGCTCGTGCATGCGCGGGATGCCGCTCAGCTCGAAACACCCGCCCTGCTCGGCGGCCAGCAGCGCAAGCGCCGCGGTAAGTGGCCGCATGGCGGTGCCGGCATTGCCCAGGAACAGTGCGGCCCCTTTCACCGGCAGCTGACCGCCCAGACCGTGCACGCGCAGCAGGTTGTCGGGGCGCTGTTCAATGCGGCAACCCAATTGGTCCAAGGCGGCCAGCATGACGCGCGTGTCGTCCGAATCGAGCAGGTCGGCAATGTCGGTGTGGCCGGCGCTCAGGGCCGAGAGCAGCAGCACACGGTTGGAGATGCTCTTGGATCCGGGCAGGCGGACGGTGCCGCCCGCGCTGGCCAGAGGCGGGATGTCGAGATGGGCAATGGCGTACATGCGCTGGAGGAGGTCAGCTCTGGGGCTTGTGGGCGCTCATGCGCCACCGCGAGCGGGTCTGGCTGGCTTTGTCGATCAGTGCTTCGAGCGCGTCTGGATTGCCTGCAGCGATGGCGGACTCGAACGCGTGCAGAGCGCGCTGGAACTGTCGGGACTGTGCGATCAATTCCTCGCGGTTGGACAGCAGGATGTCGCGCCAGACGCTGGGGTCGCTGGCGGCGATCCGCGTGAAGTCGCGGAAACCGGGGCCGGCCAGGGCGAGGAACTGTTTGCCGTGCTCATGACCCGCGATGGCGTTCATGAGTGCAAACGCAATCATGTGCGGCAGGTGGCTGACCGCAGCGTAGGCGGCATCGTGTGCCTCGGGCGACATGCGCTGCACATGACAGCCCAGAGCCGCCCAGAGCTGGGCCGCCTTCTCCAGTTGAACTGTCTGGGTGCGTTCGATGGGGGTGAGGATGACCTGGCGGCCCTGGTACAAGTCCGCGTCGGCGTTCTCGACGCCCGCCAGCTCCTTGCCTGCGATCGGGTGCGCCGGCACGAACACGCCCACCTGATCCTTGAGCACGCGCCGTGCCGCGTCGATGACTTCCCGTTTGGTCGAACCCACATCCATCACCAGCGTGTCCTTGGTCAGCAGGTGGCGGATTGCCTTGAAGGTGGCTTCGGTTGCTGACACCGGAACGGCGACCAGCACCAGATCGGCGCCCGAGACGGCGAGCAGGGCGGAAGGCGCCTCAATGTCGATGACACCCATCTGGCGGGCGCGTTCGGTGGTGGATGGCGACTTGCTGTACCCGACGACACGCTTGACCAGCCCGGCCTTCTTCATGGCCAGCGCAAACGATCCACCCATCAGGCCGCAGCCGATCAGGCCCAGTTGTTCAAATTTGAGAGGAGGGGCGTTCATGTCATTCGCTGACCGGGTAGGCACCCAGCACCTTGTAGAACGCACACAGGCCCTGCAGCTCCTTCAGGGCTGCTGCCACGTTGGGCTGCGAGGGGTGACCCGCGAGGTCGATGTAGAAGTAGTACTCCCACTGGCCGGACTTGGCCGGGCGGGACTCGAACCGCGTCATGGAGACACCGTTGTTCTTCAGCGGCACCAGCAGGTCGTGCACCGCACCCGGGCGGTTCGGCACCGACACCACGAGGCTGGTGCAGTCGCGCCCGGAGGCGGGCGGCGTGGCCAGGGTCTGCGGCAGACAGATCACCAGGAAGCGTGTGCGGTTGTAGGCCTCGTCCTGGATGGCGTGCGAGACGATGTGCAGGCCGAACTGCGCCGCGGCGCGCTCGCTTGCAATCGCCGCCCAGGCCGGGTTGGTGGCAGCGAGCCGCGCGCCTTCTGCGTTGCTTGAAACGGCGCGCCGTTCTGCCCTGGGCAGGTGCTGTGTGAGCCAGCCCTGGCACTGGGCCAGCGCCTGTGGGTGGGCCAGCACCACCTCGACCGCGTCCAGGTTGTTCACCTGGCGCAGCAGGTTGTGGCGCACCAGCAGGCTGACTTCGCCCACCACGTGCACGGGTGAGCGCAGGAACAGGTCCAGCGAGCGCGCCACCACACCTTCCGTGGAGTTCTCGACGCCGACCACACCGAACTGGGCTGTGCCTGCGGCGGTCGCGTGGAACACCTCGTCGAAGCTGCTGCAGTAGATCAGGTTGGCGGCGCTGCCGAAGAACTCGATCGCGGCCTGTTCGGTGAACGTGCCTTCGGGGCCGAGCACGGCTACGCGCTGCGGGGCTTCCAGCGCCAGGCAGGCCGACATGATCTCGCGCCAGATGGACGCCACGTGCTGGTTCAGCAGCGGGCCCTGGTTGGCGTTCTGGATCTTGTCGATCACTTGGGCCACACGGTCAGGGCGGAAGAAGGGCGAGCCTTCGGCCCGTTTGATCTCGCCCACCTGTTCGGCGACACGGGCACGCTGGTTCAGCAGGGACAGCAGTTGCTGGTCGATGCTGTCGATCTGCACGCGCAGACCGGCGAGCGCTTCGGACTGAACGGGTTGCTGGCTCATGCGCAGGTCTTCTCGAAATCGCGCATGTAGTCCACCAGTGCCTGCACGCCCGCCAGTGGCATGGCGTTGTAGATGCTGGCACGCATGCCTCCCACCGACTTGTGGCCTTTGAGTTGCAGCAGGCCGCGCTCTTTCGCCCCCGCGAGGAAGGCATCGTTGCGGCTCTCGTCGCGCAGAAAGAAGGGCACGTTCATGCGAGAACGGCAGTCTCTGGCCACCTTGTTCACGTAGAACTGGGAATGGTCAATGAAGTTGTAGAGCAGGTTGGCTTTGCCCAAGTTGCGCGCCTCCATGGCGGCGATACCGGTGAAATCACCTTCCTTCTGGCGCTTGAGCCACTGGAACACGAGCCCGGCCATGTAGATGCTGTAGGTGGGCGGGGTGTTGTACATGGACGCGTTGTCGGCCACGACACGGTAGTCGAATGCGCTCGGGCAGATCGACAGGGCCTGGCCCAGCAGGTCCTCGCGCACCACCACCAGCGTCACACCCGCCGGACCGAGGTTCTTCTGAGCTCCACCGAAGGCCAGGCCCACGCGCGCCCAGTCCACCGGACGGGACGCAACGTGCGACGAAAAGTCGATCACCAACGGAGCATTGCTGCCCAGGGCCTTGAGATCGGGCAGCTCGTGAAACTCCACACCGTGGATGGTCTCGTTGCTGCAGATGTGCACATACTGTGCACCGGGGCTGATCTTCCAGCCAGCCGGGGCGGGCAGGGTGGTATGACCGTCGGCTTCATTGCTTGCGACAACGTTCGCGGTCGCGTACTTGCGGGCCTCCTTGGCCGACTTCTGGCTCCAGCCGCCGGTCACGACGAAGTCAACGGTGCCTCCGCGAGACAGGTTCATCGGCACGATCGCGTTTTCCGCCAGTCCCCCGCCCTGCATGAACAGGATGCGGAAGTGGGTTGGAACGGCGAGCAGTTCGCGCAGGTCGGCCTCGGCCTGCGCCGCGATGGACATGAACTCCTTGCCGCGGTGGCTCATCTCCATCACGCCCATGCCGGAACCATTCCAGTTCAGCATCTCGGCAGCGGCTTGTTGCAACACTTCTTCTGGAATCGCGGCCGGGCCGGCCGAGAAGTTGTAGGGGCGCTGGGTCATTCGGCGTCACCCGCCACGTCGTCGTTTCCTTCTGCTGCTTCGGGTGCATTGGCATCGTTTTCCACGATGCGCTGCAGACCCGACAGCTCGGCCCCTTCGTCCAGCGCGATCAGCGTCACACCCTGGGTGGCGCGGCCCATCTCGCGGATCTCGCTCACCCGGGTGCGCACCAGCACGCCCTTGTCGGTGATCAGCATGATCTCGTCATCGCTGTGCACCAGCGTGGCGGCCACGACCTTGCCGTTGCGCTCACTTTGCTGGATGGCGATCATGCCCTTGGTGCCGCGGCCGTGGCGGGTGTATTCGCCGATCGGCGTGCGTTTGCCGTACCCGTTGACCGTGGCGGTCAGCACACTCTGCTGTTCGTCCTCGGCCACCAGCATGGCGATCACGCTCTGGCCGTCTTCGATCATCATGCCGCGCACGCCGCGCGCATTGCGACCCATCGGGCGCACATCGTTTTCGTCGAACCGCACGGCCTTGCCACCGTCGCTGAACAGCATCACATCATGCTGACCGTCGGTCAGCGCCGCACCAATCAGGAAGTCGCCTTCGTCCAGGTCGACAGCGATGATGCCGGCCTTGCGCGGGTTGCTGAACTCGGTCAGCGCCGTCTTCTTGACCGTGCCCATGCTGGTGGCCATGAACACGTAGTGGTCCTCGGGGAAGCTGCGGAACTCGCCGGTCAGCGGCAGCACCACGTTGATCTTCTCGCCTTCCTGCAGCGGGAACATGTTGACGATCGGTCGGCCGCGCGAGCCGCGCGAGCCGGCGGGCACTTCCCAGACCTTGAGCCAGTAGAGCCGGCCGCGGTTGGAGAAGCACAGGATGTAGTCGTGCGTGTTGGCGATAAAGAGCTGGTCGATCCAGTCGTCTTCCTTGGTGGCGGTCGCCTGCTTGCCCCGGCCGCCGCGCTTCTGTGCGCGGTACTCGGACAGCGGCTGGCTCTTGATGTAGCCGCTGTGGGACAGCGTCACCACCATGTCGGTGGGCGTGATCAGGTCTTCTGTCGAGAGGTCCTGAGCGCTGTGCTCGATCTCGCTGCGGCGGGCGCCCAGCTTGGTCTGGCCGAACTCGTTCTTCACCGCCACCAGCTCTTCGCTGATGATGGTCGAGACGCGTTCGGGTTTGGCCAGGATGTCCAGCAGATCGTCGATCTCGGCCATCACATCCTTGTACTCGGCGACGATCTTGTCCTGCTCCAGCCCGGTCAGGCGCTGCAGGCGCATCTGCAGGATTTCCTGGGCCTGCGTTTCGCTCAGACGGTACAGGCCGTCGCCCTGCATGCCGAACTCACGTTCCAGGCCCTCGGGGCGGTAGTCGTCGGCGTTGACGGTGCCGCCGTCGGCCTTGGCGCGGGTGAGCATCTCGCGCACCAGCTGGCTGTCCCACGAGCGGGTCATCAGCTCGGCCTTGGCCACCGGTGGCGTGGGGCTCTCGCGGATGATCTTGATGAATTCGTCGATGTTGGCAAGAGCAACAGCCAGGCCTTCAAGCACGTGGCCGCGGTCGCGCGCCTTGCGCAGGTTGAAGACGGTGCGGCGGGTGACGACCTCGCGGCGGTGCTCCAGGAAGACGGTGATCAGATCCTTGAGATTGCACAGCTTGGGCTGACCGTCGATCAGCGCCACCATGTTGATGCCGAAGGTGTCCTGCAGCTGCGTCTGCTTGTACAGGTTGTTCAGCACTACCTCGGGCACTTCGCCGCGCTTGAGCTCGATCACCAGACGCATGCCAGACTTGTCCGACTCGTCCTGGATGTGGCTGATGCCTTCGAGCTTTTTCTCGTGCACCAGTTCGGCGATACGCTCCTGCAGCGTCTTCTTGTTGACCTGGTACGGGATCTCGTCAACGATGATCGCCTGGCGCTGGCCCTTGTCGATGTCCTCAAAATGCACCTTGGCGCGCATCACCACGCGGCCTCGGCCGGTGCGGTAGCCGTCCTTGACGCCGTTGATGCCGTAGATGATGCCGCCGGTGGGGAAGTCCGGTGCCGGGATGATCTCCATCAGCTCGTCGATGGAGCAGTCCGGGTTCTTCAGCGAATGCAGGCAGGCGTCCACCACCTCATTGAGGTTGTGCGGCGGGATGTTGGTGGCCATGCCGACCGCGATACCGCCCGAGCCGTTGACCAGCAGGTTGGGCAGGCGGGTCGGCAGCACCAGGGGCTCTTTTTCGGAGCCGTCGTAGTTCGGACCGAAATCCACCGTTTCCTTGTCGATGTCCGCGAGCATCTCGTGCGCGATCTTGGACATGCGGATTTCGGTGTAGCGCATGGCCGCGGCGTTGTCGCCATCCACCGAGCCAAAGTTGCCCTGACCGTCCACCAGCATGTGGCGCAGAGAGAAGTCCTGTGCCATGCGAACGATGGTGTCGTACACCGCGCTGTCGCCGTGCGGGTGGTATTTGCCGATGACGTCGCCAACGATGCGGGCCGACTTCTTGTATGGGCGGTTCCAGTCGTTGTTGAGCTCATGCATGGCATACAGCACGCGGCGATGCACAGGCTTGAGGCCGTCCCGGGCATCCGGCAAGGCGCGCCCCACGATCACGCTCATCGCGTAGTCGAGATAGCTGCGGCGCATTTCCTCTTCAAGGCTGATCGGCAGGGTTTCTTTGGCGAACTGGGTCATGAGCTTTGAAGGGGTCCGTGACGGAGAGGGAAAGCCAACAATTTTAGTTGACGGGTCGGGCTCAGGTCCGGACGGTGCCATGTTGTGTGTGGGCAACGTACCGACGGGCGTTGCGGGCGACCTTGTCCCCGCGCCGACCTTGGTATTCCAGAGGCTTGTGGCACAATGATTTGAGCGTTACAGGTGGTGGTCACCTCGAGCGCGTTCAATCAGAAATCAGCCGTCTGCGGCTTACTCCAAGAGGAAAACCATGAAAAAACTGAACTCAGTGGCAATGCTGTTCGCAACCGCCGCCATGGCATCGGCTGCTTTCGCTGCTCCCTCGAGCGGTACTGCGACGAACGACAACTGGCGCAGCGGCCATGGCAACCTCCAGTGGAAGAATGGTGATGGCACCCTGTGCTGGCGCGATGCCAACTGGACGCCCGCCACTGCAGCCAAGGGCTGTGACGGCGCCATCGTGCCGGCGCCCGCCCCCGCGCCTGCTCCGGCACCCGCACCTGCTGCTGCCCCGGCTCCGGCGCCCGCACCGGCCCCCGCTCCCGCACCGGCCCCTGCTGCCACCAAGGTGACCTACGCCGCCGACGCCTTCTTCGATTTCGACAAGGCTGTTCTGAAGCCGGAAGGCAAGGCCAAGCTGGACGATCTGGCCGACAAGGTCAAGGGCATCAACCTGGAAGTGGTGATCGCTGTTGGCCACACCGATGCCACCGGTACCGACGGATACAACCAGAAGCTGTCCGTGCGTCGTGCCGAAGCCGTCAAGGCCTATCTGGTGAGCAAGGGCATCGAAAGCAACCGCGTCTACACCGAAGGCAAGGGCGAAGGCCAGCCGGTGGCAGACAACGGCACCAAGGAAGGTCGTGCCAAGAACCGCCGCGTGGAAGTCGAGGTGGTGGGCACCCGCACCAACAAGTAAGACTTGCCGGTCTCGTTTCTTTCAAAAAGCCCCAGGCGTGCAAATGCCTGGGGCTTTTTGCTGGGCGCCCGATGCTGTGTCCTGGGCTTCGCCAGCATCCTGACGGCACCGTTGCATGCGGGTGAGGCACTTGTCCTCTCGCCAGAATGCCTCGACGTCGTTGTGCCCTCGGGCATTCAGCGCCCGGTCGTGGTGGCTGTGTTGTCGCCCAGGATGGTTTACAGCATGACCGAGTGGCCCCGAATGAGGGCTGCTGCGGAGGCCGAGGGTTTTGATACTGTCGCCTGGTGGGCGCCAGATCTGACGAATGATGAGGGTGTCCTGGCGGCACAAAGGGCCGGGTGGTCGGTCCGCGAGATGGCCGATGTGGTCCGGGTGCCCGACGCGTGTGCCGGATCGTTGGGGCATCCGAATCACTTTCCATACAGCAGGGTGCTGGACCGAGGTGGGATGCATGCCTGGCCGATCTGGGGTGTGATGCCGAATCAAGCCTGGGTGGATTCCTTGCGCTGGCGGTTGTGGTCGCTGCAGCAACCCAGGGAGGGGCGCAGACCATGACTCCGGCGGTCTTGCGACGAATGGTTCCGTGGACTCTGGCCTGCTGCATTGGCCTGGCTTGGTCCGCAGACGTCACCGGGTCTTCCTGCATTCCCGCGGTCAGCTACCTGCCCCTGGACGCCGCGGTCGTGGGGACTGACGCGAACGGCGTACCCGCCTTGGGCACCTATGAACGCATCAGCCCTGACGGGCGGTTTGTGTTGCGCTCGTACTCAGGCAAACGCCTCGGAGAGGTGTCGTTGATGGAACTGCCCTCCGAGCCGGACGATCGTATCCGAGCCTACCGGACACCCTTGAGCAACGAGGCCTTTCCGGTGCAGGGCAGCTGGCGATACTTGGTGGATGTGGATGGACGCCATTTCCGTCTGCGCGACGTGCTGCGGTCTGAGGCGGGTGCCAAACCGCTTTTCCAGGGGGGTATGCGGGGCTTCTACGCGGCTGCATCCGAACTGGATGCTCGCGATGCGCCAGATCCGTCCCTCGTCTGGATCAGGTCCATGAGTTGGCCGCAAGGCGACCGGTCCGGTCAGGGCACGGGGCCGTTGCAGGTCAGGACCATCGCGATCCTCGACGATGGCCGGGCGGCAGAGGTCGTGTCCGACACCGGCCCCCAGTTCATCTGTGGCTCTCGGCGGGCCGTCGACGGTGGGGTGTACACCTTGCCCATGATTTCTGTGGATGGGCGCGAGTTTTCAGCCATACCCATCAACCCACGGGTGGGTCAACCATCGATGCGTGTGTATGGGCTGTCGTCCGTGATTCCGGGTGCGGATCATGGTTGTGAGCCTCGGATGGACCTCAAGGCTTCGCCGGGGAAGGCCGTGTTCGCATTCCCCGGCCGCACCTCCGCGATGCTGGCCTACACCGACAACGCCAGCGTGTACTTCGTGGACCGGCGTTCCCCGCTGCAGGACCAGGTGTTTCGCATTGATGACGAGCGCACGCAGGTGCTGGCGAGCGCTTTTCCCGGATTCACCCGCGACGGCCGCATCGTGTTTGGTGCCACCTGGCAGGACTGCACGGCCGACCGTCGGTGTGACCGCCGGGCAGGCTACGTGGTGGCCGACCCGTATCAGAACGCCGACTACCGGCAACAGGTTCAACGCTTCGGGCTGTCGCCGGAGAAGCTCTGCATCACACACGCCGATGTCCAGAGGGAGCGCAGGCACTTCGCCTCCGAACTGGGGCTGGCGCCCTGAGCACATGGGACAATGAAAACATGAACAACGTCAATGCCGACCCGGCCGAACTGGCCAAATTCTCTGATCTGGCTCATCGCTGGTGGGACCCTGACAGCGAGTTCAAGCCTCTGCATCAGATCAACCCTTTGCGACTGGGCTGGATTGATGGCCAGGTTTCGCTGGCGGGCAAGCGCGTTCTGGACATCGGATGCGGCGGCGGCATCCTGTCCGACTCCATGGCGCGCAAGGGCGCGGACGTCACGGGCATTGATCTCTCAACCAAGGCGTTGAAGGTCGCGCAGTTGCATGCGCTGGAAGCCGGAACACAGAACGTGTCGTATCGCGAGATCAGTGCCGAGGCGCTGGCGCAGGAGCAGCCCGCCGGCTTCGATGTGGTGACCTGCATGGAGATGCTCGAGCATGTCCCGGACCCCTCTTCGGTGGTCCGCGCGTGTTCCGCGCTCGTGAAGCCCGGCGGCTGGGTCTTTTTTTCGACCATCAACCGCAACCCCAAATCGTTCCTGTTTGCAATTGTCGGCGCCGAGTATCTGTTGCGCATGCTCCCCAAGGGCACGCACGAATACGCCAAGATGATCCGTCCGAGCGAGCTGGCAGCGCATTGCCGCGCAGCGGGTTTGTCTCTTGAGCAAACCCGGGGCATGGAATACAACCCCTTGACCCAGCGCTACTGGCTCAGCAGCGACACCAGCGTGAACTACCTGGTGTCCAGCCGCAAGCCATGACGTCTTTTGCTGGCGTTCGCGCGGTGCTGTTCGATCTGGACGGCACCCTGATCGACAGTGCTCCCGATCTGGCGGGTGCTGCCAACGCCATGCGCATCAGCCGCCAACTGACGCCAATTCCCCTGGATCGTTACCGCGCGCATTCGGGCTCTGGTGCGCGCGGCATGTTGCGGGTGGCTTTCGATACCGGACCTGGCGATCACGGCTTTGAAGACCTCAAGCAGGAATTTTTCGATCACTACCAGAGCCGGTTGCTGCTGCAGACATGTCTGTTCGACGGTGTCGAGAGGCTGGTGGGCAGGCTGATGGAGCAGGGCCTCTTCTGGGGCGTGGTGACCAACAAGGGCGAGCGCTTCACCCGGCCGCTGACCCAGTCCATGCCGCTGTTTGCCAGGGCTGCCGCCGTCATCAGCGGCGACACCACGCCACACACCAAGCCCCATCCCGAGCCACTGCTGGAAGCAGCCCGCCGCATCGGGGTTTCGCCCGCGGATTGCCTCTACGTGGGCGACGACATTCGCGACATCCAGGCCGGTCGCGCCGCGGGAATGCGCACGGTGGCTGCGATGTACGGCTACCTGGGGCCAGAGGCCGACGTGTCGACCTGGGGCGCGGACGAAATCATTGAGGTGCCCCTTGGGCTCTTGAAATGGCTGGGACTGCCTTAAACTACCGATTCCAAGGGGCTGCACTGGTTTCGACGTGGGTTCGGACACGCAGCAGGGCATGTCGAGGTTCTGTCACCTCGTAAAACAGCAGAAAAAAACTAACTGCAAACGACGAACGTTTCGCACTCGCCGCTTAATTGCCGGTGAGCTTTGCAACAGCAGGCCTATGGGCTGGGCAAGGGTCTGATCAGCGCAAGCTGTGAGGGTCCAGGCTGCAAAGTTATTTACATAGGCTGGTCGCGCGACGGGCAACTTGTCGCGCGGTGAGATCCAAGGTTGCTGGCGTCCTGGGCAGAGTGCCGCTGCGCGGCTCAGGGGGTGAGATCCAAAACAGACGGCTACACATGTAGAACTGCTCGAAGAAGGCTTGCGGACGGGGGTTCAAATCCCCCCAGCTCCACCATAAAGTCGATCAAGGGCATGCACCCGCATACGGTGCATGCCCTTTTTCATTGGAGAATCAAGGCGTTTTGGTGCAGGGCCATCCATACGCATCCACCCCAAGCCAGCCGGTCTAGGGGGTACAAATGGGGGTACATCCCCCCTTTCGTCCGCAAATGGTGGTGCTTGTACCCCCACTTTCTGAGGGACGCCCCCCATGCTGACCGATCTGCAGTGCAAGAGCGCTACCTGTCCCCCCGACAAGAAGCACGCCCGTTTCTATGACTCCGGGGGGATGTATCTCCAGGTGAGCCCGGCCGGCTCCAAGCGCTGGTTTTGGAAGTACCGCATCGGCGACAAGGAAAAGCAGCTGGCACTTGGCAGCTATCCGGCCGTGGGGTTGATGGCCGCTCGCAAGGCCAGGGACGCGGCCAAGGTGCTCAAGGATTCCGGACAAGACCCGGTTTCCGTCCGCCAGGCCGAGCGCAACCCGCCGCCGCCGGTTCCCGATGGTGGCGACAGCTTCCGCCTGGTGGCCCTGGAGTGGTACCGCATCAAGTCCGGCCAGTGGAGCGACGTTCACGCCGAACGCATGCACCGCCAGTTCGAACGCGACCTGTTCCCCTGGATCGGTGACAGGGGAATCGCCAGCATCACCCGCGTCGAGCTGCTGGCCTGCCTTCGCAAGATCGAGGAGCGGGGCGCCATCGAGACCGCCGACCGGGCGTTGATGCTGTGCGGCCAGGTGTGGCGCTATGCGATGGCCACCGGCCGCACCGACAAGGACGTGACCATCGGCATCAAAGATGCGCTGACGCCCTACCGTGGCAAGCACTTTGCCGCCATCACAGAGCCCGCCGACCTGGGCACTCTGTTGCGAGCCATCCAAGCCTACCGGGGTGGTCCCATCGTGCGCGCGGCCTTGCAGCTCGCACCCATGCTATTCCAGCGCCCGGGCGAGCTGCGCGGCGCCGCCTGGGGGGAAATGGACCTGGACGGGGCTCTGTGGACGATCCCCGCCATGCGGATGAAGCGGAACAAGGAAGGCAAGGAGCACGGGGAGGCCCACCTGGTGCCGCTGCCTCGCCAGGCCGTGGAGATCCTGCGCGAGCTGCACCGCTACACCGGACACCATGCGCTGGTGTTCCCTGGGGAGCGGGGCAGGGGGCGACCCATATCCGAAAACTCGGTGCGCACGGCCCTGATCTCCATGGGCTACACACCCGACAAACAGACCTGGCACGGCTTCCGGGCGACGGCCCGCACCATGCTGGCGGAGCGCCTTGAGTTCGACCCGCTGGTGATCGAGGCGCAGCTCGCCCACGGGGTGCGTGATGCCAACGGCCGGGCCTACAACCGCACCACCTACCTGGCCCAGCGCACAGCCATGATGCAGGCGTGGGCGGACTACCTGGACAAGCTCAAGGCCGGCGCCGACGTGGTGAAGATGGTCCGTCGCGCCCGTTGAACAGACCGGCCACAGTCCTTCGGCGGTGATTTTTCTGAAGAACCACCGGGGCACCGGGGCAAAACCGCCGAAAGTGAGGATTCATGCGGGTTTGCGGCTTGGCAGGGTACCGGGGCAAGACCGGGGCAGAACCGGGGCGAAATAGGGGCAAACATAGAGGGGAGAGAGAGATCCTCACTCAGAGGGGCAGCTTTCTCGACGCCTGTTCTACATCGTGGCGGATGCTCCTGCACTCTATTGGTAGGCTGTGTAATAGCGCGGAAGAAAGTAGCCCTCCGCCACCCCTGTTTCCGGCCGATGCGCAGCAAAACGGGCACCGCCGCGCGGCGCGGACACGTGTCCAATCTGTTTCTACAGTGCCAGAATGTGAACAGGAGGGAAAGCGATATGCCAGCGGAAACCTGTCTCAAGTGCGGCCATGTCAATCCGCACGCCACCGGGTCAGAAACAGAGGCCTGCCCTCAGTGTGGCGCGATCTACTCGCGTGTGAAGGCGGCTGCTGCTGCCGGCAAGCCGGTGCGGCCGTCGCGAGCTGTGGACTCTGGTTTCAAGGAGGCCGCTGAACCGTCGGTGCCGCCACCGAGAAAGCCAGCGACTCGCGCCGAGCGCAGACCCTTCTCAAAGGCGCGCTATGTTGAGTCGCTGCGGGGTGAAACCAACTATCCCGCCTTCCGGACCGTGGTGCGTTTCGGACTGTTCTTTGGCTACTTGCTGGCCGTGTGCGCGTTGATCGGCGGCGCTATTTCCGCGTTCAAGACGGAGGGCACCTTCTGGCACCTATTGATGGGGGCCGGCGCAGGGGCCTTCCTCTACCTGCTGACGCGCATTTGGTTCGAGCTGACGGTGATGATCGTTGACATTGCCGACGCCAGCGTTAGGGCCGCAGAGAACAGCGAGTCCAAGTCGGCCAGTTAACGACCAACTTGGCACGACCCTCACCGCTTCTTGGTGCCGTAGGGCGATTGATTGGTCGGTTTGAGGGACACGCCCAGAGCGCTCGCCTTGGCCTGCACGGCTTCAGGCGTCCGGCCCAGCTTGAGGGCTGCAACCCGGGTGGGCGTGTTTCCCTTTGCCAGCTCTCGCAGATCCTTGACTTGAGAATCGGTCCAGCCCTTGCCGTGGTTGGATGGTTGCTTTGCCATTTGCTTTGCTCCTGGGGTGAAGAAAACTACCGCGATGCCTTCGGGAACTGCACGACGTTGGTGGTGCTGCCTGCAGGTTGCTGGCCTTGTCCTGGCGACCTGGAGTCCCCCCGCGCCACCCTGAGCGTCGCGAGTTCAACCACCTCGGGTGCCTTCGAAAAATAGCCCTCGCGCAGTCCCGCAAGCTGTTCGATATCGCGCTCAGAAAGCCCGATGAAACGGGGGATGCCCTCGGTTGGCATCACGCCCGCGCCGACCAGTAGCTCAATCGTTCTTCGCAGCAGCCTCGGCGACTCGGGCTCGCGCTTGTCGTCGCCTGGCTCTGCCTTCCTGCCCCAGCGGGACGATTGCCTCTTGAACAGGTTCAATTTGTCGGTGTCGTCGATCAGATCGAGCGCAGACAAACGCATGACCATGGCAGCGACCGAGACCCCCCATTTCTGCTTGAGCACGAGCAAGCTGTCCAGGCTCACGGGAATCCGAACGTCTGCTGCGAAGGTCTCTGGTGGCAACAGGAGCGCCCCAGCGAATCGGTGCGCTTGCTTTTCCATAAGGCTGTGCCGCTCAGGAGCTGGCCCCTCTGGCACGTGCTTGTGCAGCACCAAATGCCCGATTTCATGGGCCAGGTCGAACCGGCTGCGGAAGGCGTTGGCCTTGTCCGCAGACAGGAGCACAAACGGGCGGCTGCCGCTCGCGTCGTGGACCCAACAGGAAAGCCCCTCGATGGCTGAGATCTCGGTTTCTTCGCGGGCGACGATGATGCCTGCGCCCTCGGCGGCCAGCATGAGATCCTGGATCGGTGTCTGGCCAAGTTGCCACATGGCGCGGCAAGCTTCTGCAGCAATCTCGATTTCCGCGTTGCTGATCGCCTCGGGTTCCCTGAACTCAAAGTCTGGCAGTTTCACCTCGGGATAGTCGGCGAACTGGTTGAACAGCTGCGCCATTTCCTGCAGCCATTCCGCCCGGCCCCTCAGCTTCGCCCGCGCCGTCTTCAAAGCCTGGGCATTGCTGCGAAAGAGCGGCGCCGATACCGCGGAGCGCTGCGGGCGAGTGAACCACTCCACAGAGAGATTCAGCGTGTTCGCCAGCCGCTCCAGGGTGGTGGCCTCTGGCGAGTGTTTCGCACCTTCCTTCATCCACTTGCTGATGGTGGACGGGGAAATCCCGATCAAGCTGGCAAGCTGGCCTTGCGTGAGCCCGCGCGTTGAAAGCGCTTGCTGCAGCCTGGTGGGTTGAAAGTTTTCTACACCGCGTGTCATTGTTCGTTTTGCTTCTTCGGGGCCACGATGTTCGTCTTGAGAACAGGGTGCGCCATGTCGGGTTGGGACGCCTGGGGCTTCGACTCGTAGAGGGCCAAAGTCATGGCAACAGGTTGCCGGTAGAGCCACCCGTCCATGTCTGGCCGGGGGATGGCGATATCGACGCGCACAAGCTCAGCAAGTGCATTGCCAGGGGAGCGGTCGAACACGCCCACAGCAAAGAGCGATGCGGTCTGGGCCGGCTTGTAGCTTTCGAAGAGGTCGGGGGAGACCAGGTGCTCGATCGCGCGATTGAACATCGCCAACTGGCGTCGGGCCTTGCTCCGTTTGGCGTTGCCCCAAAAATGGGTTGTCACGTTGAAGCGGGAGATCGAGAAAATCCCGATGCGCCCGACCACGAGCCGATTCCCGTTCAATGGGGTCGGGCTCGCATCGGCCGCCGTGAGCGCGTCGAAGAAGCGTTCGTTGGTCCGGAAGTGCCGCATGTGGCCGATTGCATGCGCTCGATGACCTCGTGCCAGCGTTCCCGATCCGATGGCTCCCTCTGCGGCGCCAGTGATCAGGGCTTCTTCCATCGCAGCGATCAAGTCCTTGGGGACGTGGGCGACGATCAACGATTCGATACTTTCCGAGCTGGGAAAGTCGGCCGGGAGGATGTTGGGATCGAAATTGCTCATAACCGGAAAACGTATCGATAAAGTTGAAAGTTTGTGGATTCTGACAGACTTTTGTTGTTGTGTGAAGCCACTTGTCGGAGCGCAAACGAGAGCTGTCTTTCCCTTACCAAGCAGGAGCAAGGATGAAACGCTGGTTAACTTCACGGAAATGGCGCGGTTCAATTGCTGCCGTGGTGGCAGTGCTCGTTGCGTTGTCTTTGTTCAGGAAGGGAGGAGGTCAAGCGATGACGGATAGTTGCGTTTTTTTCTGGGCGCTCAAGGCAAGTGACTGCGCTGCGTGGGTTCAGGCATGGGGCACGCTCGCGGCCCTGGCGGTGAGCATCGGGGTCTGGTGGTGGCAGTCCTCGCGAGCCCGTGAGGACCGCGTGCAAGCAGAAATTGAACGCCTTACCGAGCGTGTGACACCGGCTTTAGGGCTGTTGGAAGGGATGCTCCACGAGTTTCATAGCATCGTGGCCGAGCTGGAGGGGCGGGTTGGCGGCGAGTTTTTTGGTTGGCAGGTCCCAAGTAAGACGAAATTTCTGGCACTGCTTAATGAATACAGTAAGGTGGAAGCGCATTTGCTCCCAGATGCGAACTTGGCGTTGGAGGCCGCCCGGGCAAAAGAGCTCGGGGCGACCATGCGCCAGTGGATTGGCTCCTTCGAGCCTTGGCCTGCTGTCAGAAGGTTTTCGGTCAGCCCGAATCACGTCAAGGAAGCCAAGTCGCTGCATGCTGCGCTCTCAGATTGCCGCGATGCAATGCGTAAGCGGCTCGTTGAGCGGTCGCAGCTGATCATCAATCCAGATCTGAAGCGTTCGCCAGTGGTCGATGCGGATTGACGGCATCGACTACCGTGCCATAATGTTCGCAACCCGAAAGGGCCGGTGCTTGAAAACACCAAAGGTTCAGCGGTTGCAGCCCCCACCGACAAGCGGGGTTTTGTCACGCCCATACATCGACGGCATGGCCTCGCGCCATCCCGCCACTGTGCCCCCACACAAGGGCACCTGCTTATGGACGGGATGGGCCTACCCGCAAGGATGGCCGCACGGCTGAACCCGTGTTTTCAACATCCCGTCCACCCGTTCGCGCTTGAAAACGCGGCCGGGTGGTTTCAAGTCTCGTTCAGGAGTCTGAAATCATGCCCAAGGTCATCGACCTGGCCAGCCGCCGCGCTGCGCCGACCACCCAAACCACCACCGAACCGCTGGAGCTGATCCAGCTCCACGCACAGGCGCACAACGCCCTGTCCACAGCGCTGCACTGCCTGCAGCAGCCCGAGTGCTCACCCCAGCACATCAAGACCGCCACGGCCCGCGCCATGCGCGCCGCCACGCTGCTGAAGCGCGCCAGCGTTGCAGCCAACCAGGTGGAGGCTTGAACCATGAACACCCCCAGCATTGACGCATTGCGTAGCACGGTGGAATTGGTGGACAGCGTTTCTCAAGACGCCTTCCGCCGCATCAGGTCACTGTGCGCAGTGACCCTGCTTGCCATGGAGCAGCAGGGGAAGGCGCTTGACTTGGAGCACCTGGCGCAAGTTCTGAAGCAGATCGAGCAGGCCTCCGACGAGGCCCATAACTACATCAACTCCGAGGCGGAGGGCGTCGGATGCAACTACAAGGACGAGCGGTGGTATCGGCGCATCGATGCTCGCAATGCCTGGCGTTCGGCCGCGAAGGCGGAGGGCTGAGCGATGGCCACGATCATGACAAACGCACCCCACAGCATTGCGGCGCCTGCGCTTGATCTCACACCGATGGAGGCTTTCCGGTGGCACCGGCCAAGCATCGCCGGAAATCCACCGACCGTGTTGGTCAACTCAGCCGCGACCTTCAGTCAGAAAACCGCTCTCGCATGCGCCATGGTGGTTGATCTGCAGGCTGTTGCAACGCTGGCGGATGTGCTGGCGAACACAGACACGAGCCAAGCCTGTGACGCGCTGCCGCTGCTGTCTGAGCGGCTGCGGCAACTTGCTGTGGTGATGGACCACCTGGGCCAGCAGGCCGCGGCCATGGAAGGGGCTGCACCATGAGCAAGACGGAAATGCAAGTCAGGCATGAAGGCCCCGTGTGGGTTGACCTTGGATGCCACGTTCTTCCCCTGCTTGATGCCATCGTGTGGATGGGGCAGGCCAGCAACAAGCTGAGCGAGATCGAGGCCGTGAAATCTTTTTCGCCCGACATGAAGTGGATGGACGAAATCATCGGCCCGGAGTGCTCCAATCCGGGCGAGCTTGTCAGTGGTGTCGCTTGGGTGGCGTCGAGCCTGTTGCGGCGCTATGGGGAAGAAAGGGGGGCGGCATGAACACCCGTAAGCTGACAGCAGAACAGATCGGTTTCGCGCTGGGTGACTTGTCGCAGTCACTCAAGGCGCTTGAACGCATCACCATCATGTTGCAGGCCGGTCTGATTGAAGACGAGCGCGACGTCGATGCCCTTCATTGGGTCACACAGCACACACTGCAACGGGCAAGCCTTGTTGCTGAAAGCGTTGCTCTGGGCTGCGGGGCTTCCACTTCTTTGATGCCCTGTGGGGCAGACGTGTGGAAGAACTTCATGCCGCCTCTGTTCTTCCCGGATGCGACCGATGTGGAGCACCGGGAGGGAGCGATCGGGTAGGCTGTCGCGTAGTCGTTTTCTTTGCTGCCTCTATGTTCCAGATGAAGCACTCAGCGCCAACGCAAGACCGGCCGCAAGCCCCTTGGGATGCTGCCATCAAGCGAGATATTCCGGGCGGTCGCCGTTCTGCATTGGTGCTGTTGGTGGACCTGTTCCGCTGGGTCGCTCAAACAGAGCGGCTCGGAGGTCAGGAAGCCCTGTCGGACATGCTGCTGCGCCTCGAAGCAAACCCGCAGGTACACCTGTATCTCGCGTGGGACTTCCAGCCGGTGGAGCTGGTCGAGAAACAGGAGTTCGGTTTGCGCACTCCAGATGGCGCCGACCATGCCGAGGCCCTGCTCGCAGGTATGCCTGTTCGGAGTGGTCTTCCTGAGGGGGTCTCGCCTGGCCGGTCTGCAGCCTTGTTTCGCTTTCGCCGTGGGCTTCAAGATGTGTTCACCTTGAAAGATCTGGACACGCTGCTTTCTGAGGACCACAGCCGGGATATCGTGCATCCGTTGGACCGGCCAACACTGCACTGGACCGTCATGGCGTTGGCGGCTGAAGATGCCTGTCTCTTGTTTGGCGCAGCCGGTGAGCAGTTCCACTCGATCAGCACCTACAACGACCTGGTCGTCATGGTGAGGAAGTTGAAAGCCGCAGATGCCAACGCGCGCATTCCTTGGACAGCCGAGGCTCGCGCTGTTCTTCGGGGTGAGATCGAGCGACGGAAAAAGCTGAGTGGCGGCTTGAGCGCTGCACAAACGCAGATTGGGTTCGAACTCGGGGACCTCACCCGCGCGGCCGTTGCCCTACAGGCAAAGAAGTAACGACTACACACAGCCTGCCGTCCAAGTCATTGACGGCAGCTTGCAGGCAGTTTTCAAAAGCTGTCTGGCAACCAACTTTGTTTTCAGCAGGGGCGCGGAACTGAGGCCCTGAAAGCTGTTTGCAAGTTGCCGCCTTTGACTTGCCGCACCTATGGTCCGGCTGCCAACGCACATAGCCAATCAGGGCAATGCGTAGCAGCTCAAGGAGAAACATCGTGCAGCTTGTCAACCAAACCCAGACCGTCGCACCCCAGATGCGGGATGCGCTGTTGTCTCGCAAGGAAACCGCCCGGCGCACATCGCTGTCGGCGTCGTCCATCGCCGCCATGGCGAAAGCCGGGCTGTTCCCGCGGCCTGTGCCATTGACTCCCAGCGGGAGCCGTGTGGCCTGGCTTGAATCTCAGGTGAACGCGTGGATACAGGAGCGCGCAGAGCAGGCGGCGGAAGCTGTGCGCGCCAAGGGTCCGCGTTCGTGCGCGAGGGCCGCCCAATGACCTGGAACGGGCCTCACACCCAGCCCAGCGAGGAAAAGATCGCCTCGATGGTTCTGGAGTTCGCGAAGAAGCGCTTCTTCATTCGCACCTTTGACCGTGACGACCCGCTGTGGCGGTGTGCCCTGGTGTTTCCGAAGCTGGGCAAGCACGTGTACGTCGAGCTGATGCCTTCGCTGGCCCTTCGCGTGAGGGACACCAGCACGGGCGAGATCCTGGCGCAGTCCGTACCGGGCGACTTCGACACCCTGGACGTTTCCGCCCCAGCGATCGAGGCGATGTTTCAAACATGGCAGGCCGCTCGTGCACAGACTACATGCGGGCAGGAAGGCGGTGGCGAATGAACAGAGCGCAATCCAGATCACATGGAAAGGGGCGGCCAGTCCCTGCGCTTTGCCAAGGGCCGCGGTACTTCGACTCTGAGCTGCTGGACGAGCAAGAGGCCGGCCGCTTCTATCACCGCTGCATCAAGGCGCTGGGCTCGTCGGCGGTCAACGGCCAGGCGTCCGGAATCTTGCGAGTGGGGTGCTACCACGCGCAGATCTACGCGATCTACAGCGGCCCGGGTCGTCTGTTGCGCTTCTGGTTGCGCACGCTCAGTGACAACCGCCTGGTGATCGTGGGCAATCGCAACGGACTGCTGCCTTTGGACGTGGGGTCGATCCATGGATGAACAGCAGAAAGCGCGGGCCGACGGCTTGGTCGAGTACCACTCGAACCTGCTTGGTCAGGCCCTCAAGGCTCGCGAGCGGTACGCGCAGACCGGCGAACTGACACCACAGGCCGAAGTCCCTCATGTCGTTGCAGCGTGGCATGCAGCTGCTGCCGCGGTGAGCTACGCCAAACGGATCTCAGCCAAGACCAGCGATCTGCCCAAGCGCTTTGAGTGGCTCGGAGCTGAATTCCTGTTGGTGTTCACGCCCCACAAGACGGTCGAGATCGCCACGAGCAACCCGCTCAACAGCATCAATCTTTGCTACGGCATCGAAGGCTGGATTGATCCGATGAAGGTCACTTCCCTTCGGGCTGTGCCTGCCAATTTAACCAACAAACCCAACCCCACATGAACACCCCTCAAACGAACACACCCACCCAGGGCCATGCATACGCCCTGGAGACGCTGTTTCCGGGCGGCATGGCTGCCATGGACGCGGCAGGCGTCCGCGCCACCCTCGACGAATACATCGTGCGCAGTGCGAACTACACCGGCCCCATGGAGGCGATCAAGGCCCCCGCCGGTCCGAGGCTCGGTCAGAGCGCCGATGGCCTGCTCTATCAGCTGCTGGCCGGCGGCGTGGCCCGAATCGAATGGGACGGTCCGATGCTGCAGCGCCCTGGCTTTCTGGCCCGCCTGTTTCTTGGTGCGGTGGACACGGCGGAGATCGCTGCGGCGGTTCAGGCGGCCGCAAGTGATCCAGCCGTGCGCTCCATCCTTCTGGTGGTCAACAGTCCGGGCGGTGCGGTGCCCGGCGTTGCGGAACTGGCGGACGTCGTTGCCGAAGCCACGCGCACAAAGCCTGTGGTCGCCGTGACCGAGGGTCTGCTGGCCAGCGCTGCCTATTGGGCCGTCAGCGGTGCCAGTTCGGTCTATGGCAGTGGCCCGACCGTGCAGGTCGGCAGCGTGGGAGCGGCGAGCGTGCACACCTATTCGCCGCGCTCTGATGGTTCTGTGGTGACCGAGATCACTGCCGGCAAGTTCAAGGCAGTTGGCAGCGGCACCAAGCCGCTGAGCAGCGACGACAAGGCGCATCTGCAGGAGAAGGTCGATTACGTGGCATCTGTGTTCATCAACGGGGTGGCCAAGGGCCGCAACTTGGCGCCGTCTGCCGTGGCCGCTCAAGAGGCACGGGTCTACATCGGCCAACAGGCGGTGGACGTGGGTTTGCTGGATGGCTTCGCCACGGCCAGCGCCCTGGAAAAGCAGTTGGCTGCGGACCCGTCGCGGTTCATGCTCCGCAAGGCAAGTGGCGGCGCATCGGGCGCACCGGCTCGCGCCAGCGCGACCACCACCTGGCCGCCCAAGTTGCAGCCAGTGGCGTCGGTGGCCTCCCCTGAGTCGATGCTAGAGCAGACGGGCCAGGCCGAAGAAGACATGCGGGCCGAAGCGGCAGAGATTGTGCGCCTGCACCGGCTGCGCACCGGCCGCATGCCCGCTGTCATGAACTGGAAGGGCTGGGAGCGTGCAGGCGCTGCGCGCGCACAGAAAGACGGCTGCACCCTGATCGAGGGCATCAAGCGCGAGGGGTATCTGCACCCCTATGTGAGCCTCCCCGACTCGCCCAAGCGCGGCGCGGCTGGCGTCAAGCCATCAATGCAGCTGTCCAAACAGCAGATCGCGGAGCGCGCTGCCGCTTGGGCTCAGTTCAAAGGCATCGGCGTTGTCGAGGCTTGCAAGTGGCTCGGGGTTCGCTTCTGACCTCCACACATTCACGTTCACCAACCCAACGAAAGAACACCATGAACCTCAAGTCCCTTTTCGGCCTGAAGGCCGCTTCCGATGTGTCCCCTGAACTGCAGGCTATGGCCGAGCGTGTATCCACTGCGGCCGGCTGCGAAGCGCTCGCGGAGGAGCTGGAACAGCAGTTGTCCCAAAACGCTGCGGGCGACATCCCCCGCAACAGCGTGTTGCGTCGTAAGCTGGCCGAGCTGGCGCGGCTGCGCAAGGCCCATGCGATCGCCCAGGACCGGGTGCGCGTGGCAGCTGTGGTCAAGCGCGACCAGGACGCCGCCAGCAAGGCCCTGAAGGCAGCCGAGGCCAAGCTGAAGGCGGCGAAGGAGCAGGCGGCCAACGCGGCGGCCGCGCTGGCTGTCCGGACGGCCGAAGTTGATCGCATGAAGCAAGACCTCGCCGAACTGCATGCGGCTGCAGACAAGGCCGTTGAGATTGCCCGCAAGGGCTTCGCTGATGCGGTGGCCGCGGATGATGTGAGCGCAGAGGCCGAGGCCGCAGCGTTTGCCGCGATAAAGAAAGCGCAGGCGCACCGTGAGACCTGCGGCGAGTTGCAGGCAGCGCGCATCAAGAGCCGCGAGGCTGGTATCTCAGACCTCCAGCGAGCGAGCGCCGACGCTTCTGGCGCCATCGCACAGGCGCGGGACGATTTGAGCTTGGCACGCCTTCAGCTGGCGCGGGTCGAGTACGACCAGGCGGCCCAATCGATGGTTGATGCCTACATCAAGCAGCTGTCTCTGCGCTCCTTCGGCAGTGACGGCAGGGCCTTCAAAGGGAGCGCGATTCACGAGCTTGATCTGACGTTTGCATCCGCCGAGCGGGCGGTGCTGGGCTCGCAGCTGATCAGCGAAAGCGGGCGGGTGCGTGGCTATGTCCTGGCGGACATGGCCACGGCGCTGAAACCGGCAGACCTGACGCTGTTGACCACCGAGATCCCGGCGCCGAAACAGCCCGAAAAGCCGCTGGACCTTCCTAACCCGTTCCTGCACCTGGAGGGCTCAAACGAGCACACGGTGGCCGATATCGAACTGAAGAAGGCCACCAAGGGAATGAGTGAATCCGAGTTCGAGAACGTGCGAAATCGGCTTCGAGTTCAAGCCAGTGAGCAGAGGCTCGCACAAGCCTGGACCCCACTGGCTCAGTGAACACAAAGCCGGCAGAACGCCGGCCGTCGCGCCCCCGGCGCGCTCGCGAGCGCCGACCAAACAACACCAGTTGAAGGGCTCTCATGGCCACCAGCACCCAAACAAACAGATGCGCTATAGCAGTGGCAGCGCTGCACGATGAACAGGCGAAGCGTCCAGGAGGATATGTTCAGAGGGATCGGCCCTCTGTGCGGGGGTGATCTTGTCAGGGCATGACGTCACCCCCGAATTGATCCGCGCCGCACTGGCGCACATCCCGGCAAGCCTCCCGCGCGACGAATGGGCGCGGGTTGCGATGGCCATCAAGAGCGAGTTTCCGGACGGCGCAGGGTTCGACCTGTTCGACACCTGGAGCGCCAGCGATGCGGACCGGTATGACTCCAAGGCCGTGCAATCGACCTGGAGGAGCGTGAAGCCGTGCGGCGGTGTGTCGGTGGCCACGCTGCTGCACCTCGCCAAGGAACACGGTTTCACGCAACCCAAGGACGGGCCAGCACCCGCAGCGCCCACGTCTGCGGAGCTGGCCGAACACCATCGGAAGCGCGCGCAGCGCCTGCAACAGGAAGAAGCTGAGCGCGAAGCCGCGCACGCAAGGGCGGCCGATCAAGCGGCCGCGCAGTGGGCGGAAGCCAGCGAGAGCGGCGCCAGTCCTTACCTGGTGCGAAAAGGTGTGCAGCCCTACGGTGTGCGGTTCGCGGCCGGTGGCTGGCTTCTGGTGCCCCTGTGCGATGGCGCCGGCAAGCTGTGGAACCTGCAGCGCATCGCACCAGCGAAGCCCGCCAGCGGCTCGGACAAGCTGTATCTGAAGGGTGGCCGCAAGTCAGGTCTGTGGCACATGCTGGGAGAGCTGGCCAGCACCGAGGCGGGTGGCCCGGCCGTGCTGTTGATCGCTGAGGGCTACGCGACAGCTGCCACCTTGCACGAAGCCACCGGCTACCCGGTGGCGGTGGCGTTCGACGCCGGCAACCTGCAGCACGCGGCGCGCGCGCTGCGTCAACTACACCCTGGCGCGCTGCTGGTGGTGTGCGGTGACGACGACCAGGACACGGAACAGCAGACCGGCGCGAACCCGGGCCGGGTCAAGGCGACGGCCGCAGCAAAGGCAGTGCGCGGCCTGGCCGTTTTCCCCGAGGGCTTGCCGCCTGGTGGCAGCGACTTCAACGACCTGGCCGCCCATGTGAAGACCGAAGGCGGCGCCGGCGATGGCCTGGAACCAGTGCGCGCCATCGTGGCCGCAGCGATTGAGGCGCACACGACCGCGCAGGCGGCCGCAGAGAGCGCGAAAGCACCCAAGGGCAAGGGGCAGGCCGGGCGGCGCCGGAAGAACGGCGCCAGCGGCCCGCCAGAAGGACCGCCTGTCAATCCCGAGGACGGGGGCGACAAGCCGGCGCCCGACTGGGACCGCTTCACGGTTTCCGATGCCGGCGTTTTCCACCAGGGGGTGGACCGCGATGGGGAGCCGACGAAGCCCGAATGGGTGTGCAGCCGCTTGGACGTGGTGGCCCTGACCAACGACCAGGACGGCAACGGCTGGGGCTACCTGCTGAACTTCGCCGACCCGCTGGGGCGCCGCAAGCAATGGGCGATGCCCTCGCGCATGCTGGCCGGCGACGGGTCGGAGTATCGCGGCGCCTTGATGGGCATGGGCCTTCGCATCGCCACCAGCCCGCGCGCCCGCAACCTGTTGACGCAATACATCCAGACCCGCCAGCCTGGAGAGTTCGCGACGTGCACCGATCGCATCGGCTGGCACGGCCTGGCCTTTGTGTTGCCCCATGAGACCGTCGGCGACGAAGCGGACAGGGTGGTGTTCCAGAGTGAGAGCGCGCAGGAAAACACCTTCCGGGTCAAGGGCACGCGCGAGCAGTGGCGCGACCGCGTGAGCCTCGCCTGTGCTGGCAACACCCGGCTGGTGTTCGCAGTCTCTGCGGCCTTTGCTGGTCCCTTGCTCAAGCCGGCCGGCATGGAGGGCGGGGGCTTCCACATGCGCGGGGACGGCAGCACTGGCAAGTCCACCACGCAGGTGGTGGCCGCCAGCGTGTACGGCAATCCCGAGCGGTTCAAACAGTCATGGAAGGCGACCGACAACGCCTTGGAGGGCGTGGCCGCGCAGCACAACGACTGCCTGTTGATCCTGGACGAGATCGGGGAGGTAGATCCCAAGGTGGTCGGGGAGTGCGCCTACATGCTGGGCAACGGTCAAGGCAAGGCGCGCGCCGCACGCACCGGGGTGCCGCGGCCGCGCCTGTCCTGGCGCTTGCTGTTCCTGAGCAGCGGGGAAAAGTCGCTGGCCGATCACATGCAGGAAGTGGGCAAGCGCACGCGTGCAGGGCAGGAAACCCGTATGGCGGACATTCCGGCCGATGCCGGCAAGGGCTTGGGGGCGTTCGAGAACGTGCACGGCCATGAAGGCGGCGCCGCTTTCTCCCGGCACTTGGTGGCGCAGGCCAGCGCCTGCCATGGCGCGGCGGGCCGCGCCTGGCTGCTGTGGCTGACCGATAACGCCGAAGGCCTGCGGGACCGCATCCGCACGCTGGCGCAGCGCATCGAGCTGCAGATCGTCCCCGAGCTGGGAAGCGGCCAGGTGCAGCGAGTGGGCGCCCGTTTCGCACTCGTGGGCGCTGCTGGTGAGCTGGCCACTGAGGCGGGCCTCACAGGCTGGCACAAGGGCGAGGCAGAGCAGGCGGCGCGCGAGTGCTTCAACGCCTGGCTGGTGGCACGCGGTGGTATCGGCAACAGCGAGGAAACCATGATGGTGCGCCAGGTGCGCCACTTCCTGGAGGCCAATGGAGACGGGCGGTTCATGACCTGGCACCGTGCCCACGACGATCATGCGCCGCGTGTCGGGCTTCGCGCAGGGGTGAGGCGGTTGATAGGTTCGAACGGTCTTCCGATCGGGATTCGCAAGACGCCAGAGTTCGCCCACGAGATCAGCGATCCCGAGGGCGAGAGCGTGGAGTTCTTCATCTTTCCCGAGGTGTTCAAGTCGGAGATCTGCAAGGGCTACGACCCCGAGGCCGTGGCTCGCGTGCTCAAAGATCGTGAGTGCCTACAGGCCAGAGAGCCGGGGCGGTTCACCGTGAGCATGAGCCTGCCGGGCGGCATCGGTAAGGCGCGGGTCTATCACGTGTCCGCACGCATCTTCGCGCTGGACACATGAGCGCAGCGAAGCGAAGCCACGCGGGCCGCCGATGGGGTGGGGGGAGAGCTTTTCTATTTGCGCGCTGTTCCGCTGGTGTGCACTTCCAAGCGAATCAAGGGGCGGGCCTTGAGTTGCTCCGGCCTGCTGTGTGCTGGCGAGGTGGCGCTGGCTGCAGATGGGCTGTGGTTCGCTTCTGGCCCGGCCTTGGCTGGACGGTTGAGCGCACCACGATGCCACCAACCGGCGAGGGGTGGGGGTACCCCCCTATAGGTACTCCTGGAAGGGCGACCCACCGGGGTAATTCGGCCCCCGCGCACACGCTAGTGGCAGGTCCGGCCAATTTGTCAATTTGTCCGCTTTTCGGGCTCTAGGCGATACATGAAAGCTATGAAGAAACCCACTCATGCGGCACTTGCGGCCGCCCTCGGGATCGATCCCGCTCTGGTGACCAGGTACAGGCGCCGGGGCATGCCGGTTCACAGCATTGAGGCGGCGCAGCAGTGGCGCGACGTGAACGTGCGCGTTCGGTTTACACCTGAAAGAGACCTTGAAGCCGTCGAGCGCGCGATCAGCGGCGAAAAGGCCGTGAAGCGCGTGATTGCACTGCACGAGGCGGCTGGCAAGCTGCTGGACAGTGGGGGCGACGTGTATCCACTGCTCCCCACCATCAGCGCGGCCATGGCCGATGTACCCCCCTCACAGAGAAACCGAGTGCTGGTGGTGAGTGAAGTCATGGACCTTCTGGTGGCTGACCTTCTTCGCATTCACCGCGCAGGCGGTGACGTGGTGGAGCTGACAGAGGGCGACTGCTACCCCTGCGGAGACGAAGGCAGCGACGAAGCCATGATGGGCGCATTCTGGTATTCGGTCGCTGCTGGTGAGCTTCGGCTGAAGAATGCGCGAAGTTGATCTGCTAGCGCCATCAAGGACGCACAGCTATGTATGTTGGCCGCGTTCCTTGCGCCTTTTCGCGGCCGCAGTTATCAGCAGCCGCATTCGTCCTGAGAGATAGGCGCTGTGGACCTTTGTCCACATCAAGAGAATCCCAAGGACCCGAAGGGTGAGAGCAAGCCACTGAGGCATGTTCGCCTGAAGCGGTAGCCAAAAAAGCGCCACAACTGCTGCGGCAAAGATCGCCAGTCGCGGGCCGATAACTGAGGCAATGTAGACGTGATTGCCGCGGGCCCTTGCACGGCGGAGGATCTTTCTTCTCAGCTGTCCGAACAATGCCCCCTCCAGTTGCTTGTAAAACCGAATGACTGTACACGGGGCAATCATGGACTGGCTGGCCGATGGAGTGGTGAAGTTTGCCCCGGTTGCCCCGGCACACTGAGTGAATGCCCCGGTCACCCCGGGGCATTCTTTTTTCAATGGCGACAAGGACTTACAGAACAGTGCCCCGGTTGCCCCTATTGCCCCGGTAAAAAATGGCAAGGGGGGAAGCAAATCAGCTACGATTCCTGAACTTTTTGGGGGTACGTGTCCCCGCGTGGCTCCCGTGCTGTGGGGGTACAAGTGGGGGTACAGGGTGCAAATCCGCAATCCGGTATCCATATAAATCAACAAGTTGGGGCATCGTTCGGGTGTCCCCAGCCCACCATTCATCCAACCCCAGCCGTCACCGGCTGGGGTTTTTCATTGTTGTTTTGTCATGCTCGCGTTGCAGGACATCCTTTTCAGTCAGGGCTTCGGAACCCGTCGCGTCTGCTGTGGACTGGTCCAGCAGGGTTTCGTCGATCTGGGCGAGGCGCGGAACCCCTGCACGGACCCTGGAACCATGCTGGATGAGGACGGCCTGGTGTTCTGGGTGCAGGGTGTGCGCTGGACTTACCAGGAGTACGCCTACCTGATGCTGCACAAACCGGCTGGCTTCGAGTGCTCCCAGAAGCCTGGGGCTCATCCAAGTGTGTACACGCTGCTACCGGCCCCACTGCGCCAGCGGGGAGGTGGTGCCGCCGCCGGGGTGCAGGCGGTGGGTCGGCTGGATCAGGACACCACGGGCCTGCTGCTGCTGTCCGACGATGGCAAATTCATTCACCGGATGACGTCGCCCAAGCACCATGTGCCTAAGGTGTACCAGGTGCAGGTGAAACATCCGCTCGATGAGCGTCAGACAGTCCGCCTGATGGATGGCGTCGTGCTGGATGACGACCCGAAGCCAGTGCGTGCAGCGGCGTGCCGGGCTCTGGGGCCGAACCACCTGGAGTTGACGCTGACGGAGGGCAAGTACCACCAGGTCAAGCGCATGGTGGCCGCTGTCGGGAACAGGGTGGAGGGGCTTCACAGGTCCCGGATCGGGAGCATTGAACTGACCGATGAGCTGCCAGTCGGACATTGGCGGTGGCTGACGGCCGACGAAGTGGCTGACCTGAGCCGCAAACAATGAGCCCCTTGACGGGGCGACCCGGTCAGAGCAGGTCGCCTTTGCGGCTGTCGAGCGGCATCAGGAACGAATTGTCCTGCCATTGGGAGCCCAGATCACTGACGCGTGAATCACCTGTGGTGCTGCCGGGCCAGGTCGACAGGGGACTGAAGTCACTGTGACGGGTGCTGCGCTGGCGGTTCAGTGCAGAGCGCAGATTGGCCTGTGCAGCGATGATGGCCCGTTCTTCCTGCTCGTGCTCACGCATGCTCTGCGCGGTGGGGGTCTCGCCGAGAAACTCGCTGCGGACTTCGGAAACCGTGGGCAGGCTGGACGAACGAACCACCCAGTAGGGGAGTCCGCATTGCGTGAGAAGGGAGTGTTTGAGCTGGCGCGTGCTCCTCGGGATCCCCGCCCGTCCAGGCACGTCCAGACAGCCGACCACCCGCCCGTCGGACTTGCAGATGGTGAACGTGCAGTAGACGCCCCCAAGCAGCCGGTACCAGTCCATTCCTTGCTGCTTCTCCCGGGGCAGGGTGAAGCGGGTGACCGGCAGCTTGATCATCACGTGGTGATCGTAGAAGGCCCGGGACAGCCAGTGCCACACCTGCAGCTCTTCTGAGTTCGCGATCACCCGGGTATCCAGTGGCCACCGCTTGGGAATCCTGCGCTGGGCCCGGGCTTTGCGACTCTCCCAGAGGCGATACATCCAAGCGCCGGTCACCAGCAGAGCGGGTACCAGCACGGAAAGCAGCCAAGGGTTGTTCCAGGCGATCATGCAAGTTTCAGTGACGGAGTGTGACCAAATGTAGTTTGATGATCGCGCAAACGGGCAGTTTTGTCGCAATTTGACACGTCGTTTGCGTGATTTCCTTGGGGGATTGGAGCCACTCGCCGACCAAAGCCCACGGTCGTGAGCGCGCGTTTCATGCCGGTTTCCGAGCGGCCAACCGGGCATTTTGCCGGCGCTGGAGGTGTGTTGCCATCCCACAAACGGGGGATTCACGGGAGTTCGGACAGAAACTCCCCAATGGCAGCGAGCACCGCGTCGGGTTGGTCCCGATGCGGGCTGTGCCCGCAAGCTTCCAGCACCAGGGTGCGGGCTGCAGCGTTCTTGGGTTGTATGTCCCGTACCTGCTGGAGGGTGCCGTACTCGTCGCTGGCTCCTTGAATAGCCAGCACAGGCGCTTGGATGTTTTGGCATTCGTGGCGGATGTCGAAACCCCGGAATGCCGGTTCAAGCCAGATGTCGTTCCATTGCCAGAAGGCGTTGTCGACATTCTTGTGATGGCGCGCCAGGCGCGCTCGCAGGCCCCGTTCCCCAGGTTGCATGTACGCGGATCTGGCCTGCTCGATGGACCGGATCGAGACCTCCTCCACAAACACATGGGGTGCCATGACGACGCAGGCTGTCACCGGATGCCGGCTGGCGTACAGCAGCGCGATGGTGGCCCCGTCGGAGTGGCCCACCAGAACGGGAGCGTCGATGCCCAGTGTCTCCAGCAAGGCCGGCAGCACATCCAGGGCATCTCGGTGCATGTAGTCGGGTTCGTGCCGCCCGGTGTGCCAGAACTCCCCGACCTGAGGCGCTCCGCGTACGTCCGGCACGGGGTCTGAGTGTCCGTAACCTCTTCGGGAATACACCCAGCCGGCCCGTCCGGTGGCATTGCACAGTTCCTTCGTCCAGTCGCGGCCTCGTTGGGTCCACATGGACACGCTGCCCAGCCCCTCGTGCAGGAACACCAACGGCGAGCGGCCGGTCGGGCCTGGGATGTGTCGAACTTCCAGGCGGGTGCCGTGGATGATGACGCTGTCCATCGTGTCTCCGCTTCGCGTGCCGCCTGGCTGGCGGGAAAACCGGTATTCTCGTTGCATGACTCAGCTGTTTGATGCGTTCTGGCGGGCGGTGGTGTACTGCATGCACCCGCGGGTGATCGGTTTGTCGTTCCTGCCCCTGGTGCTGATGGTCGCACTGTCTTTTGGGCTGGGCTATTTCTTCTGGGACACGTCTGTCGATGCCGTCACGCAGTGGCTGCAGACCTATGAACTGGTTCAGGGCTTTCTGGGCTGGCTGGATCGCGTCGGCCTAGGCTCCATGCGGACGGTGTTTGCACCGCTGGTGGTCCTGGTTCTGGCGACGCCGGTGATCGTGTTGCTGTGCCTGCTGCTGGTCGCCGTGTTCATGACTCCGTCCATGGTTGAACTGGTTGCGCAAAGGCGCTTTCCTTTGCTCGAACGCAGGCGTGGTGGCTCTTTCGTTCTCGGTCTGTTGTGGTCGCTGGGGTCCACGTTCGTGGCCCTGGTGGTACTGGTTCTTTCTATGCCCCTGTGGCTGGTTCCGCCGCTGGTGCTCATCCTTCCGCCGCTGATCTGGGGCTGGCTGACCTACCGCGTGTTTGCCTATGACGCACTGGCGCAGCATGCCAGCAGTGCCGAGCGCAAGACCATCCTGCGTGAACACCGTGGCAGCCTTCTGATCATGGGCATCCTCAGCGGGTATCTTGGCGCGGCACCCAGCCTGCTCTGGGCATCGGGTGCCATGTTCGTGGCGCTGGCGCCCTTGCTGGTGCCGGTGGCCATCTGGATCTACACCTTGGTATTTGCGTTTGCGTCTCTGTGGTTCGCACATTTCACGCTGGCGGCGCTGCAGCGGATGCGCGCGGCGCAGGTGGTGGAGGTCCTGGATCCTGAGCCAGGAGGTCAACCAGCCATGCCGCTGGAGACCCTGCCGCCCACCACCGTTCTTCCGCCGCCTGGCGCCTGACCTCCATGAACACCAGTAAAGAGAACCCACCGGCGTTTGGTCTGATCATCATTGGCGATGAGATTCTGTCGGGCAAACGCGCCGACAAGCACTTGCCGAAGGTGATCGAACTGCTGGCGGGAAGAGGCCTCTCGCTGGCGTGGGCTCGGTTCATCGGTGATGACCGCGAGCGCATCACCGACGCACTGCGGGAGGCGTTCGCCAGCGGTGATGTCGTGTTCAGCTGTGGTGGCATCGGGGCCACGCCCGACGACCACACGCGCCAGTGCGCGGCTGCGGCACTGCAGGTGGACCTGGCGCTCCACCCCGAGGCCCGCGACCTCATTGAGCAGCGTATGAGGGACGTGGCCGCCGAGAAGGGTGAGGTTCACGACCCCGCGAGGCCCGACAACATGCACCGGCTGAACATGGGGGTGTTCCCGGTCGGGGCGCGGATCATTCCCAACCCGTACAACAAGATTCCCGGGTTCAGCTGCGATGGGCCTGGTGGTGGTTCCGTGCATTTTGTCCCGGGGTTTCCCGTAATGGCCTGGCCGATGATCGAAGCGCTGCTGGATGGGGCGTACCGCCATCTGCACCGGCAAGACGCGTGGCAGGAGCGCTCGGTGGTGGTCATGGGGGCCATGGAGGCTACCTTGACCCCTCTCATGGAAACCATTGAGCGCGAGCACCCGGTGAAGGTGTTCAGCCTTCCCAGCGTGGACCACCCGGACTACGGGCGGCACATCGAACTGGGCGTCAAGGGTGCCCCAGACGCCGTGGCCCCGGCGTTTGCGTCGCTGCTTGACGGGCTTGAGCGGTTTGGTGCGGAGTTGGGACCCGAATTGGTGCGATAGTTGCTTGCACCAATATTGTGCATTCTGCTGGAATGCACCAGAACAATGCGCTGCATGCCGGGTTTACAGCGGTCACGCCGGGCATCCAGGCTTTGCAGCCCGCCGGCGCAGGGCGCTGCGCCATAATCTGCGCCGCCTTGGGGCCTGGCGCATCGTTGATTGAACCCGACGGCACAACTTTGGCACAGAAACTGCTTCATGCCCTTGTCAAATTCAGTTTTCCACTCACACAGCAACAGGAGTATTTGATGGCCAAGACCGTCGCAGACGTGATGCAAATGGTGAAGGACAACGAAGTCAAGTTCGTTGATTTCCGCTTCACCGACACCCGTGGTGCGCAGCAGCACACCACCGTGCCCGTGTCTCACTTCGATGAAGACAAGTTCGTTTCCGGCCATGCATTCGATGGCTCGTCCATCGCAGGCTGGAAGGGCATCGAAGCTTCCGACATGCAACTGATCCCCGATCCGAACACGGCCAACATCGACCCGTTTTACGAAGAGACGACGCTGATCCTCACCTGCGACGTCATCGAGCCTGCCGACGGCAAGGCCTACGACCGCGATCCCCGCTCCATCGCCAAGCGCGCCGAGGCTTACCTCAAGTCCTCGGGCCTGGGCGACACCGCCTTCTTCGGACCGGAACCCGAATTTTTCCTGTTCGACGGCGTGCGCTGGAGCACGGCCCCGGGCCACACCTTCTACGAAATCGAAGAGTACGAAGCCCCCTGGAACAAGGGTGCCAAGCTCGAAGGCGGCAACCGTGGCCACCGTCCGACGGTCAAGGGCGGTTACTTCCCCGTGCCCCCGGTCGACAGCACGCAGGACATGCGCGCCGAGATGGCACTGATCCTCGAATCGCTGGGCATCCCGGTCGAGGTGTTCCACCACGAAGTGGCGGGCGCGGGCCAGAACGAGATCGGCACCAAGTTCAGCACGCTGGTGCAGCGCGCCGACTGGACAGTCCTGCAGAAGTATGTTGTGCACAACGTGGCCAATGCCTACGGCAAGACGGCCACCTTCATGCCCAAGCCCTACGCCGGTGACAACGGTTCCGGCATGCACGTGCACCAGTCGGTCTGGAAGGACGGCAAGAACCTGTTCGCTGGCGACGGTTACGCCGGCCTGAGCGAGTTCGCGCTGTATTACATCGGCGGCATCATCAAGCACGCCCGCGCCCTGAACGCCATCACCAACCCCGGTACGAACTCGTACAAGCGGCTGGTGCCGCACTTCGAAGCCCCGGTGAAGCTGGCCTACTCGGCCAAGAACCGTTCGGCCTCCATCCGCATCCCGTACGTCGCCAACCCGAAGGGTCGCCGCGTGGAAGCCCGCTTCCCCGATCCCCTGATGAACCCCTACCTGGGCTTCTCGGCGCTGCTGATGGCCGGTCTGGATGGCGTGGAAAACAAGATCCACCCGGGCGAGGCAGCGACCAAGGACCTTTACCACCTGCCGCCGGAAGAGGACAAGCTGGTCCCGACCGTGTGCCACAGCCTGGACATGGCGCTGGACTACCTGGACAAGGACCGCGCGTTCCTGACCAAGGGTGGCGTGTTCACCGACTCCATGCTGGACGCCTACATCGAACTGAAGATGGGCGAAGTCAACCGCAGCCGTATCGAAGTGTCGCCGGTGGAGTTCGACATGTACTACAGCCTGTGATGGCGGGCCCGGGATCACCCGGGCCTCGCTTCGCAGATGAAAAGGACGGCTCGGCCGTCCTTTTTTTTTGGGCCGTTCGGACGGGCGCGCGGGCGCCCTGTCATGGCGGATACCATGCGACCTGTTTTTGGGTCATACTGAAAATTGATTCTCAATGCGCCCACAGCGCCTGGAGCCCACGTGTTGTCGAAGCTGAACGTTGCCGCAAGAACCCATCGCGTCCTGATCCTTTCCGTTGCCGTGGCGTGGTGCCTGCCGTCTTTGGCGCAAGAGCGCATCTATCGCTGTGGCAATGAATACACCAACAACGCCACGGTGGCGAAGGCCCAGGGCTGCAAGCTGATGGAGGGCGGCAACATCACCGTCATTCAAGGCCCGGCGCCGCAGGCGGCTCCGCGGTCTGCCAGTTCGTCGACAGCGCCCCGCAGCGCACCTCGCAACGACTCTGCTGAGCAGCGTGCACGCGACAGCGATGCCCGCCAGATCCTCGAGATGGAGTTGAGAAAGGCAGAAGAGCGGCTGGCTCAGGCGCAGAAGGCCTACGCCAATGGGCAGCCCGAGAAAGAAGGCATCGAGTCGCGCAACTACCAGCGCTATCTCGACCGTGTGGCCGAACTCAAGGCGTCGGTGGGCCGGGCCGAGGCCGATGTGAGTGGTCTGCGGCGCGAACTGGCCCGCATGGGCGGTGCGCCGATGGCGCCGCCAGCGGCGTCGGGCCCCGCGGGACCCGCTCCTGCGGTGCCGGGTGCGAGCGGGCCGTCCGAACCTGCCGCAAAATAGCCGGCTTGAAAAAGCCAGACCTTTCTCTCCCCCTGTCCCGTGTCGATGCGGCCATGCTGCCGGGAAAGGCTGCGCAGCGCGCGGCTTCGGCGCACGGCAAGTTCCATTCGCTGGATCTGCTGGCCACGCTGGTGGCGGTGGTCTCGCTTGACGGGCAGGTTCTCTTTGCCAACGCAGCGCTGGAAGATGCCTTGGGCATGTCCCGTCGCAGCATCACGGGCACGCGGCTGCAGGACTGCTTTACCGAACCGCAGCTGCTCCAGAACGCGCTCAGCGGCGCCGCAGTCAACGAGTTCGCTGCCTTGCGGTACGACGCCTGGCTGCGGCGCCTGGCTCATGAACCGCTGCCGGTCCACGTGGTGGTGGCGCAGACCGACACGGCGGGCGAGGTCATTGTCGAGCTGCTCCCGCTGGAGCAGCAGGCCCGGCAGGAACGGGAAGAGCGGCTGATCGACCAGGCCCAGGCGAACAAGGAGCTGATCCGCAACCTGGCCCATGAAATCAAGAACCCGCTGGGCGGGATCCGCGGCGCGGCCCAGCTGCTGGAACTCGAGCTCGACAACAAGCAGCTGACCGAGTACACGCAGGTCATCATCCACGAGGCCGACCGCCTGCAGTCGCTGGTGGACCGCCTTCTGGCGCCACACCGCCGGCCCCATGTGGTGGGCGACGTGAACATCCACGAGGTGTGCGAGCGTGTGCGCTCGCTGATCGTGGCTGAGTTTCCCCGAGGTCTGAAGGTGGTTCGCGACTACGACACCTCCATTCCCGAGTTCCGCGGTGACAAGGAGCAGCTGATCCAGGCGGTGCTCAACATCGCGCACAACGCGGCGCAGGCGCTGGCCGAGCGCATCGCGGCGGGCGATGCACAGATCACCCTGCGCACGCGCGTGGGTCGGCAGGTGACCTTCGGCAAGCAGCGTTATCGGCTGGCACTGGAATTGCATGTGATCGACAACGGGCCTGGCGTGCCCGATGCGATCAAGGACCGCATCTTCTTCCCGCTGGTGTCGGGTCGTGAGGGAGGTTCCGGGCTGGGGCTGACCCTGGCACAAACCTTCGTGCAGCAGCACCATGGACTGATCGAGTGTGAGAGCGCGCCAGGCCACACGGATTTCAAATTGCTGATTCCGTTGCCATGAAACCGAAACGCCTCGCCTGAGGAAGGGAAGACGCACACATGAAGCCGATCTGGATAGTGGATGACGATCAATCGATCCGCTTCGTTCTGGAGAAGGCGCTGTTGAGGGAGAACCTGCCCACCCGCAGTTTCACCAATCCGCAGGAAGTCCTCAAGGCACTGAACGAGACGCCCGAAAGCGAAGGACCGCAGATCCTCGTGAGCGACATCCGCATGCCGGGCGGCTCGGGCCTGGACCTGCTGGAGAAGGTCAAGGAGAAGCTGCCGGGCCTGCCCGTCATCATCATGACCGCGTTCTCCGATCTGGACAGCGCGGTGTCGGCCTTCCAGGGCGGTGCGTTCGAATACCTGCCCAAGCCCTTCGATCTGCCCAAGGCGCTGGAGCTGATCCACCGCGCGGTGGAGGAGAGCCAGCGAGAGGAAGTGGCGCAGGAGTCGCTGACGGCCGCGCCCGAGATGCTGGGCCAGGCGCCCGCCATGCAGGATGTGTTCCGCGCCATCGGGCGGCTGTCGCAGAGCAACGTGACGGTGCTGATCACAGGTGAGTCGGGCTCGGGCAAGGAGCTGGTGGCGCGCGCGCTGCACAAGCACTCGCCGCGCGGTGGCGGTCCGTTCGTGGCGATCAACACCGCCGCCATTCCGAAGGACCTGCTGGAGTCCGAGCTGTTCGGTCACGAGCGCGGCGCCTTCACCGGCGCGCAGACCATGCGGCGCGGCCGCTTCGAGCAGGCCGAGGGCGGCACGCTGTTCCTGGACGAAATCGGTGACATGCCGTTCGACCTGCAGACGCGCCTGCTGCGCGTGCTGTCCGACGGGCACTTCTACCGCGTCGGTGGGCACAGCGCCGTCAAGGCCAATGTGCGCGTGATCGCGGCGACCCACCAGAACCTGGAGCAGCGCGTCAAGGAAGGCGTGTTCCGGGAGGACCTGTTCCACCGCCTCAACGTGATCCGGCTGCGCCTGCCCGCGCTGCGCGAGCGCCGAGAGGACGTGCCCATGCTCACGCGCTTCTTCCTGCAGCAAAGCGCCAAGCAGCTGGGTGTGGAGCCCAAGCGCATTTCGGATGCAGCCCTGCGCCTGCTCAGCGGTTTTGATTTCCCGGGCAACGTGCGCCAGCTGGAAAACGTCTGCCACTGGCTGACGGTGATGGCGCCCGCGCAGATGATCGAGGTGAAGGACCTGCCGCCGGAGGTGCTGTCTGCGGTCGGCGATGCGGTGCCGCCCGAGTTGTCGGTGCCCGCCGAGCCGGTGGCGCCGGTGTTTGCCGCGCCGGCACCGACGGCCGCTCCCGCGGAGTGGTCTCCTGTGGTTCACGAGGCGCCCGCAGTGGCCTCAGTGGGTGCGCCCGCCACGTCAGCCCCTGTGTCGGCCTGGGAGCTGGGTCTTCAGGCCGAAGCCCGCTCGCTGCTGGAAGCCGGGCGCACCGATGTGTGGGACGTGCTCACGCGCCGCTTCGAGACCGGCCTGATCCTGACCGCGCTCGCGAACACGCGCGGGCGCCGCATCGAGGCCGCCCACAAGCTGGGCATCGGCCGCAACACGATCACCCGCAAGATCCAGGAACTCAATCTGGAATGACCCCCTGCGGCGCTGACGCGCCTTCCCCCTTAGAGGGGGACAGCGCCTGCGGCCCGGCGAAGCCGGTTCCGCGGTGCTCCTGGAGGGGCTCAGGCGCCGATCGTCAACACCACCGGTGCGTGGTCGCTGGGCTGGGGGTTCTTGCGGGGCGCTCGGTCGATCTCGCAGGCGGTGGTGCGGGCCTTCAGCGCGTCGCTGATCAGGATGTGGTCGATGCGCAGGCCGCGGTTCTTCTGGAAACCCAGCATGCGGTAGTCCCACCAGCTGAAGGTCTTGGGCGGGTGCTCGAACAGCCGATGGGCGTCGTGCAGTCCGAGGCCGATCAGGCCCTGCAGCTGGGTGCGTTCTTCGGTCGTGCAGTGGATGGTCTCGCGCAGGCCCACCGGGTCCCATACGTCAGCGTCGTCGAAGGTGATGTTGTAGTCGCCCATGAGCACCAGTTGCGGATGCTGTTGCAGCTCAGCCCGGACCCACTCGCGCAGCGCGTCGAGCCAGCGCATCTTGTAGGCGAACTTGTCGCTGCCCGGCTCCTGGCCGTTCGGGAAGTAGGCTCCGATCACCCGCACGCCGTCGAAGGTGGCGCAGAGCACGCGCGACTGTTCGTCCTCGAAGCCCGGGATGTTTTTGATGACGTCGGCGGCGGGCGCCTTGCTCAGCAGCGCCACGCCGTTGTAGGTCTTCTGGCCGAACCACTGCGCGTGGTAGCCGGCGTCGGTGAAGGCCTGCACCGGGAACTTGTCGTCGGTGAGCTTGAGCTCCTGCAGTGCCAGCACGTCGACCGGGTGGGTGGCCAGCCAGGCCAGCACCTGGGGCAGGCGCACGTTGAGGGAGTTGACGTTCCACGTCGCTAGTTGCATGGGGATTCCCTGGAGTCCAAAGAGCTGCATTCTAGGGAGTGAGGGCACTGTTACGTCTCCCATAAGACTCGCTTAATCTGGTCCGCAGACCATGCATCCGTGTCCGGCCGAACCGGCTGGAAAAGGAAGCACGATGTCCCTGGCCATTGCCACCGCGGGTGGCCCATGCGCCCCCTCGTTCCCCGCGGCGAACCCGTCACCCTCGCTCTGCGTGTGCACAGAGTCCGATCCGGGGCGCGAAACCGTGGAGCGCTTCATCCAGCGGGTGTTTGCGCGCCGGTTTGGTGCACGCGTGCAGCGCTTCGCACCTGAACTGGTGTGCCTGCGCGATCCCGACAGCAGTGACATCGTGGCCGCGGCCGGCTACCGCTTTGCCGATCACGGGGCCCTGTTTCTGGAGCGCTACCTGGACCGGCCCATCGAGCAGTGCCTGGCCGAGCCGGGCCAGCCGGCGGTGGCCCGCGCCGGCATTGTCGAGGTCGGGCATCTGGCGTCCGAGCGCGCCGGTGAAGGCCTCCGCCTGATCGTGCGGCTGGCCCACCACCTGGCCGCGCAGAACACGCAGTGGGTGGTGAGCACGCTGACCGAAGAACTGCGCCACCTGTTCGTGCGCATGGGCATCACGCCGCTGGCCCTGGGCCGGGCGGACGCCACCGCGCTGGGCGAGCAGGCGGGCGAATGGGGCAGCTACTACGAACACCACCCGGTCGTGCTGGCGGGGCAGATGCAGCCGGCGCTGCGCTGGCTGCAGCGCCGCCAGGCCAGGGGGCTGGACGCATGATGGCGTTCGACACCGTGATCGCGCTGGGCAACGGCCAGACCGGTCTGACCCGCGACGAACTGACCGCCGAAGTGGCCGCCTTGACCGCGCACCTGAAGCACGCTGGCACCCGGGTGCTGGCCACGCTGCTGGACAACGGCATGCCCTGGGTGGTGGCCGACCTGGCCGCCGAGGACGCGGGTGTGGTGCACGTGCCGCTGCCACTGTTTTTCACGCCAGAGCAGACCGCGCACGCGCTGCAGGCGGCGGGCGTCGACACGCTGCTCACCATCGCCCCGCTGGCCGCGCGCTGGCCGCAGGCTCCGTGCGAGCAATGGGACGTGGCGGGCGAACCGCTGTGTGCGCTGCGCCTGCCGGCGCAGGGGCTGGTCATGCCGCCCGGCACGGCCAAGCTGACCTTCACCTCAGGCACCACCGGCACACCCAAGGGCGTGTGCCTCGGCGCCGCGGGCCTGCACCGGGTGCGCGATGCGCTGGTGCAGGTGCTGGAGCCGCTGGACATCCGCCGCCACCTGTGCGCGCTGCCGCTGGCGGTGCTGCTGGAGAACGTGGCTGGTGTCATGGCGCCGTTGGCGCGCGGGGCGGAGTGCCTAGTGCCCCCGTTGGCCGAACTGGGCCTGAGCGGTTCTTCGTCCTTCGACCCTGCCGTGTTCAACGCGGCGGTGGAGCGCCACCAGCCCCACAGCCTGATCCTGCTGCCGCAGATGCTGCGCGCCTGGGCCGGCTGGCTGGTCAGCCAGGGCCGCCGGGCGCCCGAAGGCCTGCGCATGGTCGCCGTCGGTGGCGCCGCCGTGGGCGCGCCGCTGCTGATGGCCGCCCGCCAGCTGGGCATTCCTGCTTACGAGGGATATGGCCTCTCTGAGGGCTCATCGGTGCAGACGCTCAACCTGCCCGGCGCCGACCGTCCCGGCAGCGCCGGCCGCCCATTGCCACATGCGCATCTGCGTGTGAATGAACACGGCGAGATCGAGGTGGCTGGCGGCCTGATGCTGGGTTACCTCGGCCAGCGGCCGCTGCAAGGCGACTGGTGGCCCACCGGTGACCTGGGCGAGATCGATGCTGACGGCTTCGTGCACGTGCGTGGGCGCATCAAACACGTGCTGATCACCGCCTTCGGCCGCAACGTCTCGCCCGAGTGGGTCGAGACCGCGCTGCGCAGCGGCCGCACCCTCGCGCAGGCGGTGGTGCTCGGCGACGGCGAACCGGCCCTGAGCGCCGTGGTCTGGCCGGTGAACGACGCGCTGCCCGATTCGGCCATCCAGGCCGAGATCGACGCCGCCAACGCCTCGCTGCCCGACTACGCCCGCGTGGCCCGCTGGGTGCGGGCGCAGGCGCCGTTCACCGCCGGCAGCAGCATGGCCACCGCCAACGGCCGGCCACGCCGCGACGCCATCCTGACCCTTCATGCCCAATTGCTCGGTCTCACCGCCCACGACGCGGTGACCGCCTGAGCGTTTCTCTGGAGTCCTCATGTCCTTTCACGCCCAACTGCTGCAACAGACCGTACAGGCCCGCATGGGCCTGCTCTCCGCGCCCATCATCCAGGGCTGCCTGCGCGGCGAAGTCTCGCTGCCCAGCTACATCGCCTTCCTCACCGAGGCTTACCACCACGTCAAGCACACCGTGCCGCTGCTGCAGGCCTGCCAGGCCGCGCTGCCGGCGCACCACGCTTGGCTGAAACCTGCACTGGACGAATACGTCGAAGAAGAGAAGGGCCACGAGGAGTGGATCCTGGACGACATCCGCGCCTGCGGTGGTGACGCCGAAGCGGTGCGCCACGGCCGGCCCGGCCATGCGGCCGAGGTCATGGTCGCCTACGCCTACGACACCATCCAGCGTGGCAACCCGCTGGGTTTCTTCGGCATGGTGCACGTGCTCGAAGGCACCAGCGTCTCGCTGGCCCTGCTGGCGGCCGACAGCATCCAGAAGCCGCTGAACCTGCCGGACTCGGCCTTCAGCTACCTGCGCTCGCACGGCACGCTGGACCAGGAGCACACGGCCCACTTCCAGCTGCTGATGGACCAGATCAGCGACCCGCAGGACCAGGCCGACATCGTGCACAGCGCGAAGGCGTTCTTCCGTCTGTATGGCGACGTGTTCCGCGGCCTGCCGCTGCCGCAAATGGCGGCACAGCCCGCGCGCGAGGCGGTGGCCGCATGAAGGCCGCGAACGCGCGTGTGGTGATCACTGGCGCGGCTGGTGGCATCGGTGCCGCCAGCGCCGAGGCGCTGCTCAAGGCCGGCGCGGCGGTGATGCTGGTGGGGCGCTCGGCGTCCCGCCTGGAAGAGCTGGCGAGCCAGCTCGGACGCAGCACCGGTGCCCATCCCGCGCGGGTGGCCTGCCGGGTGGCGGACCTGACGCAGCCGAAGGATCTGGACAGCCTGTCCGCGCAGGCGGCGGTCTGGGGCTGCAACGTGCTGGTGCACAACGCCGGCCTGCCCTCGTTCGGACGGCTGCAGGACCAGACACCCGAACAGATGACGGCGGCGCTGCAGATCAATCTGCTGGCGCCCATGCTGCTCACGCGCTGCCTGCTGCCGCACCTGCTGGCTCAGCAGGCCGCACAGGTGATCTGCGTCGGCTCGGCCCTGGGGGCCATTGGCCTGCCGGGCTTCAGCGTCTACAGCGCGGGCAAGTTCGGGCTGCGCGGTTTTGCGCAGGCGCTGCGCCGCGAGCTGGCCGAGACGCCGGTGGCGGTGCAGTACCTCGGCCCGCGCACCACGAAAACCGCCTTCAACAGCGAAGCTGTGGAGGCCTACAACCGCGCCACCGGCACCGCCAGCGACCGCCCCGAACAGGTGGCCGCCGAGCTGGTGGCCCTGCTGGAGAGCGGGGACGGGGAACGCTTTGTCGGCTTTCCCGAGAAGTTCGCTGCCCGCCTCAACGGCCTGGCGCCTGCGCTGCTGGATGGCAGCTTCAAGCGCCACAGCCGCCACCTGCAGGCCACCGGTCATGTCCGGCCGGTCCTGAGTTCCTGAATCACATTCCCGGAGGTCCTTCCATGTCTGTTCCGTTTCCGCTCTCCACCACCGGCGCGTCGCGCCGCCGTCTGACCTCTGTCCTGCTGGCGCTCGCCGGCCTGTCCCTGTTGCCGGCGGTCCAGGCCGCCACGGTCGAAGAATCCGTGACCGAGCTGCAGCAGGCCTGGGAGCTCATCAACTACAAGACGCCCGCGGCCGAGAAGGAGAAGAAGTTCGAGGCCCTGGCCGCCCGCGCCCACAAGGTCAGCGAGAGCTTCGCCGGCCGCCCTGAGCCCCTGGTCTGGGAAGGCATCATCCTCAGCTCCTGGGGCGGCGCCAAGGGCGGCCTGGGCGCGCTCGGCCTGGTCAAGCAGGCCAAGGTGCTGTACGAGCAGGCGATCCAGATCGACGGCAACACGCTCGATGGTTCGGCCTACAACAGCCTGGGCGTGCTGTACTACAAGGTGCCCGGCTGGCCCATCGCCTTCGGCGACAAGGACAAGGCACGCGACCTGCTGCAGAAGGCGCTGGCGATCAATCCCAAGGGCATCGACGCCAACTACTTCTTTGCCGACTACCTGGTCGAGACCGGCGAGCCGCAGAAGGCGGTGGCGCACCTGGAGAAGGTGATGCAGGCCGCGCCCCGCGCCGGCCGCCAGATCGCCGACGAAGGTCGCCGCGCCGAAGCCCGCGAACTGATGGAAAAGATCCGGTCGAAGTGACGGCCGGCGGGTGGTGGACGTTCAGGCGTCCGCGCGCCGGTAGGTGACGAAGGCGAAGGGCAGGCCGCTGGCGCTGACCTGCTCTTCGCGAGCCACCTCGCGCCAGTCGCCGCCCAGCACGGGCGCGAAAGCGTCGCCCTCGAAGTCCTGCGCGATCTCGGTCACCACCACCTCGCTCGCCAGCGGCAGCGCCTGCGCATAGATCTGTGCGCCGCCGATCACCCAGGCGGTGCTGCCGGCGGGGCATAGCCCGCGCGCGGCTTCGAGCGAGTGCGCCACGCTCGCGCCCTCGGCGACAAAGGCGGTGTCGCGCGTCACCACGATGTTCAGCCGCCCGGGCAGTGGACGAAACTTCGGCGGCAGCGAGTCCCAGGTCTTGCGGCCCATAATGACCGGGCAGCCCAGGGTGCTGCGCTTGAAGTGCGCCATGTCTTCTGGCAGGTGCCAGGGCAGCCGGTTGTCCTTGCCGATCACGCCATTGGCGGCGCGGGCGTAGATCAGGTGGAGCGAAGCGGGGGCGGTGGTCTCAGGCATCCGGCGATTGTGCCGCGCCGGGATTTCTGCGCAGAAAGCCCGAGGGCAGCAGCACGCTGGCGATCGCCACCATCACGAACACCATGGCCAGCCAGTCCTGCCAGTGCGGCACCTCGCCGGTGATGAAGGTGGCGCTGAGCGTGCCCACCAGCGGGATCGCCATCACACTCATGGCGCTGGTGGCCGGCGGCAGGTCGCGCGCCATGCCGAACCAGATCAGCTGCGCAAAGCCGTAGTTGATGAGCACGCCGTAGGCCAGGCTGATCCACATCATGGGCGTGAAGCTGGCAGGCTGCGGCAGCGGTTCCAGCGACAGCGCGAGTGCCCAGACCACGGCGCTGCCCAGCAGCAGCATCCAGACCGTGACCACCAGCGGCGAGAGCGTGAGGTGGGCGCGGCGGAACATCAGCGTGCCCAGCGCCCACGAGGCCGCGGCGCCCAGCATCCAGGCCACACCGGCGGGGCGGCCACTGAGCCGCTGCAGCTCGTGCCACAGCAGCAGGCCGATGGCCAGGCTCACACACACCACCGCCAGCCGCACGCGCGGCGTGATGCGCTCGCCGAAGAAGGCGGCGCCGATCAGCACGGTGAAGATGGGCATGGTGAAGCCCAGGATGGCGGCACGCCCCGAGGCCAGTTCCTGCACGCCGAAGATGGACAGCGTGTGCCAGCCGAGCACATTGGGCAGGCCCAGCCAGGCGATGGTCAGCCATTCCTTGCCGGAGGGTCGCATGCGCTCGCCTTTGGACGCCACGTAGGCGAACAGCCAGGCCGCACCCAGCAGCATGGTGCTGGCGCGGAAGTACAGCGGCGAGAGCTGCTGCAGCGAGAGCTTCATCATGGGCCAATTGACCCCCCACATGAGTGTGAGGGCCAGCAGCGCCCAGAGCTGGCGGCGCGAAATCACGGACAGATCGTCAGACGGCGACGGGCGCCTTGATGGCGGGGTGGCACTCGTAGCCGACCACCTCGAAGTCCTCGTACTCGTATTCGAAGATCGAGGCCGGCTTGCGCTTGATGTTGAGCGTCGGGTAGGCAAAAGGCTGGCGGCTCAGCTGCAGCTCCACCTGTTCGTGGTGGTTGCTGTAGATGTGGCAGTCGCCGCCGGTCCAGATGAAGTCGCCCACGTCCAGGTCGCACTGCTGCGCCAGCATGTGGGTCAGCAGGGCGTACGACGCGATGTTGAAGGGCACGCCCAGGAAGATGTCGGCGCTGCGCTGATACAGCTGGCAGGACAGCTTGCCGCGGCCGCCCGGCTCGGTGGCGGGCGCCACGTAGAACTGGAAGAAGGCGTGGCAGGGCATGAGCGCCATCTGGTCCAGGTCGGCCACGTTCCAGGCGCTGACGATGATGCGGCGGCTGTCGGGGTTGGTCTTGAGCTGCTTGACGACCTCGCTGATCTGGTCGATGTGGCCGCCACCCGGCTTGGGCCAGTTGCGCCACTGCACGCCGTACACCGGGCCGAGCTCGCCGTCTTCACGCGCCCATTCGTCCCAGATGGTGCAACCGCGTTCCTGCAGCCACTTCACATTGGAATCGCCGCGCAGGAACCACAGCAGCTCGACGATGATGGCCTTGAGGAACACCTTCTTGGTGGTGACCAGCGGAAAGCCTTCGTTGAGGTCGAAGCGCATCTGGTGGCCGAACACGCTGCGCGTGCCGGTGCCGGTGCGGTCGCCCTTCTGCACGCCGTGTTCATAGACGTGGCGCATGAAATCTTCGTACTGGGAGCGGACAGGGCGGGCGGTGGTCGGGGCGGTCATACCGCCATTTTGCCTGCTCGGTTGTGGCCGCCGTGGGCTGCGGCTAGGATCGCCCTTTGCCACCACCGACCACAGGAGGAACGCCATGAGCGAGCTGGTTTTCTACACCAACCCCCAGTCCCGGGGTCGCATCGCACACTGGATGATGGAAGAGGTGGGCCAGCCCTACCGCACCGTCTGGCTCAACTTCGGGCCCGAGATGAAGTCCGCCGAGTACCGCGCGGTCAACCCGATGGGCAAGGTGCCCGCCCTGCGGCACGGCGATGTGGTGGTGACCGAGGCCGCTGCGATCTGCGCCTACCTGGCCGACGCTTTTCCCGAGACCGGTCTGGCGCCCCCGCCGGGCGACCCGCTGCGCGGCACCTGGCTGCGCTGGCTCTTTTTCGGGGCCGGGCCGCTGGAGCAGGCGGTGACGGCCAGGGCGCTGGGCTGGCAGGTGCCGCCGGGGCGTGAGCGCATGGCGGGCTTTGGCAGCTACGACGACACCCTGAACGCGCTGGAAACCGCCCTGCGGCCCGGGCCGTTCATCTGCGGTGAGCGCTTCACCGCGGCCGACGTCTACCTGGGGTCGAGCCTGGCCTGGGGCCTGATGTTCGGAACCATAGAGAAGCGCCCCGTGTTCACCGACTATGTGAAGCGGCTGGGTGGGCGCCCGGCCGCACAGCGCGCCGACCGCCTCAACGAAGAACGCCTCAAGGCGCAGCCCGCAGGCTGACCTCGCCTGGACGGGCGTGCCGCTGCCGGCCGATCAGCGCAACACCCGGCCGGGGTTGAGGATGTTCTGCGGGTCCAGCGCCTGCTTGATCGAGCGCATCAGCGCCAGCGCCACCGGGTCCTTGTAGTCCGGCAGCTTGTCGACCTTGAGGCTGCCGACGCCGTGTTCGGCGCTGATCGAGCCCTCGAAGCGCGCGACCTGGTCGAACACCAGGTGGTTGACCCGTTCCTCCTGCTCGCGCAGGAAGGTGGCCGGGTCGCCGCCCTCGGGCGCCTGCACGTTGTAGTGCAGGTTGCCATCGCCCAGGTGGCCGAAATTCACCAGGCGCACGCCGGGTATCTCGCGCTGCAGCAGCGCGTCGGTCTCGGCGCAGAAGGCGGGGATCTTCGAGACCGGGATGCTGATGTCGTGCTTGATGTTCAGACCCTCTTCGGCCTGTGCCAGCGGAATGCTTTCGCGGACGTGCCACAGCGCATGGGCCTGCGACAGGTTCTCCGCCACCACCGCATCGCTGACCACGCCGTTTTCAAACGCGGTCTCCAGCAGTCGTTCGAACTGGCCGCGCGCGTGGTCTTCGGACTCGCTGTCGCTGTTTTCCAGCAGAACACAGTAGGGGTGGTCGGCCCACAGCGGCACGCGCTGCTGCGCAAAGTGTTTCGCCACCAGCGAGAGGGCGAACCGGCCCATGACCTCGAAGCCGGTCAGGCCCGCGCCCAGGTGCCGGTGCGCCAGGCCCAGCAGCTGCACCGCCGCCTCCAGCGAGGGCACGGCGGCCCAGGCGGTGAGTTGCGCGGCGGGCAGCGGGTAGAGCTTCATCGTCGCGGCGGTGATCACGCCCAGCGTGCCTTCGCTGCCCACGAACAGGTCGCGCAGGTCGTAGCCGGTGTTGTCCTTGCGCAGGCCCGAAAGCCCGTTCCAGACCTCGCCCTGCGCCGTCACCACCTCCAGCCCCAGGCACAGCTCGCGCGCGTTGCCGTAGCGCACCACCTGGGTGCCGCCCGCGTTGGTGGCGAGGTTGCCGCCGATGGTGCAGCTGCCTTCGGCCGCCAGCGACAGCGGGAACAGAAAGCCGGCTCTTTCGGCGGTTTCCTGCAGCACCTGCAGCACGCAGCCAGCCTCGACCGTCATGGTGAGATTGTCGCCGTCGATGGCGCGCACGGCGTTCATGCGGGTGAGGCTGAGCACCACCTGCGTGCCGCTGTCGTCGGGCACCGCGCCGACCACCAGACCGGTGTTGCCGCCCTGGGGCACGATGCTCACGCCGGCGGCGGCGCAGGCTTTCACCACCGCCGCCACCTCGGCCGTATGGCCGGGTCGCACCACGGCGAGGGCACGGCCGCGCAGGCGCTTGCGCCAGTCCTGTTCCCAGGCCGAGAGGTCGGTGGCCGGATCGTCGTGCGTCAGCACCTGGGCGTGGCCGACGATGCTGCGCAGGGTGGTGATCAGTTGGTTCATGGGGTCTTGGACGGAGGGAGCGGGTCGGCGGCAAAGCCGGCCTCGGCAGCCCGGCGGGCCGCGTCGGCCGCGATGGCCTCCTTGCCGGCGGCGCGCAGCCGGGTGCGGATGTGCCAGGTGCAGGCCACGAACAGCACGACGCACAGCAGCAGCTCGATGCCGGCCAGCAGGGCCGAGAGGCTGCTGGGGTCGCTGGTCATGCGCACCGCGCCCTCGGCCGCATACAGCCAGACCAGCAGGCTGAGCCAGCGGTAGGTGTACATGCGGTTCTTGAGCAGGCCCGCGAGCGGGATGGTCAGCGGCAGCACCTTGAGCACCAGCCAGGAACCGCCGGGCCGCAGCGGCGCCAGCCAGAGTTCCCAGGCCAGGCACAGCGCGATCAGCGCCACCAGGCTGGCCACTGCGAGCTGGCGGGAGCGGGCCACGCCCGCGGGAGCCGGGGCCATGGCGGCCGCGGGGGAAGAGGGGGTGAGCGGGTCTGACATGGCGGGTGGCATGATACCGGGATGACTGTTTCCGAGCGCCTTGCCGACGCCCAGACCCTGCTGGCCGAGCTGTGGCAGAACCTGCTGCGTTTCCCCTGGCGCACCACCGCGCTGACCCTGCGCGAGCGCTTCCGCGAGGACCGGCTGGGCGTGACCGCGTCCAGCCTCACCTTCACCACCACCATCTCGCTGGTGCCGCTGTTCACCGTGGCGCTGGCGGTGTTCAGCGCCTTCCCCATGTTCGGCCGCCTGCAGGTGACGCTGCAGCGCTGGCTGGTGGAGAGCCTGGTGCCCGACAACATCGCCAAGCAGGTGCTGAGCTACCTCAACCAGTTCGCGGCCAAGGCCGGGCAGATCGGCTGGGTCGGGGCGCTGATCCTGCTGGGCACCGCGCTGGCGCTGATCCTCACCATCGACCGCAAGCTCAACGACATCTGGCGTGTGCGCACCTCGAGGCCGCTGACACAGCGTGTGCTGGTGTACTGGGCGGTGCTCACCCTGGGGCCGCTGCTGCTGGCCGCCAGCCTGACCGCCACCTCCTACGCCGTCACCACGACGGGCGTGACGCGATCGGGCAGTGTGCGGGTGCTGCTCGACTCGCTGCAGTTCGTGCTTATGACCGGCGGCATGGCCGCGCTCTACCGCTTCGTGCCCAACACCAAGGTGCGCTGGTCGCACGCGCTGGTGGGCGGCCTGTTCACCGCGGGTGCGCTGGAACTGGCCAAGGGCGTGCTGGCCTGGTACCTGGGCCAGGTGCCGACCTACTCGGTGGTCTACGGCACCTTCGCCACCGTGCCCATCCTGCTGGTCTGGTTCTACGTGGCCTGGGTGATCGTGCTGCTGGGCGCGGTGGTCGCGGCCTACCTGCCCAGCCTGCTCTCGGGCATCGCACGCCGCGGCAACTACCCGGGCTGGCGCTTCCAGCTCGCGCTGGAGACGCTGGTGCAGCTGCAGCTGGTGCGCGAGGCCCCGGCGCGCGGCCTGAGCCTCGACGCGCTGGCGCAGGCGCTGCAGGTCGACCCGCTGCACCTGGAGGAGCCGATCGGCGCGCTGGTGGCGCTCGACTGGCTGGGCCGGCTGGACGAAGAGGACGAGCGCTACGTGCTGCTGCAGGACCCGGCGAACCTGCCGGTGGCGCCGCTGGCGCAGCGCCTGCTGCTGCCCGATTCGCCAAGCACCGAGGCCTTCTGGGCGGTCAGCGGGCTGCGGAGCATGACGGTGGCGCAGGCGCTGGCGGCGCCGTCGGTGCCCTGATCAGGCGGTCCTGAACGGCGCCGAGAGAAAGCCCCGGAACCGCGCCCGCCCGCCGCGCACCGGCGGCGCGCTGAGTTCAAAACGCGGAAACCGGTCGAGGAAACGCCCGATGGCGATGCGGCCTTCGAGCCGCGCCAGGCTCAGGCCCGCGCACTGGTGGATGCCGAAGCCGAAGGCCAGGTGTTTGTTGCCCTCGCGGCGCAGGTTCAGGGTCTCCGGCTGGTCGTACACGGCGGGGTCGCGGTTGGCGGCGCCGATGCAGAGCGTGACCAGCGCACCCGCGTCCAGCGCCATGCCGCCCACCGTGGCCGACGACAGCGCGCGCCGGTTGCCCAGCTGGTTGGACGACTCGAAGCGCAGGCATTCGTCCACCGCCAGCGTCAGCACCTGCTCGCGGGCCGCCTCGTCGGTGCCGGCGGTGCGCAGGTCGGCCAGCAGCTGTTTGCGCTGGGCCGGGAACTCCTGCATCAGGATCAGGCCGTTGCCGATCAGGTTGGTGGTGGTTTCGTGGCCGGCGTTGAGCAGGAAGATGCAGTTCTGCAGCAGCTCGACCTCGCTGAGTTTCTCGCCGCTGGCTTCGCCCTGGATCAGGCGCGTGAGCACGTCGCGCTCGGGGTCGCCCGGGGCCTGGCGCCGTGCGGCAACCAGCGTGCGCAGGTAGGCCAGCATCTCGGTCACGCTGCGGTTGCCGGCGGCGTGCTGCTCGGGCGTGGGCACGGGTTCAAGCGCGCCGAGGATGGCCAGCGACCAGTCGCGCAGCGGGCCACGGTCGGCGTGCGGCACCCCCAGCAGGTTGCCGATGATCTCGACCGGGATCGCGGAGGCGAAGTCCTCGACCAGATCACCGCCGCCTTGCGCCTCGATGCGGTCGAGCAGCTGGTCGACCAGGGTCACCAGGCCCGGCTCCATGTCGGCGATCGCGCGGCGGGTGAGGGCGCCCATGATGAGCTTGCGCACCCGCGTGTGCAGCGGCGGGTCGTTGAACACCAGGCTGGTGGTGTGGTGCTCGTACAGCGGCGAGCCCACGCCGTACTTGGGTGCGAACTCGACGTGTTTGTCGGAGCTGAACACGGCGGCGTCGCGGTACACCGCCATCAGGTCGGCGTGGCGCGTGAGGAAGAGCGAACCATCGGGCATGCGCCGCACCGGCTCGTGTTCGCGCAGCAGGGCGTAGACCGGGAATGGGTTGGCCAGGAAATCGGCGGGCAGGGCGCGCAGGTCGAACGTTGCGGCGATCTCGCGCGCGCGCTCGGCGCTCATGGGCGGGGTGATCTGTTGCGGCTGGATCATGGTGCGGCCATTCTGGCGCCGCCGCGCGGCGCTCAGGCGCGCTTCTTCTCGGGGTTTTCCTGCAGCATCTGCCGCGCGATCTCGCCGATGCGCGCCAGTGCCTGCATCTCCAGCGTGGTCCAGGGCCCGGAGAAGTTCAGGCGCAGGCAGTGCCGGTAGCGGTCGGTGGCGGTGAAGAATTCGCCGGGGCCGAAGGTGATGCCTTCGGTGGCGCAGCGACGGAACAGCTCCATGGCCGACAGGTCGGGCGCCAGTTCCAGCCAGAGCGTGTCGCCCGAGGGCGGGTTGCTCACCTTGGTGCCCGGCGGGAAGTGGTGCGCGATCAGGCGGCGCGCCTCGTTGCGGCGCTGGTTCATGTAGGTGGTCAGGCGCCGCAGGTGGGCCTCGTAACTGCCCTGGTTCAGCAGGTCGGCCAGGGCTTCCTCCAGCACCACCGGCGTGGCCGCACCCTGCAGCCGCTTGTGCGAGGCCACGCTGTCGCGCCAGCGGCCGGCCTCCACCCAGCCCAGGCGGATGCCGGGGGTGAGCGTCTTGGCGAACGAGCCGCAGACCATCACGTTGCCGTCGGTGTCGAAGGACTTGGCCGCCTTGCGGCGCTCGTCGCCGGCCAGCAGGTCGTTGAACACCACGTCCTCGATCAGCGGCACCCGCCGCTGCGCCAGCAGCTTCACCAGCTTCTGCTTGGCGCCCATCGACATCACCGAACCCAGCGGGTTGGACAGCGTGGGCGCGGCCAGCACCGCCTTGACCGGCTGCGTGTCCAGCGCGAGCTCGAGCGCGGGCAGGGACAGGCCGGTGGCGGGGTGCGTGGGGATCTCCAGCACGCGCAGGCCCAGCGACTCGATCAGGTCGAGGTAACCGAAGAAGGTGGGCGACTCCAGCGCCACCACGTCGCCCGGCTGGGTCACGGCGTGCAGGCACAGGCTGACGGCCTGGGTGCAGCTGGCGGTGATGACGATGTGGGCCGCGTCCAGCGCGCAGCCCAGGTGCAGCGCGCGCCGGGCCACCGCCTGGCGCAGCGCGGGGCGGCCGGCGTCGGCCTTGTTGTATTCGGTCAGGCTGTGGCGGTGCACGCGCGAGGCGCGGCCGATGGCGACGCGCAGGCGTTCCTCGTCGAACAGCGTGCTCTGTTCGGGCGCGAAGCCGCCGAAGCTGGCGCGGTCGCCCGGCTGGTGCAGCATGGCAAAGCCTTCGGAGCGCGTCTGCCGCTCCACCAGAAAGCTGCGCTGCGGCGGCGCGCTCAGGCCGGGCTGGGCGATGCGCTGCGGTCGCCGCACGAAGTAGCCGGCCTTGGGGCGCGCCTGCGCCAGGCCTTGCTCCTCCAGCTGGCGGTAGGCCTGCAGCGCGGTGGAGATCGACACGCCGTGCGCCACCGAGGTTTCGCGCACCGAGGGCAGGCGCTGGCCGGCCTTGAGGGTGCCGCCATGAATCAGTTGTGCCAGGGCCTGCGCGATCTGCTGGTACAGCGGCGTGTCGGGGGGCGACACCGGTGGAACCGGGCGCAGCGCGGGGGGCTGGGAGGGCTCGGGCATGGACGGTCCATGCTAACCGAGCGCCGGCCGGCCGGCGACGCCGGTGGTCTGCCGCCGACCAGCACAGTTGGCCGGCAAGCCGACCACACAGATGCGGATCTGTGCGGCGCTGAGCGGGCATGCTGCCGGCCCGCTGTGTCTGTTGCGGTGGGGCGGAACGCCGGACAGTGGGGCCTCATTCACGAAAGGTCCGACATGTCCACCAGCCAGCCCCCCACCACCCGCCTGTTCCCGCTGCAGACCCGCGTGATCCACGCCAGCGCCGGCCTGCGGCTGCGCGTGGTCAGCGGTCGGCTCTGGCTGACGCAGCCGAACATGGCGCAGGACCTGTTCCTCGGCCCGGGCTCGGTGATTGATCTGCAGCAGGACTGGGTGGTGATCGGTGCCGACGCTGAACCCTCGCACACGCCGCAGGAGCACTACAGCGAGTACCTGCTCATGCCGCTGGTGGCGCCCGCACCGTCCTGGTTTCAGCGCTTGAGGAAGTCGCGGATCGCGAACAGGGTGAGGTCCGGGGTCTCCGTCATCTGGTGATGGCCGACCGGCAGGGTCACGACCTGCACGGTTTTGCCCGCCGCCTGGGCGGTCTTGATCAACCCTTGTGCAGCCTTGGGCTGGGTCATCTGGTCCACGCCACCCAGCAGGAACAGCACCGGGCAGGTGAGCGCCGCCATGGCCGCCTCGCCCCCCGCGTAGCGGTCGCAGGCCACGAAGCCGCGGTGGAACACATTCACCTTGGGGTTGCTGCGCAGCACGCGCCGGCCCAGCGCCATGCCGGCGCCGTAGACCCAGGTGCCCGGGCCCAGTGCCGAGGGCGGCGCGGCCAGGGTGGAGCGCGAGAACACGTTGACCATGGTCAGCGCCTTCTCGGGTTCGTTCAGCGAGGACTCGATCAGCGCGGGCGACACCTTCATCGGGAAGGCGGTGCCGACCAGCACCGTGTGCGTGACACGGTCCTTGAGCCGAGCCGCCGCTTCCATCGCGATCAGCGAACCCCAGCTGTGGCCGACCAGCGCGGCCTTCTGGACGCCGGCGGCGTCGAGCAGGGCGCCGATGAAGTCGGCCGCTTCCTCGACCGTCGAGGGCGCTTCGCCCGCGCTGCGGCAGTGCCCCGGCAGGTCCACCGCCAGCACATTGAAGCCGTGGTTCGCCAGGTAGCGGCTCTGCAGGATCCAGACGCTGTGGTCGTTGAGCACGCCGTGGATGAAGACGACGGTCGGCTTGGCCGGGTCGAAGGCCTTGCCGCCGGTGTAGCAGTAGGTGGTGGCGCCGTTGACTTGGAGTTCCATCACGCACCCGCCTTTTCTGCGGCTTTCAAGGCGCGCTTGAGATCGTCGATGAGGTCGTCCGGGTCTTCCAGCCCGATGGACAGGCGGATCGTGCCCCGGCCGATGCCGGCGCCCGCCAGCGCCTCGTCGCTCATGCGGAAGTGCGTGGTGCTGGCCGGGTGGATCACCAGCGAGCGGCAGTCGCCCACGTTGGCCAGGTGGCTGAAGATCTTGAGCGCTTCGATGAAGGCCTTGCCCTGTTCGCGCGAGCCCTGGATGTCGAAGCTGAACACCGAGCCCGCGCCCTTGGCGCCGTGCCTGAGCAGGCGGTTGGCCAGCGCATGGCTGGGGTGCGATTCGAGCAACGGGTGACCGACGCGGCCCACGAGCGGATGGCTGGCCAGGAAAGCCACCACCTTTTCGGTGTTGCTGATGTGGCGTTCCATGCGCAGCGGCAGGGTTTCCAGACCCTGCAGGATCAGCCAGGCGCTGTGCGGACTCAGGCAGGCGCCGAAGTCGCGCAGGCCCTCGCGGCGCGCGCGCAGCAGGAAGGCGCCGACGGTGCTTTCCTCGCTGAAGGTCATGCCGTGGAAACCGTCGTAGGGCTCGGTCAGCTCGGGGTACTTGCCCGACGCGTCCCAGTCGAAGCTGCCGGCGTCCACCACCACACCGCCGATGACGGTGCCGTGACCCGAGAGGAACTTGGTGGCCGAGTGGTAGACCAGGTCGGCACCGTGCTCGAACGGCTTGATCAGGTAGGGCGTGGTCAGCGTGCTGTCCACCAGCAGCGGCACCTTGGCCTCGTGGGCGATCTGCGCCACGGTCGGGATGTCCAGCACGTCCAGGCCCGGGTTGCCCACGGTCTCGCCGAAGAACAGTTTCGTGTTCGGTCGCACCGCGGCCTTCCAGCCATCGATGTCGCCGGGTTTGACAAACGTGGTCTCGATGCCGAAGCGGCGCAGCGTGTAGTGCAGCAGGTTCTGACTGCCGCCGTACAGCGCGGTGCTGGCGACGATGTGCGAACCGGCGCCCATGAGGGTGGCGATGGACAGGTGCAGCGCGGCCTGGCCGCTGGCGACCGAGATGGCGCCGATACCGCCTTCGAGCGCGGCCATGCGCTGCTCGAACACCGCGTTGGTCGGGTTGCTGATGCGGCTGTAGACGTGGCCGGCGCGCTCCAGGTTGAACAGGGCGGCGGCGTGGTCGCTGGATTCGAAGACGAACGAGGTTGTCAGGTGGATGGGCACGGCGCGGGCGCCGGTGGAGGGGTCTGGGGCCGCACCGGCGTGCAGCGCCAGGGTGTCGAAGCCGGGGTCTGAATGGCCGGGCATGCGTGTGTCTCCGAAGGTAACGTCCGGGCAGTCCCGGTGTGTTGTTCGCGCCGATTGTGGGCTATATTCATCTCCACGCCTGCTCAGCTGGCGACAGCATCCATCCCAAGGAGAAGTGCCATGAAGGTCAGCGACATCCTGCGCGTCAAGGGCAACGCCCTCTACACCGTCACCCCCGAGGACTCCCTGGCCGACGCCGTCAAGCTCATGGACGAGAAGGACATCGGCTCGCTGGTCGTGATGTCCAACGGTCTGGTGGTCGGGATGCTCACCTTCCGCGAGGTCATCAAGACGCTGGTCAAGAACGGCGGCCAGCTGGGCACCACCACCGTCTACCGAGCCATGGACCCCGGCCCGCTGACCTGCACCATGGCCACCGAGATGGACGAGGTCCGCCGCATGATGCTCGACCGCCACGCCCGCTACATGCCCGTGATCGAGAACCGCATGCTGATGGGCGTGATCAGCTTCTACGACGTGGCCAAGGCCGTGGTGGACGCGCAGAACTTCGAGAACAAGATGCTGAAGGCCTACATCCGCGACTGGCCGGAAGAAGAGTCCGAAGGCAAGAACGAACCGAACTTCCCCTGATGGGTCTGTCCGTGACCCGAAGCAAAACGCCCCGCTCGCGGGGCGTTTTGCTTGGCGATAATCGGAGCCCATGAGCGGCAACACCTTCGGAACCCTGTTTTGCGTCACCAACTTCGGTGAATCCCACGGCCCGGCCATCGGCTGCGTGATCGACGGCTGCCCGCCCGGCATGTCGCTGACCGAAGCCGACATCCAGCACGACCTGGACCGCCGCCGCCCCGGCACCAGCAAGTTCGTCACCCAGCGCAACGAGCCCGACGCCGTCGAGATTCTCAGTGGCGTGTACGAGGGCCGGACCACCGGCACGCCGATTGCCCTGCTGATCCGCAACACCGACCAGCGCAGCAAGGACTACGGCAACATCCTGCAGACCTTCCGCCCCGGCCACGCCGACTACGCCTACTGGCAGAAGTACGGCATCCGCGACCCGCGCGGTGGTGGCCGCAGCTCGGCCCGCCTCACGGCGCCCACGGTGGCGGCCGGCGCCGTCGCCAGGAAGTGGCTCAAGGAGAAGTTCGGCACCACCTTCCACGCCTGCATGACGCAGATCGGCGAGGTACCGATCGGTTTCGAGAGCTGGGAGCATGTGCCCAACAACCCGTTCTTCGCCCCGGTGGCCGATGTGTCGGCGCTGGAGGCCTACATGAACGAACTGCGCAAGAGCGGCGATTCGTGTGGCGCGCGCCTGCGCGTGGTCGCGAAGAACATGCCGGTGGGCCTGGGCCAGCCGCTGTACGACAAGCTGGACGCCGACATCGCCTACGCCATGATGGGCCTGAACGCCGTCAAGGGTGTTGAGATCGGCGCCGGTTTTGCGTCGGTGGCCGACAAGGGCAGCACCCACGGCGACTCGCTCACCCCGAACGGCTTCGTCGGCAACAAGGCGGGCGGCGTGCTCGGCGGCATCAGCACCGGGCAGGACCTGGACGTGTCGGTCGCCATCAAGCCCACCAGTTCCATCCTGGTCCCGCGCGACTCCATCGACGTGGCAGGCCAGCCGACCGAGGTCATCACCAAGGGCCGCCACGACCCCTGCGTCGGCATCCGCGCCGCGCCCATCATGGAAGCCCTGCTGGCCCTGGTGGTGATGGACCACGCGCTGCGGCACCGTGCGCAGTGCGGCGATGTGACGGTCGAGACACCGGATATCGCTGCCGCGTCGCGTGCCTGAACAGCGCAAGCAACTCCTGCCCTTCGCGGCCCTGTCCGCGAGTTACTTCGCGCACATCGGCTTCTTCAACCCCTACCTGCCGCTCTGGCTGAAAGACCTGGGGTTCGGGCTGTTCGCCATCAGCGTGTTGACCTCGGTGCAGTCGGCCACGCGCCTGTTCGCGCCCTACGCCTGGGGCACGCTCTCCGACCGCACGGGCGAGCGCGTCAAGCTGCTGCGCTATGGGGCCACGGCGGCGCTCATCTTTTCCCTGGCGCTGTGGTTCCCGCTCGGCCCTGTGGCCCTGTTCGTGGTGTTGCTGCTCATGTTCACCCATACCAGCGCCATGATGCCGATGAGCGAGGCCGCGTTGGCGCACCTGGTCAGCCAGGGCGGGGCGTTCGACGCAAAACGCTATGGCCGCGTGCGGCTCTGGGGCTCGCTGGGCTTCCTGCTCACGGTGATGGTGGCCGGCTGGTGGTTCGAACACTTCGGGCTCGGTCATTTCCCGGCATGGACGCTGTTGACCCTGGTGGCGGTGGTGGCCAGCGTCTGGTGGCTGCCCGACCACAAGGAGGCGGCGCACCACGACGACGACCACCCCGCCATCTGGCCGCTGCTCAGGCAACCCGCGGTGCGCTGGTTCTTCGCGTCGGTGTTCTTCCACATCCTCGCGCACATCGCCATCTATGTCTTCTTCTCGCTCTACCTGGACAGCCTGGGCTACAGCAAGACCGTGATCGGTCTGCTCTGGGCGGTGTCCGTGCTGATCGAGATCGGCTGGTTCTTCACCCAGGGGCGCTGGCTGCCCCGGCTCAGCCTGACCGGCTGGCTGGTGCTGGCCTCGGCACTGATGGTGCTGCGCATGGGCCTGACCGCCGGCCTGCCGCAGGTCTGGCCGCTGCTGCTGGCCGCGCAGGCGCTGCACGCCATCACCTTCGCGGCGCACCACACGGTCTGCATCGCACTGATCTCGCACCACTTTCCCGGCCGGCTGCGCGGGCGCGGCCAGGCGCTGTACACCGTGATCGGCTACGGCCTGCCGGGCACGCTCGGCGGGCTGGGCGGCGGCGTGCTGTCGTCGGCGCTGGGCCTGGCCAGCGTGTTCTGGCTGGCGGGCGCGCTGGCGGGGGTGGCGACGCTGTGCGCCTGGCGCCTGCGCCGGCTGGAGCACCGCGCCTAGATCAGGTTGCGCAGCCCGCGCGCCGCTTCCTGCAGCACCGGCAGCACGCGCTTGACCGCATCCTCGCTGCTTTCCTGGTTGATCGGCATGGTGACGCTGATCGCGCCGTGCACATCGTTGTTGCGGTCCAGCAGAGGCACGGCGATACCGCGGTGGTTCAGTTCCAGCTGCTGTTCCGACAACACCCAGCCCTGGCGCCGGCAGCGTTTGAGTTCTGCGCGCAGCTGGTCCTTGCTGGAGACGGTGAACGAGGTGAAGGCGCGCAATGGATGCGCCAGCAGCCACTCGTTCAGGCTGGGCTCGCTGAGCATCGACAGAATGGCCAGGCCGGCAGCGGTGACCTGGGCGGGCACGCGCGTGCCCAGCATGTAGCCTTCGAACATGTGCCTTGGCGACCCACCTCGGGCGATGTAGACGGCGTCCTCGCCGTCCAGCACCGCGAGATACGCGATCTCCTGGGTGCCGCCCACGATCCGCTGGAGAAAGGGTTGCACCTGTCTTGGCAGGCGCGCCGACTCCAGATACGCATGCCCCAGCCGCATGATGCGCGGCATCAGCCAGAACAGCTTGCCGTCGGTGCCCACATAGCCCAGGTGTGCCAAGGTCAGCAGGTAACGCCGCGCAGCGGTGCGGGTCAGGCCGCAGCGCGCGCCGGCCTGGCTGGCGGTCAGGCGCGGGTGCTGGTCGTCGAAGGCTTCGATGATGGCCAGCCCTTTTTCAAGACCGGCGATCCAGTCGCGGCGTTCAAGCGCGGGATGCCCCCGCCCGGGCGCAGACGCAGCCGCCGTTGCCGCGCGCGCACTGTCGATGGTGGTCCGGGAGTTCATGGGGGAGGCATTGGGGGAAGTACCAGAAATGATCGATGATTGATCGATGTCGATCGATTATCGATCACTTGGGCGGCCCAGAAGTAGGAAGTTGGCCGTTCCTTTCATAGAGTGCTCGGGTGTTCCCGGCTATTTCCGTTTTTCCACCCAACCTTGGAGACATCACCATGAACCTTCGCCGTCAATTCCTGGCCACGGTCGCGCTGGCCGCCTTTTCCACGATCGGTGCCGCACAGGGCTTTCCTGACCGTGAACTGAGCGGGGTGATCCAGTGGGGCGCCGGCGGCGCCAGCGACGTGGTCAGCCGCGCGCTGGCGCCGGTGGCCGAGGAGGCGCTGGGCAAGAAGATCGTGCTGCAGAACAAGCCGGGCGGCGTCGGCGCCATCGCCACGAACTTCGTGTACCAGCAGCCCAGCGACGGCTACACGCTGCTGTTCGGTGCCGAAAACCCGCAGCTGCACCCGGTGCTGGCCATCAGCGAGCTGGACTACAGCAAGTTCTACCCGGTCACCATCGCCGCCCGCGGCAATGTGCTGCTGGTGACCAACGCCGCCAAGCCCTGGAAGGGCTTCAAGGACATGCTGGCCGAGATCCAGGCCAATCCTGGCAAGGTGAAGCAGGGGTCCACCGGCGCCGGCGGCCTGCCCTTCACCGTGGGGGCCATGGTGTCGACAGCCACCAAATTTCCGGTCACCTCGGTGCCGTTCGATGGCGACGGCCCGGGTCTGACGGCGCTGCTGGGCGGCCATGTGGACTTCATGTTCGTGGGTGCGGGCGCGGCCGCCGAGCACATCAAGGCCGGCCGCCTGAAGGCCCTGGCGGTGGTGGATGAGAAGCCGTTCGGCGATGTGCCGCCGATCACACAGGACCTGCCGACGCTGGAGAAGTACCTGCCCTGGGGGCCGTTCTACGGCGTGTTCGTCAAGCGCGATGTGCCGGATGCGGTCAAGGCCAGGCTGACGGCGGCATTCAAGAAGGCCGGCGACGATCCGAAGTTCCGCGAACTGATGGCCAGCCGTGGCAACGTGATGATGAACATCTCGGGCGCCGAAGCCGACGCTTTCCTCAAGAAGTGGCAGTCGGTCACTTCCTGGACCTACCAGGAAGTGGGCGTCGCTAAGAAGAACCCGGCCGAGCTGGGCATCGCCAAGCCCTGAGCGTCCGCCTGTCCGCAGCCTGTCCGGTCCCGGCCGGACGGCTGCGCGTTTGTGCCTGAACCCTTGCGTAACCCACCATGCAACCCACCCGACAACGGCTCCCTGGCGAGCTGAGCTTTCTGGCCGTGCTGCTGCTGGCCAGCCTCTTTCTTCTGTGGACGGCGTACGGCATCTCGAAGTTCGAGTCGCTCACGTCTGCGGGCGCGTTCCCGATGTTCGCTGCAGCGATCATGGTGGTCTGCGCCGTGCTGATCCTGCGGGATGCGGCGCGCTCGGCACCGACCGAGACTCGGGCCGGTGAGTCGCTGGCGGCGCAATTCGTGCGGCGCCTCACGCCGCCAGTGGTGGTGGGCTTCACGGTCGCCATCGCGCTGTACATGGTGCTGCTGCAACCACTGGGCTTTCTGCTGGCGTCCTACCTGTTCCTGGTGGTGTCGATGGCGCTGCTGGGCAGCCGCCGCTGGGGCCTGAACCTGCTGGTGTCGGCGCTGGCACTGGCCGCGATCTACGGGATCTTCCAGACCGTGTTCTCGGTGGTGCTGCCCAGCGGCACCCTGCTGCAGGGCCTGTTCAACGGAGCCGCCGCGTGATCGAAGCGCTCAACTATTTCTTCATCAGCTGGGTCGACGTCCGGTTGCTGCTGCTGACCGCGGCGGGCACCTTCGCCGGCATCTACATCGGCGCCATTCCCGGCCTGTCGGTGACGATGGCGGTGTCCATCCTGATCTCGTTCACCTTCAAATGGGAGGTCAACTCGGCGCTGGCGCTGATCTCGGGCATTTACCTGGGCGGCGTCTATGGCGGCTCGCGCAGCGCCATCCTGCTGAACATTCCCGGCGCGCCCTCGGCCATTGCCACCGGGCTGGACGGCTACCCGCTGGCCAAGCGGGGCGAGGCCGGCACCGCCATCGGGCTGACCACGGTGGTCTCTGTGGTGGGTGGTTTCATCGGCATCCTGGCGCTGGCCGTGGCCGCGCCGGCGGTGGCAGATCTGGCGCTCCAGTTCGCGCCGCGCGACTACCTGATGCTGGCCATCTGGGGCATCCTGCTGGTGGGCAGTCTCTCGGGTGGCTCGCTGGCCAAGGGCATCTTTGCCGGGGCCCTGGGCGTGCTGATCGGCTCGGTCGGGCTCGACCCGATGACCGCCGAGTCGCGCTTCACCTTTGGCAGCCTGCAGCTGACCGCGGGCATCTCCTATGTGGCAGCCATGATCGGCTTCTTCGGCGTGGCCGAGGTGCTGTGCCAGCTGCACGAACTCAAGCTCCAGGCGATCAAGCAGGACGTCTCGAAAATCCTGCCGTCCTGGAGCCTGCTGCGCAAATACCTGCCGCTGACCGCGCGCACCTCCACCATCGGCGTGGTGGTGGGCGCGCTGCCCGGCGCCGGTGGCGACATTGCCGCACTGATGGCCTACGACCACGCCAAGCGCACGGTCAAAGACCCGTCGCGGCCGTTCGGCGAGGGTGCCTACGAAGGGCTGGTGGCGCCGGAGTCGGCCAACAATGCGGCCGTGGGCGGCGCCTACATCCCGATGCTCACGCTGGGCATACCTGGCGACGCCGTCACCGCCGTGATCATCGGTGCCATGTACATCCACGGTCTCAAGCCCGGCCCGATGCTGATGGTGGAAACGCCGCACCTGTTCTGGTTCATCGTGGGCAGTCTCACACTGGCCAACATCTTCCTGCTGGTGTTCGGTCTCACCGGCATCCGGCTGTTCGCCAAGATCGTCGAAACGCCCAAACCCATCCTGTTGCCGGTGATCCTGGTGCTGTCGGCCGTGGGTGCGTACGCGATCAACAACAACCCGGTGGATGTGTACTGGATGCTCGGTTTCGGCGTGCTCGGTTACTTCCTCAAGATGTACGGCTTCCAGGTGGGGCCGGTGATCCTGGGCATGATCCTGGGTCCGCTGATGGACAAGAGCTACCGACAGGCCATGATCTCGGCCGAGGGCAACCCGGTGCAGTTTGCGGGCGAATTCTTCACATCGCCGCTGTCGCTCGTGATCCTGATCGCGCTGACACTGACCATCGCCAGCCAGTCGACCTGCTGGAAGCGGTTGCGCGGTCGCACCTGATATTCCCTTTTTTGCATGGAGTCTTGCCATGAGTGATCTGCTGCTCAACACCGCCGCTGGCCGCGAGCCCCTTCAGGCTTCGTTCAGCGACGCCGCCAACCCCCTGGGCCTGGACGGCATCGAGTTCATCGAATACGCCACCACCAAACCCCAGGCCCTGGGCCAGGTGCTGGAGATGATGGGTTTCCGCCCGGTGGCGCGCCACCGCTCGCGCGAGATCCTGCTCTACCGCCAGGGTGGGCTGAACATCGTCGTCAACGCCCACCCCAGTGATGCCCAGGGCGCCAGCCACGGCAGCGACGTGCCCTCGATTTCCGCGATGGCGCTGCGCGTGCGCGATGCGCGTGCCGCCTACCACTATGTGCTGGAGCGCGGCGCCTGGTCGGTGCCGACGCACGCCGAGGTGATGGAGCTGAACATCCCGGCCATCCACGGCGCCGGCGGCAGCCGCATCTACTTCGTGGACCGCTACAAGGAGTTCTCGATCTACGACGTGGACTTCGTGCCCATCCCCACGGTGGACCAGAAGCCGCCCGCCACCGCCGGCATCCACTTCTTCGGCATCGTGCAGTACATCGGCCCGGAGCGCAGCAACGACTGGATCGCCTTCTACGACGAGCTGTTCGGCACCGAGGTCATTCCCGACGACCAGCGCTTCGGCATCATGCCCAAGGGCACGCTGCTGCGCACCCCGGCGCTGGACCCGTCGCAGCGCTTCATGCTGCAGCTGGTGGAGCCGCCGGTGAACGTGTACGACGCCGACGAGAAGCTGCAGCGCATCGGCCTGGGCGTGCCCGACGTGCTGGCGGCGGTGAAGGCGCTGCGCGCGCTGGGCGTCGAGTTCGTCGAGACCGAAGCGGCGCACACCGAGCAGCGCGGCGCCATCACCAAGACCTACCTGGGTTCGGTGGTGTTCGAGCTGGTGCACAGCGAGCGCGCCGGAGGCTGAGCCATGAAGCCTTCCCACGCCGCCATCGTCGAAGCCATCTCCGGCTTCGGCATGGACACCATCACGCTCGCCGGCCCGCTCGAAGCCAAGCTGGCCGCCATGAAGGCCGCGGGTTTCTCGCAGGTCATGCTCAAGGCCAACGACATCAACGGCCACCCGGGCGGCATCGAGGCCGCCGTCGCGGCCGTCAAGGCCAGTGGTCTGCGCGGCACGGGCTTCCAGGTGCTGCGCGACTTCGAGGGCCTCTCGGGCCATCTGCACCACTACAAGATCGACATCGCCAAGGCCATGCTGGAGATGTGCGCGGCGCTGGACTGCAAGGTGCTGCTGGCCTGCTCGTCCACCTCGGCCCACGCCACGCAGGACCTCGACCACCTCGCGCGCGACCTGCGCAAGCTGGCCATGCTGGCGCTGCCGCTGGGCATCCGGATCGCCTACGAAGGCCTGTCCTGGGGCCGCACCATCAACGAGTTCACCGCCGCCTGGGACGTGGTCTGCCGCGCCGACTGCCCGAACCTTGGCATTGGCCTGGACTCGTTCCACATCTTCGCGGCCAAGACGGCGCTGGACGAGATCGACTACCTCGACCCGAGCAAGATCTTCCTGGTGCAGCTCTCCGACTTCATGTGGCAGGAGGCCAAGACCTTCGAGGAGCGCATGGCGACCGCGCGCACCTTCCGCGTCTTCCCCGGCGAAGGGGTGCACAGCGAGCAGATCGTCGACCTCGTGCTGCGGCTGGACAGGCTCGGCTACGCGGGCGACTACAGCTTCGAGGTATTCAACGACGACTACCAGCAGATGCCGCTGCCCATGGTGGCCGAGCGCGGCAAGCGCGCCGCGCTCTGGCTGGCCGAGGACGTGCTGCGCCGCTCGGTGCCGCTGCCCAACCAGATGCGGCTGAAGTCGGTGGGCTGAAGCGGGCGTTACGCTGAACGCCCGGTGCCGTACGCCAGCCCCGACGCCACGCCGCCAAACAGGTCCCCCTCGATCAGCGGCACGCCCGGGAACGCCGCGCGCAGCGTCTGCTGGAACGGCCGCAGGGCGGAGGAGCCGCCGGTGAGGTAGACGGCATCGAGCTGGTCGTTTCGCAGGCCGGCGCGTTGCACACATTCCCGAGCGCAGACCACGGTGCGATCCAGCAGCCCGCCCAGGTGCTCGCGCAGCGCGGCCTTGCCCAGCGGCGCCGTGAGGGCGGCTTCGACGATGGACAGGTCCACGCTGGTGTCGGCGTCGGTCATCGAGCAGCGGATCTTGGCCTGCTCGACCTCGTGGGCGATGTGGTGGCCGTGGCGCTCGCGCAGCACGCGCATCAGCCGCTCGTGCAGTCGCACGTCGCTGTAGTTGACGCGCAGCGCCTGCGCCTGGCTGACCGCTTTGGGCAGACAGAGCCACTGGATCAGGTGCCAGGTCGAGAGGTCGAAGAAGGTGCGGCTGGGCACTTCGCGCCCTTGCGGGCCGAGGTGGCGGTATCCCAGCAGCGGCATCACCTGTTCCAGGCTGAGCCGGTGGTCGAAGTCGGTGCCGCCGATGTGCACGCCGGTGGTGGCGAGCACGTCGTCCGCCCGGTCGGGCCGCGCGATGCGATCAGGGCCCAGGCGCACCACGGTGAAGTCGGAGGTGCCGCCGCCGATGTCGACGATCAGCACCAGGGACTCGCGGTCCAGCCGGCGCTCGTGGTCCAGCGCGGCGGCGATCGGTTCGAGCTGGAAGCGCACCTCGCGGAAGCCGGCGGCCTGTGCGGCTTCCAGCAGCGACTGCTGGGCCGCCGCGTCGCGCGCCGGGTCGTCGTCCACGAAGTGCACCGGCCGGCCCATGACCACGCGCCTGGGCGCGCTGCCCAGCGTGCGGGTGGCGCGCTCGCGCAGCTCGGCCACGAAGGTGGTCACGATCTCCAGGAAGCTGACCGGGCGGTGGTTGACCTCGGTGCTTTCGTGGATCAGCGGGCTGCCCAGCAGGCTCTTGAGCGAGCGCATCAGCCGGCCTTCGGTGCCGGCGAGGTACTGGGCCACGGCGTCGCGGCCGAAGTGGGTGCGGTGGTCTTCGCTGTTGAAGAACACGGCGGTGGGCATGGAGACGGCGTCGCCTTCGAGCGGGATCAGGCGCGACAGGCCGCCGGGGGCGGCCCAGGACATGGCGGAGTTGGAGGTGCCGAAATCGATGCCGAGGGTGCCGTGGGAGTCTGGATGCATAGGAGGGGGTCAACTAGGGGAGCGGCATTCTGCCACCGCGCCGGGTGGCCCGAAACGGAACAGCTTGTCCCCACGCCAACGTAGGACAAGGGTTGACCCGGTCCGGGGCTCGGGAGCGGCTCGTTACATTGCAGAACGACCTTGGCGCCTTGATCGCCGGGCGAACCTCACAGGAGACAACCCCATGTTGAACATCAATGTCAACGGGAAAGCGGCGTCCGTCGACGCCGAACCCGACATGCCCCTGCTGTGGGCGCTGCGCGAAGACCTGCAACTCACCGGCACCAAGTTCGGCTGCGGCATGGCGCTGTGCGGCGCCTGCACCGTGCACCTGGACGGCCAGCCGGTGCGCTCCTGCTCCACCCCGCTGTCGGCCGCGGCCGGCAAGAAAGTGGTGACCATCGAGGCCATTGGCAACAGCAAGGCCGGCAAGGCCGTGCAGGCCGCCTGGGTCAAGCACGACGTGCCGCAGTGCGGCTACTGCCAGAGCGGCCAGATCATGAGCGCCACCGCGCTGCTGACCGCCAAGCCCAGGCCCAGCGACAAGGACATCGACGAGGCCATGAGCGGCAACATCTGCCGCTGCGGCACGTACAACCAGATCAAGGCGGCCATCAAGGACGCTGCGACCGCCCTGCAGGGAGCCTGATCATGAGCACCACCAACGATTCCCACGCCTTCGAGACCAGCCGCCGCGGCTTCATGGCCGGTTCAGGCGCCGCCCTGGTCGTCGGCTTCACCCTGCCGTCCATGGGCGGCCGGGCTCTGGCAGCGACCGACACCGCCTTCACGCCCAACGCCTGGCTGCGCATCACGCCCGACAACCGCGTCACCGTGGTCTGCGGCAGCTCCGAGATGGGGCAGGGCGTGCTGACCGCGATCCCGCAGCTGATGGCCGAAGAGCTGGACGCCGACTGGGCCACGGTGGGCGTGGAGCAGGCGCCGGTGAGCCAGGCCTTCAACAACCCCGCCTTCGGCATGCAGGCGACCGGCGGTTCGACCACGGTGCGCGGCCACTGGGACGTGATGCGCAACGCCGGCGCCACCGCGCGCGCCATGCTGGTGGCGGCCGCGGCCGAGCAATGGAAGGTGCCGGCCGGCGAATGCCGCACCGAGGCCGGCCACGTGATGCACGGCAGCAAGAAGCTGAGCTACGGCCAGCTCGCCGAGGCGGCGTCAAAACAGAAGGCGCCCGAGAAGGTGGCGCTGAAGGACCCGAAGGACTTCAAGATCCTCGGCCAGCGCAAGGCCCGGCTGGACACGGCGGGCAAGACCAACGGTTCGGCCAAGTTCGGCATCGACGTCAACCTGCCCGGCATGCTGGTGGCCGTGATGGCGCGCGCGCCCCTGCCGGGCGTGAAGGTGGCCAAGGTGGACGACACGGCGGCCAAGGCGGTCAAGGGCGTGAAGCAGGTGATCACGCTGCCCACCGGTGTGGCGGTGCTGGCCACGGGTTACTGGGCGGCGAAGAAGGGCCGCGACGCGTTGAAGGTGGACTGGGACTTTGGCGACAAGGCCGGGCTCGATTCGGCCAAGGTCACGGCCATGCTGACCGACGGCGCCAGCAAGGCCGACGCGGTGGCGCTCAAGGCGGGCGACGCCGGCATCACCCCGGCCAAGCTGGTCGAGGCCACCTACGAGGCGCCCTATCTCGCGCACGCCTGCATGGAGCCGATGAACTGCACCGCCTGGGTCAAGCCCGACGGCGTGGAAATCTGGGCCGGCACGCAGAGCCAGGGGCCGGTGCAGGGCATCCTTAGCCAGGTGGCCTCGGTCGACCCGGGCAAGGTCAAGGTCAACACCATGATGCTGGGCGGCGGCTTCGGCCGGCGTTTCGCGCCCGACTTCGTGATCGACGCCACCCTGCTGTCCAAGATCAGCGGCGCGCCGGTCAAGCTGGTCTACACCCGCGAGGACGACATGGCCGCCGGCTTCTACCGCCCGGCTTCGGTGGCCAAGTTCACCGGCGGCCTGGACGCCCAGGGCAACGCGGTGCTGCTCAAGGCCGGCGTGGGCTCGCCGTCCATCATGGCGGCCTCGGGCTTCATGAAGATCCCCGAGAGCGGCGTCGACAGCTTTGCGATGGAGGGCATCAACGACCACCCCTACAGCGTGCCCAACCAGCTCATCACCTACGGCCGGCGCGAGCCTGGGCCCAGCGTCTGGTTCTGGCGCTCGGTCGGCCACTCGCAGAACAGCTTCTTCATGGAAGGCTTCATCGACGAGATGGCGCACGCCGCGGGCAAGGACCCGTTCGAGTTCCGCCGCGCGCTGATGGACCAGCAGCCGCGCTACAGGCAGGTGCTGGAAGTGGCGGCCGAGAAGGCCGGCTGGGGCAAGCCGCTGCCGGCGGGCGTGTTCCGCGGCATCGCGGTGGTGCAGAGTTTCGGCAGTTATGTGGCCGAGGTGGCCGAAGTCTCGATCAACGCCGATGGCACGCCCAAGGTGCACCGCGTGGTGGCCGCAGTGGACTGCGGCATGACGGTGAACCCCACCATCATCGAGCGCCAGGTCGAGGGCGCCATCGTCTACGGGCTGTCGGCCGCGCTGTACGGCAGGATCAGCCTCAAGGACGGCAGGGTCGAACAGGGCAACTTCCACGACTACCCGGTGCTGCGCCACAACGAGATGCCCAAGGTCGAGGTGCACATCGTCAAGAGCACCGAGAAGCCCGGCGGCATCGGCGAGCCCGGCACGCCACCGGTGGCGCCGGCGGTGGCCAACGCGATCTTCGCGGCCACTGGCAAGCGCCTGCGCAGCCTGCCGTTCGACACCTCGCAGCTCAAGAAGGCCTGATCGGCGAGGCCCGGGCCTGGTGGCGGGCCACCTCCTCCAACAGCATGGGCGCACCCATGCTGTTGGCATGCAGGCCGAGCACGCTCACGCCCTGGAGCACCGCCGCAATCTCCTCCGGGGTGGCGCCGAGTTCCAGTGCCCGGCGGATGTGGCGCCGCGTGCCCGGGCCATACATGTGCGTGCATGAGGCGTCCACCGCGATCGAGATGAACTCCCAGACCTTGGGCTCGATCAGGCCCTTGCGCATGGGGTGCATGGCCATGTCGAGGAATTTTTCGGTCCACAGGGGGTCGAGCTCGGCGAAGCTGTCCCACTCGGGGTTCCAGTAGCCGCTGGCGCGCAGCTCGTCGCTGACCGGGGTGGCGCTGGTGCCCGCGCCGGGGGAGGTGGTCGGATGGCTCATGCGTGGTTCAGGAGGGTTGGTGGCCGATCGAGCGCAGCATCCGGCCCGTGCTCTCGTTGTCCTGCCGCAGCGCCTTCTCCAGCTCGGGGACGGTCTGGGCGGGGTTGCCGGCGTCCATGCCCAGGGCGCCGAGCTGGCTCTTCACAGAAGGGGTCGAGATGGCCTTGATCAGTTCCTGGCGGAACTTGTCGCGGATGTCCTGCGGGACGTCGGGCGTGGACCAGATCGAGGTGCCCATGATCTGGCTCAGATCGGGGTGTCCCGCTTCCGCCAGCGAGGGCACGTCGGGCAGATAGGGCGATCGCTTGGCCGAGGTCACGGCCAGGGCGCGCACCTTTCCGCTTTTGATCAGGGGCAGCGAGGTGCCCAGGCCGTCGAACATGAACTGCACCTGGCCGCCCATGAGGTCTTGCAGCGCGGGCGGAGAGCCCTTGTAGCCCACGTGCACCATGTCCAGCCCTGCAGCCTTGCTGAACTGCAGGCCCTTGAGATGCGACAGCGTGCCGGGACTGTAGGACGCGTAGGACACCTTGCCCGGTCGCGTTTTCACGTAGGCCACCATCTCGGCCAGGTTGGAGACGGGCAGGGACGGGTCGGCCACCAGCACCAGCGCGACGGAGGCGACCTCGGCGATCGGGACCAGGTCCTTGAGGGGGTCGAAGCGGAACTTGTAGCTGTGCGGGTTTTCCGTCACGAGCGAGTTGGGCGACAGAACAAAGGTGTACCCGTCGCGCGGAGCACCCAGCATGCTTTCGACGGCGAGGATGCCGCCGGCTCCGGGCTTGTTTTCGACCAGCACCGGCTGGTACAGGCTTTTGCGGACGTTCTCGGCCACGGTGCGCGCGATCATGTCGGAGGCGCCACCGGCCGGTGCAGGCACGACGATGCGGATCGGGCGGTTGGGCCAGCCAGTGCCCTGGGCCATCACCTGGCCGAAGGGCAGGGCCAGCAGCGAGGCCAGAACAAGGGTTCTGCGCGGGAGGGCAGGCGAAGAAGTGTGGAAGGTCATGGACTGTCCTGACATCGTTGAAGGTCTTTCGGGTCGACGCGGGGCGGGCTGCCCTCAGGCCACCTTGCGCAGAAAGCCCTGCTGGCGCCCCGGCGCGTTGGGCGAGAAGCCGTTGGCCGCCAGGGTCTCTTCCACGGTGTCGTAGAACACGCCGATCTTCAGGATCTCGCGCGCCTGCTGGCCGGTGGCGATAGGGCGGCCGAACTCGTTGGCCATGCGCACCAGCTGCTGAATCTGCTGCACGGTGGTCATCTTCTCGGTGCGGCTCTGGTTCCAGAGGTTGTCCTCGATGCCGCAGCGCACGTGCAGGCCCATGGCCATGCCCATCATGTTGATCGGCAGGGTGTTGCGCATGCTGCTTTCCACCGTGAGCATGGTGCCGTCGGGAATGGCGCGCAGGAAGTTGGCCAGGTTGTAGATGTTGGGCGCGTCCATGCCGCCGCTGATGGCGACCCAGTTGCACACCAGCGGGCCCTTGTAGACGCCGCGGCGGATCAGGCGCTCGACGGTCTCGAAGCTGTTGAGGTTGTAGAACTGGAAGGCGCTCTGGATGCCGGCGGCGGACAGGCGCCTGACGTGTTCCTCGACGAAGCTGGGCGTGGAGGGCACCACCATCTCCGTGTAGGCGCGGCGACCCTCGGGCGTGGCCATGGAGGTGCCGGCGATGTCGGCCTCTTCCATGTGTTCGGTCACGTTCATCTGGGTGGTGTTGACGGTCACGGTCACCTGGTCGGGCTTGGGCGTCAGCTCAGCCAGCATGTGGCGCGTGTCGTCGGACAGCCACTTGGCGATCTCGCCTTCGCCGACCGGCGCGAACGAGATCGATCCGCCGACCTGGATCACCATCTCGGGAACCGCCTCTCGCACGCCGGCGATCAGCTCGTTGAACTTGGACAGGCGTTTGCTGCCCTTGCCGTCCAGCTCGCGCACGTGCAGGTGCAGCACGGTGGCGCCGGCGTTGTAGCAGTCCACGGCTTTCTGTACCTGCTCTTCCATGGTCACGGCGATGTCCTCGGGGAAGTCCGAAGGAATCCACTCGGGACCGTAGGGGGCGGCGGTGATGACCAGGGGTTGCTGGTTCTCGGGGAAGAGGTGACCGTCGAGGAAGTTCATGGTTGTCTCCGGGTGCGTTGAATGGGGCGATCAGAAGGTGAACGGTCAGAAGGTGGGCGTGCCGACGATGCCGGCGCGTTCCATCTTTCGGTGGCAAGGGGGGTAGTCCATCACCGCGTAGTGCTGGGTGGACCGGTTGTCCCAGATGGCGACGCTGTTGGGTTGCCAGCGCCAGCGCACCTGGTATTCGGGGATGGCGGCCTGGTTGATGAGGTACTGCAGCAGGGACGAACTGCCCTGCGTGAAGTCCTGGCCGCAGCGCACGTTCTCGGGGGTGTGGTAGTTCGTGAAGTGGGTGGTGAAGCCGTTGACGAACAGCACCTTCTCGCTGGTCTCGGGGTGGGTGCGCACCACCGGGTGTTCGGCGTCGGGGAACTGGGCCTTGAGCGCCAGGCGCCGTTCGATCGGCATGGCGGCGCCGAAGGTGCATTCGATGCTGTGGCGCGCGCGCAGGCCGCCGATCTGCTGCTTGATGGGCTCCGGCAGCTTCTCGTAGGCCAGTGCCATGTTGGCCCACATGGTGTCGCCGCCCACCGGCGGGCATTCCACGCAGCGCAGCACGCAGCCCATGGGCGGGACCTCGCGCCAGGTGGCGTCGGTGTGCCAGGAGTTCTCGTAGCGGTCGTTGGGGGCGTCGGGCGTCTTGTAGATGCGCACCAGGCCCGGGTGCTCCGGGTCGCTGCCGGCCACCGGGTGGTTCTCCAGCTCGCCGAAGCGGCGCGCGAAGGCCACGTGGTCGGCGCGGCTGATGTCCTGGTCGCGCAGGAACAGCACCTTGTGCCGGAGCAGCGCGGCCTTGATCTCCTCGTACAGCGCGTTGTCGCGCGCCGCATCGGCCAGGCTCACGCCGCTGACTTCCGCGCCGATGGCGCAGGTGAGTTGCTCGATCTTCATGGGGTGTCTCCTCGGGCGGTTCAGATCACGAACACCGACGAACCGGTGGTCTTGCGCGACTCCAGGTCGCGGTGCGCCTGCTGCGCATCGCCGAGTGCGTAGCGCTGGTGGATGTCGATGCGGATGCGGCCGGCCGCCACGTGGCCGAACACTTCGGCGGCGAGTTCGGCCTTCTCGGCCGGGTCGGCGATGTAGTCGGCCAGGGCCGGGCGCGTGAGGTAGAGCGAGCCCTTCATGGCCAGCAGGTTGGGGTTGAAGCCCTCGATGGGGCCGCTGGCCGTGCCCACGCAGACCATCAGGCCGCGGCGCTTGAGCGAATCGAGCGAGGCCATGAAGGTGCTCTTGCCCACGCTGTCGAACACCACGTCCACGCCGCGTCCGCCGGTGAGTTCCTTCACCCGGGCGGCCACGTCCTCGTGGCTGTAGTTGATGGTGTGGGTGCAGCCGTGGGCCCTGGCCACCTCGGCCTTGGCGTCGGTGGACACGGTGCCGATCACGGTGATGCCCAGCAGCTTCGCCCACTGCGCCACGATCAGGCCCACGCCACCGGCCGCCGCGTGCAGCAGCAGCGTGTCGCCGGCCTGGAAGGGGTGGATGCGGCGCATCAGGTAGGCCGAGGTCAGGCCGCGCATGGTCATGGCGGCGGCGGTCTCGAAGCCGATGCCCTCGGGCAGCCGGATCAGCGGTGCGGCCGGGATCAGGCGCTCGGTGGCGTAGGCGCCCAGGGTGTTGAGGAAGCCGGTGTAGGTGACGCGGTCGCCCACGGCGACGTTGCTCACATCGGGGCCGACGGCCTCGACCACACCCGCCGCCTCCACGCCCATGCCGGCGGGCAGGGGCATGGGGTAGGTGCCGTTGCGGAAGTAGGTGTCGGCGTAGTTCAGGCCGACGGCGGCGTGGCGCAGGCGGACCTGGCCCGGGCCTGGGTCGCCCACCTCGACCTGTTCGATCTCCAGCACCTCGGGGCCGCCGGTGCGGTGCATGCGGATGGCAGTGGCCATGGGGGGTGTCTCCTTGTTGCGTTCGGGGGGCCGGGTGTCCGGGCCATGGAACGCATCGTAGGAGTCACCACCCTTGAATGCTTGTCAAACTGGGACATTGATTTGCGAATCTGGGACAGTCAGGGTTCACCCTGACGCACCGCCGCTTTCGCCTTTTCCTGTGCGCGCCAGGCGGTGACACTGCAGCCGAAGGTGTGGCGGAACCAGTGCGAGAACGCGGCCGGCGCCGCAAACCCCAGCAGCTGCGCCACCTCGGACAGCGGCAGGTCGCTGTCCCGCACCTGGCGCAGCACCAGCTCGGAACGCACCGCCTGCAGCAGCGTGGCGAAGCTCTCGCCCTCGCGCGCCAGGTGGCGGTGGATGGTGCGGCGGTCCACGCCCAGGTGCTGCGCCACCTGCTGCGAGGTGCAGCGCCCGCCGGGCAGCAGCGCGGCCACCAGCTGCTGCACCGTGGCCTTGGTGCTCTGGTGCCGGCCCGAAAGCGCGCGGTCCAGGTACTGGCGCGCAAAGCGCGCCATCTCCGGGTTGTTGCCGGGCAGCGGGGTCTGCAGGTCGGCGGCGGTGCAGACGATGCCGTTGAACTCGCTGTTGAAGTCCACCGCGGTACCGAAGAAGGCGCGGTGCGCTGTGGTGTCCTTCGGCGGCCGGTGCTTGAAGCACACGCGCACCGGCTTCCACGGCCCGCCCAGCAGCTCGCGCACGATGCGGTACATCACCCCCACCGCCAGCTCCATCGACTGGCGCGTGCTGGCCGGCTGATCGACCAGGATCTCCTCCCGGATGATCACCAGCGCGCCGTGGTCTTCCACCCGCGTCAGCAGCGAGGCATTGAGCAGGCGCAGGTAGCGGCACAGCGTGTCCAGCGCGGCGCGCGCGGTCGGCTCGTCCTTGAGCACCAGGCTGATCGGCCCCAGGTTGGCCAGGTGGCGCCGCGCCGCCATGCGCAGGCCGAAGTCGTCCACCCCGCTGGCCTGCGCGCTGTCTTCCAGCAGGGCGCGCACGGCGGCGGCGCTCAGGGGCGTTTCGGGGTCGTCCAGCGCGCGCGGCGACAGGCCGGCCTTGCGCAGCAGGGCGCGCGCGTCCAGCCCCAGCGACTGCGCCAGCTCGACGTAGCCGGCGAGGCTGGCGCTGCGCACCACGGGCACGTAGGGGAAATCCATGAATGTCCCAGTTTCGAAAGCTGTTGTCCCAATTGGACAAGCGCAGTCGGGAGTGCGCACCTAGTATTTGCCCCACGGTCCGACACCCGGGCCACGACAGGCCCGCCCGATGGCCTGCGCCACACTGGAGACACGACATGACCGCCTTCCGTTTCCCGCCCCTGCGCCGCGCTGTCTGCGCCGCCGCCCTTGCGCTCACCCTGCCGGCTGCCATGGCCTGGACCGACAAGCCGGTTCGCATGCTGGTGCCCGCGCCGGCCGGCGGCACCATGGACGTGGTGGCCCGCATCGTGGCCGACCAGCTCGGGGCCGACATCGGCCAGCCGGTGGTGGTGGAGAACAAGCCCGGTGCCGGCGGCGCCATCGCGGTGCAGGCCATGCTGGCCGCGCCGCCCGACGGCCACACCATCATGATGACGGCGAGCAACATCCTCACCGAGATCCCGCACGTCATGAAGACGGCCTTCGACCCGCTCAAGGACGTCAGGCCGGTGACCGCCATCGCGCGCGCCACCATGGTCCTGGTCGGCGCGCCCAACGTGCCGGCCAAGGACGTCAAGGGCGTGGTGGCCTGGGTCAAGGCGAATCCGGGCAAGGTCAGCTTCGCCTCCTACAGCACCGGCACCAGCTCGCACTACGCCGGCATGATCCTCAACCAGAAGGCCGGGCTGGACATGCAGCACGTGCCCTTCGCCGGCTCGCCGCCCGCGCTGGCCCAGCTCATGGGCGGCCAGGTGCCGCTGATGTTCGACGGCATGGCCACCTCCAAGAAGATGGTCGAGGCCGGCAAGATCCAGGCCTTCGGCGTGGCGGCCAAGAAGCGTTCGCCCCACCTGCCGAATGTGCCGACCATGGCCGAGCAGGGCTACCCCGATGTGGACTTCAGCAACTGGGTCGGCATCATCGTTGCCAGCAGCGTTCCGCCCGCCCTGGTGCAGAAGATCAATGCCGCGGTGGACAAGACGGCGGCCTCGCCCAAGGTGCGCGACCGCCTGCTGGGAGCGGGCTTCGATGCGGGTGGCGACGAGACCGCCGAGCAGATGGCGCAGTCGCTGCGCGCCGACTTCGAGCGCAACGCGGCCATCGTCAAGGCCTTCGACATCAAGCTCAACCAGTGAGCCCCTGGTGCTGACAATGAGCACGTTCCTCGCGCCTGCACACTGGCCCCGGCTGCGCACCCACGCGGCCGAGCTGGCCCCAGGCATCACCCTCAGCGCCGTGGTGGCGGTGGCCGCCATGGCGCTGGGGGCGCACTACGGCGCGCCGGTGATGCTGTTCGCGCTGCTGCTGGGCATGGCGCTGAATTTCCTCTCGGCCGAAGGCAAGGCCGGCACCGGCATCCAGTTCACCGCGCGCACCCTGCTGCGCCTGGGCGTGGCCCTGCTGGGGCTGCGCATCACGGTGGCGCAGGTGGCGGCGCTGGGCTGGTCGCCGGTGCTGATGGTGCTGGTCTCGGTGGCCGCGACGATTGCCGTGGGCATGGTGCTGGCGCGGCTGATGAGGTTCCGCCTGTTCTTCGGCCTGCTCACCGGCGGCGCAGTCGCCATCTGTGGCGCGTCGGCGGCGCTGGCGCTGTCGGCGGCCATGCCGGCCCACCCGCTCAAGGAGCGCGCCACGCTGTTCACCGTGATCGGCGTGAGCACGCTCTCGACCCTGGCCATGGTGCTCTACCCCATGCTCACCCACGCGCTGGACATGCCGCCGGTGATGGCCGGCTTCTTCATCGGCGGCACCATCCACGACGTGGCCCAGGTGGTCGGCGCGGGCTACAGCCTCTCGCACGACGCGGGCGACGCCGCCACCCTGGTCAAGCTGATGCGGGTGGCGATGCTGCTGCCGGTGATCGCGCTGGCGGCGGTGCTGGCGCGGCGCCACGAGCGCGCGCAGGGCGGCGACCAACCCGCCGGCCCGCGCCCGCCGCTGCTGCCCTGGTTCGCGGTGGCTTTCGCCGTGCTGGTGCTGGTCAACAGCAGCGGCTGGCTGCCGGCGGCGCTGGTGCAGGCGGGGCAGGGCAGCTCGCAGTTCCTGCTGGTGGCCTCGATGGCGGCCATCGGCATGAAGACCCAGCTGCGCGAGATCGTCACCGTGGGCTGGAAGCCGGTGGCGCTGATGGTGCTGGAGACGGCCTTCCTGGCGGTGCTATTCTGGGGCCTGCTGCGGCTTCAGTAGCCCTGAGCCCTGCGTCTCGGAGGGTGACCCAACTGGCATGTAGGCATGCTTTTGCCAGTGGTGACGAGCACATGCACAGGAAAGCGGGACTGAAATGATCGAGGACTTTGACCAGCTGTCTGTCGACGGCGAAGTGATGTGCGATGTCTGTGTTGTCGGTACCGGTCCTGCGGGTCTCGCTGTCGCCACGTCGCTTGCCAACACGCAGCTGGATGTCCTGGTGCTTGAGACGGGTGGGGAGCATCATGAATCCCGGTCTGAGGCCCTTTCCGAGTTCGAGTCGGTCGGAGCACGTCGCGCGCATCACATGTCGGTGCGAAGACGCATCTTTGGTGGAACGTCCGTGCTCTGGAGTGGCCGCTGCGTTCCTTTTGCGCCGACAGATTACCAACCGCGCTCCTGGGTGCCGAACAGCGGTTGGCCCATTGACAGCGCCGATGTCGCGCCCTACCTGGATCGCGCTGGTGGCCTGCTCGGAATAGGTCCTGGGGTCTATGACGATCGACTGTGGCAGATGCTGAACAAGCGTGCGCCGCAACCCGCATGGGATCCGGCAAAGTTCGAGTGGCAGTATTTCCAGGCGAGCCTGCCAGGTGTAAGCGTCAGGCGTCAGGTCCCCAGCGTTGACGACCACGACTGCCAGAATCTCGGTGCGCTGATGCACAGTGGCGCTCCGGCCGCGCTGGATGTTGCCCAGGCATCCCGTCGGGTGCTCTCCGACGCACCCAATATTCGGGTGTGGCTGCACGCTCACGTGAGAAGCGTGAACTGCGACAACGATGGGAGCACGGTCACCGGCGTGACCATTCAACGTGCCGGCGGTGGGTTCGCACGGGTGAGGTCCAGGGCCGTGGTCCTGGCCTGCGGAGGCATCGACAACGCGCGGTTGTTGTTGCTGTCCGACGAGCAGACGCCCGGTGGAATTGGAAACCATCACGATCAGGTGGGTCGCTATCTGATGGATCATCACTACGCCGAGATCGGGACCGTGACGGGTGAGGCTCGGCGGTTGCGCACGAGGTTTCGCCAGTTGTGGTTCGACCGGCATGGTCGGCGGCACGTGTATGTCACGGGTGCAAGCCTGTCGGGGCAACGCCAGATGGAAGAGCAGCTCACCCGAGGAACGGTGTACTTGTTCGAACATGTCCGCATGCCCTCACCCGTGTCTTCGCTGGGCACCATTTTGCGTGCCGCCCGAAGCGGGCGTCTGGGCAGCAGCGATCTTGCACACCTCGTCAATATGGGCCGGCATCCGGTCCGATTGCTCGAAGGTATCTATGACCGTTACGTTGAGAGACGGCCCGCGTTCACGTTGACGAGCCAGGTGGACATCGGCTGCAACGTGGAGCAGGTGCCCGATGCACAGAGCCGGGTGACGCTGAGCGAGCGCGTTGATGAATATGGACAGCGATTGGCGCGCATAGACTGGCGGATGCACGACGTTGAGCGCCAGACGTACGCGGCGTGTGCGCGACTCGTTGAAGAGGAATGTCGGAGATTGCGTCTCGAGATGCCGCAGATCGCACCCTGGCTACGCGATCCGGCAGCCGACTGGCGCTCGCATCTTCACGACATGGCTCATCCGATGGGCACGACACGCATGAGTGCGAGTCCGAGAAATGGTGTCGTCGATGTGAACTGTGCGGTGCATGGCACGCGTGGGCTTTATGTCGCCGGAAGTTCGGTGTTTGCTACGGCCGGGACAAGCAACCCGACCCTGCTCATTGCTGCCCTGGGCGTTCGACTGGCCGATCACCTGCACAAAGCCTTGAAGCACCCCTCACCTTCTGGGCACTAGCTTGTTATGGAGAGCGCCCCCACATGAACGACATCAACTCAGCCGCTACAGCCTCGAACCATGGACGCACCAGGGTAGGCATCGTGGGTGCGGGGGACCGGGTGAGGAACATCTATGGCCCGGTATTGCGCGCGCTGAGTGATCGCATTGAGGTCTCAGGCTTTTTCGCGCGCGATCGGGAGAAGGGAGCTGCCTTTGCTGCTTCATCGGGATGGCCTCACTTCGCATCGATCGACGAACTCATCAAAGGTGCTCAGCCTGCGTTTCTGATCGTTGCGGTCAACGGTGCGGCAAATACCACGGTGCTTTTTGATGTGATTGGTCGCGGCCTACCCGTGTTGGCGGAAACACCCATTGCATGGGACGAGCGCCTGGCGCGCAACGTAGTCGATCTCGCTGCGAAACGTGGGGTTCAGGTGGGTGTCGCCGAACAGTTTCCGTTTCTCCCTGCCGAGGCACTCAAACTGAAGCTGATCGGTCTCGGTGTTCTGGGTCCGGTCACCTCGGCAATCAATGAATTTTCCACTTTCGACTATCACGGAATAGCACAGCTGCGCTCGTATCTGGGTGGTCATCGGCAAGCCGCATCGGCGACAGCGATCGAACAGGATTTCGGCAAGACCGGACTCATCGAGGGTGTGGCACCGCCCATCCCGGAGTTGGCGTGGCCTGAGCGCTGGCTGCTCGGTACCGTGAAGCATCTGGACGGTGCGCTGCTCGTGCACAACTATTCGTCCGGATACACCGTGCTTCCGACGCGTCCGCAGGGACGGCTGCTCGTGCATGGGGGATGTGGGAGCCTCGTTGACGACCAACTTCTTGTCGTCAACCGGCGTACCGGTGAAACGCATCAAAGCGGGTTCCAGCGCCATGTCGTCGAGGGCGAAGGCGGTCCATTGCTCCGCAGCGTTTCGGTGGCCACGCGGGAATTTGGCGAAGTCGAGTGGCGCAATCCATTTGCACCGCATTCATTGAGCGATGAGCAGATAGCCGTCGCAACCCATGTGGATGCAATGATTCAGGTGGCACGACACGGCGCACTGCCGCTGTACCCGGCAGCGTCAGCGGCCCAGGACATCGAGTACCTTCGAGCAATGTCCTATTCGGCGCGCCGTGCTGGCGCGCCCGTGGGGTTGCCGGTTGCAAGCCGTTATCAACAGATCCGTATCGGCCTGTCGCTCCAGCAGTGGGGCAAGCTGGCGGCTAAGGTGGCGGGAAAACTGAAACGTACCTAGATGTCATAACCGCTGCTCGAACGGTGAGCGGGCGCCGAGGCAAACTACCATCAGCGGTTCGCCAATCGATCCGCCACGATCGAGGCGTGACTCGAACCAGCCGCCCACCACTGTTCACGGGCGGGCAACACACAACAAAGGAGCACCCCCATGGGCGCGCAATGGAAAGCCAAACACAAGGACATCGCGGCGAACGCGAAGGGCAAGCTGTTCGGCAAGCTGGTCAAGGACATCATCATTGCGGCCCGCAACGGCCCCGACCCCACGGCCAACGCCCGCCTGCGGCTGGTGGTGGAGCAGGCGCGCAAGGTTTCCATGCCCAAGGACACGCTGGAGCGCGCCATCAAGAAAGGCGCCGGCCTCACGGGTGAGGCGGTGCACTACGAACACGTGATCTACGAAGGCTTCGCGCCGCACCGCGTGCCGGTGATGGTGGAGTGCCTGACCGACAACGTGAACCGCACCGCACCAGAGATGCGCGTGCTGTTCCGCAAGGGCCAGCTGGGCACCAGCGGCTCGGTGTCGTGGGACTTCGACCATGTCGGCATCATCGAGGCGGAGGCCGCGAACCAGGACGCCGACGCCGAGCTCGCGGCCATCGAGGCCGGTGCGCAGGACTTCGAGCCCGCCGACGACGAGGGCGTGTGCGTCTTTCTCACCGACCCGACCGACCTCGATCTGGTCAGCCGCGCGCTGCCCGCCCAGGGCTTCACCGTGCTGTCGGCCAAGCTGGGCTACAAGCCCAAGAACCCGGTGGGCCCGGCGAGCCTGAGCGCCGAGGCGCTGGAGGAGGTGGAGGCCTTCCTGGCGGCGCTGGACGAGCACGACGACGTGCAGAACCTCTTCGCCGGGCTGGGCGGCTGATGCTCTGGCGCCTGGTGCGGTGGACCGGCATCGGGCTGCTGGTGCTGCTGATCGGTGTGCCGGTGGTGTTCGCCGTCGCCTTCCTGGGCATCCAGGAAGCGAGCGAGCGCCAGTGGCTGGGCCAGGCGCCGCAGCACGCCGCCATCGACGTGCGTTCGCGCGAGCCGCACGCGGTGGCGCTGCTGGACGTGGGCTTCGACTCGCTGGCCGCGCGGCTCAAGCTCATCGAGGAGGCGAAGGAATCGATCGAGCTGGAGTTCTTCATCTACGAGCTCGATGAGTCCAGCCGCCTGATCAACCAGGCGCTGGCGCGCAAGGCCGCGCAGGGCGTGAAGGTGCGCATCCTGGTGGACTTTGCGATGCCGGTGTTCAAGCTGGCGCCGCAGGTGGCGCGCTCGCTGGAGCAGGCGGGCGTGCAGGTGCGCTACTACAACACCTCGGGCATCGCGCGTTTCTTCGCCATGCAGCACCGCACCCACCGCAAGCTGCTGGTGGCGGACCGGCAGAAGGCCATCGTCGGTGGGCGCAACATCGGTAACGACTACTTCGACCTGTCCACGCACTACAACTTCCTCGACAGCGACCTGCTGATCCAGGGGCCGATCGCGGCCGCCATCGTGGACAGCTTCGAGCTGTACTGGGCGTCGGACTGGGTGACCGAGCCCAAGGACATCGCGGTGGACGAGACCGACGCGCCTCGCATCAACCTGCTGGGCAACCGCACGGTGGCCGAAGAGCGCATCAGCGCCGAGCTGCGGCAGCACGCGGCGGCGCCGCGGTTCAGCACCTGCCGCGACACGCATTTCGTCACCGACTATCCCGGCTCGGGCGTGGAGCGGCGCAAGGTCTACACGGCGATTGCTGCGCTGGTGCAGGAGGCCAAGCAGCACATCGTGGTCGAGAGCCCGTATCTGGTGCTGCGCGACGATGGCGTCGCGCTGATGCAGGGGTTGCTGCAGCGCGGCGTGAAGTTGCAGTTCCTCACCAACACCCTGCGTTCCACCGACGCGTTCTACGCCGTGGCCAGCCTGGCCGATTCGCTGGACCGCTTCGCGCTGGAGAACCTCGAAGTCTGGGGCTACGACGGCCGGCCGCTGAAGCAGAACGCCCGTCCGCCCGCGTCCGAGCGCTGGGGCGTGCACGGCAAGCGCGCCTTGTTCGACGACCGCACCGTGGTGGTCGGCACCTACAACATGGACCCGCGCTCGGCCAACCTCAACTCCGAGCTGATCGTGATCTGCCGCGACAACCCCGAGCTGGCCGCGGCCATGACGGCGAGCCTGAAGGCGCGACTGGCGCAGTCGCGCGCCATCACCGGCGCACCGGGCGCGCGCGGCTACGACGCGCTGATCGAGGGCGCGGACCCGGACACCATCTTCCAGATGCGCATGGTCCGGCCCTTCGCCAGCTTCCTCGACTTCCTGCTGTAGCCCGCGGCTCAGGCCGTGGCGCGCTGCTCGCCCAGGCGGCCGTCGCGGAAATCGGCCAGCGCCTGGTAGATCTCGTCGGTGGTGTTCATCACGAACGGGCCGTACTGGGCGATGGGCTCGTTCAGCGGCCGGCCGGCGATCAGCAGCACTTTGGCGTCGGTCGAGGCCTCGATGCGCACACCGTCGCTGGCCGGTTCGGTGGCCAGCAGTGCCATGCGCTGCACCGGCACCGCCGTGCCGTTCACGCTCACCTCACCGCGGTAGACGTAGACGAAGGCGTTGTGCGTGCCCGGCAGCGCCTGCTCGAAGGACGAGCCCGCGGCCAGGTGCAGGTCCAGGTACAGCGGCTGCGTGCCCTCGCGCGTCACCGCACCGGTCACGCCGTGGCTCTCACCGGCGATCACCGTCACCGCCACGCCTTCGGGCGTGGTGAACTGCGGCAGGTCGGCGTTGGCAAAGTCGCGGTACCAGGGCGGGCACAGCTTGTCGCGCGCAGGCAGGTTCAGCCAGAGCTGGAAGCCTTCCATCAGGCCTTCTTCCTGCTGCGGAATCTCGGAGTGGATCACGCCGTGGCCGGCGGTCATCCACTGCACGCCGCCGTTTTCCAGCAGGCCTTCGTGGCCGGCGCTGTCGCGGTGCAGCATGCGGCCCGCGATCATGTAGGTCACGGTCTCGAAGCCGCGGTGCGGGTGGTCGGGGAAGCCGGCGATGTAGTCGTCGGCCTGGTCGCTGCCGAAGGCGTCGAGCATCAGGAACGGGTCCAGCCGGCGCTGCAGGTTTTGCGTCAGCACGCGGGTGAGCTTGACGCCCGCGCCGTCGGAGGTGGGTATGCCGGCCACCAGCCGCTCGACGCGGCGGGGCTGCTGCAGGCGGGGGGTGAGGGTGGCGGTCATGGTGGTCTCCTGAAGGTGCGGGGTGTCAAAAGCGGCCACCCCGCGCAGCCGCTGTGAACGCGGGCGCTCAGCCGATGGCGGCGGCCAGGTCGGCCTCGGCCTGGGCAAAGCCCTTGGCGGCGGCCTCGGGGCCCATGTTCAGGCCTTCGGCGTAGATCAGGCGCACATCGGTCAGGCCCAGGAATCCCAGCACCGTCTTGAGGTAGGGCGTCTGGCTGTCGTGCGGCTGGTCGCGGTAGAGGCCGCCGCGGGCCAGCGCCAGGTAGACGGTCTTGCCCTTGACCAGGCCCTCGGGGCCCTTCTCGGTGTAGCGGAAGGTCACGCCGGCGCGGGCGACCGCGTCGATCCAGGCCTTGAGCTGCACCGGCACGCCGAAGTTGTACATCGGCACGCCCAGCACGACGGCGTCGTGCGCCTGCAGTTCGGCGATCAGGGCGTCGTACTCGGCCACCACGGCGGCCTGTTCGGCGCGGCGCTGCTCGGCGGGGGTGAACAGGGCGCCCAGGGCGGCCTCGTCCAGCACGGTGACGGGCGAGGTGCCCAGGTCGCGCAGGGTGACGGTGCTGCCCGGGTGGGCGGCCACCAGGCGCTCGCTCACGCTGTTGGCGAGCTTGGTGGAGTTGCCGGCTTCGCGGCGGGGGCTGGCGTTGATCTGCAGAATCTTCATGGCGGGCTCCTGGGTATTGGGTGATTCGGAAACGGTCAGTAGTTGACCGATGAACTCAACTTTATGGGTTGCGAATCCTCTTGAAAAGCTGTCGAAATGGATAAGATTGTTTCCTTGGTGGAACAATCAATGCGCGAATGTGGCCCCGACGCCATCGAACCGACCGACCTGCTCATCTTTGCCCGGGTGGCCGAGCTGGGCAGCTTCAGCCAGGCCGCGGTGCGCCTGGGCCTGCCCAAATCCACGGTCTCGCGCCGCGTGGCCGCGCTGGAGCGGCTGATGGGCGAGCGCCTGCTGCTGCGCACCACGCGCCGCCAGTCGCTCACCGAGTTCGGCCTGCAGCTGCTGGAACACGCGCGGCAGGTGGTGGCCGAACTGGAGGCGGTGCACAGCCTGCGCGAGCAGCGCCGCGCCGCGCCCAGCGGCCGGCTGCGCGTGTCCATGCCCAGCGACTTCGCCAACCTGATGCTGGCCGACAGCCTGGCCGCCTTCACCGCGCTGCACCCGGCGATCACGCTCGACCTGGACCTCTCGCCGCGCCGGGTCGACCTGCTGGGCGAAGGCTTCGACGTGGTGGTGCGCATGGGCGAACTGCCCGACGACAACCTGCTGGTGGCCACGCGGCTGGCGGTGTTTGCCAACGGGCTGTATGCCGCGCCGGGCTACCTGCAAGCGCGCGGCGATCCGCAACACCCCGACGACCTGGCCGGCCACACCGCGCTGCGCCTGATGCGCGGCAACGGCGAGCCAGCGGTGTGGCCGCTGAGCCGCGGCGGCGAGCGCTGGTCGGCGGTGCCCAGCGGGCAGGTCAGCGCCAACTCGCCCGAACTGCTGATGCGCATGGCGCGCGCCGGCGCCGGCATCGCCGCGCTGCCCAACCATTTCGCCGAGGAAGTGGTGAACGCCGGCCAGCTGCGCCGCGTGCTGCCCGACTGGTGCCTGCCCGAAGCGCCGGCCTGGGCGGTCTACCCGGGGCGCAAGCTGGTGCCGCCCAAGACCCGCGCGTTCGTGGACATGCTCAAGGCAGCGCTTGCGCGCTGCGACATGGCGCGCATTCCCCCTTCCAACCTCACCCAGGAGACACCATGACCCACCGCGGACAAGCCCAGCTCGCCATCTGGAGCGACATCGAACCCGGCCAGGAAACCGACTACCTGCACTGGCTCACGCGCGAGCACGTGCTGGAGCGCGTCGGCGTCGACGGCTTTCTCTCGGGTCGCGTGTTCCGCGCCGAGGCCGGTGGCAAGCGCCGCTTCTTCATCACCTACGAGCTGCAGGACGCTGGCGTGCTGGCCGGCCCCTCGTACCTCGCCCGGCTGAACGCGCCCACGCCCTGGTCGCAGCGCACCATGCCCATCCTGCAGAACTTTGCGCGCGGCGGCGGGCCGGTGGTGGCAAGGGCGGGGTTGGGCAATGGATCGGTGGTGGCGCCGCTGCGGTTGGACCTTGCCGCGGCGGGCCTGCAAGACGCTGGCGCGCAGCAAGCGCTGGTGCAGAAGATCGCAGGTCTGGACGCCGTGGCCCAGGTCTGGCTGATGGAGGTGGACGCAGCCGGCACCGGCGTGCAGACGAAAGAGAAGGCCATGCGCCGCAGCGTCGAGGGTGTGTTCGACGGCGTGCTGGTGGTGGAGGCGCTGCACGCCGCGGCTGCGCAGGCGGCGCTGGACGGCCTGCTGGCCGGTGAGCTGGGGAGCGCGGCAGTGGCCGACCGCCAGCTCTTCAGCGCCTGCTTCCAGCTCGACCGGCGGCTGGCCGGTCTGGAGGGCGCGGACTGAGCCTCAATTCGCCGGCGCCGACATCGTCAGCTGCAGCGGTCCGTACCAGGCGGTGACCGCGGCGCCCGAGTTGTTCGAATCGGTCATCAGGCCCAGGCCGATCATCGGCCCCGGCGCCTCGCCGAAGGCCAGCCGGAAATCGGCCTCCACGTCGCGGTCGAAGTCCACCCACTGGTTCAGCCGCGCCGGCCCCGACTCCACCACGATCTGGCGGATGCGCCCGGTGTAGGGGTTGGGAATCACCGTGCCGGCCGGGTAGCGGTTGTCCCACACATACATGATCGACGCGTAGGGCAGAGGCTTGCCGGCGATCAGGCCCGACAGCTCCGAGACGATGTGGTCGCGCGCCTTCCAGGTGCCGTTGTGGCGGTCGCCGTCGAAGCTCAGGATCAGCCGCGCCACCGAATCGTCCTCGCCCTTCTCGCCCAGGTTGAATGCCGGGTTCAGCGCCGGCACGAAGAGCGAGAAGTGCAGGCGTTTGGCCTGCGCGCCGGGGGCGGGCTTGAGCAGCAGGTTCAGCGTGCTGTTGGAGCCCATGGCCTCGGCCCGCACGGCCGGCCGACCTTCGTGTTCGGTGGCCTGGTAGCGCGTGGGGCGGCGGCTCATGAAGACCTGGTGTTCCCAGGGCGTGGCCGGCGCGGCGCCGTCGATGTGGTTGCTGGCCTGCCAGGCGGTGCCGTCGAGGATCACCGGGCGCTGCCTGGGGCTGGCCTCGTCGGCCTCCGCGGTGGTGTCGTCGGTTCCGTCGGCCGAAGGGGATGGGGCGCTGGCGCAGGCGCTTAGCAGCAGGGCCAGCAGGGAGGCCCAGAGGCGGGGCGAGCGCGGGGAGAGAGCAGAAGACATGAAAGACGCGTGAGGCAGCGGCGAAAAAGCCGGGCCATATTGTGACGCCGCGGTGCGGGTGGGATGGGTTACGAGTTGTGCCGTCCGGTGGCCGCCCACCCTACAAACGCTCCAGCCCCACCAGCGCCGCGTGCTGCAGCAGCATGATGGTCTTGCCGTCCTGGATCTCGCCGGTGCCGATCATGGCCAGCGCGCGCTCCAGCGGCAGCTCCAGCACCTCGATGTCCTCGCCCTCGCTGGCGTCGCCGCCGCCTTGGCTCACGCGGTCACCGGGCTCGTATTCCGCCACGAAGAAGTGCAGCCGCTCGGTGACGGAGCCCGGGCTCATGAAGGCTTCGAACACCTTGCGCGGCATGCGCACCGCAAACCCAGTTTCTTCCTCCACCTCCCGCCGGATCGCCACTTCCGGTGCCTCGTTGTCCAGCAGGCCGGCGCAGGCTTCCACCAGCATGCCGTCGGCCAGTCCGTTGGCGTAGGCCGGAAAACGGAACTGGCGGATCAGCACCACCGTGCCCCGCGCCCGGTTGAACAGCAGCAGGGCCGCGCCGTCGCCGCGGTCGTAGGTTTCGCGCTGCAGCCGCTGCCAGCGCCCGTTGCTGTGGCGGTAGTCGAAGGTCGTCTTCTTCAGCACGAACCAGTCGTCGGCCAGCACGCGCTGTTCGACGATGCGCACGCGTTCGTTCGCGGGCAGCGGGATCTCTCGGTGGTGGGGGTTGGTCATCGTATAAATTCGTGCAGTGTCGTGTAATATCGTGCAATCGTAGCGCGTCCCCATTCCTTGCACAAGAGGCCCCCATGCTCACCGCCCAGCGCAAACAGCTCATCCTCGGCCGCCTCGCCACGCAGGGCCAGATCGTGGCCGGGGAACTGGCGCTGGAGCTCGGCACCTCGGAAGACACCATCCGCCGCGATCTGCGCGAGCTGGCCCAGCAGGGCAAGCTGCAGCGCGTGCACGGCGGGGCGCTGCCCGCGTCCGCGGCCACGGGCGACCTGCGGGTGAGGCAGCAGGTGTCGACCGACGAAAAACAGGCGCTGGGGCGCCACGGCGCGCAGCTCATCAAGCCCGGCCAGGTGGTCATGCTCGACGGCGGCACCACCGCCATCCAGGTCGCGCGTCAGCTGCCGGCCGACCTGCGCGCCACGGTGATCACCCACAGCCCCAACGTGGCGGTGGAACTGGCCGCGCACCGGCACGTGGAAATCATCGTGCTCGGCGGTCGCCTGTTCCGCCATTCCATGGTGAACGTCGGCGCCTCGGTCATCGAAGCCGCGGCGCGCTTCCGGGCCGACCTGTTCTTCCTCGGCGTGACCGGTGTGCACCCCGAAGCCGGGCTGAGCACCGGCGACGCCGAAGAGGCCGACGTGAAGCGCGCGCTGCACGCCCGCGCGGCGGAAACCGTGGTGCTCGCGTCCAGCGAGAAGCTGCTCAGCGCCTCGGCCTTCGTCATCGCACCGATGAAAGCGCTGTCGCTGCTGGTGGTGCCCGGCGGCACGAAGCCCAAGACGGTGGCGGCGCTGCGGGCGGGGGGCGTGGCGGTGCAGAAGGCGGTTTGACGCCGCCCGGCCTGCGGGCGACCCGGTCAGCGCTCGCGCCGGTAGTGCATGGCGACCGCGCCGCAGCGCAGCGGCGTCGCAGAAATCAGCTCAAGCCGACGCGTGCCGGGCAGCCCACCCTCGTGCAGCCTCGGGCCGTGGCCGGCGATGCGGGGGTGCACGAGCAATTGGTACTCGTCGATCAGATCCAGCCGGTCAAGCTCGGTGGCAAGCCGGCCGCTGCCGACGAGCACGCCATCCGGGGTCGCGGCCTTGAGCGCCTGCACGCCCGTGCGCAGGTCGCCGGTGATGTGGTGGCTGTGGGTCCACGGGAAATCCTTGCGCGTGGACGACACCACGTACTTCGGCTTGGCCTCCAGCTTCACCGCCCATTCGCGCACCGCGGGTGGCGCCTCGACTTCGCCACGCGCCACCGCCGGCCAGTAGCTCTCCATCATCTCGTAGGTGGTGCGGCCCCACAGCATCGCGCCGCACCCGTCCATGAGGCGCGTGAAGAAGGCGTGCGTCTCTTCGTCGGCAATGCCTTCCTGGTGGTCGACGCAACCGTCCAGGGTGAGGTTGATGCTGAAGGTCAGGCGTCCCATGACGCTCTCCCGATGGAAAGGTGGGGCATCACGTCTTCGGTTGCGGAGCCACCACCGGTGCCCCCTCGAATTGTTCCAGCGATGGGTCAACGCAAGCCCAGCTGGGCGCACTGGCCACCCAGATGTTGGTGGTGGGCCTGACGGCCGATGGCTCGTCCAAGGTGCCCACGCGAACTACCGTCAGGCCCGGGCGACCACTGGAGTCGGAGAACAACTGGGAGCCGCAGCTTGGGCAGAACCGGCGGGTCACCGTGTTGCCGCTGTCGGCCGTCTTCTCGTGCTGGCCCGGCGCTCCAGTGATCTGGATGGCATCGCTGGGGAAGATGACGTTGACCGTTCCGTTGGACGAGATTTTCTGGCAGTCCCTGCACCAGCAGATCCTGGATGGACCGGCCTCTGCGGTGATCTCGTATCGAATGGCGCCACAGAGACAACCACCGGTGAATGACTTCATGAGAGCTCCTTGTCGGTTTCAAATTCGGCACCTGCGGGAGAGCCTACAGACCGGAAGGGCATGCGTCTACCCGGCCAAGGTCTTGCAGAGCACACGGTTCTCGTAGCCCACGCCATCGATGACGTACTCCGTCGTCCCGATGTCCCGGAAGCCCAGCGACTGGTAGAACGCCAGCGCCGCCTGGTTGCCGGCCCAGGCGGTGAGCCAGATGGCGTCCAGACCCCGCGCGCGCGCCGACGCTTCGGCCTTGGCCATCAGGGCGCGCCCCAGACCGCGGCGCAGGAACGGGCGCTGCACGTACAGCCGGAACACCTCGGCGCCGCGCACGCCCGGAACCGGGCAGCTCGTGGCAAAGGCGATGTCCACGAAACCCACCGTGTACCCGCCGGCTTCGACCATCCACAGCTCGACAGCGGCATCCCGCATCCGCCGTTCAAACACCTCGGCGGAGTAGACCGTGGCCACCTCCCGGGCGAGGGCCTCGTTGATCCCGTGGGTGGCGTAGGTGTCGAGGAAGACCTGGGCGGCGAGTGTGCTGAGGGGCAGGGCATCAGCGGTGGTTGCGCGGCGGTGGATGAAGTCGTCGGGCATGGGGTATGGGACTTGGGGCCGGTTTCGGCCAGGAGCAGACGCTCAACGTAAAGGTACCCGGCGCGGAGCCGGCCTTGTCGGCGGAGCTCCGTGTTGACCGCCATGTTAGGAGTTCATGTGTGTAGAAAGCGAGCCAAATAGTGACTTAAGCTGCATTGCGTATTCTTCCTTGAGTTCTAATCTTTCGTTTAGCAATCCTTGAACCTCGTCCGTAGCCTTGCGCGGCGGTTTGGTCCGAATGTCCTTGGCAGGGATACATGCAAAGTGGAATTCTGGAAATTCGACCTCAGCCTTTTCCCGCTCTTCGACCTTGTCTCCATCAAATAGGCCAGCTACCTTCTTGTATCCGAGGTCTTTAAGAATCCGACACAGATGCCGGATGTTGCTTGCGCCACCAGCGCCCCAGCCAAAGAAACTTCCAGTGATTTCTGCTTTTACCTGTTCTGCTACACGTGGTGAAGTCCCCTTGAAAACCTGAACCACCCGGAAGTAGAGAATTCCCCAAGACGGAGTCTCTACATGAAGAAATCCAGATTCAGCGAAGCGCAGATAGTCGGCATCCTCAAGGAGGTCGAGATGGGTGCCAAGGTCGGCGAGACGTGCAGGAAGCACGGCGTGAGCGAGCCGACCTACTACAAGTGGAAGAGTCAGTTCTCTGGCATGACGGTCTCGCACCTGGCGCAGCTTCGGCAACTGCAGGACGAGAACGCCAAGCTCAAACGCATGTATGCCGACCTGGCGCTCATGCACCACGCGCTCAAGGACGTTGTCGACCGAAAGCTCTGACCCCGGAGCGTCGCGAGATGGTCGTTCAAGCCCTCATGGCCGAGCACGGCATGAGCGAGCGCCGAGCCTGCCAGGCCAGCGGCATTGCCCGCTCCACACTGCGCTACCGACCCATTGCGCGCGACGACTCCGGGGTCATCACCTTCATCCAGATGCACATGGCGCTCAACCCGCGCCACGGCTTTGGCCTGCTTTACGACAGTGCCCGCCACCAAGGCAAGCCCTGGGGCAAGACGGTGCTTTGGCGCGTGTACTGCGAGCTGCGGCTGAACCTGCCACGGCGCGGCAAGAAGCGTTTGCCGGCGCGCATCAAGCAACCGCTGGAGGCTGCTGGCCAACCCAATCAGGGTTGGAGCTGCGACTTCATGGCCGATGCACTGTGGTCCGGCAGGCGATTCAGGACCTTCAACGTCATCGATGAGTTCAACCGCGAGGGCCTGCGTATCGAGGTCGACACCAGCCTGCCGGCAGCCCGTGTCATACGTGCCTTGAATGAGCTGGTGGAAGTGCGCGGAGCGCCGCTGTCGATTCGCCTGGACAACGGCCCGGAGTTCATCGCTCACGCTCTGTCCGAATGGGCGAAATCCAAGGGCATCGCGCTCAATCACATCCAGCCAGGAAAGCCCACGCAAAACGCCTATGTCGAACGATTCAACAAGACCTACCGAACCGAGGTGCTGGACTGCTATGTCTTCGAGTCATTGCAGGAGGTGCGTGATATGACGGCCGACTGGCTGCACCGCTACAACCACCAGCGCCCCCATGAATCTCTCGGCCGAATCCCACCGGTCGAGTACCGTGTCAAACTGTTCCCCAACCTCTACTTCTGACTGGCTCAGGAATTCGAGGGGACTTCA
>NZ_MCIC01000011.1:0-2053 GCF_002025745.1 Hydrogenophaga sp. H7 | reverse complement strand
GTATGCGTCCGGTTATCCCATCTTGACATGGGCCGCTCACAGATAGCTTAGCAAGAGATCAAGCCGCGGGTTTACAGCAACCAGCTTCACCACCGATCTGGATTGGTGGGCAGGGAACGGATCCGTACGAGCAGAACACACAGCAGTCACCGGCCTTCGGGCGCAAGACGGCGTGGCACCCTTCGCACTCATAGAACCATTGGCAGGCATCGGTGGGCATCTCTTCGGTCTTCATATGACCGCACTCGGGGCAGGTGAAGACAGAGGTCAGGATGACATCGCTCATGGGTTTACAGACACAACAGTGGACGGGAATCCGGCGTTCTTGGTCGCACTGGTCAGGGCCTCAACCTTCACCTTGGCACTGTCAAACACCACTGTGGTTTCCCGCTTGGGCAGGTTGGACTTGACGTCGATGACCCCATCGATCCGGGTCAACGCCAATTTGACGGTGATTGGGCAGGTCGGGCAGTTCATCCCTGGCACCGAGAGGACCGCACTCTGCTGGGCCGCCCAGCTCGGCCCGATGAGTAGCATTGCCGCCGCAGGGATGATCCATCGTTTCATTGCAGAACCCTTCATTCAGTAGAACCAGTGGGCGATCCAGGGGAACGCCAATGAAATTCCCAGTAGTAGGACTACCAGCAGGAACAGCACCTTGTAGGACCGGTTGACCATGGGGCGCTCACAGACCTGGCCCACATCGCACGCTACCGCAGGGCGCCATATCCGGCGTCCTGCAACCACCAAGGCAATCGCCGCCGCCCCCATGAACCACGGTTGATAAGGCTCCAGCAGCGTCAGAGAGCCGATCCAGGCCCCGGAGATGCCCAGCATGATCAGCACCAGGGGGCCCAGGCAGCAGGCGGAGGCGAGCAGCGCCGAAATACCACCAGCAATCAGGGCCTTGCCGCCGCCAGTGGTCTGGCCCGGGTGGTCGGTAGATGTTGTAGACATGCGATAAGCTTACTTCCGTACCAAAGTACAGAGTCAAGCGCCATGACCCATACCCCTTCACAGTCCGACGGCAGCATGACGATCGGAGATCTCGCGAAAGCGGCCGGTGTGAACGTCGAGACCATCAGGTTCTATCAGCGCAAAGGGCTGATGCCAGAGCCGGACCGTCCTGTGGGCAGCATCCGGCGCTATGGCCTGTTGACGCTGACCGAAAACTGACCACCTGGTCAATTTTGAATCGGCGCCAACAGGAAGAGGGCGAAGAACCGGACTGGCTCGATCTGCTGGCGGTCATGAGGACATGCAGCAAAGTTTTTGGGGCAGACGCCCGCCAACTGTGGCTGCGCTTGGTGTTCATGCGACTGATCAACGCCCGTGTGTCGCTGGGAAAGTTCGGCTTTGTGTACCGGTCCCTTGCTCGCTGGGAGCTGGCACCCGCCACCGCACTGCGGCCCGCCATGGAGCCCGAATGCCAACCGGCCCAGTCCTGCCTCCAGTGGCAGGGCCCGCGATGGGAATTGGATCAGCTGCTCAAGCAATCGGTGGCATTCGGGATATCTCAGAACGAGGCACGCACGCTGCTCCAGAAGATGGTCGAGGTGATCAACCGGTGGAAGGTGAAGGCCGAGCAGTACCCGGTGCGCATGACGAGCACCGACATCGCATCACTTGAAGCGGCCATGGAGAACGCGCAGCTTCGGAAGGCCCGGGAGTTGGTGGGCGGCCGGCGGCCATGAGCTCCAAGCCGAAGGAGGCCGGGCCTGGCAGGTCGGGCAGGAGGGTGGGGGCTTGCAGGGTCCGAAGGCGGAATCCCTTTTTCGTGCGCGCGGGCGTGCGCGCGTATTTATTCTTTAATGGGTGTCCGGCCAAATGAACCCAGCGCTCACCAGAAATTTCTGAGCAAGAGAAAGAGCGGCCAAAACGACTGCAGGCGCGATACAGGTTCGCTGCAGACTGCGTCCACCGCCAGTAAGACAAGGCTCCCACGCAAGTGGGGGCCTTTTGTCTTTCTGGGCCCAGTGTTTTCGCGGGGTTGCGGGCGGAGGCCGATTCTCTGTGGCTTCTCTCGCTGCAGCTTTTCTGGCCTTTGCTGCGG
>NZ_MCIC01000010.1:0-7500 GCF_002025745.1 Hydrogenophaga sp. H7 | reverse complement strand
ACATCAACCGAGATTCCGAAAGTAGTGGCGAGCGAAATCGGAAGAGCCTGTTAGTGATAGCACAAGACTTAACGGAACGCTCTGGAAAGGGCGGCCATAGCGGGTGATAGCCCCGTACGTGAAAAGACCTGTGTGGTACTGAGCTGACGAAAAGTAGGGCGGGACACGTGTAATCCTGTCTGAATATGGGGGGACCATCCTCCAAGGCTAAATACTCATCATCGACCGATAGTGAACAAGTACCGTGAGGGAAAGGCGAAAAGAACCCCGGGAGGGGAGTGAAATAGATCCTGAAACCGCATGCTTACAAAAAGTAGGAGCCCGAAAGGGTGACTGCGTACCTTTTGTATAATGGGTCAGCGACTTACATTCAGTGGCAAGCTTAACCGAGTAGGGAAGGCGTAGGGAAACCGAGTCCGAATAGGGCGATTCAGTCGCTGGGTGTAGACCCGAAACCAAGTGATCTATCCATGGCCAGGATGAAGGTGCCGTAACAGGTACTGGAGGTCCGAACCGACTGGTGTTGCAAAACCAGCGGATGAGCTGTGGATAGGGGTGAAAGGCTAAACAAACTTGGAAATAGCTGGTTCTCTCCGAAAACTATTTAGGTAGTGCCTCAAGTATTACCTGCGGGGGTAGAGCACTGTTTTGGCTAGGGGGTCATGGCGACTTACCAAACCAAGGCAAACTCCGAATACCGCAGAGTACAGCTTGGGAGACAGAGCACCGGGTGCTAACGTCCGGACTCAAGAGGGAAACAACCCAGACCGCCAGCTAAGGTCCCTAAAATTGGCTAAGTGGGAAACGAAGTGGGAAGGCTAAAACAGTCAGGATGTTGGCTTAGAAGCAGCCATCATTTAAAGAAAGCGTAATAGCTCACTGATCGAGTCGTCCTGCGCGGAAGATGTAACGGGGCTAAGCCAGTTACCGAAGCTGCGGATTTGCAATTTATTGCAAGTGGTAGGAGAGCGTTCTGTAAGCCTGTGAAGGTGGCTTGTAAAGGCTGCTGGAGGTATCAGAAGTGCGAATGCTGACATGAGTAGCGTTAAAGGGGGTGAAAAGCCCCCTCGCCGTAAGCGCAAGGTTTCCTACGCAACGTTCATCGGCGTAGGGTGAGTCGGCCCCTAAGGCGAGGCAGAGATGCGTAGCTGATGGGAAACAGGTCAATATTCCTGTACCGATTACAAGTGCGATGTGGGGACGGATCTTAATAGGTTATCCGGGTGTTGGATGTCCCGGTTTAGGCAGATGTAGGCGATGGGTAGGCAAATCCGCCCGTCATATACCGAGGCTGCCGATCGAGCGAGCTTGCTCGCGAAGTAACTGAACGAGGTCCCAGGAAAAGCCACTAAGCTTCAGCTTGTAATTGACCGTACCGCAAACCGACACTGGTGCGCGAGATGAGTATTCTAAGGCGCTTGAGAGAACTCAGGAGAAGGAACTCGGCAAATTGACACCGTAACTTCGGAAGAAGGTGTGCCCTAGTAGTGTGATGAGAACATCTGAGCACGAATGGGTTGCAAAAAATAGGTGGCTGCGACTGTTTATTAAAAACACAGCACTCTGCAAACACGAAAGTGGACGTATAGGGTGTGACGCCTGCCCGGTGCTGGAAGATTAATTGATGGGGTGCAAGCTCTTGATCGAAGTCCCAGTAAACGGCGGCCGTAACTATAACGGTCCTAAGGTAGCGAAATTCCTTGTCGGGTAAGTTCCGACCTGCACGAATGGCGTAACGATGGCCACACTGTCTCCTCCTGAGACTCAGCGAAGTTGAAATGTTTGTGATGATGCAATCTCCCCGCGGAAAGACGGAAAGACCCCATGAACCTTTACTGTAGCTTTGTATTGAATTTTGAACAGATCTGTGTAGGATAGGTGGGAGGCTTTGAAGCAGGGTCGCTAGATCTTGTGGAGCCAACGTTGAAATACCACCCTGGTGTGTTTGAGGTTCTAACCTAGGTCCATTATCTGGATCGGGGACAGTGCATGGTAGGCAGTTTGACTGGGGCGGTCTCCTCCCAAAGTGTAACGGAGGAGTTCGAAGGTACGCTAGGTACGGTCGGACATCGTGCTAATAGTGCAATGGCATAAGCGTGCTTAACTGCGAGACTGACAAGTCGAGCAGATGCGAAAGCAGGACATAGTGATCCGGTGGTTCTGTATGGAAGGGCCATCGCTCAACGGATAAAAGGTACTCTGGGGATAACAGGCTGATACCGCCCAAGAGTTCATATCGACGGCGGTGTTTGGCACCTCGATGTCGGCTCATCTCATCCTGGGGCTGTAGCCGGTCCCAAGGGTATGGCTGTTCGCCATTTAAAGAGGTACGTGAGCTGGGTTTAAAACGTCGTGAGACAGTTTGGTCCCTATCTTCCGTGGGCGCTGCAGATTTGAGGAAGCCTGCTCCTAGTACGAGAGGACCGGAGTGGACGCACCTCTGGTGTACCGGTTGTCACGCCAGTGGCATTGCCGGGTAGCTAAGTGCGGAAGAGATAACCGCTGAAAGCATCTAAGCGGGAAACTCGTTCCAAGATTAGATCTGCCGGGGCCTTGAGCCCCCTAAAGGGTCGTTGAAGACCACGACGTTGATAGGTCGGGTGTGGAAGCGCAGCAATGCGTTAAGCTAACCGATACTAATTGCCCGTGAGGCTTGACCCTATAACTTTGACGAAACCACGTGTCTGAAAAGACGGTTCGTGCAAATGTCTTATGCCCTCATGACTAATATCATGACGTTGGCAGCAATCAAAAACAGCTGATTCGAAACTCTATGAATTCGTCTGGCTGAACAGCCCGTTCAGCCAGGCAACAAGTTATGCCTGACGACCATAGCGAGTTGGTCCCACTCCTTCCCATCCCGAACAGGACAGTGAAACGACTTTGCGCCGATGATAGTGCGGGTTCCCGTGTGAAAGTAGGTCATCGTCAGGCTATTATTGAGAAAGGCCCCAAGTAGAGATACTTGGGGCCTTTTGCTTTAGCGCTTTTACCGGTGCAAAGGTCAGAGCATGAGTGGTTACTGATCGAAGATCATTTCACCTTCACATCTGACGGCTTTGGCTCGCTCGAGGTCACAGATCAGTTCTTGCAACCATTGGTCAGGTGTGTTCGATCCAGACACTGGAGTTGGAGTTGACCCGAATCCGTGGATACATCATTGTTTGTGTTCAAGGGATGGTCTGCAAAACCCCGGCGCCCATGGCCCGATGTGAGACATTGACGGCATGAAGCAACTGAGCCTGGGCGAGAGCGGATTCGAGCGCAAGACCAAGAGGACGCGCAAGCGTGAGTTCCTTGACGAGATGAACCTCGTGGTGCCTTGGGCCGAGCTGGTGTCGCTGATCGCGCCGCATGCGCCGGCACCGGGTGCCAAGGGCGGACGCCCACCGTTTGCCGTCGAAACCATGCTGCGCATCCACTTCCTGCAGCAGTGGTTCAACCTCTCGGACCCGGCCATGGAAGAGGCGCTGTACGACATGGCGCTGTTCCGTGAGTTCGTGGGGCTGGATGCCGGGGAAGACAACCTGCCTGTTGACGCCGACCGAAAACTGACCATCTGAAGGCGGGAGTGCCGCTTCAAAATTGACCAGGGTGTATCACGCGACTGCTGAATTTTTTGGCAGGAGCAAAAGAGGTGATCACCATGGACATGATTGGCAAGGTCAGGCGCATGAAGATGCGCGATGGGATTTCGATCAGCGAGATCTCGAGGAAGACGGGTTTGGCCAGGAACACCGTCAAGAAGTGGCTGAAGGCGCCGGCGGCGATGGAGCCGCGGTATGAGCGGGCGCAGAAGATGGGCAAGCTCTCGGCGTTCGAGGCGACGCTGGTGGCGGCGCTCAAGACGGATGCCCACCGAGCTCGGGATCAGCGGCGCACGGCGCGGGCGCTGTTTGTGCAGATCCAGGCTCAAGGCTACCGGGGCGGCTACAGCGCGGTGACGGACTTCATCCGGGCGTGGCGACAGGACTCGGGCAAGGACACCACGAAGGCGTTTGTGCCGCTGAGCTTCGAGCTGGGCGAGGCGTTCCAGTTTGACTGGAGCGAGGAAGGCATCGTGGTGGGCGGGGTGTACCACCAGGCGCAGGTGGCGCACCTGAAGCTGTGCGCCTCGCGCGCGTTCTGGCTGGTGGCGTACCCCAGCCAGGGGCACGAGATGCTGTTTGACGCGCACACGAGGTCGTTTGCGGCGCTCGGCGGCGTGGCCCGCCGGGGCATCTACGACAACATGAAGACGGCGGTGGACAAGGTCAAGAAGGGCAAGGGCCGGGTGGTCAACGCCCGGTTTGCGGCCATGTGCAGCCACTACCTGTTTGATGCGGACTTCTGCAACGTGGCCTCGGGCTGGGAGAAGGGGGTGGTGGAGAAGAACGTGCAGGACAGCCGGCGACGGGTGTGGCTGCAAGCGCGAGAGCGCAAGTTCACCAGCTTTGCCGAACTCAACGCGTGGCTGGCCGAGCGCTGCAAGGCGGTGTGGGCGGACACGCCGCACCCGCAGCACCGGGAGCTGAGCATTGCCGAGGTGCTGCAGCTCGAGTGCGAGCACCTCATGGGCATGCCAGCGCCGTTTGACGGCTACGTGGAGCGCCCCGCGCGGGTCAGCAGCACCTGCCTGGTGACGGTGGCGCGCAACCGCTACTCGGTGCCCTGCGAGTGGGCCGGGCACATGGTGAGCACGCGGCTGTATCCCGGCCGCGTGGACGTGGTCGCTGGGGACGCGCTGGTGGCCAGCCACGAGCGGGTGCTCAACCGGGGGCAGACGGTGTTCGACTGGCAGCACTACATCGAGCTGGTGCAGCGCAAGCCCCGGGGCACTGAGGAACGGCGCACCGTTTGCCGATATGCCCCGGCCGCTGGCGCAACTGCGTCATGCCCTGATGCGCCACACCGGTGGTGACCGGGTGCTCTCGGAGGTGCTGGCCCTGGTGCCTACGGCAGGGTTGGACACGCTGCTGGTGGCGGTGGAACTGGTGCTGGAACACGCCACGCCCAGCGGACACATCAGCGTGGAGCACGTGCGCAACGTGCTGGCGCGCCTGAGTGATCCGCAGCGTCCGCCACCGGCGGACACGGCCCTGGCGCTGCGCGAGGCGCCACGCGCCGACACCCACCGCTACGACCGGCTGCGCGCTGCCGACGCCCAGGAGGCTGGCCATGCGAACTGAGATTGCCAGCGAACTCAAGAGCCTGCGGCTGTACGGCATGGCCAGCGCCTGGGATGATCTGCTGGGGCAAGGGGAGACGGCGGCGCTGCAGAGTGCACGCTGGCTGCTGGAGCACCTGCTGCAGGCCGAAGGGGTGGACCGGGCGATGCGTTCGGTGTCCTACCAGATGAAGGCGGCACGATTCCCCATGCACCGGGATCTGGCCGGCTTCGACTTCGAGGCCTCAGCGGTGGAACGGGTGCTGGTCAGTCAGTTGGCCAGCCTCGCGTTCACCGACCAAGCCCACAACGTGGTGCTGATCGGTGGCCCTGGCACGGGCAAGACGCACCTGGCCAGCGCGCTGGGCATTGCGGCCATCACCCAGCACGGCAAACGGGTGCGCTTCTACTCCACGGTCGATCTGGTCAATGCGCTGGAGCAGGAGAAAGCCCAGGGGCGTGCGGGGCGCATCGCTGCCAGCCTGCTGCATGTGGACCTGCTCATCCTCGATGAGCTGGGCTATCTGCCGTTCAGCCAGGCCGGCGGGGCGCTGCTGTTCCACCTACTCAGCCGGCTGTACGAGCACACCAGCGTGATGATCACGACCAACCTGGCGTTTGCCGAGTGGTCCAGCGTGTTCGGCGACGCGAAGATGACCACGGCACTGCTGGACAGGCTGACGCACCATTGCCACATCGTGGAGACGGGCAACGAGTCCTACCGGTTCCGCCACAGCTCAGCGCAGGTCAAGGCCAAGGGCAGAGCACGTGAGCAGGCCAAAGACAAAGGCAAGACGGTCGTTCAGACACCAGCGCCCGAGCCATTCTGAGTTGACGGGCCGCCAGCAGGCCGCTGCGGGCTACGCCCTTCGCAGCTGGCTTGCGGCCATGCACAACGCAGCAAGAAGGAGATGCAAGAAGCAGCGATGACCGTATAGTTATCCACAACCGGGCATCAAAAAACCCGGTGCAGGCCCCTGGTCAAAATTCAATCGGCACGCCTGGTCAGATTTGAATCGGCGCCAACAGTCCAAGTCCTTGGCCGCCTGGGCCACAGTCATCCCACGCTCGGTGACCAGCTTGACCGCTTCAAGCTTGAACTCGCGGCTGAATTTCCTTCTCGTGACCATCTGCCACCTCCAGTTTCATCTTCCACCTTAACAAGGTTGAAGTCCCCTTGAAAACCTGAACCACCCGGAAGTAGAGAATTCCCCAAGACGGAGTCTCTACATGAAGAAATCCAGATTCAGCGAAGCGCAGATAGTCGGCATCCTCAAGGAGGTCGAGATGGGTGCCAAGGTCGGCGAGACGTGCAGGAAGCACGGCGTGAGCGAGCCGACCTACTACAAGTGGAAGAGTCAGTTCTCTGGCATGACGGTCTCGCACCTGGCGCAGCTTCGGCAACTGCAGGACGAGAACGCCAAGCTCAAACGCATGTATGCCGACCTGGCGCTCATGCACCACGCGCTCAAGGACGTTGTCGACCGAAAGCTCTGACCCCGGAGCGTCGCGAGATGGTCGTTCAAGCCCTCATGGCCGAGCACGGCATGAGCGAGCGCCGAGCCTGCCAGGCCAGCGGCATTGCCCGCTCCACACTGCGCTACCGACCCATTGCGCGCGACGACTCCGGGGTCATCACCTTCATCCAGATGCACATGGCGCTCAACCCGCGCCACGGCTTTGGCCTGCTTTACGACAGTGCCCGCCACCAAGGCAAGCCCTGGGGCAAGACGGTGCTTTGGCGCGTGTACTGCGAGCTGCGGCTGAACCTGCCACGGCGCGGCAAGAAGCGTTTGCCGGCGCGCATCAAGCAACCGCTGGAGGCTGCTGGCCAACCCAATCAGGGTTGGAGCTGCGACTTCATGGCCGATGCACTGTGGTCCGGCAGGCGATTCAGGACCTTCAACGTCATCGATGAGTTCAACCGCGAGGGCCTGCGTATCGAGGTCGACACCAGCCTGCCGGCAGCCCGTGTCATACGTGCCTTGAATGAGCTGGTGGAAGTGCGCGGAGCGCCGCTGTCGATTCGCCTGGACAACGGCCCGGAGTTCATCGCTCACGCTCTGTCCGAATGGGCGAAATCCAAGGGCATCGCGCTCAATCACATCCAGCCAGGAAAGCCCACGCAAAACGCCTATGTCGAACGATTCAACAAGACCTACCGAACCGAGGTGCTGGACTGCTATGTCTTCGAGTCATTGCAGGAGGTGCGTGATATGACGGCCGACTGGCTGCACCGCTACAACCACCAGCGCCCCCATGAATCTCTCGGCCGAATCCCACCGGTCGAGTACCGTGTCAAACTGTTCCCCAACCTCTACTTCTGACTGGCTCAGGAATTCGAGGGGACTTCA
>NZ_MCIC01000009.1:5000-13134 GCF_002025745.1 Hydrogenophaga sp. H7 | reverse complement strand
GCAGCGAGGCCGTGTGACAACTCCCTGGCAGTTCGGGCGAGTCACGCTCAAACCGCAGATTTTTCGGCTTTAGCGAATTGACGTCGTCTGAGCGTCGGCAAGGCGACGCTGGAGCGTATTCGAGGCTTTACATCGGGCCTTCAGCGGCTGCAAAGGGCGCCTATCCGCCCAACAACCGCATCGCCTTCTTGGTCTCCTCAAAGCCCAAGATGGCAAGGACGCGTTTGAAGTTGTACGCCAACACGTTCAGGCTCATCTCGGTTGCGACGTTCTGCATGCCTCGGGTCAGGAAGTGCGTCCAGCCCATCCAGTGCTTGAGGGTTCCGAAGACGTGTTCAACGGTGCTCTTGCGCACGGTCATGGCGTTGGACATCTGGTCTAGCCGTTGCTGGGCCCTGTCCATGACTTCCTCATGCTCCCATCTCCTGATGCGTCGGTAATTGCTCGTTGTGCATTGCGCCTTCATTGCACAGCCAGGGCAAGCACTGGACCAATAGATGCTGATCTGCAGTCCAGCCTCTTCTCGGCTGAAGCGGTGGATGGCTCGTTCGCCTGCTGGGCACTGGTATTCGTCGGCATCAGCGATGTAGATGAAGTCTGTCTTGTCAAACCGGCCCTCTGCTCTCGCATTGGATGTCATGGGCTTGGGTACAAGCGCTGCAATCCCGGCGTCGTCACAAGTCTTGAGCTCCATACCGTTGTAGTAACCGCGGTCGGCAATGGCCTTCAATCGGCGCTTTCCCATCACATCACGCGCGGCCATTGCGATTGCACTGAGCTGTGACCGGTCGCTGCCATTGTTGGTGACCTCATGGGCGACGATCAGATGATTCTTCGTGTCGACCGCTGTCTGCACGTTGTAGCCCACCATGGCCGTCCCCTTGGCGCTGTGGGTGGTCATTGCACGTGCGTCAGGGTCCGTCTGGGAGAGCTGCCGATCAGGCAGCGTCTCCAGTTGCGCCTTGACGACTTGAAGGTCTTGCAAGCGCTGGCGCATCTTTTGGATCTTGCCTTGCAGACGCTCGGTCTTTGCCTGCATCTCAATGGGCTGGGTTCGATCCGCAGTCTCAAGGGCATCAAGGTAGCGCTGGATGCTCTCCTCCAGCTCCCGTTCACGTCGCTCGATCTTGCCTGGCGTGAAGTTGCGCTCGCGGTTGTTGACAGCCTTGAACTTGCTGCCGTCGATGGCCACAACGGCGTCGGTGAACAGCTTCAACTCGCGGCACAACATCACGAAGCGACGGCAGACGTTGCGAATGCCTTTGCCGTTGTCGCGGCGGAAGTCTGCAATGGTCTTGAAGTCAGGGGCGAGCCGGCCGGTCAGCCACATCAGTTCCACGTTGCGCTGGCATTCGCGCTCCAGTCTGCGGCTGGACTGGATGCGGTTGAGATAGCCGTAGAGGTACAGCTTCAGCAGCACTGAGGGGTGGTACGAAGGCCGCCCGGTTGACGCCGGCTGCAAGCCCTGGAACTCCAGAGACGCAAGGTCCAACTCGTTGATGAAGGCATCCACAATTCGAACCGTGTTGTCCTCTGCGATGAAGTCATCCAAGCATTCCGGCAGCAATGTGACTTGCTGCCTGTCCTGACCTTCGATGAATCTGGACATATTGACCTCGCTGTTCAATATGTCTGCGGACTCTACCGGCTGGATAACAAAGCTGCGAGAGGGTTTTCACACGGCCTCCAGCGGTTGCTGCCCCTCGTCTCCGCTAGCCGAACGCACGCTGTCCGTCGTCATGCAGTCATTGGGGCCGGTAGCCATGGGATCGAACAGTGAGATGCCTTAGCATGCAGCTCCCCCGTTTTCATCCAACTTGACACATGGCTCGCAGCAAGCAAGACGAAAGAACGCAAGAGCGGACTCGATTGATTGTTCCGCTCACGGAGGCGAAGGAGCGGATCAAGCTGCAGTTGGAGCGCGGCAGGGCGGTTCCCAATGCGTCGATCAATGAGAACGATGAGGCCAGGCGCTGGTACGACTTCACCGCAGAACTCTTGCGACAAATCAGCAGCACAGATGAACTGCAAGATGAGTTCACGGGGAGAGGTGGCTTCAGTTTTGGCGGAGACATCTCCACAGGACACTACCTAAGGAAGCTGCTCTCCTTGTATGAATGTTGATTCATTTCCAGAGCTGGGCCATTTCGGGACGCGTTCACGTTGAAATCTGAGCCACGTTGCCGCTCTATCGTGCTGAGTTTTTCAGCACGGGGGAGCAGGAGTGATCAACGTGAGCACATTGAGCAAGTTGCGCCGCCTCGTGCTGAGGCAGGACGTGTCGGTGCGCGAGGCCAGCCGCAGGCTGGGCATCTCGCGCAATACAGCCACCAAGTGGCTCAAGGACGGACAGATGGTCGAGCCCCGATACCCGCAACGGGTGTCGGGCCCCAGCATCCTGGACCCGTACAAGGATCAGTTGAGCCAATGGCTCAAGGCCGATAGCCATCGCAGCAAACGCGATCGGCGCGGGATCAAGGCGATGTTTGAAGCGCTGCGGGCGCAGGGCCACAGCGGCAGTCGGGGACCGGTGTACGCCTTTGCCCAGCGCTGGCAGCAAGAGCAAGGCAACGCGTCACGCGGCGCGGGGTTTGTGCCGCTGAGCTTCGAGTTGGGCGAGGCATTCCAGTTCGACTGTAGCGGCGAGTACCTGTTCATCGGTGGGCTGCGCCGCCGCCTGGAGGTATGCGTCCGGTGAACCCATCTTGAGTCGATGACGGTAATCGACGATCGTCCCCACGAAGGAGATCGTGGGGACGATGGAACGATTGATCGATGGACAGCGCCGACTGCGGCGCGAGTACAGCGCTGATTTCAAGGCGCTGGTACTGACTCGAACCCGTGGGCCTGGTGCATCTGTGGCGGGTGTAGCCTTGAGTCACGGCCTGCACCCGAACATGGTGCACCGCTGGTTACGCGAAGATCGCTTGACGGGAACACACGTCCAGCAGCAACCGCCGGCCTTTGTTGCCCTACCTGTTCCGACGGGCGTCAGCGATGTTCGCGTTGCTCAGACGGCAGGGGCTGCCTCGGGCGCGGAGGGCGAGTTTATTCGTATCGAGCTGCAGCGTGCCGGTACCACCATCACGATTAACTGGCCGGTGACGGCGGCTGCTCAATGCGCCCAGGCACTGCGTGAGTTGCTGCGATGATCCGTATTGACGCCCTGTGGCTGGCAACCGAGCCGCTGGACATGCGCGCCGGAACGGAATCGGCCCTGGCCCGCGTGGTGGCGGTCTTCGGTGCTGCGCGCCCGCATCACGCCTACCTGTTTGCCAACCGGATGAAGGTGTTGGTACACGACGGCATTGGGGTGTGGCTGGCGGCGCGGCGCCTGAACAGCGGCAAGTTCGTCTGGCCGCGTGACGGTGCGTTGACCACCACGCTCAGCCGCTCGCAGTTCGACGCTCTGGTGCTGGGCCTGCCCTGGCAGCGCCTGGGCGATGGTGGCCTCATCACCGTGCTCTGAATCTGATCGCTGACATGCGGCCTGCCAATCGGTGCATGTGCCAATGGCGTGGCGTTACCGGCGCTGGCACAGTCATGCCCATGGTCGTAGAGCCGCAATCCCTGGATAGTCTGAGTCCCGAGCAATTGCGCTCGGCGCTGCTGTCCATGCTGCAAGCCGCTGCTGCCAAGGACCAGGAGCTTGCCTTCAAGCAGACCCTCATCGACAAGCTCACGCACGAGAACGCGCTCTTGAATCGCATGAAGTTCGCCGCCCAATCAGAGCGCTTCAGCCCTGAGCAGAAGAGCCTGCTCGACGACGAGATCGAAGCGGACCTGGCGGCCGTGGCCAGCGAGATCGACGTGCTGTCGCAGGCGCAAACGCCGACCACCCCCGAGAAGAAACAAGCCAAGCGGCTGCCCTTGCCAGCGCACCTGCCACGCCGCGAGATCCGCCACGAACCCACGTCCACCACCTGCTCGTGTGGCTGCCAGATGAAACGCATCGGGGAGGACGTGGCCGAGAAGCTGGACTATGTGCCCGGCGTCTTCAGTGTCGAGCGCCACATCCGCGGCAAGTGGGCCTGCGCCCGGTGCGAGACCATTCAACAAGCGCCGGTCGAGGCGCACGTCATCGACAAAGGCATCCCCACCACCGGCCTGCTGGCCCAGGTGCTGGTGGGCAAGTACGCCGATCACCTGCCGCTGTACCGGCAGGAGGCGATCTTCGGCCGCGCTGGCCTGGCCATCCCTCGCTCGACCCTGGCGCAGTGGGTGGGCACCTGCGGGGTGCGGCTGCAGCCGCTGGTCGATGCCCTGAAGACCGAGATCCTCAGCCACCGGGTGCTACACGCCGATGAGACGCCGGTGGCCATGCTCAAGCCCGGCGATGGCAAGACGCACCGCGCCTACCTCTGGGCCTATGCGCCGGGGGCCTTCGAGAGCATCAAGGCTGTGGTCTACGACTTCTGCGAGTCGCGCTCGGGCGAGCACGCCCGGCGCTTCCTGGGCCACGGCACCGTCAAGGCCTGGAAGGGCAGCCTGACCTGCGACGACTTCAGCGGATACAAGGCCTTGATCGCCAGCGGCGTGACCGAAGTTGGCTGTCTGGCCCATGCCCGGCGCAAGTTCTTCGACCTGCACGCGGCCAACCAGAGCCAGATCGCCGAGTTCGCCCTGCAGCAGTTCGCCCGGGTCTATGAGATCGAGCGGGACGTCAAAGAGCTGGACACCGAGCAACGGCAAGCCGTTCGGCAGCAGCAGACCCGGCCGATCCTGGACGCTCTTAACGAGTGGATGACGCTGCAACGGCGCCAGGTGCCCGACGGATCAGCAACCGCCAAGGCGCTGGACTACAGCCTGCGGCGCTGGGATGCGCTGACCCGATTCGTGGATGACGGACAACTGCCGGTCGACAACAACTGGATCGAGAACCAGATCCGGCCCATTGCCATCGGTCGTAACAACTGGCTGTTTGCCGGCAGCCTGCGTGCGGGCCAGCGAGCGGCCGCCGTCATGAGCCTGATCCAGTCGGCCCGTATGAACGGGCACGACCCGTATGCCTACCTCAAGGACGTGCTCACGCGACTGCCCACGCACAAGGCCAGCCGCATCGTCGAGCTCCTGCCACACCGCTGGAAACCCGCCGACGCCTGATCACCGGCCTCGGTAGGCCTGGGTTTGCCGGACGCTTACGCCTGGAGGTGGCACACACCAAGCTGGCGGCCAGTCGCGCCTTCTGTCTGGTGGCGTACTACAGTCAGGCGCACGAGATGCTGTTCGATGCACATGCGCGGGCGTTCGCTCTCTTCGGTGGCGTGCCACGGCGGGGCATCTACGACAACATGAAGACCGCGGTCGACAAGGTCGGTCAGGGCAAGCAGCGCAGCGTCAATGCGCGCTTCGAGGCCATGACCGGGCACTACCTGTTCGAGCCGGAGTTCTGCAACCGGGCCGCCGGCTGGGAGAAGGGAGTCGTCGAGAAGAACGTTCAGGACCGGCGCAAGGACATCTGGCGCGAGGCCAGTGAGTGCCGCTGGGGATCGCTTGACGAGCTCAACGACTGGCTGGAGCAAGCCTGTGTGAAGGCCTGGGGCGAGATGAGTCACCCAGAGTGGGGGCACCTCACGGTGGCCGACGTCTGGCAGGACGAACGTGCACGCCTCATGCCCAACCCCCGGGCGTTTGATGGCTATGTGGAGCAGCCGGTGCGGGTCTCTGCCACTTCGCTGATCCACTTCCAGCGCAACCGCTACAGCGTGCCATGCGAATGGATCCACGCGGTGGTCAGTCTGCGGGCCTACGCAGATGGCCTGCTGGTGGTCGGTCCCGATGGGCGACAGGTGCGCCTGCAGCGCAGCTTCGAGCGGGACCAGACGCTCTACGACTGGATGCACTACATCGCGCTGATCGAGCGCAAGCCCGGCGCGCTGCGCAACGGCGCGCCCTTCAAGACCATGCCCGAACCCCTGCAGGAGTTGCAGCGCCAGTTGCTGCGCCACAGCGGTGGCGACAGGGTGATGGCGCAGGTGCTCATGGGCGTGAGCCTGCATGGGCTAGAAGCCGTGCTGGTGGCCGTGGAGCTGGCGCTGCAGTCGGGGCGGGTGAGTGCCGAGCACGTGCTCAACCTGCTCTCGCGCCTGCAGGAGCAGCGCATGCCCGAGCCGCCGGTGGCCACACTGCTCGCGCTCAACACACCGCCACTGGCCAACCTGCAGCGCTACGACACGCTGCGCAACGCCCAGCCTCAAGAGGCCTCACCGGAGTCCGACCATGCATGACCTCATGGATGCCTTCAAGGCGCTGGGCTTGCACGGCATGGCCAGTGCCTGGCCGGAGGTGCTGGGCACTGCGCGCATGAAGTCGCTGGATCACGAGGCCGTGCTGCACCAGCTCATCAAGGCAGAGACCGCGCAGCGCGAGGTGCGCTCCATGGCTTACCAGATGCGCGTGGCGCGGTTCCCGTCGCATCGCGATCTCGCCGGCTTCGACTTCGCCCACACGCCCATTGATGAAGCCTTGGTGCGCCAGCTGCACACCCTTGGCTTCGTGGACTCGGCCCACAACGTGGTGCTGGTCGGTGGCCCCGGCACAGGCAAGACCCACCTGGCCACCAGCCTGGGAATCGAGGCCATCCGCCAGCATGGCAAGCGGGTGCGCTTCTTCTCCACGGTGGAGCTGGTCAACGCCCTGGAACTGGAGAAGGCGCAGAACAAGTCCGGGCAGTTGGCACACCGGTTGATGTACGTCGATCTGGTGATCCTGGATGAACTGGGCTACCTGCCGTTCACGCAGTCGGGCGGCGCGATGCTGTTCCACCTGCTGTCCAAACTCTACGAGCGAACGAGCGTGGTGATCACCACCAACCTCACCTTCTCCGAATGGAGCAGCGTCTTCGGCGACGCCAAGATGACCACGGCTTTGCTCGACCGCCTCACGCACCACTGCCACATCGTAGAGACGGGCAACGAGAGCTGGCGATTCAAGCATTCCAGTGCCGCTGGCGCGGCACCATCAAAGCCACGCAGCAAAGCTCAGAAAGGAGACCGAAAAACAGCAGACCCGATAGACTTATCCACAACCGAGTAGCCAGAATATCCATCAAACCAGTGGCTCAGTATTCGACGTTATCACTGGCTCAGTTGTGCTGATGAATCAACAGGCAGGTTGTGTTCACCGGTATCCAGGCCCGCAAACTCACGGAACAGCGCCATGTCGTACAGCGCCTCTTCCATAGCCGGGTCCGAGAGGTTGAACCACTGTTGGACGAAGTGGATGCGCAGCATGGTCTTGACGGCAAACAGCGGGCGTCCGCCCTTGGCGCCCGGTGCAGGCGCATGTGGCGAGATCAAGGACACCAGCGCAGCCCAGGGCACCACCAGGTTCATCTCGTCTAGGAACTCGCGCTCGCGCGTCTTCAAGGCCCAAGCGCTCGAATCCGTTCTCGCCCAGGCTCAGTTGCTTCATGCCGTCAATGTCTCACATCGGGCCATGGGCGCCGGGGCTTTGCAGACCTTACTTAAACGTGTGCAGCGTCATGTGGATACCGCGATTAGCCGGCTTGGCACGGATGCTCGGTGCATCCACGCGCAGCGGATGGTGGGCACAGCTCGAGGAATGGCCCGTTGCCTTGACAGTGCCTCTTTCATTTTTTTACACAAGCTCAAAAACTGGTGTATACTGCAAGGCTTCGCTGATCGCAGCAAAGCAAACAAGAAAGCAAGCGATGCTTGGGTTTCTTGAGGATCATTAAAAACATACAGCCGATAAGCGTGGGCGTTTGAAGGCGATTGCGAAACAGAACTCGAAAGAGTTCAAGTCGCAAGACTTTAAACGCTCATGAGAATAGAAGTGAAGTTCACTTCAATTCCGTTTTTATGAGTAATTCAAGATCGAACTAAAGAGTTTGATCCTGGCTCAGATTGAACGCTGGCGGCATGCTTTACACATGCAAGTCGAACGGTAACAGGCCGCAAGGTGCTGACGAGTGGCGAACGGGTGAGTAATGCATCGGAACGTGCCCAGTCGTGGGGGATAACGCAGCGAAAGCTGTGCTAATACCGCATACGATCTATGGATGAAAGCGGGGGACCGTAAGGCCTCGCGCGATTGGAGCGGCCGATGTCAGATTAGGTAGTTGGTGGGGTAAAGGCCTACCAAGCCAACGATCTGTAGCTGGTCTGAGAGG
>NZ_MCIC01000009.1:0-2500 GCF_002025745.1 Hydrogenophaga sp. H7 | reverse complement strand
GACCCGAAACCAAGTGATCTATCCATGGCCAGGATGAAGGTGCCGTAACAGGTACTGGAGGTCCGAACCGACTGGTGTTGCAAAACCAGCGGATGAGCTGTGGATAGGGGTGAAAGGCTAAACAAACTTGGAAATAGCTGGTTCTCTCCGAAAACTATTTAGGTAGTGCCTCAAGTATTACCTGCGGGGGTAGAGCACTGTTTTGGCTAGGGGGTCATGGCGACTTACCAAACCAAGGCAAACTCCGAATACCGCAGAGTACAGCTTGGGAGACAGAGCACCGGGTGCTAACGTCCGGACTCAAGAGGGAAACAACCCAGACCGCCAGCTAAGGTCCCTAAAATTGGCTAAGTGGGAAACGAAGTGGGAAGGCTAAAACAGTCAGGATGTTGGCTTAGAAGCAGCCATCATTTAAAGAAAGCGTAATAGCTCACTGATCGAGTCGTCCTGCGCGGAAGATGTAACGGGGCTAAGCCAGTTACCGAAGCTGCGGATTTGCAATTTATTGCAAGTGGTAGGAGAGCGTTCTGTAAGCCTGTGAAGGTGGCTTGTAAAGGCTGCTGGAGGTATCAGAAGTGCGAATGCTGACATGAGTAGCGTTAAAGGGGGTGAAAAGCCCCCTCGCCGTAAGCGCAAGGTTTCCTACGCAACGTTCATCGGCGTAGGGTGAGTCGGCCCCTAAGGCGAGGCAGAGATGCGTAGCTGATGGGAAACAGGTCAATATTCCTGTACCGATTACAAGTGCGATGTGGGGACGGATCTTAATAGGTTATCCGGGTGTTGGATGTCCCGGTTTAGGCAGATGTAGGCGATGGGTAGGCAAATCCGCCCGTCATATACCGAGGCTGCCGATCGAGCGAGCTTGCTCGCGAAGTAACTGAACGAGGTCCCAGGAAAAGCCACTAAGCTTCAGCTTGTAATTGACCGTACCGCAAACCGACACTGGTGCGCGAGATGAGTATTCTAAGGCGCTTGAGAGAACTCAGGAGAAGGAACTCGGCAAATTGACACCGTAACTTCGGAAGAAGGTGTGCCCTAGTAGTGTGATGAGAACATCTGAGCACGAATGGGTTGCAAAAAATAGGTGGCTGCGACTGTTTATTAAAAACACAGCACTCTGCAAACACGAAAGTGGACGTATAGGGTGTGACGCCTGCCCGGTGCTGGAAGATTAATTGATGGGGTGCAAGCTCTTGATCGAAGTCCCAGTAAACGGCGGCCGTAACTATAACGGTCCTAAGGTAGCGAAATTCCTTGTCGGGTAAGTTCCGACCTGCACGAATGGCGTAACGATGGCCACACTGTCTCCTCCTGAGACTCAGCGAAGTTGAAATGTTTGTGATGATGCAATCTCCCCGCGGAAAGACGGAAAGACCCCATGAACCTTTACTGTAGCTTTGTATTGAATTTTGAACAGATCTGTGTAGGATAGGTGGGAGGCTTTGAAGCAGGGTCGCTAGATCTTGTGGAGCCAACGTTGAAATACCACCCTGGTGTGTTTGAGGTTCTAACCTAGGTCCATTATCTGGATCGGGGACAGTGCATGGTAGGCAGTTTGACTGGGGCGGTCTCCTCCCAAAGTGTAACGGAGGAGTTCGAAGGTACGCTAGGTACGGTCGGACATCGTGCTAATAGTGCAATGGCATAAGCGTGCTTAACTGCGAGACTGACAAGTCGAGCAGATGCGAAAGCAGGACATAGTGATCCGGTGGTTCTGTATGGAAGGGCCATCGCTCAACGGATAAAAGGTACTCTGGGGATAACAGGCTGATACCGCCCAAGAGTTCATATCGACGGCGGTGTTTGGCACCTCGATGTCGGCTCATCTCATCCTGGGGCTGTAGCCGGTCCCAAGGGTATGGCTGTTCGCCATTTAAAGAGGTACGTGAGCTGGGTTTAAAACGTCGTGAGACAGTTTGGTCCCTATCTTCCGTGGGCGCTGCAGATTTGAGGAAGCCTGCTCCTAGTACGAGAGGACCGGAGTGGACGCACCTCTGGTGTACCGGTTGTCACGCCAGTGGCATTGCCGGGTAGCTAAGTGCGGAAGAGATAACCGCTGAAAGCATCTAAGCGGGAAACTCGTTCCAAGATTAGATCTGCCGGGGCCTTGAGCCCCCTAAAGGGTCGTTGAAGACCACGACGTTGATAGGTCGGGTGTGGAAGCGCAGCAATGCGTTAAGCTAACCGATACTAATTGCCCGTGAGGCTTGACCCTATAACTTTGACGAAACCACGTGTCTGAAAAGACGGTTCGTGCAAATGTCTTATGCCCTCATGACTAATATCATGACGTTGGCAGCAATCAAAAACAGCTGATTCGAAACTCTATGAATTCGTCTGGCTGAACAGCCCGTTCAGCCAGGCAACAAGTTATGCCTGACGACCATAGCGAGTTGGTCCCACTCCTTCCCATCCCGAACAGGACAGTGAAACGACTTTGCGCCGATGATAGTGCGGGTTCCCGTGTGAAAGTAGGTCATCGTCAGGCTATTATTGAGAA
>NZ_MCIC01000008.1:0-30119 GCF_002025745.1 Hydrogenophaga sp. H7 | reverse complement strand
TGAAGTCCCCTTGAAAACCTGAACCACCCGGAAGTAGAGAATTCCCCAAGACGGAGTCTCTACATGAAGAAATCCAGATTCAGCGAAGCGCAGATAGTCGGCATCCTCAAGGAGGTCGAGATGGGTGCCAAGGTCGGCGAGACGTGCAGGAAGCACGGCGTGAGCGAGCCGACCTACTACAAGTGGAAGAGTCAGTTCTCTGGCATGACGGTCTCGCACCTGGCGCAGCTTCGGCAACTGCAGGACGAGAACGCCAAGCTCAAACGCATGTATGCCGACCTGGCGCTCATGCACCACGCGCTCAAGGACGTTGTCGACCGAAAGCTCTGACCCCGGAGCGTCGCGAGATGGTCGTTCAAGCCCTCATGGCCGAGCACGGCATGAGCGAGCGCCGAGCCTGCCAGGCCAGCGGCATTGCCCGCTCCACACTGCGCTACCGACCCATTGCGCGCGACGACTCCGGGGTCATCACCTTCATCCAGATGCACATGGCGCTCAACCCGCGCCACGGCTTTGGCCTGCTTTACGACAGTGCCCGCCACCAAGGCAAGCCCTGGGGCAAGACGGTGCTTTGGCGCGTGTACTGCGAGCTGCGGCTGAACCTGCCACGGCGCGGCAAGAAGCGTTTGCCGGCGCGCATCAAGCAACCGCTGGAGGCTGCTGGCCAACCCAATCAGGGTTGGAGCTGCGACTTCATGGCCGATGCACTGTGGTCCGGCAGGCGATTCAGGACCTTCAACGTCATCGATGAGTTCAACCGCGAGGGCCTGCGTATCGAGGTCGACACCAGCCTGCCGGCAGCCCGTGTCATACGTGCCTTGAATGAGCTGGTGGAAGTGCGCGGAGCGCCGCTGTCGATTCGCCTGGACAACGGCCCGGAGTTCATCGCTCACGCTCTGTCCGAATGGGCGAAATCCAAGGGCATCGCGCTCAATCACATCCAGCCAGGAAAGCCCACGCAAAACGCCTATGTCGAACGATTCAACAAGACCTACCGAACCGAGGTGCTGGACTGCTATGTCTTCGAGTCATTGCAGGAGGTGCGTGATATGACGGCCGACTGGCTGCACCGCTACAACCACCAGCGCCCCCATGAATCTCTCGGCCGAATCCCACCGGTCGAGTACCGTGTCAAACTGTTCCCCAACCTCTACTTCTGACTGGCTCAGGAATTCGAGGGGACTTCAAATTCAAGGATTGAAGATTTCCCGGCATTGTTTGGCCCAGTGATGACTGTCAATCCACTTCCAATCTCTCCATTTGGAACGGAAAAACCTATCGTGCCGAGTGTCTTGAAACCTCTGAAACCCAAGACCTCCATTTTTGTAAGAGCCATGGCTAGTAGTAACTCTTAAAGTTTGAATTCATCGGTCGCCGGAGGCGGTCCTCTGGAATGATGGGTTAGCCCCCAATTCCATAACTCTTAAGTTCAAGATCGAAGTATGGCCTGAGAATTAATTGCTCAAACAAGAAGAATTCCGCTGCTGGGATTTGAATGAAGGTTGAGTTGTCATCTGGAGTCCACCATTTGTGCTCGCCAGAATAGGGTTCACGAGACTTGGATGTGCGAATGATTCGATACTCTCTTTCGACCCACCCCGCACCGCGGGAAGAGAATATATTTGCTGGTCCGATGAATTGCCCAAGTATATAAATTCCTTGGTTTCCATGAGTAAGGTAAAAATAATCACCACTCGTCGCATTCACAAAATTTTCGCCTTGCGCTGTCGGTGAGGTGGCTTTTGCTTTCGTGTCCTTGTGAACACAAACCACCCGCCGCTCCAGTAAGGCAAGGAATTCCTCAAACGGGAACTCGGCGGCACCGTGAGATAGCTTCCAGAAACGAGCATTCATTTCATTCCTTCCTTAGAAATTGCTTTTTGGGCCAACTTAGATATATCCCGCAAAATGGAGGATAACATCGGATGCAGTCGTTAAACAAAATCGCATGAGACCTCCAAAGTACTTTGAAATCAATGCAATACAGCACAATGCTGTGTGCATGTACAGGTGTAACAGGATTGGCAACTCCTGCAACCCACGGTAGCCGTCGCAAGGCAGTCTAGCGGCGTGTCGCCCACTTCTGCCAGGGAAACTGCCGGTTACAGACAAGGGCGGGCCGGGTGTGCATTTCGGCCCGTCGCGAATGACGCCTCCGGGTCGCAACCAGCCCTCCAGCCCCTCACCCCAACCCCTCCGCCAACGCCTCAAACACCACCCGAATCCGCCTCGAAGTCCGCAGCTCCCGGTGCGTCACCAGCCAGACCGGGAACCGGATGGGCGGCAGGTCGTCGAGCACGCGGACCATGCCGGGTGTGTCGCGGGCAATTTCTTCCATCATGGCGCCGATGCCCAGGCCCTGTTGCACCAGCGCCCAGTGCGCCACGGTGTGGTCGGCGTAGCAGCTGAAGTTGGCTTCGCTGACGTTCAGGCCGTGCATGCGCAGGTAGCCCAGGTAGCGGCCCTGGCGGTCGGAGCCGACGAAGGGCAGGTGGGCGGCGTCTTCGGCGCTGCGCGGGTGGCCGTGGGTTTTCACCCAGGCTTCCGACGCATAGAAGTGGGCCGTGGCCTCGCGGATGAAGCGGGCGATCAGCTCGGGCTGCTCGGGCTTGACGTGGCGCACCGCGATGTCGGCCTCGCGGCGCAGCAGGTCGCTCAGCGCGTTGGACGGAATCACCTCGACGGCGATGCCCGGCTCCTGCTCGCGCAGCTGTTTGACCAGCGGCGGCAGCAGCATGGCGGCGACCGCGTCGCTGGCCGAGACCGAGACCACGCCGCCCACGGCCTGCGAGCGGCCGGTGGCGGCCAGGCCCAGCGCGTCGGCGGCCGCGCCCATGGCGCGCGCGTGCTCCAGCAGGTCCAGGCCGGTGGGGGTGAGCACCATGCTTTTGCCCACCCGCTCGAACAGGGTCACGCCCATGCGCTGCTCGATCGCGGCCACCTGCCGGCTGAGCGTGGGCTGGGTCAGGCCCAGCTTGCGCGCGGCGGCCGAGAGCGAGCCGGTTTCGGCGGTTTCCAGAAAGGCCTTGAGCTGGTTCCAGTCGAGGTTGTTCATGCGTTTATGTATATGTCCGCTGCAATTTACCGCAGTTCCTATCGGGCTTGTGCATGGATAGGATGCCGGTCATGCCGCTGTCCACCACCCCCTCCCTCGACACCCAACAGCCGCCGCAGAGCGGCGACGTGGTGTCCCGCAAGGCCCGTTTCTGGGACCGCATCGCGCGCAAGTACGCGGCCGACCCGATTGCCGACATGCCGGGTTACGAGGCCACGCTGCGGCGGGTGCAGGGCCTGCTGACCGCAGAGATGAACGTGCTGGAGATCGGCTGCGGCACCGGCAGCACCGCGCTGCGGCTGGCGCCGTTCACGCGGCGGCTGCTGGCCACCGACGTGTCGGCCGGCATGATCGCCATCGCCCGCGAGAAGCTGGCGGCCGAGCCCGTTCCGCAGCTGGCGTTTGCGCTGGCCGATGCCGATGCGCCCGCGATCGGCCCGGGCGACTACGACGCGGTGCTGGCCTTCAACCTGCTGCACCTGGTGAGCGACCTCGACGGCGCGCTGGCCTCGGCGGTGCAGGCGCTGCGGCCGGGCGGCCTGCTGATTTCCAAGACCGCCTGTGTGGCCGAGATGAACCCGCTGATCCGCTGGCTGGCGATTCCGGTGATGCAGGCCATCGGCAAGGCGCCCCACGTGCTCCTGTTCGATGCCGACACGCTGCAGGCCGCCATGGTGCGCCAGGGCCTGGTGATCGAGGCGGTGGAGCGCCACGGCACCAAGGGCAAGGACATCCGCGTGTTCATCGTGGCCCGCAAGCCGGGCTGAGTTTTTTCCCCTTCACCAGCGACCCGGGTTTGTGCCCAGGCGGGGCGTCGTTCGCCCGGCCGGGACGCGTTCGTCCCTTTTTTCAAGCGACTCAGGAGTTTCTTCATGCCACGCATCCGTCCGCTGCCCGGCTTCGCACGCCGTCCCGCCACCACCGTGGCGCTGCTTTTCGCCCTGGCCCTGTCGGCCTGTGGCGGCGGCGGGGGCGACGACACGCCCGATGGCGGCAGTGGCGGGGCCACGCCGTCGGTGTCGCTCCAAGCCCTGGCCGGCGACTGGGTGCAGAAGGGCTGCGCGAAGGCCGGAGGCCAGTCCTACAAGAAGATGCTGCGCGCCCGCGTCACCGGCGCGAACACGCTGGACTACTACGAAGGCGTGTTCACCTTCGGCGGCAACGACTGCGCCGGTGGCGGGCGCCTGACCGGCCCGTCCAAGCTGGGCACGCTGAGCTTCGACCGCTCCGAGGCGGGCGCCGGCGTGGCCGCGCACTGGGGCGTGTACCGCACCGTCATCGGCACGCGCCACGGCGCCATCTGGGCGCTGCGCTCGCCGCCGCTGCTGTGCCTGCTGGGCGACGAGATCCCGAGCATCCAGCCCACGCTGTCGGCGGTGTCGGCCAGCCTGGCGACCGTGCCCGCCGACAACTGTTTTGTCCGATGAACCTTGCCCACCCTTGGAGCCTTTGATGCAACCTGTGACCCGCCGCGCCCTGCTGCCGCTGACTGCGGCCTTGCTGCTCTTTGCCAGCACATCCGCCGTGCCGGCTGAGCCCGACGCCGCTGAGCGCAAGTTCATCCGCCAGGGCATGGGGGAGGGCGAGGTGGTGCTGAAGATCGGCCCGCCCGACCACGAGGCCGTGCGCCGCGCCGTGCGGGGCCAGCCCGAAGAGAAGTCCTGGACCTACTTCCCTCACCCCCGGGACCCGCAGACGCTCACCGTCATCCGCTTCCACGCGGGCCGGGTGGCCGAGGTGGAACGCAAGATTTCGCGCTGAGGCGGCGCGTTCAGCGCGCCCGCACGCCCAGCACGCCGCACACCGCGATGAGTGCGATGCCCAGCACCGTCCACACGTCGGGCGCATAGCCGAACACCACCCAGCCGGCCAGGGTGGCGAAGGCGATCTGCGTGTACATGTAGGGCGTGATGCGCGAGGCGGGTGCCTTCTGGTAGCCCTTGATCATGAAGTAGTGGCCCAGCGAGCCGAACACGCCGATCAGGCCCACCAGCAGCCAGAGCATCGGGTCCTGCATCGGCGCCCAGCTCCAGGGCAGGGCCACTGTGCCGAACACCAGGCCGGTGAGCCCGGTGTAGAAATGCATGGTGCCGGGGTCTTCGGTCTTCACCATCTTGCTGGTGACGATCTGGTAGAGCGCATTGATGACCACCAGCAGCAGCGGCAGGAACATGCCGATGTTCAGGTCCGAGCCCTTGGGGCGCACCACGATGAGCGCGCCCGTCAGCCCACCGGCCACCAGCAGCCAGGTCAGCGCGCTGACGTGTTCGCGCAGCAGCACCGCGGCCAGCAGGGTGATGACCAGCGGCACCAGCATGAGGATGGCGGTGAATTCGCCCACAGGCACGTGCTGCAGGCTGATGTAGGCCACGGTGCCCGAGGTGACCATGAGCGCGCCGCGCAGCAGCTGCCACCAAGGAGCGCGGGTGACGAACAGCGAACGGCCCTGGCTCGGATAGAGCATGGCTGCGGTCATGCCGGCCTGCACCACGAAGCGCAGCCAGACGGCCATCATCACCGGCACCACGCCGCCCACGTACTGGCTGGTGGTGTCGAGCAGGGCGAAGCAGGCGGTGGCGAGGACGGCCAGGGCGATGCCGCGGCCGGGGTGGGGGTAGTGGGGGTCTGGCAAGGAGGGGCTGCGGGTCAGTAGCTCAGGCGGGCCACGGTGCGCAGTTCTTCGGCGGTCGTGGTGGCGAAACCGAAGTATTCCAGATAGGCCGGGATCATTTCGAACAGCATGTCGGAACCCACTTGCACCTTGCAGCCTCTGGCCGCTGCGGCGGTGAGGAAGGCGGTCATCTCGGTGCGCATCACCACCTCGCCGACGAAGGTGCTGGCATCCAGGCGCGAGACGTCCAGCGGCAGCGGGTCGCCTTCGTTCATGCCCATGGGGGTGGCGTTGACCACCAGGTCGAAGCCGGCCGGGTCGTTGCTGCCCGTCTTCACGTCGATGGCGGGGTAGTTGTCGCGGATGCGCTTACCCAGGGCCTCGGCCGCGGCGGTGTTCACGTCGTAGAGGCTGATGTGGGCGATGCCCGCGCCGGCCAGCGAGGCGGCAATGGCGCAGCCCACGCCGCCGCTGCCCACCACCAGCACGCGCGCACCGGCGAGCTTGAGACCCTTGCGCAGCACGCCGCGCACGAAACCGGCGCCGTCGAACTGGTCGCCCACCAGGCGGCCGTCGGGCAGGCGCTTGACGGCGTTGCAGGCGCCGGCCACGCGCACGGTGGGGGTGACCTCGTCCAGCAGGCCGACGGTGACCACCTTGTGCGGCATGGTGATGAGCGCGCCGCGGATGTTGGTGAGCGTGAACACGCTCTTGAGGAATGCCGGGTAGTCCTCGGGCTTGCAGCCGAAGGGCACCACCACCGCGTTGATCCCGTGCTTCTCGAAGAAGGGGTTGTAGATCATCGGCGACTTGAACGTGTGCGTCGGGTAGCCGATGTGGGCGATGAGTTCGGTGTGGCCGTTGATCATGGTTTCTTCGTGGCGGCCGAGTTCACGAACTTGCGCACCAGGCCGTCCATGGCCACCAGGTAGCCGTCCACACCGAAGCCGACCACGATGCCGGCGGCGGCGGGCGAGACCCAGGAGTGGTGGCGGAACTCTTCGCGCGCATGCACGTTGGAGATGTGGCACTCGATCACAGGCATCGGCTCGACGCCTTTGATCGCGTCGTGCAGGGCGATCGAGGTGTGGGTGAGCGCGCCGGGGTTGATGACCACGCCCAGCACCTCGCCGGCCTTGTACAGGCGGCCGTACTCGTGGATCTTGTCCAGCAGCGCGCCTTCCCAGTTGCTCTGGAAGCACTCCACCTCGTAGCCGATCTGCGCGCCATGGGCCTTGCAGAAGGCCTCCACATCGGCCAGTGTGGTGTAGCCGTACTGGGCGGGCTCGCGCGTGCCCAGCAGGTTGAGGTTGGGGCCGTTGAGGATGAGGATTTTTTTCATGGCGTTCCTTGAGGGGGGACGCGCCCGAAGGCGCGGCGCAGGGGGGGCTTACTTGCGTGCTTTTGCGAGTTCGGCCAGCAGTTCCGACACCGTGGCTTCGCCGACGGCGCCGGCGTGCTTGGTGATCACCGGCTTCATCTTTTCGACCAGCTTGACCTGTTCACCGGGGGCCAGTTCGGAGACGGTCATGCCGGCCTTCTTCAGGTTCTCCACCGTGCTGGCCACCGAGGCGCGGGCCTGGGCGCGCTGGAACTTGGTGGACTCGGCCACGGCGTCACCGATGATCTTCTTCTCGTCGGCCGACAGGGTGTCCCAGAACTTCTTGCTGATCACCACCGACTGCGGGTTGTACTGGTGGTTGGTCAGGGTCATGTACTTCTGCACTTCGTGCAGCTTGGCGCCCCAGATCGTGGCGACCGGGTTTTCCTGGCCGTCCACGGCCTTCTGCTCCAGCGCGGCGTACACCTCGGGCCATGGCAGCGGCGTGGGGTTGGCGTCCAGAGCCTTGACCCAGTCCACGTTGATCGGGTTGGGGATCACGCGCAGCTTCAGGCCGGCGATGTCTTCCACCTTGGTGATGGGGCGCTTGCTGTTGGTGATGTTGCGGAAGCCCAGCTCGTAGTAGCCCAGACCGACCAGGCCCTTCTCTTCCAGCTTGGCGTGCATCTTCTGGCCGAAGGGGCCGTCCACCACGGCGTCGGCTTCCTTGCCGTTGGCGAACATGAAGGGCAGGTCGAAGGCCGCGAATTCCTTGACCTGGCTGGCGAAGATGCCCGAGTTCATCGAGGCCATCTCCAGGGTGCCGCCCTGCAAGGCCGAGACGTTGGCCTGGTCGCTGCCCAGCTGGCCGCCGGGGAACACGTTGACCTTGATCTTGCCGCCCGACTTGGCCGCCACGATCTCGGCGAACTTCTCCATGCCCTGCACGATGGGGTGGCCCGCGGCGTTCTGGTTGGCGAACTTGATGACCTTGTCCTGGGCGGCGGCGATGCCGACGGTGGCCAGGGCGGCGGTGGCGACGAGGGTCTTGATGAACAGACGTTTCATGGTTTGTCTCCAGCGATCAGGGATGGGACGCAGACGAAAAAGCCCCTTGCCTTGGCGTGCCCGTTCCGGGCAAGGGTGTGGAAAACAGCAACGGTCAGCCGTAGAACCAGCCCAGCGGCACCAGCACGATCTGGGGGAACAGCACCATCAGGAACATCAGCGCGAACTGGGCGATCATGAAAGGCCAGACGCCGCGGGTCACATCGTCCATGCTGATCTTGCCCACGCCGGCCACGGTGTTGAGCACCGTGCCCACGGGCGGGGTGATCAGGCCGATGGCGTTGTTCATCACGAACAGCACGCCGAAGTAGACCGGGTCGATGCCGGCGGCCTTGACGATGGGCATCAGCACCGGGGTGAGGATCAGGATGGTGGGCGTCATGTCCATGGCCGTGCCGACGATGATCACCAGAATCATGATCGCGAACATCAGCAGGGTGGGGCTGTCCAGCAGGGGCTGCAGCAGGTCCACCAGCTGGGCCGGCAGCTGGGCCACGGTGATCAGCCAGGCCGAGACCATGGCACCGGCCACCAGGAACATGATGACTGCGGTGGTCTTGGCGGCGGCCAGGAACAGGCCGTAGAGCTGGCTGATCCTGAGTTCACGGTAGACCAGCAGCGAGATCGCCAGCGCGTACACGGCGGCCACCACGGCGGCTTCGGTTGGCGTGAACACGCCGAACTTCAGGCCCACCACCACGATGATCGGCAGGCCCAGCGCCCAGAGCGCGTCGCGCAGGGACCTGAAGACCTCGGCGCGGGTCTTGCGGGCCGGCGGCTTGACGTTCTCCTTGCGCGCCACCCACCACCAGGTCAGGCACAGCGCCGCGCCCAGCAGCACCCCCGGCACGATGCCGGCCATGAACAGCTTGGAGATGGACACGTTGGCGGCCACGCCGAAGATCACGAAGCCGATCGAGGGCGGGATGACGGGCGCGATGATCGAGGCTGCGGACAGCAGGCCGGCCGAACGGGCCTTGTCGTGGCCGGCGGTGTGCATCATGGGCAGCAGCAGGGCGGCCAGCGCCGCGGCGTCGGCCACAGCGGAGCCCGAGAGCGAGGCCATGATGACCGCGGCCATGATGGCCACGTAGCCCAGGCCACCGCGCACATGGCCCACCAGCGCCATGGCGAAGGCCACGATGCGCTTGGACAGGCCCCCGGCGTTCATGATCTCGCCGGCCAGCATGAAGAAAGGCACGGCCAGCAGGGGAAAGCTGTTGGAGCCTTCGATCAGGTTCTGCGCCAGGATCTGCGCGTCGAACATGTTCAGGTGCCACATCAGCGCGGCGCCGCACAGCAGCAGCGAGAACGAGATCGGCACGCCGATCATCATGGCGGCGATGAGGGAGCTCAGGAAGATCGCAATGGTCATGGGAAGGTCTCCTGGCGCTGATCAGGGGTGCGGGTCGCCGTGCGGCATGTCGTCGGACTCGCGGATGCCGATCAGCTCGCTGTCGGGCATCTGACCGGTGACCAGGCGCACCAGGTTCAGCAGCAGGATGGGGGCGGCCAGCACGGCGAAGACCACGCCGCTGGCGTAGAAGTAGCCCATGGAGGTTTCCATGACGGCGCTGGTGGACTCCCAGTTGATCTTGGTCTGCTCCAGCGAGCCCTTGAAGACCAGCCAGCAGATGAACAGCATCAGCAGCAGCGACAGGCCCAGGCAGAACTTCTGCCCGGCCACCGGCAGGCGCGAGATCAGCGAGTCGGTGCCCAGGTGGCCGCGCTCGTTGATGGCGACCACGGCACCCAGGAAGGTCATCCACACGAACAGCCAGCGCGAAAGCTCTTCCGAGAGGGTGATGCCGGAGTTGAAGCCGTAGCGCATGACCACGTTGCCGAACACCATGACCACCATCGCCGCGAGCGACAGGACCATGAGCACGGCCAGCAGCCGGCAGTAGCCGTTGATGAGTTTCTGGACCAAGGGGTGTCTCCGAATCGTTGGAGTTCGTAATGTACGAACTGGTTAGTTTTTCATATATCAGGGATTACCCTAGAGATCCGGTCGCCGGAGGCGCTACTTTTTGACGAAGCGCACGACCATCTCGACGATGGACGCGCGGCGGTGCGTGGCGATCGTGGGCGAGGTGTAGTCGCGCTTGAAGATCAGGCCGAAGGTGTGGCGGTTGGAGACGTTGAAGAACGACAGCGCGGAGATCGAGGCGTGGATGTCGATCGGGTCCAGGCCGGGGCGGAAGATGCCTTGTTCGACACCACGCGCGTAGAGCTTCTCGATGGCCGAGATGGCCTTGAGGTTGAGCGCCTGGATGCTCTTGCTCTGGGCCAGGAACTGGCCGCGGTTGATGTTCTCCGACATCACCATGCGGATGTAGGGCTCGTTGCCCGCATGGTGGTCGAAGGTGAACTCGACCAGCCGGCGCAGCGCGGATTCGGGGTCCAGGTCGTCGAGATTGAGCTCGCTCTCGGTGGTGCGCACCCGCCGGTAGGCCTCTTCCAGGGCGGCCAGGTACAGGCCTTCCTTGCTCTGGAAGTAGTAATAGATCATGCGCTTGGAGGTGTGCGTCTCGTCGGCGATTTCGTCGATGCGCGCGCCCGCCAGTCCCTTCTCGGCGAACTCCTTCATGGCCACCTCCAGGATGTTGGCCATGGTGCGTTCGGGGTCGTTGGTGCGGGTGGTGGCCTTGGCCTCGTGGGCCTTGCCGCGAACCACCTGCCTCCGGGAATGTACTGGTTCGTTCATTCCGGCAGTATAGGGTCAGGTGGCTCATCAGGCGACTTCGGTGTGTGTTCCGTTCAGACCAGGGGCACGGTCAGTCGGTCGATGACGGCGCGTGTGTCGGGGCGCACGCCACGCCACCAGGCGAAGGCCTCGGCGGCCTGCTCCACCAGCATGCCGACGCCGTCGGCCAGCTGCTTCGTGCCGGCCTGCTGCGCCAGGCGCAGGAAGGGCGTGAGCCCTTTGCCGTAGGCGAGGTCGTAGGCCAGCGCCCCCGGCGCGAACACCGTGGCGGGCACCGGCGGCAGCTCGCCGCGAAGGCTGGCCGAGGTGGCGTTGAACACCAGGTCGAATTCCAGGCCTTCGAGGTCGCCGTAACCACAGGCCACCACCCGGCCGTGTGCGCTCGCCGCCTCTGCCAGCGCTTCGGCTGTGGACACGGTGCGGTTGGCGATCACCAGCCCGGCTGGCCCTTCGGCCAGAAAAGGCAGCAGGGCCCCACGGGCCGCACCGCCCGCGCCCAGCACCAGCACGCGTTTGCCGTTCAGCGGGTGACCCAGGTTGTGCACGACGTCGCGCGTGAGGCCCACGCCATCGAAGTTCTCGGCGATCACGCGCTCGCCATCGAACCGGAGTGCGTTCACGGCGCCGGCCATCTGCGCGCGCGGCGAGCGCTCGGTGGCGCAGGCAAAGGCGTCGAGCTTGAACGGCGCAGTCACATTCATGCCCCGTCCGCCGGCCGCGCGGAAGGTGTCCATGTCGGCCGCGAACTGGCCGATGCGCCCTTCGATGGCGGTGTAGACCATGTCCTGTCCGGTGGCCTCTGCGAACAGGCCGTGGATCAGGGGCGACTTGGTGTGGCCGATGGGGTTGCCGATGACGGCGTAGGCGTCTGACATGGTGTCTCCTTACTTCGTGAACAGCACCCCGTCGGCCTGCAGGGTGGCGATGTCGGCGTCGCTGTAGCCCAGCGAGCGGGCCACGTCGGCGTTGTGCTGGCCCAGGTCGGGCGCGACACGTTGCATGGGCGCGCTGGTGTCGCAGTCCGAGAAGCGGAACGGCAGGTTGGGCAGGCGCAGCGTGCCGTAGTGCGGGTGCTGCTGCTCCAGCACCATGCCGCGCGCCTGGATCTGCGGATCGGCCAGCACCTCGTCGATGCGCTGCACCTTGGCCGAAGGCACGTCGATGCCGTCGAGCAGGGCCAGCACCTCGGCCACGGTGCGCGCCGCCACCCAGGGTTTGACCACGGCCAGGATCTCCAGGCGGTGCGCGTTGCGTCCGCTGGCGTCGTGAAAGCGCGCATCGGCGCCGAAGCCGGCCGGCCCGCCGTGCTGTTCCACCAGCGCAGCGAAACGTTTCCAGGCATCGTCCACCTGCGCCGCGATCACGAGGTCGCCGTCCTGCGCGCGGAACACGCCATACAGCGTGGAGGTCGGCATGTCGTGCCCGGTCTGCTGCGGCAGCACCGTGCCGCCCGAGAGCGTGTAGCACTGCACCGCGTACTCGTGCATGGACACCAGCGTGTCGTAGAGCGCCATGTCGATGTGCTGGCCCTTGCCGCTGCTCACGCGGCCGAGCAGGGCGGCGTTGATGGCGGCCACCGCGTGGATGCCGGTGTACATGTCGCCCAGCGAGATGCGCAGCAGCGGCGGCGCCTCGCCCGGGGTGCCCACCATCTGCATGATGCCGCTCTTGGCCTCGGCGATCAGGCCGAAGCCGGCGCGGTGCGCATCGGGCCCGGTGTGGCCGTAGGCCGAGATCGAGCAATACACCAGCTTCGGGTTGCGGGCCGAGAGTTCGGCATAACCCAGGCCGAGCTTGTCCAGCGCGCCGGGGCGGTAGTTCTCTATGAACACGTCGGCGCTGTCGCACAGCTGCTGCATGAAGGCCTTGCCGCGCGGGTCCTTCATGTTCACGCTCACCCCCTGCTTGCCCATGTTGAGCTGCAGGAAGTAGCCGCTTTGCTGGTCGTCGATGATGTGGGCGTGCTGGCGGCCGGCGTCGCCGCTGCCGGGTCGTTCGACCTTGATCACCTCGGCACCCAGGGCCGCCAGGCAGCGGCCCACGTAGGGGCCCGCCAGGAAGTGGCTGTAGTCGATGACGCGGATGCCGGTGAGGGGCAGGGCTTGCATCAGAAGGCTCCCAGGCGGCGCGGAATCATCAGGCGGTGTTCGCCCTTCTGGACCACCTGGCCGTGCTGGTTGATGAGTTCGCTGGGCAGCACCACGATGCCCCAGCCCGGACGGCTCTTGCTGGCGCGCAGGCCGCTGACGCGGAACTTCACGTGCAGCACGTCGTTGACCTTGATCGGCAGCAGGAAGTCCCAGGTCCAGCCCAGCGACATGCCGGGCAGGAAGCGGTACTCGCTCTGCGTCTTCAGGCCGTCGGCGATGGACAGGCCGAACAGGCCGTGCGCGACGATGCAGCCGAAGTGGCTGGCGTTGGCGTAGGCCTCGTCCACGTGCACCGGCGTGTGGTCGCCGGTGAGGTCGGCATAGGCCAGGATGCGTTCCTTGGTGACGGTGTAGGTCGGGCTGATGCACTCGTCGCCTTCGCGGGCATCGTCCCAGTACTTTTCGGGTGTGGTGGGTGTGGTCATGGTTCAGCCCCGGGGTTGGACAGCCAGGGCCGCGGCCACGCTGCCGGGCGCGGCCTGGATGAGTTCCACGGCAAGTCCGTCGGGCAGCTGCAGCCAGTTGCGCCCTTGCGGCAGGGCCTTCACGCCCCAGGGTTCGGCGGCCTTCAGGGCCGCCTCCAGGTCGTCCACCATCACGCCCAGATGGGCCAGCCAGCCGGCGTCGTTGCTGGGCGGCGCCTCGAAGCCGGGCGTGGCCATCAGCTGCAGGCCGCCCAGCGTCCAGTACTGGCGCGGGTCGTCGGTCGGTCCGTCGATCTCGCGCACATCCATGCCCAGCACCTCGTAGAAGAAGCGGATGTGCCAGTGGATGTCTTGGACACGGATGGCCACGTGTTCGACGTAGGCGCGGGTGGGGGGCGCGAAGGGTGTGCTCATGGTGGGCGTGGGTTTCAGTGGGCGTTGAGGGCGCGTTCTATGCCCTTGATGCAGGCGACCAGGGTCTGGTTGACGGGGGTGGGCACGCCGCAGCGCTGGCCCCAGCGCACCACGGCGCCGTTGATGAAGTCGATCTCGGTGACCGAGCCTTTTTCCAGGCTCTGCAGCATCGAGGTCTTGAAGTCGGCCGGCAGTCCGGCGCGGGCTTTGCGCCAGGCCTGGCGGGGGTCGGTGAAGCTGAGCGTCACGCCGCTGGCGGCGGCCACGTCCATGGCTTCCTGCACCGCGGCCACCGCGGTGGCCTCGATCTCGGGAATCTCGTAGAGCGGGCCGTAGGGCAGGCGCGTGATGCCGCTGAGTGCGCCGGTGGAGACGTTGATCAGCAGCTTGTCCCACATGGTGCCGACGATGTTGTCGCTGACGGTGGTGGCCAGGCCCGCGGCGGTGAAGGTGGCGGCGATGCGCTGTGCGCGTTCGCTGACGCGGCCGTCGAGTTCGCCGATCAGCGTCTCCTTGCCCACGGTGCCGCTGATGATGTGGCCCGGCGCCAGCATCACGCCGCCCACGTAGGTCTTGCCGGCCAGCACGTGCTCGCGTCCCACGATGGCCGCCAGCACGTCTTCATGGCCCAGGCCGTTCTGCAGCGAGAGCACCGTGGTCTGTGGACCGACCAGCGCGGTGGCGGCCGACATGGCGGCCTCGGTGTGGAAAGACTTGACGAGCACGATCACCAGATCCACCGGGGCCAGTCCCGCGGCGCTGGTGGCGGCGGTGACGGTGCGGACCACCTGCTCGCCATCGGGCGTGCGCATGACCAGGCCGCGGGTGTTGATGGCGTCCACCTGGGCCGGATGGCGGTTGATCAGCACCACGCTGTTGCCGGCCTGCGCCAAGGTGCCGCCGATGGCACAACCCAGGGCGCCTGCGCCCAGAACCGCGATCTTCACTGTCCGTCTCCGTTGTGGAATGGGGCGGATTCTGGGTGTCTGCTTCCATGTCGTCTATCGAATGGATTCAATACACTTCATTGCATTCATCAATACGCAAGAGGCCTCATGAACCCGGACATTCCGCTGATCGACCTGCGGCTGCTGCGCCTGCTGGACACGTTGCACAGCACCCGCAGCGTGACCCGCACCGCCGAGCTGCTGGGCCAGAGCCAGCCCACCATCAGCATCGGGCTGGGCCGCCTGCGCGAGCAGCTGGGCGACCCGCTGTTCGTGCGCACGCCACAGGGCATGCAGCCCACACCGCGCACCGAGGCGCTGATCGGCACCGTGCGCGAGGTGCTCGACGGGCTGCGCCGCCTCTCCGAGGCGCAGGCGGGCTTCGACCCCGCGACGGCCCGGCGCGCTTTTCGCATCTTCATGACGGACGCGAGCCACATCACCCTGCTGCCGCGCCTGTTCAGCCACGTGCGTGCGCTTGCGCCGCAGGTGCAGCTGGAGGCGGCGGCCCTCCACCCGGGCATCGCGCAGGCGCTGGAGTCGGGCGAGGCCGATCTGGCGCTGGGGCTCATCCCCCGGCTGGACGCGGGCTTCTTCCAGCAGGCGCTGTTCATCCAGGACTGGGTGTGCCTGGCCAACGCCCGGCACCCGCGCCTCCAGGGGCGCCTCACGCTGGCGCAGTACCGGCGCGAGGCCCATGTGGGCATCGTTTCCGGCACCGGCCAGCTGCTGCTGGAAAAAGCCATGGCCGAGCGGGGCGTGGAGCGGCAGATCAACCTGAAGCTGCCGGGCTTTCTGGGCCTGTCGGCCATCCTGTCCACCACCGACCTGCTGGCGACGCTGCCTCGCCACATCGGCGAAACCCTGGCCCGGTCGGCGGGGCTGCAGGTGCTGCCGTGTCCCGTGCCGATCCCCACCTTTGTGGTCAAGCAGCACTGGCACGCCCGCTTTCAGCACGACCCGGCCAACCGCTGGTTGCGCGGGGTGTGTGCCGAGCTGTTCATGGACACCACCCGGGTGATGTCGGCCCACGGCACGGAGGTGCCACGGTGAGGCAGGCCCTTCGGTGCGCCGATCCCGTGGGGCCGCTCAGGGGGCCGGGTCGGTGACGCCGAAGATGCGGCGCAGCGGGTTGAACCCGGTCACCAGCGCCGAGGCCACCAGCACCAGCGCCCCGCCGGCAAAGATGCCCGGCGACAGCGCCTCGCCCAAAAACAGGTGGCCCCACGCAACGCCGAACACCGGGATCATGAACACCGGGCTCATGGCCGCCACCGGCGTCACGTTGCGGATGATGCGCAGGTGCGCCCAGTAGGCCAGGCCCGAGGTGACGATGCCCAGCACCGCGGTGGCCGCCAGCGTGGCGCCGGTGAAGCGGGCCTGAGGCCACTGCCAGGCCGCGCCCGGCAGCACCAGCACCAGGGCCATCACGTGGATGCCCGCGGCGATGGACAGCGGCTGCATGCGCGCGGTGGCGCGCTTCATCACCGGCGTGGCCAGGCCGTAGCAGGCGGCGGCGCAGACGCAGGCCAGGGCCGCGACCAGGGTGGTGCCGTCCAGCGGCACCGGGCCCAGCCGCACGATCAGGCCGACCCCGATGAAGCCGATCAGGCAGCCCAGCAGCTTGCGGGCGGTCAGCGTGTCTTCCTTGAACCAGGCCGAGGACAGCGTGCCGAACAGCACGGCCGTGGTGTTGAGCAGCGCGCTGTAGCCCGCCGGCAGGTACAGGCCGGCCCAGGCGTAGAGCATGAACGGCGCCGCGACGGACAGCAGCGCCATCACTGCCAGCATGCGCCACTCCTTCCAGGGCCAGGCGTGGCGCAGCACCGACATCAGCAGCACCAGGGTGAGGGCGGCCAGGCCGACCCGGCCGGCGGCCAGTACCCAGGGCCCCATGACCGGCGCGGCCATGCGGATGAACATGAAGGAGGCGCCCCAGAGGGCCGAGAGTGCGACGAGCTGCGCGAAGTGGCGTGTTTTCACCGCGCCGATTGTGGGGCTGAACACTTCGCCGGGCTGTCCTGTGACCGACAGGGTGAACAGGTGTGCGTCGCGCCCGCTCCGCTACAGTGGCGGCGCAGGCCAGTCCACCGACGGTCGTCCTTCGCAGGTCACACCATGCCGCTCGTCCTCTACGGTCACCCCTTCTCTTCGTACACACAGAAAGCGCTCGTCGCCCTGTACGAGAACTTCACAGCGTTTGAATTTCGCTGCATCGGGCCCGACACACCTGAGCACACGGTCGACTGGTTGCGGCGCTGGCCGATCGCCCGGTTCCCGCTGCTGCTGGACGGAGAACGCCAGATCGTCGAGACCAGCCTGATCATCGAATACCTGCAGCTGGTCCACCCCGGCCCCGTGCGCCTGCTGCCTGCCGACCCGATGGCCGCGCTGGACGTGCGCTTTCTCGACCGGTATTTCGATCTGTACGTGATGAGTGCGGTGCAGCTGGCGGTGGACACCGCGCTGCAGCGCTACCCGATGACGGTCGACAAGGGGCGGGCCATCGCCAGCGAACGGCTGGAGCGGGCCTACGCCTGGCTCGAAGGGCACCTGGCCGGCAAGACCTGGGCTGCGGGGGATGCGTTCACGCTGGCCGACTGCGCCGCAGCACCTTCGCTGTTCTACGCCGACTGGGTGCACCCGATCGCCGAGGCGCACCCGTTGCTGCGCGCCTACCGCACGCGCCTGCTGGCACGCCCGTCGTTCGCCCGCGCGGTGGACGAAGCGCGGCCTTACCGGGCGCTCTTTCCGCTGGGTGCGCCGGACAGGGACTGAGCCTCAGCCACGGCGCGCATGGTGCCGGCGGATCAGGAAGGGGTTCCTGCCTCGCGCATGGCCTTCGCGGCCTCCACGTTCCCCAGGCCCTCCAGGCCCGCCGCGGCGCCGAGGCGGTCGCGCTCCTCGCGGTTCTGGCCGAGCTTGTACTTGCCCACCAGCCGGGAGACTTCGATCTCCAGGCCGACGATGGCCTTGAGCAGGCCGTCGATGTAGTCGGTGGGCGCGTCGCCCATCTTCCAGGGCTTCTGCTGCTGCGAGCGCGCCTCGTGCTCTCGCGTCAGCCGCGCCACCAGCCCGCGCAGGAAGCGCTCGTCGTCGCGCACGCGCAGCACGCCGTGCGCGTGCACCACCGCGTAGTTCCAGGTCGGCACATGCCTGTGGTGCTCGGGCTTGCTCGGGTACCAGTTGGGCGAGATGTACCCGTCGGCGGCCCGGAAGACCACCAGCACCTCGGTGTCGGCCGCCTGCTGCCACACCGGGTTGGCGCGCGCCACGTGGGCACGCAGCAGCCCGTGTGGTCCGACGGCGGTGTCGAGTTCGAAGGGAATGTGGTTCGCGTCCAGCCCGTCGGGGCCGTGCGTGACCAGGGTGCCCAGCGGGTGCGCCTGCATGAGTGCGTGCAGGGCTTCCGGGCGTTGTTCTTCAAAGGCGGTGGGCAGGTACATGGTGGTCAGTGGGGCGATGTGTTCAGTGCGTGCTGCACCAGTGCAGCCATTGTGCGTGCGGCCTCGGAGCCCGAGGCGGTGAGGCCCACGACGGTGCCTTCGCGGTCGGCGCGCGCTTCGTCCTGGCTGGCCTTGAGCTTGCCTTCCAGTCGCTGGATGGCGATCTCGATGCCCGCACCATCGGCGGTCCACCGCACGGCGCCATGGGCATGGACCACCACGTAGTTCCAGGTGGGCACCACGCGGCCGTGTTCCGCCTTGCCGGGGTACCAGCCGGGGGAGATGTAGGCCTGCGGTCCATGAAACACGACCAGCGAGGGGGCACCGGCCTGCACCGCGCGCCCCCCGGCGTCGTCCGGATCGATCCGGACGCTCAGTGTGCCGTGGTTGCCGCGCGTGCGGTCCAGCACGAAGGGCCGGTGGCTGGCGGTCAGGCCGTCCGCGCCCAGGCAGACCCAGGTGCCCAGCGGGTGCGCGTCGATGAGGTCGAGCTGCGCGGCGCGGTCGTCGAAGCGGTGGTGCGGGGGGACGTACATATATAGATAGAGGGCGGTGCCGGCCGGGCTCAGCTGCCCTGCAGCGCGTGCCGCAGCAGCAGCACCGACAGCGCCCACATGGTCAGGCCGATCAGGCCGTCCAGCACCTGCCAGGCGCGGGGTTTTGCAAACAGCGGCGCCAGCCAGCGCGCGCCGAAGCCCAGGCCGCAGAACCAGACCAGGCTGGCGAGGCTGGAGCCGGCGATGAACCAGCCGCGCAGGCCGGCCGGCTGCTGGGCGCCGATGCTGCCCATCAGCATCACCGTGTCCAGGTAGACGTGCGGGTTGAGCAGGGTGAACGCCGCCACCTGGGCCATCGCGGCGCCCCGAGAGAGCCGATCCGGCGCCGGGCCGCCCCAAGCCGGATCAGCCCCCCCGGGGGGCAGCGACCCGCTTTGCGGTGGAGCGTGGGGGCCGAACAGCCGGGCCCGCTGCAGCGCCTGCCAGCCGTACCAGGCCAGAAAGAGGGCGCCCGCCAGCGCCATGGCCTGCGCAAACACCGGGCGCCGTCCCAGCGCCTGGGCCATGCCCAGCACACCGGCGCTGATCAGCGCCGCGTCGGCCAGGGCGCAGAACAGCACCACCGGCACCACATGCTCGCGCCGCAGCCCCTGGCGCAGGACGAAGGCGTTCTGCGCGCCGATGGCGACGATGAGACCGAAGCAGAGCAGCAGGCCCTGCACGAACACGGGCAGCGCCTGGGCGAAAGACGTGGACAACATGGGCCGAGCTTGCCAGTGCTGGTGGATGAAGACAAACTGTCTTTCCTTCATCTGCTTTAGAGAAACTGAATCCATGCTCGATTACGCCGCCCTCAACGCCCTGGCCGCTGTGGTGCGCGAGGGCAGCTTCGATCGCGCGGCGCGCGCGCTGCACGTCACGCCCTCGGCGATCTCGCAGCGCATCCGCCTGCTGGAGGAGCGGGTGGGCTGCGCCCTGGTGGTGCGCGGCCAGCCCTGCCGGCCCACCGACACCGGCCGCCGCATGTGCCAGCACATGGACCGCGTGCGCCTGCTGGAGGCGGAGCTGACCGACGCGCTGCCCGCCATCGCGCCCGAGGGTGGGGCGCGGGTCCATCTGCCGGTGGCCGTCAACGCCGACAGCCTGGCCACCTGGTTCGCGCCCGCGCTGGCCGCCTTCGCGGCCGAGGCGCCGGTGCTGGTGGAGCTGAGCGTGGACGACCAGGACCACACGGCCGAATGGCTGCGCACCGGCGCGGTGGTGGCCGCCGTCACCGGCACCGCGCGGCCGGCCACCGGCTGCAACAGCCAGCCGCTGGGCGTGATGCGCTACCTGGCCGCCGCCAGCCCGGCGTTCGTGGCACAGCACTTTGCGCAGGGGGTGGGCGCAGGCAGCCTGGCCCAGGCGCCCAGCCTGCTGTTCAACACCAAGGACGAGCTGCAGGCCGGCTGGGTGCGGCGCCTGTGCCACCGCCATGTGGAACTGCCGCGGCACACGTTGCCCTCGTCGCACGCCTTCGTCACCGCCGCGCTGGCCGGCATGGGCTGGGGCATGTTCCCGCAGGGCATGATCGAGCCCCACCTGGCCGAGGGCACGCTGGTGGAGCTGGCGCCCGGCACGCCGCTGGATGTGCCGCTGTACTGGCAGACGGCGCGGGCGGCATCCGGCCTGCTCGACGGGCTGACCCGGCGGATGGTGGCCGCCGCGCGGGAGGCCCTGCGGCCCGGGTGAGCCGGCGTCCTTTGTTAGGATGCTGCGCCCCCTGTTGTTCCCCGACCCTGTTACATGTCCCACCTGCCACACGCAGACAACTACCGCTCCGACATCGATGGCCTGCGTGCCATCGCCGTTTCTGCCGTCGTGATCCACCACGCGTTTCCCGAGCTGTTCCCGGGCGGCTTCGTCGGTGTGGACATCTTCTTCGTGATCTCGGGCTACCTCATCAGCTCGATCATCCTGGACAACCTGGCCCGCAACCGCTTCAGCTTCGCGGACTTCTACGCGCGGCGCGTCAAGCGCATCTTCCCGGCCCTGTTCCTGGTGCTGGCGTCCACGTTGGCCTACGGCTGGTTCGTGCTCTCGCCGCTGGAATACAAGGCGGTGGGCAAGCACGCGCTGGCGGGCAGCTTCTTCGTGTCCAACTTTGCGTTCTGGCAGGAGGCCGGCTACTTCGACGCCTCGGCGGTCGAAAAGCCGCTGCTGCACCTGTGGTCGCTGGCCATCGAGGAGCAGTTCTACATGTTCTGGCCGCTGGTGCTGGTGGTGCTGCACCGCGTGGGCCAGCCCAAGCGGATCTGGATCGCAGCCCTGCTGCTGGCCTCGCTGGCGTTCAACCTCTGGCTGGTGCGTCTCGACGATCCGAACCCGGCCTTCTACAACCCGCTGGGGCGCTTCTGGGAAATGATGATGGGCGCCTTCCTGGCCGCCAGCCGCCCCGCACCGGGCACCACGGTGCAGCATGCCGGAGCCCGGGTGCAATGGCTCTCCACCGCCGGTGTGGTGCTGATGGCCGCCGTCATGGTCAAGCTCGACCCCGAACGCCGCTTTCCTGGCGGCTGGGCCTTTGCCGCCACCCTGGCCACCTGCCTGATGATCGCCGCCGGCCCGCGCGGCTGGTTCAACCGCTACGTGCTGTCGAGCAAGCCCATGGTCTGGATCGGTCTGATCAGCTACCCGCTCTACCTCTGGCACTGGCCGCTGCTGGCCTACCCGCACATCGAAAACGGCGGCGTGCCTCCGGCGCTGCACCAGGTCGGCTGGGTGCTGCTGGCTGTGCTGCTGGCCTGGCTGACCTACCGGCTGGTGGAAACGCCGATCCGCTTCGGCCACTGGCGCCAGTGGCGCTTCACCACCGTGGCGCTGAGTGCCGGGGTGGCGATGACGGGCCTGACCGGCTTCACCATCTACAAGCAGGACGGCCAGCCCGAGCGGCTGCAGCGCCTGGCGGCCAACCAGCCGGGGCAGGACGGCACGCCCGAACAGATCCAGGCCCTGCTCAAGACGCTCTCGTCCAAGGGCGGCCGGCCCGCCATCATCGAAGGCTGGCGCGACGGCGACTGCATGCTCGACTACAAGCTGCCGGCGAGCCACTACAAACCCTTCTGCGTCGAGCAGAAGCGCCCGCTGGTCTTCCTCTGGGGCGACTCGCACGCCGGCTCGCTCTACCCGGGCTTCAAGGCGCTGCAGGACAGCGGCAAGTACAGCTTCGGCCTGGGCGAACGCACCGCGGCCATCTGCCCGCCCATCCTGGGCATCGACCCGCGCCCGCTGTGCAAGAGCCTGAACGACGACACCATCCGCGTCATCCGCGAGAGCAAGCCCGACATCGTCGTGCTCTATGCGTGGTGGCACGAGGGCAAGGTCAAAGGCCGCTACAAGGACACCTCGGGCCTGGAACCCACCGTGGCCGAGCTCAAGAAGGCCGGCGTCAAGCGCATCGTGCTGCTCGGCGCCGTGCCCTACTGGCGCGAAGACCTGCCCAAGCTGCTGCTGAAGGTGTGGCGCGAGCAGCAGCGCATTCCGCTGCGCCTGGGTGATGAGTACCTCGACCCCCACGTCAAGGCCGCCACCGCCGAGATGCGCCAACGCGCCAAGGCCATGGGCATCGAGTTCATCTCCGGCATGGACTACTTCTGCAACCGCCAGGGCTGCCTCACGCGCATGGAGCCCGGGTCCTCGGTGCCCCTGAGCTACGACTACGGGCACCTGACGCTGCCCGCGGTGAAGTACTACGTCGAGCAGATCGCGCCGCTGATCCTCAAGCCCTGAGCGCGCTCAGAACTGCCTGAACAGGGCCGCCGCGACAATCCCGGCCGCAATGGCCGGCAGCGGCTTCTTGAGCACCAGCATCACCAGGGCGGTCGTGGCCAGTGCCGCGCGGGCGCCCAGGTCGCCCTGCGCGGCCATCGGCGCCAGCACGGCCACCAGCACCGAGCCCGACATGGCCGCGATGAAGCGCCGCACGCGTGGCCCGATGGGCACGTAGGACATCACGAACACACCGCCCCAGCGGGTGGCCAGGGTCACCAGCGCCATCACGGCGACGATCAGCAGGGTGCCTCAGCCGGTGGATTCAACGCTCATCGCTCTTCTCCTTCCACAGCAGGCCCAGCAAGCCGCCGGCCAGCGTGCCGGTCACCACGTGGCTGTTCTCCGGCAGCCAGTGCCAGGCCGCGATCGACGCGCCGCCCGCCGCCACCCAGATCAGCAGCATGCGCAGGTTCTTCTCGCCACCCACCACCATGGCGAGCAGGAAGCAACCCATCACCATGTCCAGGCCCCAGCGCCGCGCGTCGGCGATCAGGCTGCCCACCTGCGTGCCCAGCACGGTGCCGATGATCCAGAACACCCACAGCGCCAGGCCACCGCCCAGCAGCAGCCCCAGGCCCGGCTGTCCGCGCCCCAGGGCCTGCATGGCGAGCGCCCAGTTGGAATCCGACGCCAGCGCCATCACGCCATAGCGCCGCGCGGGCGGCAGCTGACGCAGCCAGGGGTAGAGCGTGGCGCCCATCAGCAGGTGGCGCGCATTGATGGCGAACACGGTCAGCGCCAGGGGCAGCAGCGGCACCTGCGGTCCCCACAGGTCCAGCACCGCGAACTGCGCCGCGCCGGCGAACACGGCCGAACTCATCAGCACCGCCCATGGGGTGTTCAGTCCTTGCTGCAGGGCCGCGAGGCCGAAGGCCGCGCCAAACACCAGCACAAACAGGGCGATCGGCAGCATCTCGCGAAAGCCGGCCCACACCAGCCGGCGGGTGAGGGCACTTTGTGAGCGGAGGTCATCGGTTGTGGTCATGGGGCGAGACTGTGCCGGGTTTCATGAATCCCGAAAAGCGCAAAATTCACATCGTTTCCATTCGATAACCGCATGCAAGGACGCCGCCCATGACCCCGCAGGATCTGCAGATCGACTGGCTCAGATGCTTTGTGGCGGTGGTCGACGCCGGCTCGCTGTCGGCCGCGGCCGGCGAGGTGCACCGCTCGCAGTCGGCCGTGAGCATGCAGCTCAAGAAGCTGGAGGACGCGGCAGGCCGGCGCCTGCTGGAGCGCGGGCCGCGCAAGCTGCAGCTCACACCCGACGGCCAGACCCTGCTGGGCTACGCCCGGCGCATGCTCGACCTGCAGGCCGAGGCGCAGGCCGCGCTGCACGGCGACGAGCTGACCGGCCGCGTGCGCCTGGGCGTGCCCGACGACTACGCCGCGAAATACCTCACGCCGGTGCTCAAGCGCTTCGCGCCCAAGCACAGCGGGGTCGAGATCGAGCTGCACTGCGAGCAGTCGCCATCACTGATCCCGCGCGTGGCGCGTGGCGAGCTGGACCTGGCGCTGGTCTCGCGCGACCACGCGCGGCGCGGCACCCTGCTGTTCCACGAACCCATGGTCTGGGTCGGCTCGGCGCAGTTCGAGCTGTGGCGGCGCGACCCGCTGCCGATCGCGGTGTACGAGGAGGCCAGCCTCGCGCGGCGCGGCGCCATCCAGTCGCTGGCGCAACAGGGGAGGCGCTACAAGGTGGTCTACAACAGCTCCAGCCTGGCCGGGCAGATCGCGGCGGTGGACAGCGGCCTGGCCGTGGCCGTGCTCACGCAATGCAGCGCGCCGCCGCACCTGCAGGTGCTGGGCGCCGAGCAGGGCCTGGGCCCGCTGATCCCGATGGAGGTGGGCGTCTACCGCAGCCGCGAGTCGCGCGGCAACAAGGCGGTGGACGGCCTGCACGACCTGCTGGTGAAGACCTTGCGGCAGTCGGCGGCGGGCTGAGGGCCTGCAAGGTGCCTTGACGCATGTCAGCCAGCTGTGACCCGTTTGCGCGAACATAGCGCCATGACCGTTTCCGATCCCGTTTCCCAACCCGGCGCCGGCTCCGTCTTCACCGCCCGCGCCCTCACCAAGACCTATGGCGAGGGCGACACGGCGGTGCACGCGCTGCGCGGCGTCGATCTGGACATCGTGCGCGGCGAGTTCGTGGTGCTGCTGGGCGCCTCGGGCAGCGGCAAGTCCACGCTGCTCAACATCCTGGGCGGGCTGGACACGGCCACCAGCGGCTCGGCCAGCTGGACACACGAGGGGCAGGTGCACGAGCTCATCGGCGCGGGCGACGCCGAGCTGACGCGCTACCGGCGCGAGCACGTCGGCTTCGTGTTCCAGTTCTACAACCTCATCCCCAGCCTGACGGCCGAGGAGAACGTGGCCCTGGTGACCGACCTGGCCGAGGACCCGATGGACCCGGCCGAGGCGCTGGCCCTGGTGGGGCTGGCCGAGCGGCGCCACCACTTCGTCTCGCAGCTCTCGGGCGGCGAGCAGCAGCGCGTGGCCATTGCGCGGGCCATCGCCAAGCGCCCGGCCGTGCTGCTCTGCGACGAACCCACCGGTGCGCTGGACTGCGCCACCGGCGTCATGGTGCTGCAGGCCATCGAACGCGTGAACCGCGAGCTGGGCACGACCACCGTGGTCATCACGCACAACGCGCCGATCGCCGACATGGCCGACCGCGTGCTGCGCCTGGCCGACGGCCGCATCGTCGAAACCCATGTGAACCCGCACAAGGTGGCCGCGTCCACGCTGCGGTGGTGAGCGCTCTGAGATGAGCACCCTTCATACGAAGCTCTGGCGCGACCTCAGGCGCCTGCGTGCGCAGGTGGTCACCATTGCGGTGGTGGTGGCCATCGGCGTGGCCGGCTTCGTCGGCATGTTCGCGGTGCACGACTCGCTCAAGACCTCGCGCGACGCCTTCTACGCCGACAACCGCCTGGCCGACCTGTTCGCCGGCATCAAGCGTGCGCCGGTGTCGCTGGGCGAGCGCCTCCGCGCCATTCCCGGCGTGGCGGAGGTGAAGCTCGAAGTGGTGTTCGACGCCCAGGTGGACCTGCCCGAAGTGGTGCAGCCGGTCACCGGCCGCTTCATCGGGCTGGACCTGTCGGCCGCGCAGGCCGGGCGCCAGGGCTTGAACGCGCTCAGCCTCAAGCAGGGGCGCTGGCCCGAGCGCGGCGCCCAGCTCGAAGCCCTGGTGAGCGACCGCTTCGCCGCCGCCCGTCAGCTCAAGCCCGGCGACGTGGTGCACGCCATCCTCAACGGCCGGCGCGAGCGCATCCACCTGGTGGGCACGGCCGCCACGCCCGAATACGTGTTCGCCTCGCAAGGCGGCGCGCCCGACGACACGGGCTTCGGCATCTGGTGGATCGACGGCGCCCGCATGACCGAGCTGTTCGACATGCAGGGTGCGTTCAACCAGGCCGCGCTGCGGCTCGAAGCCGGTGTTCCTGAACGCGCCGTGCTCACGCCGCTGGACCGGCTGCTCGAACCCTACGGCAGCATCGGCGCGGTGGGGCGCGACCGGCAGCTCTCCACCAAGATCGTCAGCGACGAACTGGCGCAGCTCAAGGTCATGGGCACGGTGCTGCCGGCCATCTTCCTGGCTGTGGCCATGTTCATCCTCAACGTGGTGCTCAGCCGCCAGGTGGCCACGCAGCGCAGCCAGATCGCCGCGCTCAAGGCCCTGGGCTACACCGACGGTGCCATCGCGTGGCACTACATCCAGCTCGCGCTGGTCATCGCCGGGCTGGGCGTCGTGGTGGGCCTGGGCCTGAGCCAGCTGATCGGCCGAGGCATGCTCAGCCTGTACGACGAGGTGTTCCGCTTCAACCGCCTGGCCTACGCCACCGACACCACCCTGGTCCTGCTCTCGGCCGCCATCGCCGGGCTGGCCGCCGCCGCCGGCACCTGGACCGCCATCCACGCCGTGGTGCGGCTGCGGCCGGCGCAGGCCATGCTGCCGCCCGCGCCGCCGGCCTACACCGCCACGCTGGTCGAGCGCCTGGGCCTGGGGCGCTTCCTGTCCACCAGCGCGCGCATGGTGGTGCGCAACCTCGAACGCCGGCCGCTGCGCGCCGCCTTCACCGTCACCGGCATCGCGCTGGCCGTCGCGCTGCAGATCTCGGGCGCCTTCTGGCTCGACGCCATCGCCCACATCGTGGACGTGCAGTTCCGCCAGGTGCAGCAGGGCGACGTGCTGGTCAACTTCCACCGGCCGGTGCCCGTGACCGTGGTGCGCGACCTGCAGCGCCTGCCCGGCGTGCTCGACGCCGAGGTCTACCGCACCGAACCCGTGAAGGTGACGCTGCGCGGGCGCAGCAACGACACGGCGGTGATGGCCCTGCGCGGCAACGCGAAGCTGATGCGCCTGGTGGACGAAGACCGCGGCGCGCTGGCCCTGCCGGCCCACGGCGTGGTGCTCTCGGGCCTGCTGGCGCGCGAGATCGGCGCCCAGGTGGGCGACCGCATCACACTGCAGTTCCGCCTGTGGAACCGCCGCAGCGTGGAAGTGGAGGTGGTCGACATCGCACGCACCATGTTCGGCCAGCTGCTCTACATGAACCTGGATACCCTCAACCGCCTGGCCGGCGATGGCGACGGCGTGGCCGACGCCGCGCTGCAGGTGGATCCCGCTGCCATGCCCGCCTTCTGGGCCGCGGTGAAGGCGGCGCCCGGCATCAACTCGGTGTTCGACAAGGCCAGCTCCATGGCCGAGTTCAACCACCGCACCGAACGCAACATGGGCGTGTTCAGCGGCATCCTCACGCTGTTCGCCGTGGCCATGGCGGTGGGCATCATCTACAACGCGGCGCGCATTTCCCTGTCTGAACGCGCGTGGGAACTGGCCAGCCTGCGCGTGCTGGGCATGACGCGGGCCGAGGTCTCGGTGCTGCTGCTGGCCGAGCTGGCGGCCGAACTGCTGGTCGCGCTGCCGCTGGGCGCACTGGCCGGCTGGGGCCTGGCCACGCTGATGATGCAGCTCATGGCCAGCGACGCGATCGATTTTCCGGTGGTCATCGAACCGTCCACCTACGCCTCGGCCGCGCTCATCGTGCTGGCCGCCGGTGTGGCCAGCGCCCTGCTGGTGCGCCGCCACATCGACCGTCTGGATCTGGTCTCTGTCTTGAAGGTACGCGAATGAACAAGTCGAACAACGGAGCGGCGAAAAAACGCCGCTGGCTCATCGGCGGACTGGCCTTTGCGGCCCTGGCCGCCATCCTCTGGGCCTCCTACCGCCCGCGCCCGCTGGACGTGGAAACCGCCACCGTGGCCGAAGGCCGCTTCGAGCAGGTGATCGAGGAAGACGGCCAGCTGCGCCTGCAGCAGCGCTACCTGGTCACCGCGCCCACGGCCGCGCAGCTGCAGCGGCCCACGCTCAAGGTGGGCGACGCGGTGAAGGCCGGCGACGTGGTCGCGGTGCTCACGCCCAATGCGCCCGGCATGATCGACGCACGCACCCGCAGCGTGCTGCAGCAGCGCGTGGGCAGCGCCGACGCCGCCGTGGCCGCCGCCCGCGCCAACGTGCAGCGCGCCCAGGCCGCGCTGGCCCAGGCCACGCTCGAAGCCGAACGCTCCGCGCAGCTCGCCAAGGACAACTTCATCGCCCCGTCCGCCCGCGACCAGAGCCGCCTGGCGCGTGAGGCCGCAGCCCAGGCCCTGAAAGCCGCGCAAGCCGAACAGGCCGCCGCCGGCCACGCCGCCAGCGAAGCCCGCGCCGCGCTCGGCCGTGCCGAGCCGTCCGGCGCTGCACAGGGCCTGTGGTCGCTCAAGAGCCCGGTCGACGGCCGCGTGCTCAAGCTGCACAAGGACAGCAGCGAACCCGTGCAGGCCGGCGCGCCGCTGCTGGAAATCGGCGACACCGGCGCCATGGAGGCCGTGATCGACGTGCTCTCCGGCGACGCGCCGCGCATCGCCGCGGGCGCCGCGGTGCAACTGTCCACCGGCCGCAACCAGCCGCCGTTGGCCGGGCAGGTGGCGCGCGTGGACCCGGTCGCGTTCACCAAGACCTCGGCCCTGGGCATCGAAGAACAGCGCGTCAACGTCACCGTCGCGCTCAAGGCGCCGTCGGAAGAACTGCAGAAGCTCGGCGACGGCTTCCGCGTCGACGCGCGCATCACCGTGTCAGCGCAAGACGGTGCGCTGCTCGTGCCCTCGGCCGCGCTGGTGAGGCAGGGGGAGGGCTGGCAGGTGTTCGTGGTGGAGGGCGGCAAGGCCCGCGCGAGGACCGTGACGTTCAGCGACCGCAATGCCGACAGCGCCTGGGTGAAGGACGGGCTGAAGGCGGGGGAGACGGTGATTCTTTATCCGGGGAGCGGGATGAAGGATGGGCAGCCGGTGAAGAGCCGGACTGCGTGACAGGTTTAGACCCGAACGGGGCCTCTCAGACGATTGATAACGTCAAGGTCACCGGATGAACGGGGCTTCAGGGTTTCACGGGTCACGCATATACCTGGATAAATGACAGCCGCCCACGTGCAACTGGGTTTGAAGTCCCCTCGAATTCCTGAGCCAGTCAGAAGTAGAGGTTGGGGAACAGTTTGACACGGTACTCGACCGGTGGGATTCGGCCGAGAGATTCATGGGGGCGCTGGTGGTTGTAGCGGTGCAGCCAGTCGGCCGTCATATCACGCACCTCCTGCAATGACTCGAAGACATAGCAGTCCAGCACCTCGGTTCGGTAGGTCTTGTTGAATCGTTCGACATAGGCGTTTTGCGTGGGCTTTCCTGGCTGGATGTGATTGAGCGCGATGCCCTTGGATTTCGCCCATTCGGACAGAGCGTGAGCGATGAACTCCGGGCCGTTGTCCAGGCGAATCGACAGCGGCGCTCCGCGCACTTCCACCAGCTCATTCAAGGCACGTATGACACGGGCTGCCGGCAGGCTGGTGTCGACCTCGATACGCAGGCCCTCGCGGTTGAACTCATCGATGACGTTGAAGGTCCTGAATCGCCTGCCGGACCACAGTGCATCGGCCATGAAGTCGCAGCTCCAACCCTGATTGGGTTGGCCAGCAGCCTCCAGCGGTTGCTTGATGCGCGCCGGCAAACGCTTCTTGCCGCGCCGTGGCAGGTTCAGCCGCAGCTCGCAGTACACGCGCCAAAGCACCGTCTTGCCCCAGGGCTTGCCTTGGTGGCGGGCACTGTCGTAAAGCAGGCCAAAGCCGTGGCGCGGGTTGAGCGCCATGTGCATCTGGATGAAGGTGATGACCCCGGAGTCGTCGCGCGCAATGGGTCGGTAGCGCAGTGTGGAGCGGGCAATGCCGCTGGCCTGGCAGGCTCGGCGCTCGCTCATGCCGTGCTCGGCCATGAGGGCTTGAACGACCATCTCGCGACGCTCCGGGGTCAGAGCTTTCGGTCGACAACGTCCTTGAGCGCGTGGTGCATGAGCGCCAGGTCGGCATACATGCGTTTGAGCTTGGCGTTCTCGTCCTGCAGTTGCCGAAGCTGCGCCAGGTGCGAGACCGTCATGCCAGAGAACTGACTCTTCCACTTGTAGTAGGTCGGCTCGCTCACGCCGTGCTTCCTGCACGTCTCGCCGACCTTGGCACCCATCTCGACCTCCTTGAGGATGCCGACTATCTGCGCTTCGCTGAATCTGGATTTCTTCATGTAGAGACTCCGTCTTGGGGAATTCTCTACTTCCGGGTGGTTCAGGTTTTCAAGGGGACTTCA